>JAOPYK010000320.1 GCA_025964695.1 Streptosporangiaceae bacterium | reverse complement strand
CTTCTTAGAAACGGTCACCTTGTCCGGGGTGCACGTGTTTGTGGTGATCGAACACGCCAACGGCCGGATCCGGATCCTGGGCGCGACCGCGCACCCGACGGCGTCCTGGGTGGTGCAGGTGGCGAAGAACCTCGTCATGGACCTTGAACACGCAGGCTGCCGGGCGCGGTTCCTTGTCCGGGACCGGGACGGCAAGTTCCCCCAGCTGTTCGACGCGGTCTTGAGGGACGCGGGGATTGAGGTCGTGCTCAGCGGCGTCCGGATGCCCCGCATGAACTCGATCATGGAACGGTGGGTGGTGCGCCACGAGGCGCTGGTTGTCCGAATGGAGGTGTGAGACCGTCCATTTCTCTGCCGTCGTAGCGGTGGAGTAAAGCTGGAGGCAGCCGGATCCGCGGGTCGGCGGGGAAGGTGGGAGCAGCCTCGACAAAGTCGCGTCGTCCTGGTACTGCCGGATGGGGCGGGCGCGGTGAGCGAAACGGGAAGGTATACGAGAGAAACCGGTGTTGTTACGCCTCTTTACGTTCCGCCAGCTCCAACCCGGTGGATGTGGGCTGGTTCGCGATGCATACCTGTCCCGTTGCCAAAGGGGCGGGGAACTCCAGATCGGGTCTTATCCGCTCGGGTCTGGAGGCCACGGTGAAAGTCTACGGCGTAACCGTTGGCGATGTCGCAGGGGTAGAGCCGGGTGCCTAACCCGTTGATCGGACAGCAGTGAACGTGGGAACCATCCGCGTGCGTTCACCGCGCCTCCCTCGGCCAGAGGGATTGGGGTGGGGATAGGCGCGACGCCTGCCGAAGGCGCGGATGGGGCAGCGCCGCCGTAGTACTCCGAGCGCGGGAGAGCCGCGTACACGGGGAAGGGCGGCAGCGTGTCAGTCAGGGAGGGAGAGTAATGTCCGAAGATGCGCCGGTGAATATCGGCGCCGTGTCCTGGCCGGATCCATATACGGCTGGGGTCATGGTACGGAGGATGCAGACCAAACTGCACCTGTGGGCGACCCAAGATACGGGTCGCCGTTTCGACGACCTCTTCAACCTCGTCTACGATCCGGCGTTCTTGGTGGCGGCGTGGGAACGCGTGTCCACCAACAAGGGCGCTAACACCCCGGGCATCGATAAGGTCACCGCGGCCGGTGTCGAGGCTCGGGATGGGGTGCTGCGGTTGCTGGGCCAAATCCGGGAGGATCTGAAAACAAGTTCCTTCCGGCCGGTGGAAGTGCGGCGGGTGCTGATACCTAAGAGCAACGGGAAACTCCGTAAGCTCGGTATTCCCACCCTCGCGGACCGGGTGGTCCAGGCCAGCCTGAAACTGGTGTTGGAGCCCATTTTCGAGGCGGACTTCAAACCGTGCTCGTATGGGTTCCGCCCGAACCGGCGCGCACACGACGCGATCGCTGAGATCCACTCTCTCACATCCAGGCCCAGCAATTACCATTGGGTTCTGGAGGCCGACATCAAAGCCTGTTTCGATGAAATTTCGCATACGGCAGTGATGAAACGCCTGCGGGTACGGGTCAAGGACAAGCGGGTGTGTGCGCTGGTGAAGGCGTTCCTGAAGTCCGGGGTATTGACCGAACTCGGCGACAGGGAAGACACGAACACCGGCACCCCACAAGGCGGAATTCTATCCCCGTTGCTGGCGAATATTGCGCTGTCGGCGCTGGACGATCACTTCGACCAGCTATGGCGGCAGCAGATGTCAACAAGCTATCAACGGCGCAAGCGCAGTCAAAGCGGCATGGCCAACTACAAGATCATCCGCTATGCCGACGACTTCGTGATCATGGTGTCGGGTGACCGGCATCACGCGGAGGAACTGCGGGAGGAGGTGGTGGCCGTGCTCGCCCCCTTGGGGCTGCGGCCGGCACCGGAGAAGACTGCTGTGGTGCATATCGACGAGGGGTTCGACTTCCTGGGATTTCACATCCGCCGCCAGCGGAAACGTGGGACTCAGAAGTGGTACGTCTACACCAAGCCGTCCAAGAGGGCCATCCAGTCCATCAAGGATAAGGTGTCGGCCAAGACGTACAGGTCGACCCGCCATCAGGACCTGGACAAGCTCATTACGAGCCTGAATATGTCCCTGGCGGGGTGGGCGAACCATTTTCGGCACGGCGTGTCCAAGGACACCTTCAGCGCGGTCGACAACCATGCGTGGCATCGGCTGATGCGCTGGATCAGGGCCAAGTACGCGGGCAAAACCGGGCTGAGCATAAAACAGATGCGGCGCCGCTTCTGCGACGTCGGATGGAGGTTCGCCCACAACGGGGTCGTGTTCACCGGCGCCTCCAGCGTCAAAGTGACCCGCTACCGCTACCGAGGTAGCAACATACCGACCCCGTGGACCCCGAAACCGCCGGCCGCACCAAGCGGCTGACGACAGGGCAAGGCACGTGGAGCGCCCGGTGCGGTGAGAGTCGCACGCCGGGTGCGGCGGGGGGATCGCGGGAAACGGTCGGTGGCGACACCGGAACCGCGCCCGCGGTCCTACCCGATTGACCGGGCCGAAATCCGGCTGCCACGTTCACGATGACGCGGTGCTGTTCATCGTGACGGCTCCGGCTGTCCGGATCGGTCCGCAGGTCGCCGGAGTTGGCTGTCCGAGGATGTGGCCTTGTGACGGAACGTCACGGAGCCACAGGTGGGCTGATGGGCCGTATCCACCGATATATATGTGTGACCCCTTGGGTCTGCATCGGTAT
>JAOPYK010000300.1 GCA_025964695.1 Streptosporangiaceae bacterium | reverse complement strand
CCGTACCACTTGAGCGTGAAGCCCTGCCAGGTGTTGTTGTAGCGACCGCGGGGATTGTTGAACCCGAACAGGATCATCACGCCGATCGGCATGAAGAGCCAGATGATGACCAGCCAGGTGTAGACGGCCAGCAACCTGCCCTGAAGCGGCCACCGACGCCGTCGTGCCTTCGCCCGCGGGGCGGCGGGCGGGGTCTGGGTGAGGGTGCTCATCGGGCCGCCGCCTCCAGCACTTCCTCGGTGCCGAGTGCCCGCGCGTAGATGAAGATGCCGACGAGGAGCACCGCCATCAAGGTGAAGGACAGGGCCGAGGCCTCGGGGTACGTCTGGTTGATCAGGTACTCGTTCTGGATGATGTTCCCGATCATGGTGTTCTGGGTGCCGCCGAGGATGCTCGCGTTGACGTAGTCCGACGCGGCCGGCACGAACGAGATGAGAACACCGGCGAAGACACCGGGAAGCGTCAGCGGGAACACCACCTTCCGGAAGGTCTGCACCCGGTTGGCGTACAGGTCGTGCGCCGCCTCGACGACCCGGTGATCCACCCGCTCCAGCGCCACGTACAGCGGCAGCACCATGAACGGCAGGTAGTTGTAGGTGAGCCCGCCGACCACGGCGTACGAGGTGGCCAGGACGTGGAAGTGCTCCGGCACCAGTCCGATGTTCTTCAGTGGCCCGAGCAAGAGCCCGTTGTCGGACAGGAAGAACTGCCAGGAGATCGTTCGCAGCACGAATGAGACGAAGAACGGCAGCAGCAGGAGGAACAGGTAGAACGACTTGCGATTCCCGCCGCGGAAGGCGATCCAGTAGGCAACCGGGTACCCGATGACGATCTGCAGGACCGTCGACAGCCCGCCGTACCACAGCGACCGGATGATCTGGTTGTGGTACATGGTGATGCCGTCGCCGAAGTTCTGCCAGTGCCAGGTCATCGAGAAGCCGTTGACGACGTCGCCCTGCTGCAGGGACAGCGACAGCATGGCCACCAGCGGCACCACGAAGAAGATCATCAACCACAACCCGCCTGGCAGCAGGAGCCCATAGGGCGCCAGGCGGGCTCGTAGACGACCGCTCACGACTGGGTGATGGGTTGGATGAGAGACAGGAACTGCTGCTTCTCCTGGTTGTCCTTGAAAGCCCGGTAGTGCTTGAGCTTGGCGTAGTCGGCGGGGGTGGGGAACACCAACTCGCTGGTGGCGACCTGCTGCAGCGTCTTCTTGTCACTGCCGGACGCCTGGTCCGCGGCGGACTGGATGACCTGCTGCGCGCCGGGAACCGCGGTCACGTAGTTGATGTACTCGGTCAGGCTCGCAGCGATCGCGGGGTCATAGAAGAAGTCCATCAACGTGATGGCGTCGACCGGGTGGGCGGCGGTCTTCGGGATCATCATGTTGTCGGTCCAGATCGTCGCGCCCTCCTGCGGGATGACGAACTTCAGGTTCGTGTGCTCGGAGAGGTTCTGCTGGAAGATGTCACCCGACCAGGCCATGCTGATCCAGATGTCGCCGGAGCTCAGCGCCTTGATGTAGTCCTGGTCGTAGTACTTGCGGACGAGGCCCTGGTCGCGCTGCGACTTGAGCTTAGCCGCGGCCTTGGCCCAGTCGTCCGGGGTGGCCTTTTCCGGGTCGATTCCCAGGGCCAACATGCCGAAGTTGCCGAGTTCCTGGGCGTTGGACATCATCCCGACCTTGCCCTTGTACTTCGGGTTCCACAGGTCGGCCATGCTCGTCGGCGGGGTGGTGACGTACTTGGTGTTGTAGGCGATGCCGGTCATGCCGGACGTCCACGGGACGCTGTAGACGTTCCCGGGGTCGAAGGACTCGCTCTTGTACTGCGCACCCGCGTTCTTGGCGAAGTTGGGCAGCTTGGAATGGTCCAGCGGGGCCAGGTAGCCGAGCTCGACGAGCTCGGTGAACTCAATGCCGTTCGTGACGACCATCAGGTCATAGTTGATCGACTGCCCGGCGGCAAGCTGCGGCTGGATCTTGGCGAACCAGGAGGGGTCGTCCTGGATGACCTCCTTGTAGGTCACCGTGATCCCGGTCTGCTGGGTGAACTTCGTCAGCTCCGGATGCTTGGGATCCATGTAGAGCGGCCAGTTGGCGAAGTCGACGTGTCCGCCCTTCGTCTTGCCCGCCCAGTACTTCTGCACGTCCGACACTTTGGCCGGAGCCACCTTCTTGCCCTTGACACCGCAGGCGGCGAGGGCGGCGCCCGCGCCCAAGGCACCGAACATCTTGAAGATGTCGCGGCGATCGTATCGGCTCTGGGTCAGGCCACGGAGGAGTGCGGGGTCGATTGGGTCGTTCATTCTCAGGCTCCGATCGCGTAGGAGTGCCGCGGTTCCCACGACAGCCAGATGCTGTCCCCCCGGACGGCGATGTCATCGGCCGACGTGGCGTTCTGCGTGAACACGACCACGTCGGCACCGGTCGAGGTCTTGACGTTGTAGGTGGTGGCGGTGCCGAGGTAGACCACCTCGGTCACCGTCCCCTTGACCGCACAGCCATTGCCGTGCGGAGACTCGATGGAGATTTCGATCTTCTCCGGGCGCACGGTCAGCTCCAGCTCGCTGCCGGCGCTCACCTGCCTGCCGGAGACCGGGATCACCAGGCGCTCGTCGGGGCCGTAGGAGATGACGGCGTCCGAGCCGACCACCTTCGAGACCGTGCCCGAGAACAGGTTGGAGGTCCCGATGAACCCGGCCACGAACTTGGTGGCCGGGTGCTCGTAGATCTCCCGCGGGCTGCCGAGCTGGTCGACGAGCCCGTCGTTCATGACGGCGATCCGGTCGGACATCGTCAGCGCCTCACCCTGGTCGTGAGTGACGAACACGAACGTGATGCCGACCTCGCGCTGGATGCGCTTCAGCTCCACCTGCATGGCCTGGCGCAGCTTGAGGTCGAGCGCCGCCAGCGGCTCGTCGAGCAGCAGTGCCCGCGGATTGTTGACCAGGGCGCGGGCCAGCGCGACGCGCTGCTGCTGTCCACCGGACAGCTCCTTGGGCCGGCGCTTCTCCCGGCCGGTCAGGCCGACGATTTCGAGCATCTCACCGACCCGGCGGGTCACCTCGTCCTTGGCCACCCCCCGGCGCTTGAGCCCGAACGCGACGTTCTCGGCGACGCTCATGTGCGGGAACAGGGCGTACGACTGGAACACCATGTTCACGTCACGCTTGTTCGGGGGTACGCCGACGACGTTGTTGCCGTGCAGATGCACCTCGCCCGCGGTCGGCTCGTCGAAGCCGGCGATCATCCGCATCGTGGTGGTCTTGCCGCAACCGGACGGCCCGAGCATCGAGAAGAACTCGCCCTCGGCGATCTTCATGTCGACGCCCCTGACCGCCTGTACGACCTCGCCCCGCGACGTGAAGGACTTCACGAGACCGACGAGCTCGATTGCGGGCAGCGTCTCCGTCGGCGCCACCGAGGTGGCGTCCTGGGTTTCCGTCATTACCACTGGTCCTTCGGGGGGCTGTGACTCGATTTCTGAGCGGCGTCAGTCGCCGATGTAGTGCATGACGTGCTTGATGCGGGTGTAGTCCTCGAGCCCGTACATGGACAGGTCCTTGCCGTAGCCGGAGTGCTTGAAGCCGCCGTGCGGCATCTCCGACACGAACGGGATGTGCGTGTTGACCCAGACGGCGCCGAAGTCGAGCCGCTTGGTCATCCGCATCGCACGCTTGTGGTCCTTGGTCCACACGCTGGAGGACAGCCCGTACTTCACCCCGTTGGCCCAGGCGACGGCCTGATCCTCGTCGGTGAACGTCTGCACGGTGATGACCGGGCCAAAGATCTCATCCTGGACCATTTCGTCCTGCTGGTTCAGGCCGCTGACCACGGTCGGGGCGTAGAAGTAACCCTGGTCCCCGATCTGCTCACCGCCGGCCAGCACCGACGCGTGCGAGGGCGTACGGTCCAGGAAGCCCTTTACCCGGGCCAGCTGGCCGGCGTTGTTCACCGGGCCGAAATAGGCGTCCGGGTCGCTCGGCGGGCCCACCTTGGTGGCCTTGGCCGCCTCGGCGAGAGCTGCGGTGAAGTCGGAGGCCAGCCGGCCGTGCACGAGCACCCGGGTGGCGGCGGTGCAGTCCTGGCCGGCGTTGAAGTAGCCGGCGCCTGCGATGCCCTCGACGGCCGACTCGATGTCGGCGTCGTCGAACACCACCACCGGGGCCTTGCCGCCTAGCTCGAGGTGGACCTTCTTCAGGTCCCTGGCCGCCGAGGCCGCCACCTCCATGCCCGCGCGGACGCTGCCGGTGATCGACACCATTTGCGGGATCGGGTGCTCGACCAGCGCGCGGCCGGTGTCCCGGTCACCGCAGATCACGTTGAAGACGCCGGGCGGCAGGAACTCCGAGGCGATCTCCGCCAGCAGCAGAGTCGAGGCCGGGGTGGTGTCGGAGGGCTTGAGGACCACGGTGTTGCCCGCGGCCAGCGCCGGGGCGAACTTCCAGACCGCCATCATCATCGGGTAGTTCCACGGCGCGACCTGACCGCAGACCCCGATCGGCTCACGCCGGATCGTGGAGGTGTGGTCGGCCATGTACTCGCCCGAAGACCTGCCCTCGAGGATGCGCGCGGCGCCGGCGAAGAAGCGGATGTTGTCCACCATCGGGGGGACCTCTTCGTCCGCCGTCAGCTGGAGGGGCTTGCCGGTGTTACGGCTCTCGACCGCGACGATCTCCTCAGCACGGGCCTCGATCGCGTCGGCGAGCTTGAGCAGAGCGAGGCTCCGGTCCTTGGGCGTGAGGTCCCGCCAGCCCGGAAATGCGTCCTGCGCCGCGCGGAACGCCGAGTCGACGTCCTCGGTGCCGGATACCGGCGCCTCGGCGTAGACATCCCCGGTGCTGGGATCGATCACCTGGGAGGTACGGCCACTCTTCGCGTCGACGTATTCTCCACCGACGAAGTTGCGCAGTTTCGCCCTGGTCTCGCTGGTCACCCTCGACCTCCGATGCCGGAATGTGTCCTATGTCGCACTGACCTTGGCAGAGCATAACCCCTGATGACAAGTGATTCCGTTGTTACGATCGCGTTTCACAACGGAATCCCTTGACATAGCCCCCAGAGCTGACACGATGTCGCAGCGAGGAGGCAAAGATGAGCGAGGATCCCCCCGGTTCCATGCAGCGACATCGCGCAGGAGCAAGTCGTCATCCGAACGGCAGCGGCATCGATGGCATCTCCAAGCAGATCATCGAGCAGTTGCAGCAGGATGGCCGCCGGTCGTACGCGGCCATCGGCAAGGCGGTCGGGCTCTCCGAGGCGGCGGTACGCCAGCGGGTGCAGCGCCTGCTCGAGACCGGCATCATGCAGATCGTCGGCGTCACCGACCCCCTCATGCTGGGCTTCTCCCGGCAGGCGATGATCGCCATCAAGTGTGAGGGCGACCTGGAGAAGGTGGCCGACCACCTCGCCGACATGGACGAGATCGACTATGTCGTCATCACCGCCGGGTCGTTCGACATCCTCGTTGAGCTGGTCTGCGAGAGCGACGACCAGATGCTCGAGATGCTCAACCGGATCCGCTCGGTGCCCACCGTGACCAGCACCGAGAGCTTCGTCTATCTCAAACTGCGCAAGCAGACCTACTCCTGGGGGACCCGTTGAGTCCTGCTTCTGAGTCCGCTTTCACCGCTGCTTCCGACTCCGTTGCCAAGTCTCTTTCCGGGTCCGTTTCCGGGTCTGCTGCCGACTCCGTTGCCGCGTCTGTTTCCCAGTCTGTTTCCCAGGCCGACCGGCGGCATGCGGCCGCCCGGCGGCACCTGTGGATGCATTTCACCCGGATGTCGGACACCGACGTCCCGGTCATCGTCCGGGGCGAGGGGCCCTACGTCTACGACGATCGCGGTAAGCGCTATCTCGACGGGCTGTGGGGACTGTTCGTCTCCCAGGTCGGGCACGGCCGCGCGGAACTGGCGCAGGCCGCGGCCCGCCAGGCGTCGGAGCCGGCGTACTTCCCGCTCTGGTCCTATGCCCACCCGAACGCGATCGAGCCGGCCGAGCGGCTGGCCACGCTCGCGCCGGGTGACCTCAACCGGGTCTTCTTCACCACGGGCGGTTCAGAGGCGGTCGAGGACTTCGACGAAATCGAACAGATACTGCGCGGCGTCCTCACTGAGGCCGGCCCCCGCCTGTGACCCCCTCCGTCGTTTGATCATGCAATCGGCCGCTCGCCGATTGCATGATCACGGAAAGAAAGCCCGAAGGAAGGCCGAAGGAAGGCCGAAAGGAAGGCCGCCCGTGTCCGGCACCTCCCCGTCCAGCACACCTCCGCCGAGCGCGCCCGTGTCGAGCACACCCCTGTCAGGCACACGCCTGCCGAGCACACGCCTGCCCAGCGCACCGCCGTCAAGCACGCCCCTGTCGAGTACGGAGCGAACCCGGCATCGGCGGCTGCGCGAGAACGGGCGTACCGACCGCGCGGAACTCTTCGCGGTGCTCCGCGCCGGGTTCGTCTGCCATCTGGGCGTGGTCGTCGACGGCGTTCCGATGGTGGTCCCCACGGTGTACGGGTTCGACGCGGCGACCCTCTACTTCCACGGATCGGTGGCGAGCCGGAGCCTGTCCGGTGCGGCGGGGGATCCGGCCGGGAACCCTGAGCAGGACATGCCACAGGTCTGCGTCACGGTCACCCATGTCGACGGGCTGGTGCTGGCCCGGTCGGTGTTCGAGCATGGCGTCAACTACCGCAGCGCGATGATCTACGGCCGCCCGAGGGCACTCGCCGGGAACGACAAGCTCGAGGGGCTGCGGATCGTCACCGAACACTGCGCCCCCGGCCAGTGGGACTACGTGCGACGGCCCAGCAGGAAGGAACTGGCGGCGACGATCCTGCTGGCCCTGCCACTGGACGAGGCCTCAGTCAAGATCGCCTCTGGTCCGCCTGAGGACGGCGACGGCCCGGACGGCGAGCTGGGTCTGTGGGCGGGAGTCGTTCCCATGATCACCGGCCGGGCGGCGCCCGAACCCGACCCGGCGCTGCCTCCAGGCATCGCCGTCCCCGCCCACATCACCGCGCTGGCCGGGCCACCGCGCCCAGCCTGATCACGGCACGTAGGAAGGCACGTAGGAAGCAGGAC
>JAOPYK010000237.1 GCA_025964695.1 Streptosporangiaceae bacterium | reverse complement strand
ACCGACCACGCAGGCGTCGGCCTCGGCCTGGCAATCGTCAAAACCATCACCCAGGCACACGACGGAACACTCACCCTCACCCCCCGCTCTGCCGGCGGGATCCGCATCACCGTGGAACTACCCGCGATAGCCCCGCACACCGACAGATAACGAATCAGGGAATTGATGCGCGACCACCACAGTAAATCTTCGACAAGAGCACTGAGGGCAGGAGCCTGAAATCCCCACAGAAGGCACCGTCATTATTTCGAGAATATCGAATATGTTCGCGCGTCTCCGGCATCCTTCTCCGGCCACATGCACGACCGATTCGGCTCCGACTCCGACGTCACTGAAGATGCTGCTCGTCAGCAGAGCCGGACCATCGACCTCGCCTTCACCAAGTCCCGGGGCCGGGGGCATGAGGCGAACACTAGGGACTCTAGGTGTCTAGGCCCGTTCGGGGCATTGCGACCATTTAGTTCCGTATCGATATCGTTGTCCGTTTCGGTGGCGGGGTGTTCGGGCCGGTGCGTGGTTGAGGTCCGCGTGACGTCGCGGGTGGCGTGCGGTTCCACCGGTCGCAGCCCGGCCAGGCCGGGTGTTTCCTCCTTCCTTTTCGGGTGTTTCGGCTGGTCGGCGGCTATGTCGAGTCGGGTTGGAAGCGGGCCACTTCCGGGATGCCGGTACGCAGACTGGTGAGCAAAACACACAAAAGTCACCAAAATGCGAAATAGCAGCAGAATTATGCGCAATTGTTTCGCCAATGTTTCCAGCGCTTTATTGTTCTCCCAACCGGCACGCCGCGCCCACCCATTGGGCGTTCTGGCGGTCTACCAGGGGAGGGATTAATGATGCAGCCACAGGAGCGCCGATCGCCCGATCGGCCCAGGGTGCCGGTAAGTGATCTGCGATCCATGACAAAGCGGTTCACCACGCCGAGCGGTTCCATCTACACGGCGCTGAAGGACCTTGACCTTCAGGTTAAACCAGGAAGTTCTGTGCCGTAGTCGGACCCACTGGTCGCGGAAAGTCCACCACACTGCATGATTCGGCAGACCTAGCGTCCCGGTCGGCAACCCAGCACGGGTGCGGACAGCGGCCGGGAGAGGCGCCTTTCGCGTCTTGTGCCGTATAGACCCATCATCTGGGAGCCCCATAATGAAACGTAGAGTTCGTGCAGTGACCACGCTGGCCCTCACCGCCGCATTTGCGGTGGCCGGGACCCTCACCGGCCTGGCCAGCAGCAACAACACCGCCAGCGATCTGACCGTGTGGGCCATCGCACCGCAGGACAAGGTGACCCCGCAGACCGACCAGCAGAGCGCGTACAACCAGGCACACGGCCGTCCCCTCCCCGCCCCGGAGTCCCTCCAGCCGACACTCGACCCCGGGCTCACGAATTACCACGCCAGGCCGAAGAACTCCCTGCGCGGCGACTACAACTGCGGAGCCTCCGACGTACTCGCCGACCTCTCCAAGAAGTGGATCAGCGCGTTCGAGAACGAGTACCCCAAGGTCCACATCTCAGTGAACCCCCCCTACGCCGGCAGCCTCGGCGCCCTGGAACTGATCAAGGGCAACCTCGACTGCGTCTTCGTCTCCCGTGAACTGAAGCCGACCGACATCAGCGGCTTCCACGACGCCTTTGGCTACGACCCGCTCAGCATCCCCATTTCCGGCGGCAGCTACCGGCACTACGGCTTCCTGGACTCCGTCGGATTCGTCGTCAACAAGGCCAACCCGATCCAGAAACTCTCCTTCGACCAGCTCGACGCGGTCCTGTCCACCACCCGCAACCGCGGCGGCACGGCCGCCACCACCTGGGGACAGCTCGGCGCGACGGGTGAATGGGCCAACAAGCCGATCCACATCGTCGGTCTCCAGCCGTGGAACGGATTCGAGGAGTTCGTCCGCCAGCGGGTGCTCAACTACAACGGCAAGCGGGGCGAATGGCGCCCCGGGGCAGCCAATGGTTCCACCCCGGCCGACCCGGCCGTGCACTGGGAGAAGACCGTCTTCAACATCGCCAAGGACGTCGCGGACGACCCCTACGCCATCGGTTACACCGGCATGGCCTACGTCGACCAGGCGGTCAAGGTCATCTCGCTCAGCGAGCACACCACCGACCCCGCCTACGCCCCCACCTACGAAAACGTCGCCTCGGCCGCCTACCCGCTCAGCCGCCTCACTTACCTCAACGTCAACAAAGACCCCAAGAAGCAACTGGACCCGGTCCTGGAAGAGCTGACCCGCTTCATCCTCAGCAAGCAGGGCCAGCAGGTCGTCGGCGCACAACAGATCTACCTGCCGCTGCGCTCCGGCCAGGCGGCCGCGAGCCTTAACCTACTCAACAACGCCCCCTGACCCCTGCCCTCGCCCTCGCACGCCACGGGCCCGGCCGCCGGAAGCGGCCGGGCCCGTGGCGCTCCTGGCGTCATAAGCGTTGGTTCTAGAACCTAGTAAGAAATAACCTCTGAGTTCCCGTATGCCTCTTCAGGTTGTCCAGCCCCAGGATCGGGGCGTTCTTCGGGTACGGCACGTCGGCCTGGCGCTTGAGGAAGTCTCGGGATCGGTGAAGCTTCTCCCTCTCCGCTGAGGTTTTTGTAGTGGCGGTGAAGACGAGGAGGTGCGTGCCGGGCCCGGCTCAGGACGCCTCGGTCCGCCGCCGAGGTTTGCCCTGACCGGAGACTGCCTGCTCACGCGGGGGGTCGGCTGCGTGCACCAGCTCAGGCGCATAGGCCCCCGCCAGCCCGACACGGCCGCCGTGGCTGCATCCTGTGCGCTGCCCGACGCTGCGGACCCGGCTGGCCGTACGCGGTCCCGGGTTCCGACGAACCCAAGGTGCATAACCACCCAGACGACCCCACCGTCCGGCCTCAACCCTTGGGTTCCCGGGAACCTTCGGCGCAAGTCTTCGGATGTGACGAACGAGACGAACAACAAGGCGGCCCGAGCCTCCCACCCGGGCTTCCTGATGCTCGTCCCCCGACAGGTCATCGCACCGGGCCTCGCCTGCCTGCTCCACCACCGCCGGACGCGGGTACGCGTGATCTAAGGCTCCTATGGAGTCACGCCCCTGCGCGGGGCGGCTACCGCGCTGGAGACCGCCGCCATACGCTGCTGTGCTCAGCCAAGACACATCCCGGCAAGCGACACACTCCTCACCCTCCGTCACCCGGCCCGCGCAGGCTCGGGGCCAACCAGGTGGACCAACCGTGGGACTTCGCGAAACGGCCCTCCGGCCTACTGTCCGCCATGGGATGGGTAGGCCGGAGGACAACGAGATGATGCGCCCCTGGCAGGTGATCCGATAAGGCAGGTGGCGTGGTGAAGGACGGGACGGCTACACGACGCTTTTTGCTTCTCCCTGCGCGGTCATCTGCGGATGCCGAAGGCTCCAGGCGGGAGCAGTCGCGGACACGGGGGCGTCCTCGCTGCTCAAGATGACCCGTTAAAGGCGATGTTGAAGGAACGGCCGGCATCGGTGGGCGCTATCGGGGTACGGGGAGACGGTCGATGCGTTGACCAGGGAGGGACGTTGTCATGACGGACCGGATGCAGTACTCCGAAGACGACCCGCGTCATCACACGATCAAGTTGCACGACATGCTGACCGGTGTGGCCGAACATGCCCGCCAGGACGTGGGGAAGGTCAGCGAGCCCAAGGCGCAGGCGCTGTTCGAGACCACCGCCGAGGTCTGTCGGGGGCTGGCGACGGCGTTCGAGCACTACGAGCAGCAGTCAGAGCCGGCTTGGCGGCGCTGAAAGCGGACCCGCAGCGGCCCGGCTGTCGGTCTCCGCCCCGTCAGCGCTTCAGCTCAGAACGGTGACCAGTCCTGAAAGCCGCCATCAAGCAATACGCCCGTAAGAACCGGGTGGACAGAGTCGGTGTTCTACTCCGCCGGATCTGCTCCGCCTCGGGCATCAGTCGGTGTCGCAGAAATTCAAACATTCACGCAATAGATCAAGGAAGCCGTCTGTTGTCTGGCGGGCTTTGTCACGACGCGGCTGCGGGTGTGCTGCGTGCGGTGATCCATGTGAACGGTTGGTGGGTCCCGGCGGGGCTGGTGTGCGTGTGCGTGTGGGTGCGGGTGACGGTGAAGGCCGGGCCGAGCAACGCGGCCAGTTGTTGTGGTGAGGAGCGGGTGACGGGTAACAGCCGCCCGACCAGCACACCTGACGGCGGCGGAGGGCCGGTGATCCGCAAGACACCCGGCCCTCCGCCTGACCCGCTTATCCACCTGTCCCTGTGAGGAAGGACGTGGACACCACGCACCCTACCCACGCCACCACCGGTGGCATCCATGTGCCGTACCTGGACGACCTGGTCCGGCGGCCGCGTTAACGGGGTATGCGGGTCTGGTCGAGGCCGGCGCGCAGCCCGTGGGCGAGGGTGGTGGCGTCTGCCGTTGCCCAAAAATGCATGTAGAACAAGCGGGGTTGCTCGTTGATCATGTGGTTGTGCAGTTCGATGACGGCGATGCCGTGGGACTGCAGGGCCTTGATCACCGGGTTGATCTGGTCAGCGGTCATGGCGAAGTCCCCGTTGATGGCCGCCTGTGCGCCTCCGAGCGGCTGGAACATCAGCAGGGTGGAGGCCTCCATCAGGTAGGGCAGCGTCAGGTGGGCCCGGGTGTCGGTGATCTTCTCGGCGAGCGGGACGTGGAACTGGTAGACGCCGTGCTCGTTGGTGCCCTGGGTGCCGATGATGCGGTCCAGTGCGGCGGTGTTCAGCGCGATCTCTGGTTCTTTTTCGGCGGCCGGGTGCAGGGGGATGCCGGTGAGGGCCAGGGCTGCGTGCAGGGTACGGGCGATCGCCACGGGGTCGCCGTAGGCGGCGTAGTGCAGCCACCACAGGCGAGGGGATTCGTCCTGCAGGTGCTTGTGAATCGCGGTGACCTCTACGTTGCCCTGGTCCAGGCGGGCGGCCACCTTGTTCGTCTCCTGCGCGGTGAGGGTGGCCTCGCCGATCACGACGACGGTGCCGGGCGCGCTGGGGTGGAACATCGCCTCGGCCCCGAGTTCCATGCCGGGGTTCTCGGTCACCCCGGCGTTGACCACGTGCAGGTCGGTGCGCAGGAACCCGGCGGTGTGCACATCGCCGGGTTCGGTTTTCAGGGTGGTGCCCATGGCTTGGCCTACCGCGTTCCAGTCGATGCCGGGGGCCCGCGCGGACGCCGAGCCGATCGTGAGGGCGGCCGTGACGGTCACGGCGGTAGCGGCACGGCGCAGATGAGAACGGATCCGGACGGTCATGCGGACCTCCCGCAACTCATAACTCACAAGATGAGGTTGCGCCCAGGACGGTCGGCGCTCCACGCAGGGCCTCGCCCACTGCGGTTTCCGCCGCGCGGCTCGTGGTGAGCCGGTTGGGCGTGCCCCTCTTCTGCTCACCAGGCAGATAACCTTGAGGGCTAGATTCATCAATCTATTTTGATGTAAATTCGTCGACGTGGGAAAACGTGCCGCTGGTCAGCTGCCGCCGCCGGAGTTCTTGCGGCTTGCCGGCCATGCGCTGCGGTGGCAGTTGCTGCGTGAGCTCTCGCGCAGTGACCGGCAGGTGCATGAGCTGACAGCTCTGCTGGGCCAGCCGCAGAGCCTGGTCTCCTACCATCTGGCCAAGCTGCGGGCGGGTGGGCTGGTGTCGATGCGCCGCAGTTCGGCTGACGGCAGGGACGCCTACTACAGCATCGACCTGACCCGGTGTGGTGAGCTTCTCGCGGCGACCGGCGCGTCGCTGCACCCGGGTCTGCGGCTCGCCCCACCACCCGGCGGCTCTGCTGAGCCTGCGGCGGCCCCCTCCCGGGTGTTGTTCCTGTGCACGGGCAACAGTGCCCGCTCGCAAATGGCCGAGGCCTTCGCCCAGCACCTGGGCCGCGGAGCGATCGAGGCATACAGCGCCGGCAGCCACCCCAAACCGCTGCATCCCAGCGCCGTGGCCGTGATGGGCGAGCACGGCATCGACATCGCGGGCCGATCCTCCAAGCACCTGGGCCTGTTCGCCGGTCAGCGCTTCGACTACGTGGTCAGCCTGTGTGATCGGGTGCGGGAGGTCTGCCCCGAGTTCCCCGGCCACCCCGAGCTCATCCACTGGAGCATCGCCGACCCCGCCTCCCAACCCGACCGCGACGGCGATCCATCTCCTGCTTTCCACCGCACCGCCGCCGAGGTGGCCACCCGGGTGGGTTTCCTCCTCGCCCTCATTCAGCACGCCCCTCCACCACGACAGCACACCCCTCCACAAGGACAGAAGGTGCACTGAATCATGCCGCCCACCCCCAAGGACCTGGTCAGTGTCCGCTACATCGTCGACGACGTCGACGCGGCCATCGACTTCTACACCACCCATCTGGGGTTCACACTTCGTTCCAGCGCCGCTCCGGCATTCGCCGACGTCACGCGCGGCAACCTGCGGCTGCTGCTGAGCGGACCGGCCAGCTCCGCCGGACGCCCGATGCCCGACGGGAGGCGGCCTGAACCCGGCGGATGGAACCGCATCCACCTGATCACCGGTGACATCGAAGCCGAGGTGCAGCGGCTACGCCTGGCAGGGCTGAAGTTCCGCAACGACATCATCACCGGTCCCGGCGGCTCCCAGATCCTGCTCGATGACCCCGCCGGCAACCCCATCGAACTCTTCCAACCCGCCAACCCGAGGCCCGGCAACGCCCCGTGAACCAGGCAGACCACACCCGGCCCCGGCCCACCCTGGCCGCGATCGCGCGGGAATGGGGCCGGATCGGGTGCATCGGCTTCGGCGGCCCACCCACCCACATCGCGCTGCTGCGGAAACTGTGCGTGCAGGAGCGCCGCTGGCTGACCGAGGCCGAGTTCGAGGACGGGATCGCCGCCACCAACCTGCTGCCCGGACCGGCCTCCACCCAGTTGGCTATCTTGTGCGCCTGGCGGCTGCGCGGCCCACGCGGTGCCCTCATCGGCGGGGTGTGCTTCATCGTCCCCGGCCTGATCGTCATCCTGGCCCTGGCCGCGGTGTTCCTGGCGGCGCATCCGCCCCGCTGGGTGATGGGCGCGGCCGCCGGGGCTGGGGCGGCGGTCCCCGCGGTCGCCGCGCACGCCGCGGCCGGGCTGGT
>JAOPYK010000194.1 GCA_025964695.1 Streptosporangiaceae bacterium | reverse complement strand
GTGACCCGGAACGGTACGCGTCGCTCGGCGTCGCCGGGTGGCACGCCTCGTGCGCAGAAAACCTCCGAGCGACATTGGCCGCCTTCACGGCGGATCCTCCGGTCGTGCCGCAGCCGATCAACGTCTTCATGCGCATCCCCGTCGACGAGCACGACGACCTCAGCTGGCTGCCCGCCGTCTCCAGTGCGGGGGACAGCATCACCTTCCGGGCGGAGATGGACTGTGTCGTGGTCGTCTCCTCCTGCCCGCAGGACATCACCGGGATCAACGGCGGCCTGCCCACCTCGCTCGCGGTCGACGTCTTTCGGGATTCCGGCCTGTAGGCATGGGGCGAAGCGACATATTGTCGCGGGTCGTGGGGAATCGTCAGTTGCCGTCAAACAGGATAAAAACTACTCTGTGCAGCCATGTGGAGATACATAACGCCAGCTCAAGGCGCCTGATGGATCTGCTCGTACGCGACGGCCGGTTGCCAGGCCGCCCCGACCCCGTCGACATCGTCATCGCCGAGGGCCGGATCACCGCCATCCACACCGCGGGTACGGCCCCGGCGCCTGAAGCGGCGAGGGTCCTGGATGCCGGCGGCGGGCTGCTCACGCCGCCCTACGTCGAACCCCATGTGCACCTCGACACGGTGCTGACGGCCGGCGAGCCGCGTTGGAACGAGAGCGGCACTCTGTGGGAGGGCATCGCGTGCTGGACCGAGCGTAAGCCGATGCTCACCCGTGACGACGTGGTCGGCCGGGTGATGCAGGTGCTGCGGTGGTACGTCGCGAACGGCGTCCTGCATGTGCGCAGCCATGTCGACGTGACCGATCCGTCGATGGTCGCGCTGCGGGCGCTGCTCGAGGTACGCGAGATGGTGCGCGACGTGGTGGACCTGCAGATCGTGGCGTTCCCCCAGGAGGGCATCTGCTCATTCCCCGACGGTGAGCGGTTGCTGGCTGAGGCGGTGCGGCTCGGCGCCGACGTGGTGGGGGCCATCCCGCACTACGAGGACACCCGCGAGGACGGCGTGCGGTCGGTGGAGGTCGCCGTCCGCCTCGCCGCCGAGCACGGCCTGCGCGTCGACGTCCACTGCGACGAGATCGACGACGAGCAGTCACGGTTCGTCGAGGTGCTCGCCACCCAGGCGCTGCGCACCGGCCTGCGGGACCGCGTCACCGCCAGCCACACCACGGCCATGGGGTCCTACAACGCCGCCTACGCCTACAAGCTGCAACGGCTGCTGCTCCGCTCAGGTGTGAATCTCGTGTGCAACCCCATGGTCAACCTGCATCTGCAGGGCCGCTTCGACGATTACCCCAAGCGCCGGGGCCTCACCCGGGTCAAGGAGATGCTGGCCGCGGGTGTCAATGTGGCGTTCGGCCACGACGACATCATGGATCCGTGGATGCCGCTGGGGACCGCCAACCCCGTCCAGGTCGCTCTGGTGGGAGCGCTGGCCACCCAGCTCACCGGGCCGGCGGAGATCGCCGAATGCCACAGCATGATCACTGATCGGGCCGCGGCCGTGCTGGGCCTGGGCGATCGCTACGGACTCGCCGTCGGCCGGCCGGCCTCGTTCCTGGTGTTGCCCGCCGCCGACGGCGTCGACGTGCTGCGCCGCCAGGTACGGCCGCGTTACGTCGTCGCCCACGGCCGCGTCGTGGCCGAGGGACCGGCCGCCGACACCACGCTGTACTGGCCCGGCGAGGAGCCGCGGCCCGTCGACTTCGTACGTGACGCCGACCGGGCGGGCACACCGGCGGCCGTCGTCCTCCCGGCAAGGGCCCCGTCCACGCCTGCCGCCTCGGTACGGGCGCAACCACGTGTGCCGGAACCGGAGAACACCGACGCCACCCGCCCGGCGGATCCGATCACCTGGCCCTACGGCAGGTCGGCGGCCGCGGTTATTTCTTTCGACCTGGACGCCGAGTCCGTCGTGCTCACCGCCGACCCCTCCAATGCCACGCGCCTTTCGGTCATGTCGCACCAGGCGTACGGACCTCTCACCGGAGTGCCCAGGATTCTGCGGCTGCTGGAGCGGCATGAGCTGCGGGCGACGTTCTTCGTGCCCGGCTACAGCGCTGAGCGCTATCCGGAACTCGTGCGCCGGATCGCGGGCGCGGGGCACGAAATCGCCCATCACGGGTACCTGCACGAAGCGGTACGCGGCATGTCGCCCGAGGCCGAAGCCGCGATGCTGGACCGCGGGTTGGAGGCGCTGGAGCGGGTGACCGGGCTGCGGCCCACGGGCTACCGGGCGCCTATGTGGGAGACCACCTACGCCACCGCGGGCCTGCTCCTCGACCGCGGCTTCGAATACGACAGCAGCCTCATGGACAGCGACGTGCCGTACCTCCTGGCGGAGCACGACCGCCCCGGTGCGCGTTCCCTGGTCGAGATCCCGGTGCACTGGGCCTTGGACGATTGGGAACAGTACGCCTACCTTCCCGAGGTGTTCGGCTCAGGACTCATCGAGAGCCCCGCGAAGGTGCTGGAGATGTGGTCACTGGAGCTGCACGCGATGTACGACGACGGCGGCTGCTTCTCGCTCACGAACCATCCCTTCCTTTCGGGCCGGTCTGCCCGGCTTCGCACGCTGGAACAGCTCATCGAGATGATGAAGTCCCTCGAGGTGTGGATCGCGACGGCGGGAGAGGTGGCGCAGCACGTGCGCACTCTCGGTCTCGCGGCGCGATCCTTCCCCCAGCCGATCGTCGAGTGATGCACCCGGCTCCCTCGCCCGGACGAGCAGATGAAGCAGATGAAAGTGAGACACTGGTGACAGACGCAGGCGAGAGCGACGGCGCGGCCACCGGGATCGTTGGGCCGGTGTCGGGCACGCAGGTGCCACGGTTCGCCGGTAGCTCGACGTTCGCCCGCCTGCCCCGAATCGACGAAGTTTCGGACTATGCGATCGCCGTTCTCGGCGCGCCGTTCGATGGCGGCACCTCCTTCCGCCCAGGTGCCCGGTTCGGCCCAGCAGCGGTGCGGCAGGCCTCACGCAACCTGCGGCCCGCGTACCACCCCGACCTCGACGTAACGCCCTACCAACGGCTGCAGGTCGTCGACGCGGGGGACGTGCCCTGCAATCCCTTCTCCATCGACGAGGCGCTGAACCAGATCGACCAGCACGCCGGCGATCTGATATCGGACCGGCACCGGCTGATCACGGTCGGCGGTGACCATACGGTCGCACTGCCGCTGCTGCGCGCCGCGAACCGCGTACATGGCCCGGTCGCCCTCGTCCATTTCGACGCCCACCTCGACACCTGGGACACCTACTTCGGCGCCTCGAACACGCACGGCACGGTCTTCCGCCGGGCCTTCGAGGAAGGCCTGCTCATCTCCGACCACTCCATCCATGTCGGGACTCGCGGGCCGCTGTACAGCCGGCAGGACCTGGTCGATGACGCCGACTTCGGCTTCCAGGTGGTCCGAGCGGGCGACCTCGACCTCCTCGGGATCGACGGCGTGCTCGAGCGGATTCGTACGCGGGTCGGCGACGCACCGGTCTATCTGTCAGTCGACATCGACGTGCTCGACCCGGCCTTCGCCCCGGGCACCGGGACCCCGGAGATGGGCGGGTTCACCTCGCGTGAGTTGCTGCACCTGCTACGCGGTCTGAGCGGCGAGTCGATGGTCGCCGCCGACGTCGTCGAAGTGAGTCCCGCCTACGACCACGCGGAGGTGACCTCTCTGGCCGCGGCGACCGTGGTGTATGACATTACGGCGCTGATGGCCGGACCCGGGCGGTCTTGCGTACAGGATTGATCTCCGGTAACTGGTCAGCTGTCCGGCAGATCCACTTCATGCGCCAGGATCAGCCCGAAGTTGCCGACCGGGAGCGAAAACTCGGCCGCACGTTTTCTTGCTGATATCTGTCTTCTAATTTCGCGATTCCTTCTATCTCTTGCGCAGACTTTTTCTGGCTGTCACCATGAGCCGAGCGGCCCGCATGACACCCGCCGCGCCGTCCGACCGGCATCTGCCGCGGTGTGGCACGACGCCCAGCGGCTCCGGAGAAAAGGAGTGCACATGGCGGTCTCGCGCCGGAAATTCATGACTTCCATGGCGGCGGGCACCGCGCTCGCCGCGGTGTCGACGTCGGAACTGGTGTCTGGGCTCACGAGCGCGGCGAGCGCGGCGAGCCCGGTCGGAGACGTGGTCGGCAAGATCACGGTCGGGTACCAGGGCTGGTTCGCCTGCGCCGGAGACGGCGCCCCGATCAACGGTTGGTGGCACTGGGCCCAGAACTGGTCGCAGTCGCCCTCGCCGAGCAACAACGCCATAAAGACCTGGCCGGACATGCGGGAGTACGCCCACTCCTACCAGACCGCCTTCGCGAATCTCGGCAACGGCCGGCCGGCGACGCTCTTCTCGTCCTACGACCAGCAGACGGTCGACACGCACTTCCGCTGGATGCGGGAGAACGGCTGTGACACCGCAGCGCTGCAGCGGTTCAACCCGACCGGCGGTGAAGGCCCCACCCGTGACGCGATGGCCGGAAGGGTGCGCAGCTCGACCGAGGCGTACGGCCGCAAGTTCTACATCATGTACGACGTCAGCGGCTGGACGAACATGCAACAGGAGATCAAGACCGACTGGACGAGCAAGATGTCGGCACTGACATCGTCCTCCGCGTACGCCCGGCAGAACGGCAAGCCGGTCGTGGGCATCTGGGGCTTCGGCTTCAACGATGACAACCACCCGTGGAGCGCGTCCGCCTGCCTCGATGTGGTCAACTGGTTCAAGAGCCAGGGCTGCTACGTCATGGGCGGGGTGCCGACCTACTGGCGGACCGGGACCAGCGACTCCAGGGCCGGTTACCTCGACGTCTACCACGCCTTCAACATGATCTCGCCGTGGATGGTGGGCCGGATCGGCACGGCCGCCGACTCCGATCGCTTCTACACCAACCTCAACGCGCCCGACCAGGCCGACTGCAACGCGCACGGCATCGACTACCAGCCCTGCGTGCTGCCCGGCGACGTGTCGGCCCGCCAGCGTACTCACGGAGACTTCATGTGGCGCCAGTTCTACAACATGGTGCGGGTGGGCGCGCAGGGCATCTACATCTCAATGTTCGACGAGTACAACGAGGGCAACCAGATCGCCAGGACCGCCGAAAACGCCGGCATGGTCCCGGCCGGCTCCGGTTTCCTGGCGCTGGACGAGGACGGCACCGTCTGCTCCTCGGACTACTACCTGCGGATCACCGCCGACGGCGGCAGCATGCTGAAGGGCCAGATCCAGCTCACGGCCACCCGACCGACGCCGCCCGTCGCCTCCGGCGGCGCCCCCACCAACCTGGCCCGAGGGAAGGCGACGTCGGAGAGCGGTCACACGCAGAACTACGGCTCGTCGAACGCGGTGGACGGTGACGCGGGCAGCTACTGGGAGAGTGCCAACAATGCGTTCCCGCAGTGGCTGCAAGTGGACCTCGGGTCGGCGGTGACCGTCAGCCGAATCGTCCTGAAGCTGCCGTCGTCATGGGGAGCCCGCACACAGACGTTTTCGGTGCTGGGCGGCTCCAGCGCCTCGACGTTGTCCACGATCGCCGGTTCGGCGGGCCACACGTTCGACCCGGCGTCCGGCAACACAGTGACGATCACCTTCTCCCCGACGTCCACCCGCTACGTGCGCCTCAACTTCACCGGCAACACCGGCTGGCCCGCGGGTCAGGTCTCCGAGTTCGAGACGTACGCGGTCTGACGGCCCGTGCTGG
>JAOPYK010000169.1 GCA_025964695.1 Streptosporangiaceae bacterium | reverse complement strand
ACACCGGCCCGGTGTATCCGTGGTTCGGCAAGGACATTCGCGACGGGATCGCGCTCGCGGTGGAGAACTACGCGCTGCTGCGTCGGCTGTGGCGCGAGGACGTGGTCGACTGGCAGGGCAAGTTCCGTACGCCGCTGCAGTCGTTCACCTCGACCCCGCGCCCGCTCGACGGTGTGCCTCCGTTCGTGTGGCACGGCTCGATCCGCAGTCCGGAGATCGCAGAGCAGGCCGCGTACTACGGCGACGGGTTCTTCCACAACAACATCTTCTGGCCGAAGGAGCACACCCGGCGGTTGATCGACCTGTACCGCACCCGGTTCGAGCGCTACGGGCACGGACCGGCCGACCAGGCGATCGTCGGACTCGGCGGGCAGGTGTACATACGGCGCAACTCGCAGGACGCGATCGCCGAGTTCCGCCCGTTCTTCGACAACTCCCCGGCCTATGGCAACGGGCCATCGCTCGAGGAGACCATGCGGCAGACGCCGCTGTTGGTAGGTAGCCCGCAGGAGGTCATCGACCGGACGCTGCAGTTCCGGGAGTACTTCGGCGACTACCAGCGCCAGCTGTTCAACGTGGACGGCATGGGTCTGCCGCACAAGGCGGTACTGGAGCAGATCGACTTCCTCGGCGAAGAAGTCGTCCCCGTGCTCCGTAGGGAGTTCGCGGCGCTGCGACCGGCGCACATTCCGGACGCGCCGACGCACGAGTCACTGAAGGAGGCAACAGTCTGATGAAGCGCACCATCGCCGTGGTGTCCGCCGGGCTCGGCCGCCCGTCATCGAGCCGGCTGCTCGCCGACCGGCTGGCCGCGGCGGCCGAGCGGGAGCTGCCAGAGTTGGGCGACGAGGCCGAGGTGCGCGTGGTCGAGGTCCGCGACCACGCACACGACCTGGTCAACAACCTGGTCAGCGGCTACCCGGCCCCGGAGCTCCGGGGCGCGCTCGAGGTGGTGATCGGAGCCGACGGGCTGATCGCGGTGACGCCCACGTTCGCCGCCTCCTACAGCGGGCTGTTCAAGGCGTTCTTCGACGTCCTCGACATGCTGGACGACAACGCGCTGGTGGACAAGCCGGTGCTGATCGGCGCGACGGGCGGCACCGCAAGGCACTCGCTGGTGCTGGAGAACGGGATGCGGCCGCTGTTCACCTACCTGCGGGCTGTGGTCGTGCCGACGTCGGTGTTCGCGGCGCCCGAGGATTGGGGTGGCGCGGCCGCCCCGGACGTCCTGGCCCGCCGGGTCGATCGGGCAGCGGCTGAGTTCGCTCGGGAGATCCACCGGCGGGACGCGCCGGCCCGCCGCGACCCCTTCGAGCCGACGCCATTCGAGGATCTCCTCGATGCGGGCTGACCCGGAATACCGGCCGTCCGCCGGCCGTTGAGCGGCTTGAGTATGCGGTCGGTTCCGGAGGTGAGTTCCTGGTGGGCGAATGGCTGCGGTTCGAGGTGCTCGGTCCGGTGCGTGCCTGGCGCGGTGACGCCGAGATCGAGCTGGGCTCCCCACAGCAGCGGGCGACTCTCGCGATCCTGTTGCTTCAGGCCGGCACGCCCGCCTCGCCCGACCAGCTGATCGCAGCGATCTGGGGTGGCGTCGCGCCGCGTGCCGCGGTCGGCGTGGTCCGCTCGTACGTGTCCCGGCTGCGCCGCGTGCTCGACCCAGGCCACCCGGCCGCGGTGATCGAGTCGGTCGGCGGCGGCTACGCGCTGCGGGCCGAGGGCCTCGACCTCACCGAGTTCCAGCGGCAGCTCGGCGCCGCCAGAGAGGCCCGCCGCGCCGGTGACGCGCCCGCGGCGGCGACCGCGCTGCGCACCGCGCTCAGCCTGTGGCACGGCACGCCGCTCGCCGGCGTCAACGGTGACTACGCCGAATTCGAACGCACCCGGCTCGAGCAGCTGCGGCTCACGGCGATCGAGGACCTGGCGGCGGCCGACATCGAGTCGGGTCGGCACGTCGAGGCGGCCGCTGAGCTCGCGGAGGTCATCGCCGAGCAGCCGCTGCGGGAACGGCCGCGTGAGCTGTTGATGCTCGCGCTCTACCGGTCCGGCCGGCAGGCCGACGCGCTCGCCGTGTTCGGGCAGGTACAGCGGCTGCTCGCCGACGAACTGGGCCTGTACCCCGGCCCGGACCTGCGGGAGATGCAGCGGCGGATCCTCGCGTCCGACCCGGCGCTGGCCGGCCCCCCCGCACCAACGCAGGCAGCGACTTCGTCGCACAACCCCACGCAGCTGCCGCCGGACGTGCCGGACTTCGTCGGCCGCGACGAGCCGCGGTCCCGCATGGCCGACGCCCTGGCCCCATCCGGCGCGAGCGTGCCGGTGGTCGGTGTCGAGGGGCTCGCCGGCGTCGGCAAGACCACTCTCGCCGTGCACGTCGGGCACGCGGTCGCTGCGAACTTCCCCGACGGCCAGCTGTTCGTCGACCTCGGCGCGGCCGGCGAGCCGCTGGCTGAGCTGTTGCGTGGCATCGGCGTGCCGGACACCGGGCTGCCCGAGTCGTTCAGCGAGCGAGTGGCGTTGTGGCGGACGCTGACCACCGGTCGCCGACTGCTGGTCGTGCTGGACGATGCCCGCGACGCCGAGCAGGTGCGGCCGCTGCTGCCCGGCGTCGGCGGGTCCGCGGTCGTGATCACCGCGCGGCAGCGGCTGTACGGCCTGGCGTACGCGCACTGGCTGAAGCTGGGCGGGCTGGGCGAGGACGATTCCGTCGCGCTGCTGGAACGGCTCATCGGCGTCGACCGGGTGCGCCCGGAACTGGCGGACATCCGCGAGCTGGTCCGGCGCGCTGCCGGCCTGCCGCAGGTGCTGCAG
This sequence comes from Streptosporangiaceae bacterium, assembly GCA_025964695.1. Lineage (GTDB taxonomy): Bacteria > Actinomycetota > Actinomycetes > Streptosporangiales > Streptosporangiaceae > Actinomadura_E. The sequence continues at coordinate 22,443 of JAOPYK010000169.1, read as the reverse complement.
GCACTCGGCGCGCGGATCGCCTCACGGCCGGGTTGGAGCATTGCAGAGGCGAAGCAGCGGCTGGGCAGGCCAGACCCTGGCTCGCCGGTGCTCCCGCCGGAGTGCGCGGCCATCGAGCGGCCGTACGCGTCGGCGATGGAGCAGCTGTCACCCGCGCAGGCGCGGGCGTTCCGGCTGCTCTCGGTGGCGGACGGGCCGGACATCTCGCTCGCCGCCGCTTCGGCCGTGTTGGACCTGCCGCTCGGCGACACCGCGGCGCTGCTGGAGTCCCTCATGGACGCGCACCTGTTGGAGCCCGGCGGCCTGGACCGGTACTGCTACCACGAGCCACTGCAGATGTTCGCCCGCAGCCGCGCGTTCGCCGACGACGGTCCCGAGGCGAGCCAAGCGGCGCTGACCAGGTTCGTCCGGTACTACGACGCTGAGGAGGGTCGGCTCCGCGTCGGTACCTAGGATGATCTAGTGGGGCGAGCCGGGGAGTGCCCCTCGACCACCTGCGAACCCTGTTCCGCTGAATCTGGCGTGGGTCTGGGCGGTCGCTGGCCGAACCCACCGTCGAAACCCATATGCGCGGCAGCATGGCAACGGCCGCCACCTAAAGGGTGACGGCCGCGATCCTGCCACTGAACTCAGCGCTGGGTGATCTCCCAGGCGTAGTTGTCGCCGTGCTGCTGGTTCCAGAAGAGCCGCCAGCCGTTGCTGAACAGCTGGGGTGCCTTGGTTCCGAACAGTCCACCGACGCTGGGGTCTCCGTCGGATACGTGGATGCCCGTGATCTCGTTGTCACCGTCGTTCTGGAACCCGTTGCCCAACGCCGACCACTGCGAGTCGATGGTGGCCGACACATCACGGCCCTCTGCCAGGAACCGGACCGGCGCCGTGCCGTGGGCGTAGTTCGCCTTCAGGTCCAGCAGGTAGCCCGAGTCGAGGGCGTTGCGCTGGCTGTGCACCGTGTCCCCGGCATCCTCCACCGTGGCGAAGTGGTCGCGGTCGACGAAGGTGATGTTGTCGAGGCCTGTGTGCGCCTGGTCGCCGTTGAAGAAGACCGACAGCGTGCCCTTGGTATCCGCGGGGTTCTTCTGAGCGAGCTTGAAGACACCGCCCCAGCCGCCGTACGCGCCGTTGGCGTTGCTGGTGGTGTTGGTGTCGCCGGTCTCGGTGAAGAAGAACTCCTTGAAGCCCGTGCCAGGCCGGAACACGCCGTTCTCCGGCCGCTTGAACGGGGTCGCCTGGGCGGTCTTGGCCAGCGCGTTGGCGTCGAAAGGCTGCCCGCTCGCGTCAGTGGCGGTGTCGTGCACCGTCACCCACTGCGTGTTGAACGACGTGCCGTAAGTGTGCAGGTCCTTGGTGTCGTCGGTGAAGACGCCGCCGTTCGGGTGCGCCGCGTCGATGGCGGTGTAGACGATCGGCTGGTGCGTCCGGTTGGAGATCACCTGCAGCGCCTGCAGCTTGCCGCCCTTGGTGAGGTCCTTTTTGTCGTTCGGGACGAACCGGTAGACGAAGCTGTTGGGGTTCTTCGCCGTGCTGCCCGCAGGGGAGCTGCCGCCCGCGTCCTCGACGACCCACAGGTTGCCGGCCGGGTCGACCTGGATGCCCTCGAAGCCACCGCGACCGAGGGCGCCGGCGATGTCCTGGACTTTGCCGCCGAGGTCGGGGTCGGCCTGCAGGACAGCTCCGTGATTGCCCGCTTCGGCGGTGAAGAGCAGCTTCTTGGCGAAGGGGTCCCAGGTCGAGCCGTCGATGTTCGGGAGGGCCTTGCCGTCGGCCGTCTTGGTGGCCAGCAGCGTCACCCGGTGGGCGGCGTCAGCGTCCAGGTTGATCCTGGTGATGTAGCCGCCCGGGCCCATCTCATGCCCTTGGTAGAGGAAGTGGGTGCCGTAGTTGTACTTGGGGTCGGCGCCGTGCAGGCCGCTCAGCCGCAAATAGGTGTTCTTGTCAGGATCGGTCTTGCTCGCCTCCACGTTGTGACCCGGGGACTGCACGGCGCCCGGGGCGGGCACGAATGGCCCGTCGGCGTGATAGCCGTAGTACTGAATGTCGCCCGAGGGGTTCTCAAGCTTGTTCGAGCCCTGTGCGACCGTGTGCTCGGCCAGCTGCGGGGAGAGAACGTTGGCGGCAGAGTTGCCGGTCACCTTGGCGTTGGCAGGCACGGAGGTCCAGTCGATGTGGCTGCTGGCGCCGGCCGGGCCCGCGCTCAGGGCCGCCAGAGCGGCCGAGGCGCCGAGCGAGATCGACAGGGTGAGGGTTCGCTTCTTCGAGATCATGCGTATTGGTCCTCTATTCCGCCCTCTGAAGGGGCCCACGGAGTCAAGCGGGACCGCGGATCATTGGGGCCTCCCCACGGTGGCTTCTACGTGTCGGTCGCATGAAGGATCGGCCCGACGGAACCTGCGAGGTACTGAGGGCGTCACGTCGCCTTGGGAACAGGCTCTGTCCGGCTTCCGCTGGTCGTCAGGAGACCCACTTGGCGATGCGGACGAGTTGTGAGGGCACACCCCGACAAAGAAAGAACGGCCGTCCTTCGGCCCGTGGAACCGGACTCAGCCGTAGCGACACGCGAAGGCCCCACTCCTGTTCGGCGTCGTCCGCCGCTCAGAGAGCACGGATCATACCCCCGTCCACGGTGACCACCGACCCGGTGAGGTACGACGCCGCTGGTGAGAGCACGAAGGCGGCTACCCGTCCGAATTCGGCGGGCTCACCGAGGCGACGCAGCGGGATCGCAGCCTCGCTCCGCCGCCGGGCATCAGGATCACCGGCATCCAGCTCGGCAGTGCGCTCGGTCAAGATCCGGCCCGGCACCAGAGCCATCGCCCGCACGCCACCGGGGCCGAGCTCGTCGGCCAGCTGCTTGACCAGCATCGCCAGCCCCGGGCGGAAGGCGTTGGAGAGGGTGAGGTTCGCAAGCGGTGAGCGCACCGAGCTGGACAGCACGAGTGCGATCGCTGCTCCCGGCTCGAGCACCGGCGTCGCGGCACGCACCAGCCGCACCGCACCGAGGAAGACCGTCTCGAACGAGTCCCGCCACTGCTGGTCATCGATCTGGCTGAACGCGCCCTTGGGCGGCCCGCCGACGCTGACCAGCAGGCCGTCCAGCCGGCCGAACTCCTGCCGGGCGCGATCGACCAGTAGCTCCGGCGTCTGCGGATCGGCATTGTCCGCGACGACGCCGACTGCTCCCGAGCCGAGCTCGGTCGCAGCCCGCTCTACCTGCTGCGCCGTCCTGCCGGAGATGATGACGTTCGCCCCATCGTCGACGAGGGCCTGCGCCGTGGCCCTGCCGAGCCCGCGACTTGCGCCCGTCACAATGTACGCGCGGCCGTGCAATCCGAGATCCATTTACACTCCAGTCATAAGGTTCGCCCGGCGGAGGTTCCGTCCGGGCCGACGTGGTCCGTGCAGTACCAGCCGGGGTCAGCGCAGTACCAGTCGGCGTAGCCGCTGTAGTGCGGGACGCACGTCGTCGACACGCTCGAGGCCGTCGACCATGTCGAGCAGCGCCGAGTCGAGCTGAGGATCAGAGCCGGCCCCGGTGCAGAGGTCGCCGTAGCGCGCGACCGCGTCGGACCAGCCCCACCGCAGGGCCGGGTCTCGTCCGTCGCCGGGATAGCCGCTCGCGTCCCCGGACCAGGTGCGCCCGTCTGTGAGGGTGACGGTCACGGACCCTGCCGGCCCCTGCGGCGGGAGATCGGCCGTGACCGTGGTCCGTGCCGCGAGGTCGAGCACCTCCACATCGGCCAGCCGCTCGGCGGAGAAGGCACCCAGCAGTGCTGAGCCCCGGCCCACCCGATGGGCCGCGACCACGCAGCTCGCCAGCGCGAAGCGGGCTGACCGCTTGGCCTGCTTCGGGTTCTGCGGGGGAAAGTCGTCGAACAGCCGGGACGCCGCGATCGGCGTCAGCCGTACTCCGATCGCCGCGACCTGTTCCGGCGGCAGCCGCTGATCGCCCAGCATGCCGATCAGAACGGCCGAGACCGGGTGCAGGTCGCTGAAATGCGGGTAGGGCTTGAAACTCACATGCTCGATGTGCCACGGCGGACCGGCCAGCAGCTCGGCGGTGGCGAGCGCCTCGGCCGACGTACCGGTCCGGCCGACCAGCCCGCCGGGCGCTTCGAGGGCTGCCGGCGAGGCGTGGAATCCCGCCTCGGCGAGCTGGGCGGCCCGCAGCCCGGCACTGGCCGCCCATGCGGTCTGGACGGCGCGCATCGTCTCGCGCTCGTCGAACTCGGTGATGCCGCAGGACAGCGACGCGCCGATGCCGATCGCGTCGGAGGTTGTCGCGACGTCGTAGCGCAGCATGCGGCAGACCGCCAGCGCCACACTCGGCACGCCCAAGACGGTGGACGGGTGCTGGCCGCGCAGGTGCAGGCGGCCCGCGTCCAGGACCTCCCCGAGACCGCCGAAGAGCTGATAGCCGGCCACGAGAGCGGCGGCCAGATCGGCGCCGCTGACCTCATGCCGTGCGGCCATCGCCGCCCCTGCCAATGCCGGGACGAGTACCGCGCCCGGATGTGCTCGCGTCGCCTCGTCGAAGTCGTCGAGCCCGAGCGCGCCACAGGCCAGGCTCAGCACGAACGGGACGTCCGCCGGTCCGGTGACCGCGAGCGCACGGGCGACCCGCTCGCCGGCGGCGCCCGCGAGGATCATCCCCAGGCAGTCCAGCAGGTGAGCCTTGACGGAGACCAGCACCCCTGAGTCCAGGGCCGCGACGTCGAGGCCGGCCGCGGCACGCGCCGCCCGGGACGCCAGTCCCTCCGCTGCGTGGGCGATTTCGGTCACAATCCCAGCCGTTCTGCTTCCTGCCACGCCCAGTGGGCGAACAGCAGGTCCTGCGAGGCGAGTCCTTCGGTGCGCACGATGATCGTCTCGTCGGGGCGCCTGCGACCGGGCACGCTGCCGCCGACCAGCCCGGACAGCTCGCCCGCCAGCCGCTCCTTTATCGGATGCCCGGCCGTGAGCAGGCCGGCGATATCGGCCGCCTCCTCCGTCTGGGCCCAGTCGTCGACGATCAACCGGTCGCACGAGGCGTACGCCGCGGCGTCGAGCTCGTTCGACCCCACGGCACAGAGCAGCACACCGGGTCGCAGCGGTCCCCGGACGATGGGCGCGCGTGCGGTCGTGGCCGTGACGATCAGGTCGGAGCAGTCCAGCACCCGCTCCGCCGAGTCGTGCACCCGCACCTCTGCGTCGGTCAGCGAGCGGGCCAGTTCGGCCAGTTCGGCGCAGCGCTGCTGAGTCCGGGACGACAGCGCGACCTCGGCCACCGGTAGGGCTGCCAGTAGCACCGCGACGCTGGCCCGGGCCACCACGCCCGCGCCGATCACACCCAGCCGTGCGGGCGTGTTCGCCAGCCGCCGCGCCGCCACGCCGACGCTCGCGGCCGTACGCAGGGAGTAGTTGTAGTGCTCGTCCACGATGGCCAGCGGCACCCCGGTCTCGAGATCGATGAGCACGACGAGCCGGGTCGCGAGCTCCGCCCCCGGACGCGTGCCATCTGGCTCGGCTCGATAGCTCACGATCCGGCATCCGGCCACACCGAGCTCGGGCAGTGCGACCGCCTTGGAGTGAAAGCGCAGCGCGTGATCCGGCGGCCTCATCCGCAGCGCCCGCGGCAACGGGTAATGCACCCGGTCGCGCGCCTCCCAGGAAAGGGCGAGCTCGGCGAGCTCGACCGCGCGGGCCGGAGTCAGCACCCGTTCGCAGACCGAGCTGGAGACGTAGTGCGGCTGTTGCATGGGGAGCCTCCAATCAAGTGTGATCAGACGTCGAGGACGGTCAGGACTCCGCAGCCCTGCGAGATGGGTTCGAATCCGTCCTCGGTCACCACCACGACGTCCTCGATGTGGATCTTCTCGCCGCTCGGGAGCAGGTAGCGCGGCTCCACGCAGATCACCACGCCGGGCTCGAGCACCGTGGTGTCCTGCAGGCTCAGTGACGGTGATTCGCCCGCGTTGAGGCCGAGCCCGTGCCCGATGCGCTTGCGACCGCTCAGCGGCGGCAGGCCGGCGTCGACCATCGCCTCGCTGCAGGCGCGGGCGACGTCACTGGCGAGCGCTCCGGGCCGGACCGCCTGCAGTGTCCGCGCATGCAGGGTCGCGATGCACTCCTGGACGGCGAGGTGTTCGGCCGTGGGCTCACCGAGCACCGCACGCCGTGCCACATCGGCCTGGTAGCCGTCGAGGCTCGCGCCGAAGTCGCACCAGATCGTGTCGCCGGGGCGCAGTGGCGCGGTGCGGTCACCGAGGCTGGTCGCGGTGGTGATGTGGCCGGCGACGTCGAAGTTGCTGCCCACCCGTGAGAGCTCGACGGCCATCGAGGTCGCGAAGTCCGCCTCGCTCGCACCCAACCGGAACTGCTTGGTCGCCTCGGACCAGGCCAGCAGGCTCATGTCGGCCGCGGCCCGCAGTGTCGCGATCTCGTACTCGCTCTTGTGCAGACGCAGTTCGTCGAGGATCGGGCCGGCGTCCACGATCGTCATCGCGGGCAGTGCTTCCAGCAGTGACCGCAGGTCGGTGTAGGGCATACCCAGCCGGTGGTTCTCGCCAAGCTCCATGCCGACGCGTCCACGCTCGAGCCCGCTCTCACGCAGCGCCTGTTCGAGCAACCCCACGTCGAACGGCACGTCTTCATAGCCGTAGATACGGGCCGCCGGCACCTTGGCCTGCACGCTCGCGCCCTGCTGTCGATACACCACCGCCACCGGATCACCCTCGAGCGGAACGAGGAAGAGCATCGGCCGCATGACCTTCTCGATCTCGCGGGTCTGATGTCCGCTCAGGTACCAGTAGTTGTACTTCTCGCCGACGAGCACGGCGTCCAGCTGCGCTGCCTCCATACCGCGCCGCAGCCGCTCGTGCCGAGCCGCGATCTCTGCCGGGCTCACTGCCATGACTTCTCCGATCCCTGGTTGGTGCGGGCTGTCACGTCTCCGCGCCGCTGCTCAGCCGGCGCAGGACGACAGCGGCGGTGACGGCGACCTCAGCAACACCGCCGGTGAGACGAACCATATAACCCGTTTGCATTCTATGAAAAGCCGTTGCGGCTGGTGCAATGAACGCTCGGCATTGTTTCGTGAGTGCGTCGCGCCCATTACCGCAAGGTAACACGCCGCGCCGGCGCTCTGCCGCGATGTCCCCGTCCGTCGGCGACCTCCTTATCCAGCCCACTCCAGCCATTGCACCAGACGAAAAGCAGTTGCGTACAGCGCAGCAGGCATGTAGTTTCATCATCCGACAACGGTGTCCCTCGCGAGAGTTGGAAGAGACTCTCCAATTCCGACGGCGTGCCGGTTTTCTAACCCGCTTCATTCACGCAGTGGAGGCTCGATGTCCGCGTTCGGAACACGCAATCGATGGGTCGGGGCATTTTCATGCGCGGCGAGCACGGCGTTGCTCATCACGGGATGTGGAAGCGGTTCGGGAGCGAAGGCAACGTCATCAACTGACCGCCTGTCCTTGACTGCACAGGCCGCCTGCGATGCAGGAAATAAGGAAGGATCTGTCAACTACCTCTCCAGGACGGATCCAGAAGTTTTCGCAAAGGAAGCTGCATCATTCACAAAGGTGCACCCGCAAATCAAGGTCAAGTACACTTCGATGAAACCGTCGGATGCGACTCAACGCGTCATAACCGAGGTTCAGGCCCGTCATGCCTTGAGTGTCGACGCGACAACGACGGACCTGGCATCGGCTGCCCCACTGTTCGATCAGAAGTTGGTGCATGATGTCGACTATCAAAAACTCGGCATATCCCAGAATCTGATACTGAACCACAATGGCGTAGGAACCTTCCGGGTCTTCCGGGATGCGATAGGTGTGGCCTATAACCCGAAACTGTCGCAAGTGTCCGCGCTGCCGCGCACATGGGACGAGCTCGTAGACCCGAAATGGAAGAGCAAAGTCGTTGTGGACCCACGGGGAATCTATCTCGGCGTACTCGCGGCGGCATGGGGCGAGTCCAAGACCATGACATGGTTCAACAAGTTTCGTGATACCGACAAACCTCTAGTGATCAATGGGACGACGGACAGTATCGCGAAGGTCGTGAGCGGGGAGGCGCTTCTTACGACGAGTGCGACCGCTTCGGCCGTCATCGACCAGCAGAAGGCCGGCGCTCCGGTAGCCATACATTATTTGGACGTGGTCTCCTCGCAAGACAAATATGGCGTACTCCTGAAGGGAGCGCAGCATCCTAATGCCGCCGCTTGCTTCCTTTCATGGTGGGGCAGCGCTGAAGGGCAGGCCCAGCAGCTGAAGTACGAGTACAAAGCAAATACCGACGTCCCGGGCAGCGTGCCGTCGACCGCCAACCTCGCGTTTGTCGTCAAGCCCGCCGATCAGGCCGTAGTGACGAAGGCAACTGAGGAGATCAGTAAGATCCTCGCACCGTGACCCCTTCTGCCTGATGTGTGAAGAGGGAATGACTGAGAAGTCGTTACGCCACCGCAGTTGGTTGCGTAAGTCTGGACATCAGGCAGAAGGAGTTCTGCCGCTTCTTGCACGACCAGAGGACGAGAGTCGACCATGACAACCCGACACCCCGAATTGGACCGCCGCGCGCCCGACGCCATGCTCATCGGTGGCGAATGGGTGCAGGCGACCGAAGGCGAGACCCTGGACACCTGGTGCCCCGCGACCGGTGAGTTGATCGCCACCCTTCCGTCAGCAGGCCCCGCGGATGTGGATTCCGCCGTTCGCGCGGCGTCCGAAGCCTTTACCTCGACATGGAGCGACGCGTCGCCCAAGCAGCGCGCGGACGTGCTCTTCGAGCTCGCCGACAGGCTGGAACGCGACCGTGACCGTCTTGCCATGATCGACGTCGTGGACAACGGCAGCACGCTGCGCAAGATGCGCGCTGATGTCGCTGCGGGCGTGAACATGATGCGCACCTATGCGGGGCTGATCCCCACAATTGGCGGCCGGACGATTCCGCTGGATTCGAACTCGTTCAACTACACCGTGCGCGAGCCCTGGGGAGTGGTCGGCGTCATGATGCCGTTCAACCATCCCTTTATGTTCGCCGCGCAGGTCGTCGGGTCTGTCCTCGCGGCCGGGAATACCCTGGTGTTCAAGCCGTCCGAGTTCACCTCCCTGAGCACGCTGGAAGTTGGCAAGGCCGCCGAAGACCTCCTGCCGCCGGGAGTGCTCAACATCGTGACCGGCTCTGGCGCTGGAGCGGGCGCACCTCTCGTCCGCCACCCGAAGGTCGACAAGGTCCATTTCAAGGGCAGCGTGCAGACCGGTCGCCTGGTCCTCGCCGGAGGCGCGGACACCGTGAAGCCGGTAACACTGGAAATGGGTGGCAAGAACCCCTTCATCGTCTACCCCGATGCAGACCTCGAGCGTGCTGTGGAAGGCGCGGTGATCGGGATGAATTTCGTTCACCAGGGCCAGTCCTGCGGCTCATCGACGCGCATCTTCGTCCACGCGGACCTCTACGACGAGTTCCGCGACCGACTCGTCGCTCGGGTCGAGGCCCTCTACCCGAGTCTGCCGTGGGACGAGGAGGCGGATATGGGATCGATCGTGTCGCGGCTGCAGTACAACCGCGTTCTGCGCTTCATCGAGGAGGCCGTGGACGAGGGGGCCAAGCTACTGACAGGCGGATCAGCGGTGGACCGTGAGGACCTTCGGGACGGTCTTTATATCCAGCCGACCGTCTTCGAGCAGGCCAGCCACGACTCGGCTCTGGTTCAGGAGGAGATCTTCGGGCCTGTGACGTGCCTGTTCCGGTGGGACGACGAGGAAGAGGTCATCAGGCTCGCCAACGACGTCATTTATGGGCTCACAGCGAGCGTGTGGACCAAGGATCTCGACACTGCCCATCGGACCGCCCGACGGCTGCAAGCGGGGCTCGTGTGGATCAACGACCACAACCGGCGACCTGCGCTCACACCCTTCGGAGGCTACAAGCAGAGCGGCATCGGCAAAGAGCGAGCGATGGACGAGCTTCAGACCTACACGCACGAGAAGAGCGTGCTTCTGGCCATGGGTCCAGCACCGACAGTAAGCCTCCGTCAGTGAAGTCGTCTGTGAGGCTCGGGCTGACGAGATTGAGTCCACTACTGGTTTCGGCCATCAGAACGGGGTGCTCCGGTGCCTAATCACGCGCCGTACAACGAGCCCGTGTGGGGTTCGGACGTCATGGTCGACGTCCTGCGGGAGCTGGACCTGCCGTTCATAGCGCTCAACCCAGGTGCCACCTTCCGCGGGCTGCACGACTCGCTCGTCAATTACGGCGGCGACGGCATGCCGATGATCGAGTGCCCCCACGAGAAGATCGCGGTCGGCCTCGCGCACGGCTACGCGAAGGCGACCGGCAAACCGATGGCCGTGATCCTGCATGACCTCGTCGGGCTGCTCCAGGGCACGATGGGCATCTACTACGCCTACATCGACCGGGTCCCGGTGCTCGTCCTCGGCGGTTCTGGCCCGGCGGCGCACGAGCGTCGTCGGCCCTGGTTCGACTGGATCCACTCGGCGAACGTGCAGGGCGAAGCGGTACGGAACTACACCAAGTGGGAGCACGAACCGCGTTCCCTGGTCAGTGTGCCCGACATCCTCGCCCGGGCTCACCGCATTGCGACGACGGCGCCGCAGGGCCCTGTGTACATCGCTTTGGACGCGGGTCTGCAGGAGGATCGCGTCGACGCGCCCGTGCCCGTACATGAGGTGGCACGCAGGGCGCTCGCGCCGGCGCCCATGGGCCCCGACCCAGCCGAGCTGCGCCGGCTCGCCGAGATCCTCTGCACAGCCGAGCGGCCGGTCATGGTCCTTGGCTACCCCGGCCGCGACCACGACTCCTTCGGCCACCTGGTGACATTGGCTGAGCTCGTTGGTGTTGGAGCCATCGACACGAGGTATCGCCTGAACTTCCCGAACCGTCACCCACTCGCCGTGACCGACACCGACGCCATCGAAGACAGCGACTGCGTCCTGTTCGTCGACGTCAAGGACATGGCCAAGTCGACGCAGTCCACCGATGGCATCGCTCGACAGTCGGTCTCGCGGCTGCGTCCGGACTGCCGCGTGCTCGACCTCGGTTTCGCCGACGTCGGCATCTCGTCCTGGAGCGAGGACTATTCGCAGTTGATCCCGGCGGACTGCCAGGTTGTCGCGGACAGCTCGGTGGCATTGCCTCTCCTCATCGAGGAGTGCCGGCGCCTGCTCTCCGAGGAGTCGCCGGCTCGCTCCGGCACCCGGCAGGCCTGGCGTGACGATCTGCGTACTCGCCACGACGCCCTGTTCACGAAGTGGGCTGAGCGCGCTCATGCTAAGGCCGACGAGGAACCTGTCTCCACCGCGAAATTGGCCGCGGCAGTCTGGGAGGTCGCGCAGGAGCACGACTGGGTGCTGACTGCGGGCTCGGCGTCCGAGTGGGCCTATCGCCTGTGGGACTTCGACCAGCCGTACCGCCACCCTGGTCGCCAGCTCGGCACGGCAACGCAGATCGGTATCTCCCTCGGTGTGGCGCTCGCGCACAAGGGCACTGGTCGGCTCGTTGTCGACATTCAGCCCGACGGCGACTTGATGTTCGACGTCGGAGCGCTGTGGGTCGCCAGCCGCTACGAACTGCCCATGCTCGTTGTGATGTTCAACAACCGCGCTTACTACAACGACTGGGAGCACCAGGAGAAGGTGGCGGGTCAGCGGGGCACCCCGGTCGACCGTGCGCACATCGGCATGGCGATCGACGAGCCTGCGCCAGATTTCGCGGCCATCGCGCAGGGTTTTGGGTGGTACGCCGCTGGTCCCGTCGTCGACCCGTCGCAGGTCGAGATCGAGGTGCGAAAGGCCGCTGAGCACGTGCTCAGCACAGGTCGTCCCGCCCTCGTCGACGTCGTCTGCCAATACAGATAGCCTCCGCTGGTCAGTAATCGGTCGGTTGCGTCCCACTTGCGACTGGGAGGCGGCAGCGCGCTGGATGTCAGCGACTCTGGCACTTCAGGCGGGCGCGACGGCCACCGACACCTCGCCATGCGCGGCGGGTCGGGCCGGTCGGTGCCATGGCAAAGTTCTTCGACAAAGGCCCTCGCCCGGGGAGGGGCGAGGGCCTTCGGCCGGGCGGTCAGACGAGGGGGCCCGCAGGGCCGAACAGCAGGGCCCGGAACGCGAGCCGTCTCGTCGTCGGCCGGGGCGAGGTCGAGGTCTCGCCCAGGCACCCTTCAGCTTTTCTGGAGGTTGCTCGCGAGGGCCCAGCCGGTATTGCCGTTGGCGGCCGTGACCTGGAGGTAACCGTGGCTGCTCTTGCCGGTGCCCGTGGTCGTCGCGCCCCCCTTGAGGGAACCGATGATTCGGGCGTGCGAGTCCGCGCCAGACCGAACGGCGAGGTAGTGGCCCTTCCTAATGCCGACGACCTTGTAGCTATAGGTCCGCGCGGCAGGACGGTGTGACGCGGGCGAGGTATGCGAGGTGCCGACGGCGGCGTTGGCCGCGCCACTCATGGCAAGCATGCCACCCGCGGCGAACGCGGCCGCTGCGGCCGTAGCCATTACTCGACGACGAAGACTCATTGATACTCCTCTTTCTTTTCATGGCCTCTCGGACAATAGGACGATATACCTCCAGTTCTGGCGGATCATGAAACGATGTTCAAAACCAATTAAGGACTGTTTAAGCGTTAAATAAGAGCACAATGAGAGCCTTTTACTAGTGGCGTGTCACGCAATATCGCTCGGGTAACTGATCGCTGCGGCTGAGTCGCCGGTCTGTTCCAGCACTCCGCCTTGGAGGTGCTGGTGGCTCGCAGACCCGAGGTGTTCGTGAGGCCGGCAGTCAGGCTCATGCCCGCGGCCGCGTACAGGTCGCGATTTCGTAGGCCGACTTGGTGGCCGCATGCGGTGCGGGCTGTTCAGATCTCCTCGCCGCTGCCGCTCAGCCGGCGCAGGACAAGGGCGGCGGTGACGGTGACCGCGGTCAGCACGACGCTGAGGACGGCGGCGCCTGTCACGTCCCCGTAGTCCCAGCGATTCCAGATCAGCGTGGAGATGACCACGTTGTCAGAGGACTGCAGCATCAGCGGAAGGGTGAGGTTCTTGATCGATGCCAGGAAAACGAGCAGGAATCCGTTGAGCAGGACGGGGCGCAGCAGTGGCAGCAGCACGTGCCACCAGACCTGCCACGGCCGTGCACCGCTTGCCCGGGCTGCCTCTTCGAGACCCTGCTGGATCTGAGCGATACCGCCCGTCGTGAGCCGCGTTGCCAGGCTGATGTACTGCGTCGCCATCGCCACCACGATGATCCAGACGGTGCCGTAGAGCGGCACCGGCAACATCAGGTAGATCAGCATGACGGCGAGGGCGATCACGACACCGGGGATGGCGTGGGGGATGAAGGCCAGCGTGTCCGCCATCCAGGCGAACCGCGACTTCGACCGGACGATGATCCATGAGAGCAGCACCGAGAGCACCATCGCCGCGAGCGAGGCCGCGAGCCCCATGATGAGGGTGTGCTCGAGGCTGGACCCGAACAGACCCGACGAGAGCGTCTTGCGGTAGCCGGCCAGGGTCATGTGCCGCAGGCTGGCCCAGCTGATCGGACCGAGGTACGGCTGGAGGCTGGCATACAGCAGGACGAACAAAGGAAGGATGAACGAGACGACGGCGTACAGCAGGCTCCCCCCGAACGCGACCCACCGCCACCGGCCGAGGCGTTGCCGCCTAGGCCGGAAGGCCTTGCCGGTCACGGTCGCAAAGTCCTGGGCGCGGCGGACGGTCCGGTTGTAGATGAGCAGCGGCGCCACCGCCAGCGCGAGCAGCAGGATGCCGTAGGTGCTGGACGCGCCGTAGTCGGGCAGGCCGAAGGCCGGATGCGTGACCCGGTAGACCTGCGTGCTGAACACTGTGACATGGCCGGGCAGGCCCAGCACAAGCGGGATGTCGACCGCCTCGATCACCGTGACGAACTGGTAGATCCCTGCGCCGATCAGGACCGGCCGGAGCAAGGGGAGGCTGACCTTGCGAAGGATGGTCCAAGGGCCGGCCCCGGATGTGCGTGCGGCATCCTCCAGGCTCGCGCTCATGTTCCGCAGCGACGCAGTGATCAACAGGAAGGTGAGCGGAACGAGTGCAAGCCCCTGGACGAAGATCATCGCTGGCAGCGAGTACGCGTTCAGCGGGCCGTGTCCGTGCAGGCCGAACGTGTTGTGCAGGGCGACGTTCAGGTAGCCGTTGGTCGGGTTGAGCAGCAACCCCCACGCGATCGCGGAGATGAGGCCGGGCATGCCCGTCGGAGCGACCACCAGCACGTAGATGAGCCCGCGCGCCGGCAGGTCGGTGCGCTCGACCAGCCACGCGAAAACGATGCTCACCACGAACGCGAAGAGCAGGCAGGCGGCAGCGAAGATCAGCGTGGTGCCGAGCACCTGATAGGTCTTTGCATCGCCCAACACGCCGGTGAAGTTGATCAGGCTCCACGGGAAGGGCGGCCGGATCGTCACGCCTGCGGTGGTGTCCTGGAAGCTGGCCAACAGCAGCATCAGGATGGGGCCGATGACGAGGTACACCAGCACCAGCACTGTGATCACGTTGACTACGCCGTGCACGCTGGGGCGCCGCCAGCGACGGCGCCGGACGGGCCCGGGTTGCGCCGGCGGTGCCTGTGACGGGCGGAGGCTCAGGTCGGTCATTGGTCGTTCTCCACGTCAGTCGCGTCCGTGGCCGCCTCGTCCCCGACGGCGTCGGTGAGCAGCACCACGCAGTCGTGGGCGGCCGCAGTGACGTAAACCGTGTCTCCGGTGTCGAACTGGGTGCGCGCGCTTCCTCGCGCGCGCACGGACTGACCACCGGCTCCGATCCGGTAGTCGACGCCGTCGCCGACGAACAGGCTCAGTTCCACCTCGCCGGGGAAGCAGTTGTCGCCCTGCGTGGGCTTGTCCGTGACGACCAAGGACTCCGGGCGAAGCGCGACGATGGCGGACGCGCCCGTGCGGACGTCGGGCTGGGGACGGCAGCTGAAGATGCCGAGCTCGGTCTCAAGGGTGAGCGCCACTGGGCTCGAGGTCAGCACCCGCCCGGCGACGAAGGATGTCGCGCCGACGAAGTCGGCCACGAACTCGCTGTTGGGCTCCAGGTAGATCTCGCGCGGGCTGCCCTCCTGGACGACGCGGCCGCCGCTCATCACCGCGATACGGGTCGACAGCGACAGCGCCTCCACCTGGTCGTGCGTCACGAAGACGGTGGTGATCCCGACCCGCTGCTGGATCAGCCTCAGCTCGCTGCGCATCTGCTCGCGCAGCTTGGCGTCCAGGTTCGACAACGGCTCATCCAGCAGCAGCACCTTGGGCTGGCGCACCAGAGCGCGCGCAAGAGACAGTCGCTGTTGCTGCCCGCCAGACAGCTGAGTCGCGCGGCGGTCGATGTACTGGCACATGTTCACCAGAACGAGCGCCTGATCCACCCGCTCGGCGATCTGGGCGCGGCGCAACTTACGGCCTATCCGCAGTGGGAAGGCGACGTTGTCGAAGACCGACATGTGCGGCCAGACCGCGTAGTCCTGGAAGACCATCCCGATGTCGCGTCGGTGCGTCGGCACGAGGACGCGGTCGGACACCACCACCGCACCGCCCAACTCGATCGATCCGGATGTCGGCTGCTCCAGGCCGGCGATGCACCGCAGCGTGGTCGTCTTGCCGCACCCGCTGGGCCCGAGCAGGGTGAAGAACTCGTTATCGCCGATGTCCAGGGACACATCGTCAACCGCCGTCACGGTCTTGTTCTTCGTGGCATAGGTGTGGCAGAGCTGGTCGATCTTGATAGCACTCATCGCGATCCTTCCGAGGTGGTCGGGATTCGAGCGGCTGCCGACCGCAGCTGTGGCACTTCGGCAGCCACTCGTCCTCTAGTTGGACAGCGCCTTGCTGATCTCCGGCGAAACCTTGCCCAGAACAAGCTGGTCGTCCGGGGTGGTGCTGACCGACAGCTTCGCGCCTGGCGCCATGGAGGTCAGCTGGTCGGCATTGCCCTTGGACTCAACCTTCAGCTGCTGGGCCTGACCTTCGGAACTGCCGAACCAGCCGAGGAAGCATGCCGCCGCGTTCGGATGTTGCGCCTTCGCCAACACGACCCCGTACTTGTCCTGCGACGCGACGGAGTCGAGGTAGGCGATGTCGATGGGGGCTCCAGTCGCCTTCTGCTGAGCGATCGCCGAGGCCGGCGCACTGGTGGTGAACAGGGCCTCACCGCTGATGACCTTCTGGATGCTGGCCGTCGCTCCCTTTACCGACTGCGGCTTCGCTGTCTTGATCAGGTTGTTCAGCCAGGTCATCGTCTTGGACTGGCCCCAGGCGATCGCCAGCCCGCTGAGGTACACCCCGCGTGGGTCGACGACCACCCGTCCGGAGTACTTGGAGTTGATCAGCTGATCCCAGGTAGTCGGCAGGTCCGCCTTGGCTACGACCTTCGGGTTGTAGCCGATTCCCAGGAAGTCGCGCAGGGTGCGGTACGTGCCTACGCCGCCGTAGGTCCGCAGCAGGTTCTTCGGCACCCCGAGTGCCGACCAGTCCACGTTCATGACGAGCTTCTGGTCGAACAGCGGCTGGGCGGATGCGAGGTCGGTCGAGGTCGCGTCCACATCCAGGGAGTGGTGGGCCTGGATCTCGGTGATGACTTTCTGAGTCGCGTCGGTGGGCACCACCGAGGTGAAGTTCACCTTGATCCCGGGATGCTCGGCCTCGAACGGCGCGATTTCCTTGGCGAAGTCGCCGGCATCGGTGGCCGACCAGTAGTTCAGCGAGCCTTCCTTGGTCCCTGCATCGCACGCCGCGCTCATGCTCCGCGCGAAGGTACCGCGGCTGGACGCGCCCGCGCTCGTCTGCGAACTGCTCGAGCAACCGGTGACGCCCATGGCCACACACAGTGCGCCGGAAAGGATCTTGATCACGGGCTTGTTCGTTGCACGCCGCGACATCGTGCCTCCTTTGCAGGGATGACTGATCCGCGATGCCCGGAGGCATCGGTGAGGAAGAGGGCGAACGGTTCCTGGTCTGCAGCGCGACCAGGTCATCGGCGACGCTGCCAGTACGCGAGACCATACTCTGTCATTGCGTTCTACGGAATCCCATTTCGTATAGTGCAATGGTGGGCAGTAATTGTTTCAGGATTGATACAGCCCTATTTCGTGGACGCTTCGGAAACTTATCCTCGGCACTTCCACGTGAAGGCCATCGGTCGTTGGCTCAAGACGCAGGTGTCCGCGGTCGGGGCGGGACCGTCTTTCATGGCGAGGCATTGCATGCGGATACCCGCCCTCGATGGAGCAGCCGGGCGGTGGGAACGACACCCCGCCCACCCGTCGTGACGGCCTGGCCACCACGCTGACCCCCACGAGGAAACACCGGCCGGCCCAAAGCTCGAACCAGCCGATCAAGATCTCGAGAGATCGAGGGGCTAGGTGGAGAACGCCTGCGCCGAGACCACGACGGACCGTCCGAGTTCGGCGATCCCCTTGTCGCGCATCCGTGTCGCCGGGCCGGAGATCGACAACGCGCCGACCGGCTTGCCCGCGTGGTCGCGGATGGCGGCACCGACGCAGAGCACGCCCGGCGTCCGCTCCTCGTTGTCGACCGCGTAGCCGCGCTTGCGGACCAGCGCCAGTTCCCGCCACATGGAATCCATGTCGACCAGGGTCTTGGGGGTGAGCCGAACGGGAGGGTCGTCGCGCAATATCCGCGCCACCGACTCCGCCGGCAGTTCGGCCATGATCGCCTTGCCGAGCGAGGTGCAGTAAGCCGGATGCCTGGTTCCAGGTGCGGACGCGATCCCCACGTCCTGCTGGCCACGCGATATCGCGATGTAAAGGATCTGACCGCCGTCGAGCACGCCGACGCTCGCGGTCTCGCCGGTCGACGTGGCCAGCTGGTCAGCGAGCTGGTTGGCCTGCGACCAGACCGACACGTTGCGCAGAAACGCGCTGCCCACCTCGAAGGTCTGACTGCCCAGGACGTAGGACCGGTCGGCCGTCTGGTGGACGAAGCGGCGCGAACGCAGCGACTCGAGCAGCCGAAGGGCGGTGGTCGGGTGAAGGTCGACCCGGCGGGCGAGCTCGGTGAGCCCCACCGGACGCTCCCAGCTACTCAGTTCGATGAGCAGGTCCAGGGCCCGCGTGACCGCCCGGACGCCACCCTGCCGTTCGGCGGGTGAGGCCTCTTCGGTCTGCCGCTGAACCACGGTCACGCACCACTTTCTGCATCCGGGCCGCGTGCCGGCCTCCACCTAAACGCTGTCACGAGATTACCCCCATGGATGTGCAATTCGAGATGCGTCGTGAGCTCGGGAGCCAGGTCGGCGCCGCCTCGTGTAGTCTCTCACTCGCATTGCATCCTATGAACGGTCATTTCATACAGTGCAATAACGTGCGATCGACCAACGACGTTCCGCTGCGTCGATCCGAGTCCCGCCCCAGAGATCTGGGTGTACCCCGTTCGCCCGAGACAGGTGACAAGAATGGAACTGCTGCTCAAGGCAGGTACGGCTGTGATCGCCGACGTGTTCGACAGCTTCGAAATGCTGCCCCCGGTGCTGGTCGACACGATCGGGCCGATCGCCGCACCCCCCCGCTTCGCCGGTCCGGCCTACACCATCGTGGGTTGTTCGGTCACCACCGCCGAGACCGGTGACAGGGCGAAGCTCGCCGCGATTGATGGGATGTCGCCGGGCGTGGTGCCCGTGTGGGCCGGCACCGACATCCACGGCGTCTGCTGCTTCGGCGACCTGCTCGCCGAGGCGATGAACGCCCGGGGCTGTGCCGGCGTGGTGGTGGACGGCGGCGTGCGCGACGTCGGCTACCTGAGCGAACTCGGGCTGCCGGTCCTCGCCCGCTACCGGACGCCGGCACAGGCGATCGGGCGGTGGAAGGTGACCGCCCACCAGGTCCCGGTGCAGGTCCGGGGTGGCCTGCAGGAGTGGGTCACCGTGGCGCCCGGAGACATCGTGGTCGCCGACGAGGACGGCGTCATCGTGATCCCCTCCGGTGAGCTGCAGCGCGTGCGGGACAAGGTGACCGAATGGGCGGGCACCGAGGAGGCCTCCCGAGCCGCGATCCGGGACGGCATGCCGCTGCTCGCGGCGCTCGAGCGGTTCGGCCACTTGTGACCACCGCGCCGCCGCTGGTCCCGGCCCATACGTCATATGCCCCTACGGCCATGGTCAGTACCGTCGACGCACTCGCCACGGAGGCCGGCGTGGCCATGCTCCGCCGGGGCGGGTCCGCGATCGACGCGGCCATTGCCGCCAATGCCGTGCTGACCGTCACCCTGCCGAACCAGTGCGGTCTCGGCGGTGACCTGTTCGCGATCGTGCAGCACCGCGGCGAAGCGCCCGAGGTGGTGATCGCGGCCGGACGCGCCGGTTCCGGGGCCAGCGCTGAGGAGCTTCGCGCGCAGGGGCAGCTGCACATGCCGCGCGACGGCGACGTGCGCAGCGTGACGGTGCCGGGCTGTGTGGACGGCTGGCTCGCACTGCACCGCCGATACGCGCGTCTTGAGCTGGCGGAGCTGCTCGCGCCGGCCGGCCGCTACGCAGCCGACGGGTTCACCGCGTCCGGCTACCTGGCCGAGGCGGTGACCCGGCGCGCCGTACGGTCGCCGGACGCGGCCGCGATGATCACCGGGAGCCGGCTGCGTGCCGGGCAGCTCATACGCCGGCCCGGTGCCGCGCGGGTCCTGGCCGCGATCGGCGAGCATGGCCGTAGCGGCTTCTACGAGGGTGAGTTCGGATCCGGTCTGCTGGAGCTGGGCAATGGGTTGTTCACCGAGGACGACCTGCGCACCGATCAGGCCGAGTGGACTGCGCCGCTCTCGCTCGGCGTCTGGGGCGCACGGTTGTGGACGCCGGCACCACCGAGCCAGGGATACCTCACCCTCGGCGCGGCATGGCTCGCCGAGCAGGCCGGGCTTGGCCCCGATCCCGAGGACCCGCGGTGGGCACACCTGCTGATCGAGGCGATGCGCCAGGCCGCACATGATCGTCCGGAGATGCTCTTCGACGGTTCCGACGGCGCGCGACTGATCGATCCGGTCCGGCTCGGCCCGCGGCGCGCCGGCATCGACCCCGACCGGGTCGCCGACCTATCCGACTCATACCGCCGCGGCGGCACCACCTACCTGTGCGTGGTCGACGCCGACGGGACGGTGGTCTCGTTGATCCAGTCCAACTGCATGAGCTTCGGCTCCGGCCTGGTGGCGGGCGCGACCGGGATCTGGCTGCATAACCGTGGCATCGGGTTCAGCCTGGTCCCCGGGCATCCAGGTGAATACCGGGCCGGACGCAGGCCCGCCCACACCCTGGCTCCGGCCTTGATCACCGACGAGGCGGGGGAGTTCCGCGCCGTACTCGGATCCCGCGGCGGTGACTCGCAACCGCAGATCGTGCTTCAGTTGATCGCGCGGCTTCTCGTCGGCGGGCAGGACCCGGCCGCAGCGCTCGCGGCCGGGCGCTGGGTGCTGCGTGGTGCCGGCGACGAGACGTCTTTCGACACGTGGGGATTCCAGGGTCGGGTGCGGGTCGCCGTCGAAGGCCAGGCACCGGCCGACTGGGCGCATGGATTGCGCTCACGCGGCCACGAGGTGCGGACGGAGCCGCCGTTCGCCCATTCGTTCGGCCACGCGCAACTGATCGTCTCAGACGGGACGCGGCTCGCGGGAGCCGCAGATCCGCGATCGGACTCGGCGGCGGTCGGCGGCTACTGATCCAACCCGGTGTCGACCGCGAGCGTCACGTCGATCTCAACCGGTGCGTTACGGGGAAGAGCGGCGACACCGAGCGCGGTTCGTGCGTGCCGGCCCCGCTCGCCGAGCCATTCCAGGAAGACTGCGCTGGCTGCGTCCATGATCTGTGGCTGGCCACCGAAGCCCGGCTCGCATGCCACGTATCCGGTCACCCGCAGCACCTGGCGGATGCGTGCCAGGTCGCCCAGTTCGGCGCTCACGACGGCGAGCACGTTCAACGCGCACAACCGGGCGGCGTCCTTCGCCTGCTCGACTGTGACCTCGCGGCCCACCGCCCCGGTCACCGTGATCGCGTCGCCGTCGTAGGGCAGTTGTCCGCTGACGTGCATCACGCCATCGTGGACGACGTTGCGCAGGTAGGGCGACGTCGATCGGCGAGCCGTTGGCAGTCCGGCCGACGACGAGTCATGACCATCAGTCGGATGGGTCTTGGCTACGGGGTTACTCGTTGCACGCGGTGACATTGTGCCTCTTTCGCAGGGATGACTGATCCGCGATGCCGGAAAGTCATCGGTGAAGAAGGGAGCCGACGGTTGCCGGCAACCTCCACTGGAGACGGCAGGGAACCCACGATCATGAACAGGGTTCACGGACGAGGGCTACCCCTGTGAAGAATCGAGGCAGGCCGCCACCCTGCTCTCCCCGTACGCGTCGACCCATTCAACGACCTCGTCCAGCGGGAGCACGTCGCTGTACTTCTGGTGCATGTCGAACAGGTTGATCGCGCGGCAGGCCTGGTGCCGGTCGTACGCGCACTCCTCGGCGATGATCACGCGGTAACGGTAGGACGCCGCCTCGATGACGCTGGCCCGTACGCAGCCGGAGACGCTCTCCCCGCCCACGATCAGGGTGTCCACCCCGAGGTAGTTCAGCAGCGCCGGCAGCGGGGTGCCCCAGAACGCGCTCGGTGCGCTCTTCTGCAGGACGACCTCGCCCTCGATCGGCGCGCACAGCGGCACGATGGCGAACTTCTCGGCAGCTCCGGGCTTCTCCGCGAACAGCTGCCCGCGGCGTTCACCGGCGTGCACCATGTCGTGCAAGCTGGGCATGTTGTTGCCATGCATTCCGGTGATGTGGATGACCGGGATTCCGGCGGCCCGGGAGTGCTGAAGCAGCCGGGCGATGTGAGCGGCCGCGATATTGGCGTCGTCGCCCATCGCGCTGCGGTTCTGCTTGACCGCCTCGAGAAACGGAATGCCGGGCTCGGAGAACACCCCGGCATAGTTGTCGATCATCAATATCGCGGGTCGACTCCCGAAGCCGACGGGCTTGCGGGGCTCGGCGGCCGCCAAGTGAGCCTTGTCACGTTCGGTGAGGAACTCGTCCCATATCCGCGCCACAATCGGTGCCTCCATATTCTGAGCAAGATTTCTGAGCAAGCTGACAGGAGAGAGTGAAGTTCGGCGTCTTTTTCCGGTCACCCGCAGCACCTCGCGGATGCGTGCGAGGCCGCGGAGCCCGGAGATCAATAGGGGGAGCACGTTCAACGCGCCGGGCGGCGGCCATGCGAGACCATACCTCGCCATTGCGTTGTACGGAACTCAATTTCGTACAGTGCAACACCCTCCACGACCGGGTGCGGCAGATCACCGACCGGTGGCGGCGTAGCCGCAGATCAGACCCGGGGTTCGTTGGGATACCCGGGTGACAGCCAATACGATGGGACCTCGTGAGCACGAACACCGGTATGACCGGCCTTGATACCTGGCGTGATCTTCCGGC
>JAOPYK010000162.1 GCA_025964695.1 Streptosporangiaceae bacterium | reverse complement strand
AACGATCGGCGCGGAGGGGCCGGCTGTGGAATGCTCAGGGGGAGTTGATGATCTTGTCGCCGTGGACGAGGTCGCCGCCGACCCAGACGGCATCGTTGAAGAAGAAGCCGGTCACCTGTCGGGCGGGGGGTGCCGGCGCCGACATCGCGCCCCGTTCCACCCCCGTGGCCTGCGCCGCCGGCCGCGCATCCGGGGCAGGCGGTACGGTTTCCGCCGCCGAGGGCATCTTGTGCACGGGTGTTCCGGACAGGTGCATCCAGGCCGCGATCTGCGACTCCTTCAGCCGGAAGTCCACACGCTGGAAGGTCTCCGGATCCACGAGTCCCGGCCCCTGCCGGATCACGGTCTGGAAGACATGGTCGGAGGACATGAACGCCAGGTCGGCATCGGAGGTCTTCATCGCCTCGCGCAGCAACGGCGCGTCCAGCATCCGCGCGGTGTGGATGATGGCGTCCCCGTTCAGTCCCTCCCGATCGCGGTAGACAGGACCCACGTGCAGGGCCGCCCGCAGCTGAATGCGCACCGCGGCACTCGACCGCCGGTTGTGCCGCCGCAAACCGGCGGTCAGCAGGGCCAGCAACGGGTCCGCCACGGCGCGAGTCGGTATGGTCGGCGGGATCACCGTCAGTACGCCGTCGCCGCGATCCTCGTGATAGCACTCGGTCCAGGACACACCGGACTCCTCGAACGCCTGCCGCAGGATCTCGTAGAGCGCGCCCCGGACTTCCTGGCGGTCGCCCTCGTTCCGGCAGGCCGCACTGAAGCCGACCACATCCGTGAAAAAGATCGAGCAGTTCAGCGACGACCACGGAGCCGTCTCAGGCCGCCGCCGGCTCGGTTCCTCGAGTCTTCCCGCGTCCACGACGGTGAGGCTCCGCCGGGCCGTACGGACGACGCCGCTCCGTCGCCAGCCGTCGAGCGCCCGGTCGACCTCAGTGGCATCGGCATCGACCCAGTGGGCCACCTCGACGCGGGAGATGGGCAAGGTCAGCGTCGTCGTTCCGGCGGGTGTCCGCTCACCGCGCCGGAACGCGAGCTCACGCAGCAGATAGGCCAGCCGGTACTCCACCGCCGTCGCGTCGCGTCGGAACAGATGCTTGTCATCCTCGACCAGCCGCTCGCGATCCTGCCGTTCGAGGACCTCGAGTATCCGTGGGTGCTCTTCCAGCAGGGCACGGAACTCCCCTGCCGGCACCACCAGCCCCGCGACGTCCCCGAGCGCGGTGACGGTCGCCGACCGCGAACGTCGCGTCAGGGCGGCCCGCTCCCCCACCACGTCGCCGGTGCCGCGGACCGTGACGATCTGCTCCCTGCCGTCCAGGTGCACCGCCACCTTGATCCAGCCGGACCGGACGATGATGACGTGCGTGGACGCCTCACCCTCCCGGCACAGGACCGCACCCGAGCGGAACACCTGCTCCCCCGCGAGGCGGGAGCACGCCTCGCGTTCGGCTTCCACGAGGGATTGCCAAAAGCTTCGTTCGGACGGATGCTCCCATCGACGTGCCAGAACCCCGGATGTTCCCACGGAACTCCTTCCCGGAGCTTTGCGGGCGGGCGGGACAGCCCGATCATCACCGCCCGGCGCACCGGAAGCAACGTCAAATGACACACCGGGCCGCCGAAGCCGGGTCGCTCACCGGTCGCCGGCCAGGTGGGCGGCGGAGGCGGCCAGGGTGGTGAGGAGGGAGGCCACGTCATGGTGCAGCAGCCTGCCGTCGCGCTTGACGATCCGGCCCCCGACGAGCACGCTGTCGACCGCGCTCGTGTCGGCGGACAGGACCAAGGCACCGATCGGATCGTGTGCGGGCGCCATGGCCGGCGTGTCCGTGTCGTCGGTGTAGAAGTTGGGGTGCGCGCCGCCCTGATCCCGGCCTGCCGCAGGGATTCGACGACGGCGGCGGTGTGCGCGAGCGTGAACTGGATGTGGGACGAGCCGACGGATCAGAAGCACGATCGTGGCGATGCCGAGGAGCGCGGCCACGATCAGGCAGGTGTCGTGCCCCGTCCACGACGCGGCCTCCGCTCCTGATTCATGATGTCGGATCGTGCCCCTCCGGAGGGGCACGAGCCGACATCATGCTGCTTCCGGTTGCCCGGCTTCAGTCCAGCGCGACCTGACGATCCGGGTCAGTGATCGAGGAGCCGGCCGCTTTGGGCCGCCGGAGAGCGGATGCGGTGAGCGACACGAAAAGTGAGAGCGCGACCGGGATGGCCAAGGCCTTGCGGAGATCGAGGAGTTCGGCGGCGCCGCCGATCAGGACGGGACCGGTCAGGAAGCCCACGTAGCCCAGGCCGACCACCCGGGCCAGGGACTGGCCGGCCCGGGCCGGGTCCCGGTTGCCCGCAGCCGAGAACACCTGGGGCGCGATGCACGACAGGCCGGCGCCGAAGCACCCGAAACCGATCACCCCGGCGATGGGATGACCGATGAGGAGCGCGGTTCCGAGCCCCACGGCGGCGAGCACTCCACAGCAGCGCACCAGCACCACCGGTCCGAGGCGAGTGGAGAGACGGTCACCGGCCAGCCTCCCGGTCGTCATCATGATCGAGAATGCGGCGTAGGCGAGGGCCGCGAAACCGGGCGAGCTACCGAGAGCGTCGCGCAGGTAGACCGTGCTCCAGTCCGCCGACGCGCCCTCGCCGACCAGGCAGCAGAACGCCAGGAGACCCAGGAAGAGCACACCACGCATCGGTGACCCGGCTCGTGCCGGCCGTGCTGCTCGGCGGGACTCCGGCGCGAGCCCTACGGAATCGTCCGGTTGAGGCACGAGGGGGACCAGGCCGGGCGGCAGGGACCAGCGGGCCGCCCACAGCGCCAGCACGGTCACCAGTACCGCGACGGTCAGGAAGGTCGTGGCCGCGCTCAGGTCGGCGCGGGCGAACAGGCCGCCGATCGCCGCGCCGAGAAAACCGCCGATGCTGAAGACCGCATGGAACGACAGCATGAGGGGCTTTCCCCAGGCCCGCTCCACCTCGACCGCATTGGCGTTCATCGCGATGTCCAGCGTGCCGTGCACGGCCCCGAAGACGAACAGGGACAGGCCCAGGGTCAGCAGGTCAGGGGCATAGGCCGGCAGGATCAGGACCGCGCCCTGGATCAGCGCTACCGGGATCATCACTTTGGCGCTGCCGTGCCGGTCGACCTTCCGCCCCATCACCTGCATGCCGGTGATCGCGCCCGCGGCGAGCCCCAGCAGGCCGAGGCTGAGGTGACCGTCACTCAGCCCGAGCCCCTGCTTGATCGCGGGAATGCGGGCCGTCCACGTACCGATGGCCGTACCGGACAGCAGGAACAGCAGGTATACCGCGACCCGTCCACGCCGGAGTGCACTGCGGTCTTGGGGAGTGAGGGGCACGTGCTCTCCAGGTTGCTGAAGGGGCGTCGCGAAGCTGTAGCGGTCGGGGCGTATCGCCGCGGGGAGGACGGTACGGTCCGCCGCGCTGGTCAGACGATGCGTACGGTGACGTTCGCGGCGGTCAGGGCGTCATGTTGGTCGCGGGGAATGCCGGCATCGGTGACGACGACGTCGAGTCGGTCGAGGGGACAGACCGCGCCGAAGGCGGTACGGGAGAACTTACCGGAATCACAGGCGACGATCACCCGGCGGGCGGAGGCGATGGCCGCCTGCTTGATGGCGACCTCGGGCAGGTCATGGGCGGTGAGACCGTGTTCGGCGGACAGCCCGCAGCAGCCGATGACGGTGGTGTCGAACCGCAGCGACCTGATGGAAAACTCCGTCAAAGGTCCGTGAAAGTTGAGCTCACCGGCCCTGACCTCACCACCGGGCAGCACCAGGCGGATCCGTGGGGCGCCGGTCAGTTCGTGGGCGGACTGCATGGCCAGCGGCACCACCGTGAGCCGGCGGTCGTGCAAGGCCCTGGCCACCTCCAGCGCGGTGGTGCCGCCGTCCAGCAGCACCGCCTCACCGTCCGCGAGCAGTGCCGCCACCTCGGCGCCGATCCGCCGCTTGAGGTCTGTGGCCTCCCGCTCCCGGGCACCGAAGGGAGGCTCCTCGCCGCGCAACAGCAGGCTCTGCGCACCCCCTCGAACGCGCCGCACGATCCCCTGCTGGGCGAGTTCGTCCAGGTCACGACGGATGGTCATCTCCGACACGCGGTGCTCTGCGGCGAGTTCCGCCACCGCGACGCTGTCCTGCACCCGCAGCGCCCGCATGATGGCCGCCACCCGTTCCGAACTCTCCATGCGTTCATACGAACATATTCACTGTGAGATTGGCAAACCCTGACGCCCGGAGTCCGCTGGATCGATACTGCCCAGGAGCCCGCCCTGGAGCGATCAGCCACCCTTCGCCCGGCGTCGAACCGTCCCGGCTATACGGTCAGGCCCATGGTTTTGGAACATACCGCGACAGAAACGACGGGATCGCGGAACGCGGCGCTTCTTCCTCTGGCGGCGGTGCTGGTCACCGTGGTGCTGTGGGCGTCGGCCTTCGTGGCGATCCGCCATGTCGGCCACGAGCTGTCGGCGGGCGCGCTGTCACTGTGCAGGCTGGTCGTGGCCAGTGCAGTGCTGGGCGGCGTGATGCTGGCACGACGACCATCCCGGCACGAACGGTTCGTGCCGCCACGGGGAGCCTGGCCGAGGCTGCTGGTCTGCGGAGTGTCGTGGTTCGGCGTCTACAACGTCGCCCTGAACGAGGCCGAGCGACGGATGGACGCCGGGACCGCGGCGATGCTGATCAACATCGGGCCGATCCTGATCGCGATGTTGGCCGGGCTGCTGCTGGGCGAAGGGTTCCCCCGACGACTGGTCACCGGCAGCGCGGTCGCGTTCGCCGGAGTCGTGGTGATCTCACTGTCGACCTCGCACGGCGGAGGCACGGATCGGTGGGGCGTGCTGCTCTGCGTCCTGGCCGCGGTGGCGTACGCGGTCGGAGTAGTGGCCCAGAAACCCCTGCTCGCCGACCTGCCGGCCCTGCAAGTGACCTGGTTGGCATGCACCATCGGAGCCGTCGGCTGCCTGCCCTTCACCCCGGGGCTCATCCGGGACCTGGGATCGGCGCGACCCTCGACGATCGGATGGGCGATCTATCTCGGCGTGATGCCGACCGCGCTGGCCTTCACGACCTGGGCGTACGCCCTCGCCCGCACCAGCGCGGGCAAGCTCGGCGCCACGACCTACCTGGTGCCACCACTGGCGATCGGCCTGGGCTGGGCCCTGCTAGGCGAGAGCCCCGCACCCCTCGCCTTCGCCGGCGGTGCACTCTGCCTCGTCGGCGTCTACCTCTCCCGCCGCTCAAGGCGCTCAAGGCGCGCATGATGTTGTCCCGTCCCCCTCACAGCGGGGACGGGACAACATCATGCGCGTCATCACGGTCGGACGCAGGGATCTCACCGGCACGGCCGGGGAGCAGGACCACGGCGACGACCAGGACGACATAGCCCACGCGCAGCCAGGCCATGACGTCGAAGGAGATCGGCACGACGTGGCCGAGCAACCGGACGCCGTAGAGCGCGAGCACCCCGGTCAGGGTCAGCCACGGCCAGCGATGGCGCGCCACGATCAGCTCGAAGGCCACGGCTCCGAGGAGGACACCGCTGGTGTAGTAGCCGTACACCTCGGGGTCGAGCAGGATCCGCGCCGACGTGGCGAGCAGGATGACGGCCGGCCATCGACCCCGTACGACCGCGATCGTGCCGAGGAGACAGCCGAGCAGCAGCTGGGCGGGGCGGTCCCACGGCGGGGTGTGCGGGTCGGTGAAGCCCAGGACGTGCAGGCCCGACGAGAGCGCCGTCGGAATGGCGAACCTCGTCGCATTGATTGTTGCCGGGTCGTACAGCAGGAACGGCAGCCAGGCCACCAGCAGCCCGACGACGGCGACCAGCCCCGCCCGCCACCACTCACGGCGCGGCAGTGCGAGCAGCAGCGGCGCGAAGGCGAGTGCCCAGGGCTTGCAGTCGGCGGCGGCCGCCACGAGCAGGCCGGTGGCCAGGGCGTTCTTATTGCTCAGTGTGTACATTGCCGCCACCCCGCAGGTGAGGGCGAGCACGTCGTCAAGATGACCCGCGTGGGTGACGAGCTCAGCCCATATCGGCAGGAACAGCAGCCCGGCCGCCAGCAGCCGGGAGGGTTGGCGTACCTGGACGGGAACCAGCCGCCACAGGGCGGCCAGCAGCGGCGGGCCGGTCAGGCTCATGAGCAGCACCGCGACCGTCCGTCCCTGCCCCGGTCCGAGGACCTGCAACGGCCTGGCCACCAGGAAGGTCAGCGGCCCGATCTGCAGCTCGGGATGGGCGGCGTAAAGATGCAGGCCCTCGCCCCGGTCGTCACCGAACAGTAACTGGCTGCCCTGCGCGAAATAGTGCCACGAGCCACCGGCGCCCTTGACATGGATCAGCGCCCAGAGCCCCGTCCAGGCCCAGAGCCATCGCCAGACATGGCCAGGCTTGATATCGGGCACGCGGGGGCTCCTTGCCGTCGGGGTCGCAAGAGCCACGCTAGAAACGCCCTGGTTAGCAGCCGCGAAGGGCAAGGCAAGAAATCCCTTACCCGCCGTAATGAACACCAATGACCACCGGTGCGTCGTCACGTCTCCGGGCACCGGGCCGGGCGGCGGACGGACCGGCGCGCTCCTGCTGTCGCGCCAGGTCACCGCGGGCTCGGAGAACGCCACCCCGTACAACCACTTCGGCCTGCTGCGCACCATCGAGGACACCTTCGGCCTGGCACACCTCGGCTACGCCGGCGCCTCCGCAGTGCAGAGTTTCGGCCCGGGCCGCACCGGCACGAAGTAGGCGTCTTCGCGGCCGGGACGCGACCACGGCTCGGAAGTCATGCTTTCAGGAGACGAGCTTCGACCTCCGGATCGAGACCTACCTGGGGACGGTCGGCTCGCTGTGGCGCGTCTCCGTCGAGGCCGCGCAGCCATGCCCACGTGTCGGCCACCGTGTCCGCGACCGGCCGGCACCGCAGCCCCGAGGCGAGCGCCTTGGAGACGTCGGCGCGGTGGAGGAAGTCGTAGTCCTCTCCCGGCGGCGCCCAGATCGGCAGGTCCGTCCACGGCTGGACACCGGCCGCCGCGATCGGCTCCGGGTCGATCCACCGCAGCTCGGCGTCGGAACCCGTCACCCGCACACAGGTCTCCAGCAGTTCCCGCATCGTGGTGAACCCAGGTTCGCTGATCAGGTCGTACGGTCCGCCGACCGCGCGTTCGGCGGTATCGAGACTCCAGGCCGCGAGGTCCCGGACGTCGATGTACTGCAGTCCCGCGTCGGCCGGTCCCGGAGCCAGTACGGGACCCCCGCGCGCGATCCGGTTCAGCCACCACGGCAGGCGGCCGATGTTCTCGCGGGGGCCGAGGATCAGTCCGGCCCGGACCAGCAGCGCCCGCTCGCCGAACTCCGCGACGGCGGCCAGCTCTCCGCCCGCCTTGGTACGGGCGTAGTCCACCTCACCGTCGTCCGGTGAGGCCTCGACCAGCGGAGCGTCCTCCGCCTCTCCCGAACCGGGCGGCCGCGGCTGGGCGTACACCGATCGGCTCGAGACGTATACATAGCGATCCACCCGACCGGCCAGCGCACTCGCCGCATCGCGCACCGCCGAGGGAGCCCACGACCAGGTGTCGACGACGACGTCCCACTCGCCCTGTCCCTCGAGGGCGGCCAGACCACCCTCGGCCGTACGGTCGCCCCGCAGCGCGGTGACCCCGTCCGGTGGCCGGTGGGTGCCCCGGTTGAAGACGGTCACCGGCCAGCCGCGGGACAGCGCCTCGTCGACGAAGGCATGTCCCACGAACTCGGTTCCGCCCAGTACCAGAAGTCTCATGAACGCCACTCTGCCCGCCGATCCCCGCCGGCTGAACCGCTACAAGCTCACAGCGAAATCCCACCTTCGGCTCAACGACCGACGACCCTCCTGAACCCGCAGGTCAGGAGGGTCACCGCTACGGAGCCGTACAGGCGGGGTCCTAACGGGTCCAGGGCGGGGTGAGCCGGGTGCCGTCGGCGAGCACGGCCTCGAGGCCCACACTGGTCGCGACCCAGGCGGAGGCCGGCTCGTCGGTGTCGTTGTCCAGGCACAGCGTGGCGCCCGCCGGGACGACGGCGGCGTCCCCGGGGGCGAGCGTGGTCACGGTGCCGTCGATGGTGATCGATACCGCGCCTTTCATCAGCAGGAACACCTCCTCGCGGCTGATCGTGTGCGCGACCCCTCGCGTGCCGCCGGCGACCTCCAGCCGCCAGGCGCACAGTTCCTTGCTGCCACTCGCGGGCGTGGCGTAGGCGGTGAAGCGGGCTCCGTGCATCTCGTGGACGACGGCTTCGGGAGCGTGAATGACAGGCATGCGGAACCTCCGTATAGGCAAGTAGCTTGCCTATATAGTCAAGTAGCTTGCGCACTATGTCAAACTTGGCTGGTGAACAACGATGACGCCCTGGCTTTGCCCGCATTGCTGCTCGCCGCCAGCAGCGCCCTCGTGGACGGCATCCACGCCGGCACCACTGCACGCGGGTTCGACGATCTCCGCCCCGCGCACGGCTTCGCCTTCGCGCGGCTGGCCCCCGCAGGCGCGACGGTCAGCGAGCTGGCCGAGCATCTCGGGGTGACCAGGCAGGCCGCGAGCCAGCTGGTCGACGAGCTCATCGACAAGGGCTACGTCGAGCGCCGCCCGCACCCCAGCGACAGAAGGGCCCGGCTCATCGTGCTCACCGAGCGGGGCTGGGCCTGCACTCGCGCGGCGGACGAGGCCGCCGCGGAGACGATCCGGCCGTGGGCCGCCCTCCTCGGCGAGGAGCGGCTCCACGCCCTCCGCAACGACCTCGCTCTCATCGCCCGGCCCGGTCACCTGCGTCCTACCTGGTAGATCTCCGGAACTAAACGGGCCGCCGAGTGAGTTGTAGGAGGGACATGGAGGGGAGTATCCCCACGCGGCGGTGTCGTCAGCACGGTCCGCTCCGTTCAACGGAGTAAGGCCCGGCACCGCCGGCCCCCGGCATTCGATGCGGGCGGGAGAGACCTCCGGCGTACACATCTGCCGCCGGAGGTCTGATCATGAATGTGCCGCTGTGGGTCTGGGCCCTTACCGTGCTGGGGCTGACAGCCCTGATCGTCGCCGATCTCCTGCTGATCGATCGGGGCGAGCCCCGCGAATTCACCCCCCGCCGGGCGGCGGGCTGGTCGATCTTCTACATCGTGCTGGCCCTTCTGTTCGGCCTGGGCGTGCTGGTCTTCTCCGGTGGCGCTCCGTCGGCGCAGTTCTTCGCCGGTTATCTCACCGAGAAGAGCCTGAGCGTCGACAATCTGTTCATCTTCTACGTGATCATGACCCGGTTCGCGGTGCCGGTCACCAGCCGGCACAAGGTGCTGATGTACGGCATCGTGATCTCGCTGGTGCTGCGCGGCCTGTTCATCGCGGTCGGCGCTGCGGCGATCGCCCAGTTCCAGTGGCTGTTCTTCCTGTTCGGCGCGTTCCTGATCTGGACCGCGGTCGGGCTGGCACGCGGCCACGACGACGAGTTCAAGGAGAACGCGTTGCTGCGCTGGAGCAGGCGCGTCCTGCCTGCCACCGACGGGTACGAAGGGGCGCGGCTCTCGGTCAGCCGGGACGGCCGGCGCCTGTTCACCCCCCTGTTCATCGTCATGATCGCGATCGGCTCGACCGATCTGCTGTTCGCCCTCGACTCGATCCCCGCCATCTTCGGGATCACCAAGCAGCCCTACCTCGTCTTCACCGCCAACGCCTTCGCCCTGATGGGCCTGGTGCAGCTGTACTTCCTGCTGGGCGGGCTGGTGCAGAAGCTGGTCTACCTCAGTCATGGGCTGGCGTTCATCCTGGGCTTCATCGGGGTGAAGCTGATCCTGGAGGCCCTGCACGGCTATCACGTCTCTTGGGCGCCCGAGATCCCGATCTGGCTGTCCCTGGCGGTGATCGGGGGCACCATGACCGTCACCACGGTCGCCAGCCTGGTCAGGATCCGCCGAGACGCCCTGGGGGTCGCGCCGGCGGTCGGGTCGGTCGAGGAGACCACCGGTGCCGGTGTAGGCGACGAGTGAGCCGTGGCATATCGGTACCTTGCTCCGTACCGGCTGAGGGGAAGAGCACCGATGGTCACGCTCGAGGACGTACGCACGCTGGCGAGGTCCCTGCCACGGACCGAAGAGCACCTGATCAGAGACCAGGTCAAGTTCCGGGTCGGCCGGATCGTCTATCTGGCAATCTCTCCGGACGAGACGTCCATGGGATTCGCCTTCCCCAAGGAGGAGCGTGCGTCGCTCGTCGCCGCCGAGCCCGAGAGGTTCCATATGCCCAGAGCCTCCGACGAACGCTTCAACTGGGTCCGGGTATGGCTGACCTCGATCGACGAGTCCGAACTGCGGGAACTGGTCATCGAGGCGTGGCGCATGGTCGTGCCGAAGCGGGTCGCGGCCGCCCATCTCGACCCGGAACCTCGTACCCGGCCGATCTGACGCCGCCAGCCTGCCGGAGTCAGCGGGAGCCGGAGTCAGCGGGAGAAGGCCATGGAAGAACTTGATGAGGCCGTGAGATGCGTTCCTGTCAGGGCTTGAGTCTCCAGCGACTGGAGACCGCAAGGTGAGGGACATGGACGGCGACACCCTCTACACGATCGGCGAACTGGCCCGCCGCACCGGTCTGCCGGTGAGGACGATCCGGTTCTACTCCGACTCCGGTGTGGTGCCGCCGACCGACCGCAGCCCCGCCGGCTACCGGCTGTACGACCTCGACGCGCTGGCCCGTCTGGACCTCGTTCGTACGCTGCGCGACCTCGGCGTCGACCTCGCCACCATCCAGCGGGTGCTGGAACGCGAGGTCTCCATCGCCGAGGTCGCGACGGCGCACGCCGAGGCGGTGGACGTGCAGATCCGCACCCTGCGGCTGCGTCGTGCCGTGCTGCGAGCCGTGGCCAAACGGGGGTCCAGTCCCGAGGAGATGGAACTCATGCACAAACTCGCCAAGCTGTCCGACGAGGAACGTCGGCGCATCATCCACGACTTCATCGACGAGACGTTCGGCGGCCTGGACGTCATCCCCGAGTTCGTGGCGATGATGCGATCGGCCATGCCGGAGCTGCCCGACGACCCCGCTCCCGAGCAGGTCGACGCCTGGGTGGAGCTCGCCGAGCTGGTCCAGGACCCCGGTTTCAAGGCGAGTGTCCGCCGGATGGCGGAACGGCAGGCCGCCGACCGCATCACCGGCGATGAGATGGGCGTCCACAAGCGGCTCGCCGACGTCGTCGTCGAGAAGGTCGGCGCCGCCCGGGCTGCGGGTGTCGAGCCCGGAGCCGAGCAGGCCCGGCCGTTCGTGGACGAGATCGTCACGGCATACGCCGCGGCGTTCGGCCGTACCGACGACACCGCCTACCGCCGCTCGCTGCTCGAACGGTTGGAGACCGCCAGCGATCCACGGGCCGAGCGTTACTGGCAGCTGCTCGCGACCATCAACGGCTGGTCGGCCCAGCCGAGCCTGGCACCGGTGTTCGAGTGGTTCATCTCGGCACTCCGCGCGGCGACCCCGGCCTAGCCTCCACGCGGTAGGACCGGCGGCCAGGCCGTCCGCGCCCGACCCCGCACCGGGCCGTCCGCACGCGGCCGACCCGCGTGCGGACGGCCTGGCTCTGTCCACAACCTGTGGATGACCTCTTGGACTCTCCCGCACCGTTCGCTCCGGGGTGGCCGCAAACCCTGACGGGGGTCGTGCGAAGTAGAGTGGCAATCCCTGTCCAGTGCGGCGAATGCCCGGCGCTGAGAGGTGGGGGTACAGGTGACCGGCAGGGCGGTGGCCCAGAGTCTGGGTGCCAAGGCCAAGCGGATCGGTGCCCGGATGGCCGGGTGGCCGGGGGTTCCGCAGACCGTGCTCGAACTCCGGGTCCGATGGGTGCTCGCGTTCACCGTGGTGGTCGCCAACGCGGCCGGTGCCCTGGTCGTTCTGCTCTTCGCGACCTTCGTGATCCCCGATCCTCCGGACATCGACACGGCGCATGTCCGGATGGTCGGCTTCATCGCGTTCTTTTCGTACCCCTTGATCGCCGGGCCGGTGGCACTCGCCTGGGGACTCCGTCTCTTCCGCCCGGTCCGCCAACTGGTCCGTGACGGCGGCGTACCCGATGACGAGCAGCGACACGCCGTACTGTACGGCCCGCTGCGGTTGACCATGGTGCAGGGCACCCTGTGGCTCGCGGGCGCACTCGGCTGGGCCGTGATCAACGGCTTCTTCTCCGGGCTGCTCGCTCTCAAGACCGGCCTTACCTGCCTGCTCGGTGCCATCACCACCTGTGCGATCGTCTATCTGCTGGCCGAACGGCTGCTGCGTCCCGCCGCCGCCCTGGTGCTGGCAGTGACGCCACTGGACAGCCACGGCAGACGGCCGGTCAGCGTCACCACCCGCGCGATGCTCGGCTGGGCCCTCGGCACCGCCATCCCGATCCTCAGCCTGGTCTGCGTGGCCATCGCCGCCCTGGCCGTCCCTGGCATGGACACGACACAACTCGCCGTCGCGATCCTGGGACTGGGCGGTATCGGGCTGGTCGTGGGCTTCCAGGTCAGCTATGTCGGCTCCCGTGCCATCGGAGACCCCATCCAGTCCGTCCGTGAGGGCATGGCTCAAGTTGAGCGCGGCGACCTCGACACCGAGGTAGAGGTGTACGACGCCAGCGAGGTGGGGCTGCTGCAGACCGGCTTCAACCACATGGTCGCCGGGCTCCGCGAACACCAACGACTCCGGGACCTGTTCGGCCGGCATGTCGGCGAGGACGTCGCCGAACTCGCGCTCCGCCACGACATCGAGCTCGGCGGCGAGACCCGCGACGTCGCCGTTCTTTTCGTCGATCTGGCCGGCTCCACCCAGCTGGCCGAGACCCGCCCGCCCGGCGAGGTCGTCGCGCTGCTCAACACCTTCTTCGGCGTCGTCGTCGACGCGGTCAACCACAACCACGGCTGGATCAACAAGTTCGAAGGCGATGCCGCCCTGGCCGTTTTCGGCGCCCCCGTAGAACTCTCGGACGCGGGCGGCAGCGCGCTGGCCGCCGCCCGCGAGCTCGCCTTCCGGCTGCGCCGTGACGTCCCCCAGGTACGGGCCGGCATCGGCGTGTCCGCCGGCCCCGTCGTCGCCGGTTATATCGGGGCCGAGCAGCGCTTCGAATACACGGTGATCGGCGATCCGGTCA
Organism: Streptosporangiaceae bacterium; assembly: GCA_025964695.1. Taxonomy (GTDB): domain Bacteria; phylum Actinomycetota; class Actinomycetes; order Streptosporangiales; family Streptosporangiaceae; genus Actinomadura_E. Next base: position 870 of record JAOPYK010000162.1, on the reverse strand, counting down.
ACGAGGCCGCCCGCCTCAGCGACCTCGCCAAGGCCTCGCCCGACGGGGTCCTGGCCTCGGGCAGAGTCCTCGCCACCGCGCTCCCGGACGAGACCCAGTACTGGGATCTGGGGAAATCCGTGATCCTTCGCGGCCGCAGCAAGCCGACGCGGCTCGCCAGGCCCCGGGTCGCCCTGCCACCCGCTACACCTGCCGGCATCGGTCCCCCGCGCACGCCCGGCCGCCCCCGACATGGCCGGTGGCGGCTGTCCCTCAGGCGCGCGATCGAACTCGGGGGAGGGAAGCCGTCCGTTCCCGGTGATCCTCCGCCCGTCACGGTGCCCGACCAGATCTCGCGAGCAGCCTCTCTCTCCGGGCCAGTCTCTGTGTGGGGGCCTACTCCCGTGTCCGGATCGGATGGTCCGGGAGCGGCCGCTGGGCTCGGGCCGGACGGGCCTGGATCCGGCGCTGGGCCGAGGCCGAGCACCGGGCCGGGCGAGGCACACACAACCTCCGGCCGGCGTCCTCGCCGGCCGCGGCTGAGGCTGATCACCTTGGTCACTGGGGTCGGTGCGGCCCTCGGCAGACCCCGCGATCCCGAGCTCTGAAGGCCTTGCAGCCCCTTGTGAACGAGTTGGCGCATGTCTCACGCATCGCGTATGCTCTCGGACGTTGCCAAGGGCGGTTCACCCCGGTCAGAGGTGGCACCCGGAGCCTGTAGGCTCGGGGAAACACGAGGTCCTGTAGAGCAGTTCGGAGTGCTCGCCACCCTGTCAAGGTGGAGGTCGCGGGTTCAAGTCCCGTCAGGACCGCTTCGGTCAGGTAGCTCAGTCGGTACGAGCGTCCGCCTGAAAAGCGGAAGGTCGGCGGTTCGACCCCGCCCCTGACCAC
>JAOPYK010000136.1 GCA_025964695.1 Streptosporangiaceae bacterium | reverse complement strand
CACATCAGGCTGGGTGCCAGCGACCTGTCATGTTCGAACATGGAAGGGGTCACCCATGAAGCGTGCTTTCGCGTTGCTCGTCATTCCCGCCGCCGTCTCGCTCGCCGCTTGCGGCAGCAGCCGAGCGGCAACCACACCGGATCACGCCTCGATGACCATGATCTCGGCCAGGGCCGGCCCCACCAGCGCGGCGCAGCACAATGACGCCGACGTCAGGTTCGTCCAGATGATGATCCCTCACCACCAGCAGGCCACCGAGATGGCCAAGCTCGCCGCCACCCGCGCCTCGCTGCCGCAGGTCAAGAGCCTGGCCGCCGCCATCCAGACAGCCCAGGGTTCTCAGAAGGAGACGATGACCGGCTGGCTGAAGAGCTGGGGTGCCACGGTACCCTCGGCCGGCCCGACGGGCGGCGTGCCCATACCGGGACTGCAATCGGACACCGCCATGAAGAAGCTGGGAACGCTGTCCGGCACGGCCTTCGACAAGACCTTCCTGCAGATGATGATCAAGCATCACCAGGGCGCTGTCACGATGGCCGAAACCGAACAGGCACAGGGCCAATACCCCCCCGCCAAGAACATGGCGGCGTCCATCGTGACCTCCCAGACGGCGCAGATCACCAAGATGCAGGATCTGCTCAAGGGAATGTGATCACGTGTGGCCGGGGCGACCGCCCCGGCCACACCCCGCATCAGGGGATCAGACCGCTCGCGATGCCAGCAGCGTGCATGTCATTTGGTGCCTGGCGGCAGGAAATCACGTTAATTCAACGGGGAAGGTGGCGAGATGCCGGGTGATGAGAACTATGAATACCTCGTCATCGGCAGTGGCGAGGCGGGTAAGTACCTGGCTTGGACCATGGCGCAGAGCGGCCATCGCGCGGCGGTCGTGGAGCGGAAGCTGATCGGCGGTTCATGCCCGAATGTCGCCTGCCTGCCGAGCAAGAATGTCATCTACTCGGCCAAGGTCGGCTCCCTCGCCCGGCGCGCCGCTGAATTCGGCGTCGAGCTGGGATCGGAAGCGGCCCCCGTGGCGACGAACATGCAGGGTGTCTGGCATCGCAAACAAGCGATGGTCGATGGCCTCGTGCAGATGCATCTGGATCGGTACCGGGCCAGCGGAGCTGAGTTGATCATGGGTGAAGCCCGATTCACCGCCGAAAGAACGGTCGACGTCCGCCTCAACGACGGCGGTACGCGTCGGATGAGCGGTGATCGGGTCTTCTTGGACCTCGGTACCCGAGCCACGATTCCGGAGCTGCCTGGCCTGGCGGCGGCACGGCCGATGACCCACGTGGAAGTCCTCGACCTCAAGCGTGTGCCTGATCACCTGATCGTCCTCGGCGGCGGGTACGTCGGCCTGGAGTTCTCGCAGGCGATGCGGCGTTTCGGCGCGAAGGTGACTGTGATCGAGCGAGGTCGGCAGCTAGCGAGTGCAGAGGATCCTGACGTTGGCGAGGCGATCCTCGATCTGTTTCACGACGAAGGCATCGAGGTTCTGCTTCAGACGCACGTGCGAGAGGTCGAAGGTCACTCGGGCAGCGCTGTTCGCGTCACGGTGCAGGGGCCGGACGGCGAGGGCGTGGTCGGAGGGACCGATCTCCTCGTGGGCGTCGGCCGTACGCCGAACACCGCTGGCATCGGGCTGGATCTGGCGGGCGTGCAGCTGACCGAGCGTGGCTATGTCCAGGTCGACGACCGGCTCGCGACGACGGCTCCGAACGTGTGGGCGATGGGCGAGTGCGCCGGAAGCCCGCACTTCACGCACGTCGCGTTCGACGACTTCAGGGTGGTGCACGACAACCTGAATGGCGGAAACCGGACGACCCGCGATCGCTTGGTGCCCTTCTGCCTGTTCCTCGACCCTGAGTTGTGCCGAGTGGGGCACAACGAAATCGAGGCCAGACGGCGCGGTATTGACTACCGTTTGCTCACGTTGCCGATGGCTGCGGTCCTCAGGACCAGGACCGTGCCAGAGCGGCGTGGTTTCATGAAGATGCTCGTGGCCGCACAGAGCGACGACATCCTCGGCTTCGTCGTATTCGGCACCGAGGCGAGCGAACTTATGATCGCCGTTCAGACGGCAATGATCGGCCACCAGCCGTACACCAGACTGAGTGAAGGGATCTTCACCCATCCGACGGTGGGCGAGGGGCTGACCTTTTTGCTGGCCAAGGAACCGACCGCGCCGACATGAGGCGCTACCAGGGGCGGTCGCTCAGGGGCGGTCGCTCAGGGGCAGGTGAACGGCGCAACGCCCACCTCGGACGAGGTCAAGTGGGCTCGGGCCAAGACCACGACCGAGCAGCACTTCTTGGCGCTGGTGGTGCTGCTGAAGTGCTACCAGCGGCTGGGGTGTTTCCCGAAGCTGGTCGATGTGCCGGCGGTGGTGGTCGACCCCCTGACGGAGTCCCGCCATGCCCGTTGAGCAGTACGGACGCTGGATCAGCGCCGCCGACACCACCAACTTCGCGCAGGACGGCTCTCCGGCTGCAGCGCTTGCACTCGCGTGCAACTTGTACGCCCTCAACGAGGTTTCCAAGGGCGTCGAGCCGAGCCCGGCCGCTGCGGTGCTGACCATCTCCGGCCCTGACGGGTCCGTACTTGGCCAGTTCGCTGCTGACGCTCAGGACGCGGAGATCCTGACCAAGCGCGTCCACGAGATGTCCGCCGACCGTTACGGCCCCTTGTTCGCCGAGGACTTGGAGCACCTGATGCACAGGTACCGGCAGTGATCCACTAGGGCCTGTCCAGCGGATCAGGACGCATGAGGGCGACGACCCTCCGGCGCAGGTGCGCGTGCCGGACCTCGCGACCGCGGCAGGGTCCGCCGGACAGGCCCCAGGCCCGTCGTCGCACTCCGCCTGCCTCGGGCGCCGGCGGGAGTCCGGAGACGGGGCCCGGGCACCCCTGTCTACGGGCGGACGGTGAAGCACCAGCTTGCCCGTGACGCGGCCCGTCTCGCCCTCCGCGTGGGCCTTCGCGGCCTCGGCGAGCGGGTACGTACCGGAGACGTGTGCGCGCAGCTGGCCGGACTCGACGAGCGCGGCGATCGCGGCCATGCCCGCCTGATCGTGCTCGACCAGCACGGCCGTGGCCCGCGCCCCCAACTCGGCGGCGCGCTCGGTCACTTCGTCGAAGTCGACGGGCAGGATCGAGACCAGAACGCCGTCCGGCCTGAGCGTCTCCAGTGAGCGCAGCCGGTCGGCGCCGCCGAGCGGGTCGAGGACCACGTCGATGTCGCGGGCCTCCTTCACGAAGTCCGCGGTGCGGTAGTCGATGAGCTCGTCCGCGCCCAGGCCCCGCACGAAGTCGTGCTTGGCGGCGGACGCCGTGCCGATGACGTACGCGCCGCGCGCCTTGGCGATCTGCACCGCGACATGCCCCACGCCGCCGGCCGCCGCGTGCATCAGTACCCGCTGTCCCGGCTGTACTTGAGCGGTGTCGACGAGTGCCTGCCAGGCGGTCAGCGCCACGTGAAGCGGGCCTGAGCGGGGCACGGGCCGAGGGCCTTCTTCCCCATGGCCTCTCCCGCCTGCGGCCTGCTGGAGGCCGCGACCATCACGCAACTCCGCGACGAACTCATCGACCATCGCTACGCCACTGCGGCGGAGCCGCCCTGCCCGCTGGCACCGCACCACACCCACGCCGAACGGGTCAGCGGCGAAGTGCGGATAAGGGCACTGTTCGCCACCGAACCGGAGCAGGAAGAACACATCCGGCAGCGCATCGACCTGGCCCTGTCCACCGGCCGACTACACGACCCGGACGGTATGACCACACGGTGGCGGCTGTGCAGCAGCCAGCGCAGCGACCTCGCAGAGCAGGAGACCGACCATGCCGAGCGCCTGACGCGCGGATGATCACACGACTTTCTGCCCGCAAGCCGATCCCCATACACGCACCGGCCGACATCCCCACCCGACAAAAGCGAGCGCTGTGCGGCAGAAGAGGATATCCGGCAGCGGTCCATCCCCTAACGATCTTCTGGTTCTGTTTTCGTGTGGCCCGACCTGGGCAATCGTAGGGACAGTCCTTCTGACCTGCTCTGATGCCTCTCGGTGACTCTCGCGACCTCAGGATCAGCAGCGTCGGCCGGCGCTCGACTCAGGTATGAGGACCATGGACCACCACGACCGCGACTCCGAATACGCCAACCAGCGCCAAGCCCGCGGACCGGCGCAGGGCCCCGCTGCCAGCGAGCCTGAGGGCCTGCTCCGCCTGTTGGCGGCGGCCACCTTTCTGATCTTCTTCCAGGCATTCATGATCCCCCCGATCCGGCCCGCCCTGGCACGCGCCTTTTCCTCCACCACCGGCACTCTCGCCCTGGCGGTGCCCGCCTATCTGATCCTCTACGGCGTGGCCTCCATGGTGTGGGGTCCGCTGTCGGACCGCATCGGCCGCGCGAGGGTGATCCTCGGCTCGATGACCGCGTTCGTCGCGCTCACCGCCGCCACCGCCGCCGCCGGTTCCGGCGGCTGGTTCCTCACCGCCCGAATCCTCACCGCGTTCGGCGCCAGCGGCGTGGTGCCCATTGGCATGGCCCTGCTTGGCGACCTGTTCCCCTACGCTCGCCGCGGGCACGCGCTGGGCTGGCTGTTCGGCGCGATGGCCGGCGGTACGGCCGTCGGCTCCACCGTCGGCGCCCTGACCGAGCCGCTCATCGGCTGGCAAGGCCTGTTCCTAGCCGTCGCCGCAACCGGCGCAGCCGTGCTCGCGCTGCTGTGGGCCCGCCGCTCCCAGCTGGCCGCCGGACATGGCGGCGCCCCGCGCCCGTGGCGGGCTGTGGCGGCCGGCTACCTGCAGCTGCTGCGCGACCGGCGGGCGGCCCGCACCTACACCTATGTGCTGATCAACGCTGTCCTGCACTCGGGCATCTACACCTGGCTGGGCGTGTACTTCCACCAGCAGTACGGCCTGGGCGAGATCGGCATCGGCTTGGCTCTGCTCGGCTACGGCATTCCCGGCTTCGCCCTCGGGCCGCTGATCGGCCGCCTGGCCGACCGTTACGGCCGCGCCCGCCTCATCCCCGCGGGGCTGGCCACCACCGGCATCGCCGCCCTCACCCTGGCGGTGCACCTGCCGATCCTCGTCCCCGCCCTGGCCCTGACCGTGCTCTCCCTCGGCTTCGACCTGACCCAGCCTCTTCTGGCAGGCATCCTCACCACCGTGTCGGCCAACCGCGGCCAGGCCATGGGCTTGAACGCCTTCACCCTCTTCGTCGGCTTCGGCCTCGGCAGCCTGATATTCCAGGCTGTAATGGCCCAGGGCTTCCCGGCCGCCCTAACCGGCTACGGCCTCGCGGCCCTGATCGCTGCCGCGGCGGCCATACCCACCTTCGCCACCGAAACTGTCAGCCTCACCTGAGGCTGCT
>JAOPYK010000134.1 GCA_025964695.1 Streptosporangiaceae bacterium | reverse complement strand
GGGCACAGCGACCCGACGGGGAGATCGTGCTCAGATTGCTGGAGGACGTGGGCGCCGACGCCGAGGGGGCGGTCCGCGCCGAGGCCGAGCGGCTGACCGTCCGGCTGGGTGAGGTGCGGGTCACGCCCCGATTCCGTACGCCGCTGGAACGAGAGCTGTCCGGCTGAGTCCGGCGGGCCGTCTCGACGGAGACGTCACGGCACCTGCGATCACCCGCCGCCTCGATCGATTCATCGACCAGGGGAAACGTCGCCTCGCCGAGCTCCACGACCCGCCAAGGCACGCACGCCACCTCCGCGAGTAAACCTCCCTCGCAGACGGCGCAGCCATGACCAGCCGTGGGGACTCCCGGCGATCCGACACCATGGTGCAGGAGTTAATGTTCATTCACGCCCCTGGTCCGAGGAGGAGCCATGCCCGCCGATCGCCTACCGCCCTCCCCGGAGGCCGGGGAACTGTTCGCTCTGACCCGGGAGATCGTCGCGGCCGAGCTCGCGCCGCGGGCCGCGGCGGCCGAGGAGGCGAGCGCCTTTCCCCGCGAGGTGTTCCGGCTGCTCGGCCGGTCCGGGTTGCTCGGCCTGCCCTACCCGGAGGAGTACGGCGGGAGCGGCCAGCCTTACGAGGTGTATCTCCAGGTCCTCGAGGAGATCTCCGCCGCCTGGGCCAGCGTGGCGGTGGGAGTGAGCGTGCACACGCTCGCCTGCTATCCGCTGGCCACCTTCGGGGATGACAAGCAGCGGCAGCGGCTGCCCGAACTCCTGAGCGGGGAGCTCCTCGGCGGGTACGCGCTGTCGGAGGCGCAGGCGGGCTCGGACGCGGGCGCGCTGACGACCCGGGCGGTACGCGACGGCGACGGCTATGTCGTGACCGGTAGCAAGGCCTGGATCACCCACGGCGGTGAGGCCGACTTCTATGTTCTGTTCGCCCGCACGGCCGACACGGGCACCTCTGGGATCAGTTGTTTCCTCACCGAGGGAGAGCTGCCCGGCCTGACCGCCGGCCGGCCGGAACGGAAGATGGGTCTGACCGGCTCCACCACCGCCCCCCTGCACTTCGACGGCGCCAGAGTGCCGGCGGAGTGGCTGCTGGGCGCGGAGGGGCAGGGTTTCCCCATCGCGCTGTCCGCGCTGGACTCCGGCCGGCTGGGCATCGCCGCCTGCGCGGTCGGTCTCGCCCAGGCGGCATTGGACGAGGCGGTCGGCTACGCAGTGGGACGTGAGCAGTTCGGCAGCCGGATCATCGACTTCCAGGGTCTGTCGTTCCTGCTGGCCGACATGGCCGCTGCCGTCGAGTCCGCCCGGGCCACCTACCTGGACGCCGCCCGCCGCAAGGATCGGGGTCTGCCCTTCAGCAGGCAGGCGTCGATCGCCAAGCTGATCGCCACCGACGCCGCCATGAAGGTCACCACCGACGCGGTGCAGGTGCTCGGCGGCAACGGCTACACCCGCGACTACCCCGCCGAGCGCTACATGCGCGAGGCGAAGGTCATGCAGATCTTCGAAGGGACCAACCAGATCCAGCGGATGGTGATCGGCCGCCACCTGGCCCGCGACGCCACGAACCAGCAGTAGGTCGACCGGCCGCTGAACCTCGCCGCTCGAGCCGGACCAGGCTCGCAGGGACCGGCTCAGGCGATGGTGGTCGCCAGGAGAGTCTCTTCGCCACCGCCCGGCTGACCGCGGCTTCCTCCTCGGGAAACACCACCTCGGGGAGGGCGGTGTCCTCGGGAGGATCCTCGAAGGCGCACGCTGACGCGACCCCGGCCGGCAGGATCTTCTCGATCATGGCGGGAACACCCTCTTCAACCCGCCCGGCCCGCCTCTCGGCCGCCACTCGCGGGGGTAGCCGAGCGAGACCTCCTCGAAGCGCACCCCGTCCTGCCACAGCGTCCGGGGGATGTGCAGATGGCCGTAGACGACGGCGGCGGCGTCGAACTCCACATGCCAGTCGGCGGTCTCCTCGGTGCCGCACCACTGGGCGAACTCAGGGTAGCGCAGGATCCGCGTAGGCTCCCGTACCAGCGGAAAGTGGTTGATCAGGACCGTTGGGAGGCTGGTGTCCCTGGCCGCCAGCCTGCGCCGGGTGAGCTCCAGCCGCGCCTTGCACCAGTCCTCCCTGCTCGGGTAGGGGTCCGGGTGCAGCATCATCTCGTCGGTGCAGACCACCCCGGACTCGTACGCCACCGCGAGCGCCTCCTGCTTCGTCGCCGTGCCCGCCGGGCGGAAGGTGTAGTCGTAGAGCAGGAACAGCGGCACGAGCGTGACCGGTCCGCCGCCGCCCCGCCACACCGGATACGGGTCCTCAGGAGTCACGACGCCCAGGCTCCGGCACATGTCGACCAGGTACCGGTAACGCCGTTCGCCGCGCAGCCGGACCGGGTCGTCCTTCGGAGTCCACAGCTCGTGGTTGCCGGGCACCCACACCACGCCGCCGAACCGTCCTCGCAGCGTGCGCAGCGCCCACTCGACATCGGCGATCCGCTCCCCGACGTCACCGGCGACGATCAGCCAGTCGGCGTCCGATTCGGGTCGCAGTCCCTCGACGACCGCGCGGTTTTCGGCGAATGCCACGTGGAGATCACTGATCGCGAACAGAATCCCAGCGTCCGATGGCCCGGTCATGCCAGGGCGGCGATGGCGCGGGCGAAGCGCTCGGCGGCGCCGGGGGCGTGCCGCAGGAACAGCGACGGCTCGGTGAGCTCCAGCTCGAGCAGGACCGGGGATCCGTCCGCGCCGGGGATCACATCGACGCGGGCGTAGAGGAGATCACCCGAGCCCAGCGCCGTCCGCACGGCCGCGAGGGCCTGGCGGGCGACGGCCAGCTCCGCCGCGGTGGCCTGGGCTGGGGAGATCTGCTCGCGCGGGTCGGCGTCCTGGTCCATCCCCGCCTGGACACCGGAGCCGGCGGTCAGGATCGGCGCCTTGCGCACCGCGTGGCTGAACTCCCCGTCGCAGAACAGCAGCGCGGTCTCCCCCGCGGCGTCGACTGCGGACAAGTAGGGCTGCACCATGACGGTGCGGCCCGCCGAACGCAGATGGTGCAGATGCGCCCGCGCGGCCTCACGCTCCTCGCGCCGCCAGCGCGCGGTGTCGGCGGAGCCCGCGGACACCGCCGGCTTGATGACGTACTCGTCCCAGTCCGCGGGAACCTCGTCCAGATCCCACCGGGTCTCCACCACCGGGACACCCGCGGCCGCCAGCTCCCGCAGATACCGCTTGTCGGTGTTCCAGCGCAGTACGTCGGCGCCGTTGAACAGCCGCGGAACGGTGCCGGCCCAGGCCAGGAACTCCTCCCTCCGGAGCGTGTAGTCCCAGGTGGAACGGACCACGACCAGGTCGTGGCGCTCCCAGTCGGCGGCGGGGTCATCCCACACGACCGCCTCGGCGGCGATCCCGAGCCGGGCGAGCGCGGCGGCCAGCGCCACCGTGCACTCGTCTCCCTCGGGAAGCCCGGCATATGTGGCCAAAGCAACTGACATGCCGGTCATTGTTCCAGCTCAGAAGCGGGTCCGCGGACACCATCCGTACGACGTCGCGAAGATCACCGCCAGGTGACGGCGGATCGCGTCTTCGGCCACCACAGCCGAAGGCGTACCCGTTCGCTGCGGGCCGCGCCGAAACGGGCGCCGGGCCGGTCAGCGGACGGAGTGGCCGGCCTGGCGGAGCGCGTCCTTGACTTCAGCGATCTTGAGCTCGCCGAAGTGGAAGACGCTGGCGGCCAGCACCGCGTCGGCGCCGGCGGCGACGGCGGGAACGAAGTGCTCCACCGCGCCGGCCCCTCCGCTGGCGATCACGGGCACGCTCACCACCGAACGGACCTGGCGGAGCATTTCCAGGTCGAACCCGCTCTTAGTGCCGTCGGCGTCCATCGAGTTGAGAAGGATCTCGCCGATGCCGAGTTCCTCGCCCCGGCGGGCCCACTCGATGGCGTCGATGCCGGTGCCCTTGCGCCCGCCGTGGGTGGTCACCTCATAACCGGACTCCGTCCCGGGGGCCCGGCGGGCGTCGACCGACAGCACCACGCACTGCGAGCCGAACCGATGCGCGGCCTCGCGCAGGAACTCGGGCCGGGCGATCGCCGCGGTGTTGATCGAGACCTTGTCGGCGCCCGCGCGCAGCAGCCGGTCCACATCCTCGACGGTGCGCACGCCACCACCGACGGTCAGCGGGATGAACACCTGCTCCGCGGTGCGCCCGACCACGTCGTACATGGTCGAGCGGTCGCCGCTGGAGGCGGTGATGTCGAGGAAGGTGAGCTCGTCGGCGCCCTCCGCGTCGTAGCGCCGGGCCAGCTCGACCGGGTCTCCGGCGTCTCTCAGGTTCTGGAAGTTGACGCCCTTGACGACGCGGCCGGCGTCGACGTCCAGGCACGGAATGATGCGTACGGCGACGGTCACATGCCCTCCCGGTACGCCTCGACCTCGATCTCGACCAGCATCCGCGAGTCGATGAAGCCGCTCGCCTGGACCATCGACGCCGCGGGCCGGACCTCGCGGAAGACCTCGGCGTGCGCCCGCCCGACCGCCTCGGAGTCCGCCATGTCCACGACGTACATCCGGGTCCGTACGACGTCGGCGGCGGTGGCGCCGGCGTTCTCGACCGCGTCGAGCGCGATCCGCAGCGCGGTACGGGCCTGCTCGTAGGCGTCGCCCTCGTGCCGTACCCGTCCGTCCACGGTCGCGGTGCATCCGGACACGATCACGAAGGGGCCGGCCACCACCGCGCGGGAGTAGCCGATCACATCCTCGTAGGGGTTGTCCGAGGCGATGCGGCGGATCATCGCACGGTCTCCAGGGCCTGTTCGAGCGTGAACGCCCGGGCGTAAAGGGCCTTGCCCACGATGGCCCCCTCGACGCCGTCCGGCACCAGCTTGGCGAGCACCCGCAGGTCCTCCAGGGAGGAGACGCCGCCGGAGGCGATGACGGGCTTGTCGGTGCGGGCGCATACCTCACGCAGGAGTTCCACGTTGGGGCCGCGCAGGGTGCCGTCCTTGGTGACGTCGGTGACGACGTAGCGCGGGCACCCGTCGGCCTCCAGCCGGGCCAGCACCTCCCAGAGGTCACCGCCCTCCTGGGTCCAGCCACGGGCCGCCAGCGTGGTCCCGCGCACGTCCAGCCCGACCGCGATCTTGTCGCCGTGCGATTCGATGATCTTGCGGCACCATCGGGGGTTCTCCAGCGCCGCGGTGCCGATGTTGACCCGCGCGCAGCCGGTGGACAGGGCCGCCTCCAGCGAGTCGTCGTCGCGGATCCCGCCGGACAGCTCCACCTTCACGTCGAGCCTGCCGGTGACCTCGGCGAGAAGTTCCCGGTTCGAGCCCCGCCCGAACGCCGCGTCCAGATCGACGAGATGGATCCAGTCCGCGCCGGCGTGCTGCCAGGCGAGGGCCGCGTCGAGGGGAGCGCCGTAGCCGGTCTCGGTGCCGGCCTCTCCCTGGACAAGGCGAACGGCCTGGCCATCGGCCACATCGACAGCGGGAAGGAGCGTGAGCGTCATGCCCAAAGCCTATCGATCCGCGAGTGCCGCCGCCTCCGGCCCGGGCGTCCGGCGAGCCCGGGCACCGGCAGATCAATGCGCTGGCGCCGGCCCAGCGCCGGATCGAGGCCAAAGCAATGAGATCCCCGCCTTCGCGCCACTGCTGGAACCGCTCGATCTGCGCGGCGTGGCATACGAAGACGGCCACGCCTCGGCGGAATCCTCCAATACGAACATGCCGCCTGAACTGCATAGATGGAGTTTTCGGCAAGCGCAACACCAGGCGAAGGGCCACGAGCACCGATTTGCGCCGCAGCACTTCACGGACGTGACCTGAACGCCAGATCAATCACATGGCATCGGCCCAGGTCAGACTGGGTGACATGATTATCGGCACTCACACTATAACCCTGCCAGGCGATAGCCTAGGCAAAATATCCCCCGAAATGTCAAGGCAAAGCAAAACCTAACATTCCGCCGGTTTCCGGGACCAACCTCGGGGAACGGCGGTTGAAGTATGGACATGCGGTATTAAATCAATAAATGGTTGCATCTTGCATCTATTGTCTCCCGCATAAATAGCCCGCCATGAATAGAGTTCACTCTTCACAGCTCTATCTCACGAGGAGGTAGATCGATGCGTATACCGACACGTCTCGCACTGACCGTGACCGGCCTGGCTCTCGCGGCTGGGAGCGTCCTCGCCGGGGGGGCGGCCGCCACGCAGGCCAGCGCCGCTACCACCCAGGCCAGCGCCGCTACCAGGACCGCCGCACCTCAGACAGTTGCGGCGACCAGCCACAGATGTGGCGGCGATTGGGGCGACTGCGACGATTGGGGCGGCGGCTGGGGCGGCGACTGGGGCGGCGACTGGGGCGACTGGGGCGACTGAGCTTCCCGGTAGCGCGGACTCCTCACCTGAATGACCGCATGATCATCGGATGGTCATCGGGGAGTGTGTGCTGCGTGCTCGCACCTCATCCTCAGCAGTTCCGGCAACGCGCCGGCAGATCGGTCTCTCATATCGTCAGGAGCCTGGGCATCCAGCGATTCATGCTTGTGGAACTGGATGGCCCAGGCCGACGCGGATGAGAAAAAGCGACCGGCTGACCGGTTCGGATGCGACCTCGGGTCACTCGCCGGGCAGTAGTGGACGCCACTGGCGCAGCGGCGCCGTCACGCCGGATCCTCGACGGGGGCGGGCACCTGGATGAGGAACAGGACGCGGATGCCGAGCCACAGGGCGGCCATCGCCGTTTGCGCGAACAGCAGGTCCGGCCGCGGCGTCAGGTACGCGTGCGCCGCCCAGGTCGCGCCGAGCACGATCACGTCCCCGAGCGCCATGGCCTGCTGAAGGTAGCGGAAGGTCCGCAAGTCGACGCGGCGGCTGACGAGGACGCGCCCGTAGAAATAGACGAACATCGAGAACACCACCGCAGTCGACTGCTGCAAGAGCAGGTAGTCGGCGACGTCGTGCGGCCGCTTGCCCAGGAATCCGCCGAGGTATTGCGCCGGCGCGAGCAGCCACAGCAGGCAGGTGCCCAGGCAGATCGGGATCTCGACGGCGAACACGATCCGCCAGGGGCCCGGAAGGCCCGCTCGGACGGTGCGCGGCGGAAGTGAGGCAGTCGCGTCGGCGGGCATCGTGCGAGCATTGCGCAAAATCCCGGCGAGGGGTAGCAGCCTGCTGTGGCTGCTCGCGTCGGCGGAGGGCCAGGGCATGGTAGGTTTCCCGTCGACGTCCTAGGACTCGTCGACGTCCTAGGAGCAGCGACATGCCGGGCCAACGTCCGTCCGAGAGCCGCGCGCACGCCCTTGTCCGCTACCTCACGATCGTCCCGCAGGCGCACTACGCGGTGTTCGATGCCGATTTGCAGATGACGCTTTACGAGCTGTTCCACACCCACCGGATCAGCCGCGTCGCACACGCAGTGTGCACGCCGATCGTGTGCTTGTCGGCGCTGGCGGCGCTAGCACAGGTCAGGCTCCCGTCGCCGCTCGATGCGCCGCACCTGTCGCTGGCGCTGCCGCTCGCCGCGCTGCTCGGCGCAAACGGATACCTGCACGGCCGCCGCATCGGCGCGCTGGCCACCGCGGTGGTGGCGATGATGACGCTCGCGGCGACGCTCTTGGCCGCCGCCGGCATTCCGCACGCTCTCGCCCTGTCCGTCGGCGGGATGCTGCTCGCCGGCGCGCTCCAGACCTGGTCACACGCGTTCGAGCCGGTGCCGCCGCCGCTGAGCGGGCAGCGCGACTTCCTCTCGCTCGGCGTGTGGTGGTCTCGGGGGTCGCCCCGCCGCAAGCTCGCCGCCGCGGCGCTCGCGACGACGGCGTTCATCGCGCTCGAGCTCCTGGCGTCATTTCGCATCCTGCCCTGCCAGCTGCGCGTGTACGCGCTCGCGCTCGGTCGCGCACCCTCGCAACGGACGGCGCTCGACCGCAGCGTCGCGGAGCTGCGCGCCGCCTGGCCGTTCTGATCACGCGGCCCGACATGGGGCGCCCGAAGACTTTTGAATCGACCAACATCAGATAGTGCGCAAGTGGCTACTCCTCGTCCTCAGGCGTTGGCGAACAATGACAGGTCAGCGGGGAGCGGGAACCACGGCTGCTTGGTGTGCACCACCACGGTCTAACTGTCAGGGGCGTCGACCGACGTGATCGCCTTGTTGATGAATTCGAAAGGGTTACTTGGATTGGAGGCCGTGTCGATGGACCAATTGACGCGACCCGGCGAAACCTCCGGGCGGCCGGGCCATTAGTGCGCTGGCCACTCACCGGATCTGGCGGCCTTTGTGCCCTTCGAGTGGGAGTGGCATCAGCGACCGCCCGAAGGTCACCATCGATGACCTGGAGCCTTGCCTAAGGCAGTTCGGACTTGACCAGCCCGAACAAGTGTGAGCCATCCCGACAAGCTGACCTTCCCCGGCGAACGGGAGGCCGCCTTCCAGTCCCTGGCCCGCTACCAGGCCTACCAGATCGACGACCGGCACCTGCGCCTCGTGGCGAAGGCTCGCCAAGCCCCGCGCCGCCGTCGCCTTCAACACCGGTCTCGCGCCGGGTGACTCCAATTACGACTTCGCGCGGTACGACGAGTCCCTGCGCTCGCTCATCGCCATCAACCAGACCGCCTTCGACCGCGCGATCCACGACGGGGAGCGAGAACTACGCGGCTGGACCCTCATCCCGCCACTGGGCGTGTTCGTGATCGCCGGCCTGATCCTGGGCGCGGTCCGCCCGCGCCTGGCCGAATACGGCTGAGCCCGGACAGGGCGGGCCGGAGCACCGCCCACTGGATAATCAGGACAGCTGACGGTCAGCGTGGCGATAGCATCTTTGCATGCCGAGCCGAGCCGATGCGCAACCCGAGGATCGCCCGCCCGCGTCCCTTGCCCGGCGGCTCGGGTATGCCCTCAAGCACGCGCAGTTGCGGCTGGCGGAGATCTCCGGCCCCGCACTCGCGCCGCTTGGGATCGACGGCCGGGAGCTCGGGGTGCTCGTCGTGCTCGCCGACGGCGAGCCGCTGTCACAGCAGCAGGCCGCCCGGCGGCTCGCCATCGACCGCACCACGATGGTCGCGATGATCGACGGTCTGGAGGACAAGGGCCTGGTGGCACGCCGCCTGGATCCCCGGGACCGGCGCAGGAACATCGTGGAGCCGACCCCGGCGGGCCGCGAGACCCTCCGCAAGGCCATGCAGGTCACCGACGAGGTGGAGCGGCGGTTCCTCGCCCCGCTCGGCGAGCCCGAGGCCCAGCGGTTCAAGGACGCTCTCGTTCTGCTCCTCGGCCACTCGTGACGGAGCGCCGGTGCCTGACGTACCCGGCGGCCAGGCGTCGACCTGGGGCGCCGCGCGGATCGGCGGCCCCTGGTTCGTGCCGCCGGACCCTTCGACGGCGCCAGAGGTTCAGACGCGTTCCGGCTGGTAGGTGGTCAGCCAGTCGCTGAGTGCCAGGATCCGCTCGAGCTGGACCCGGTCTCGCTGCAGGCTGACGTGGCCGATCGGGCGGCTCAGCGCCGTGCGCACGGCGCCGACGTCGAGGTAGTGCCGGATCGGTGCGGACGGATCGGCGAGGACCTCCTCGAACCGGGCCCGTATGGCCCGCTCGTAGCCGGGGTTCTGGGTGGCCGGGTAGGGGCTCTTGCGCCGCTCCAGCACGGAGTCGGGCAGCACGTCGGCGACCGCCCCGCGCAGCAGGCTCTTCTCCCGCCCGTCATAGGTCTTGTACGACCAGGGGGTGTTGAAGACGTACTCGACGAGCCGGTGGTCGCAGAACGGCACCCGTACCTCCAGGCCGACCGCCATGCTCATCCGGTCCTTGCGGTCGAGGAGCAGCCGCACCATCCGGGTCAGATGCAGATAACAGATCTCCCGCATCCGGCGTTCCATCGGGTCGGCATCCGGCAGGTGGGGCACCTCGGCGAGCGCCTCGTGGTAGCGGTCCTGGACGTAGGCCCGGGTCCGCTCGCGCAGCCCGTGGTCCAGCAGCTCGCCCTCCTGGACCAGCGCCATGCCCGCCCACGGGAAGTTGTCCGCCGCCACCGCGGCAGGATCGTGGAACCAGCGGTAGCCGCCGAACACCTCGTCCGCGGACTCCCCGGAGAGCGCGACCGTGGAATGCTTGCGGATCTCAGCGAACAACAGGTAGAGCGAGCTGTCCATGTCGCCCATCCCGGGCAGGTCGCGGGCGCGTAGCACCGCCTCCATCACCTGCGGGGAGGCGAGCTGGTCGTTGCCGAGGATCACGTCGGTGTGGTCGGACCCGACATGCTTGGCGACGTCGTGCACGTACGGCGCGTCCGCCGTGTCGCGCATCTCGTCGGGCACGAAGCCGCCGGTCTCGTCGGTGAAGTCGACCGAGAAGGAGCGCACCGTCCCGGCGCCCAGCGCCCGGTCGGCCAGTGCGGTCAGGGCGCTGGAGTCCAGGCCGCCGGAGAGCAGCGTGCACAGGGGCACGTCGGAGATCAGCTGCCGCTCGACGATGTCCTCGAGCAGCTCGCGCACCCGCCCTACGGTGGCCGGCACGTCGTCAGTGTGCTCGCGCGCGGTCAGCGCCCAGTAGAGGCGGTCCGCGACGCCGTCGCGGGAGACGGTGACCATGTGGCCCGGCACGACCTCGTGCATGCCGCGGAAGATGCCGTGGCCGGGCGTCTTGGCGTTGGTCAGCAGCTCGGCCAGGCCATCGTCGTCGATCCTGGCGGTGAACAGCGGGTTGGCCAGGATGGCCTTGGGCTCGGAGCCGAACAGCACTCCGTGCGGGGTCGGCGCGTAGTACAGCGGCTTGATGCCCATCCGGTCACGCACCAGGAGCAGTTCCTCGGTCCGCTGGTCCCACACCGCGAAGGCGTACATGCCGTTGAGCCGCTCGACGGCGTCCGCGCCCCATTCCAGATACGCCTGCAGGACCACCTCGGTGTCGCTGCGGGTACGGAACCGGCGTCCCCGTCCTTCCAGCTCCCGGCGCAGTTCACGGAAGTTGTACGCCTCCCCGCTGTAGACGATCGTCGCGGGCCCTTCCGTCATCGGCTGCACGCCGCCCGCGACGTCGATCACCGCGAGCCTGCGGTGCCCCAGCGCCACGTGCGTATCCATCCACAGGCCCTCGTCGTCGGGCCCGCGCAGCGCCATCGTCCGTGTCATCGCCAGCGCGATCGCACGCTCTGCGGTGAGGTCCCTCTCGTAGTCCACCCAGCCGGCTATGCCGCACACAGAACCACGCTCCCCCGATATGTGTATTCTGCACTCGACTTTAGACATTACCCGACTTGACAAGCGGTATGCGGGGAGTCGCCGGTGGTCCCGGTCACATGGCCGGGCAGGGTGTTCCGGGCCGCCGATACCGGCGGGCCGGCGCCGGGAGCCGCCCGCGCCGCCCGCGGAAAGGCCGATCAGCAGGCCGGCCGTTGATTGCCGGGCCCGTTCGCGGGTAACGCCCACAACGGCCGGAGTTCGTTCTTCACAGCTGCTTGGTTCTTCACACGTGATTCGTTCTTCGATTCGTTCTTGACAGGTAATTCGATCTGCACAGGTGAGGGGTCCGGGGATGGGCGACAAGCGAGGTCCATGCCGCGCCATCATGGATGCGGGCGATGGGCTCGAGATCGGCATGCAGGTGTCCGACCCCTGGGTCATCGTCGAGGTGGAGGGTGAATTGGATCTCCACACGGTGCCGCTTCTGAAGTCCCGTCTGCGACTGGCCGAACTGCTGGCCGAACCTCCGCCGCGGGTGGCGATCGACCTGTCACGGCTGCGATTCTGTGACTCCAGCGGGCTGAACCTGCTGGTGCGCACCTGGAAACGCCTCCGCTCGGACGGCGGCGGCCTGCTGTTGTTCCAGCCGACGTCACAGCTACGGCACCGGCTGGCATGGACCGGACTGGACCGGGTGCTGGGCGTCCGCTCCGGCCCCCTTCCCCCGCCTCTCCCCTCAGCCTGACCGCAGCCCCGCGACGCGACGCGCCATCAGCTGAGGACGGCCGCTACGGCCGCCGTGATCGCCCGGGGGGTTGGCCGGCACGAATACGCCGCCGACCATGACCGTCGCTCCGACCCCACGCTGGCCGGCCATGAAGGTCACGTAGGCGGTCCAGGCCAGGTACGCCCTGATGAGCACACACTGGGCGAACGCCGATTCGTCCAGCCCGGCCGAGCGGCCGAGGTCGATCAACTCATTGTCGGTGAGGCCCGGACCCCCCACGGACAGGGCGTACCGCGCCGGTATTCCGAAGCATGTCCCTAGATGGGTGTTTTCAAGGCCAACGGCCCGCCTGCGCTCCGTCAGGAACTCCCAGAGGCGGAAAATCATGATCTACGACTTAAATTATCTGGATAAACTGTGGCAATTCGACGCTAACGGGGACGGATCATGGCTGACGACGGCACGGCGGGCACTCCGGATCCGAATCCCACGCCACTGCAGCCGCGGGAACCTGGCCGGCAGTCCCCCGCACCCGGGTACGGGCCCGAACCGGCGGCCCCAGCCTGGCCCTCTCCTTCGAGCGAGTACGGGGCGTACCAGACCCCGCCGCCCGTCGGCACGCCATGGATGTACGGGTCGTATCAGCAGCCGCCGAAGAAGTCGCGTACCGGGCTGATCGTCGGGCTGGCGGTGGCCGGTGCCGCAGTCCTGCTCCTGGGCGGCGGGCTCGTGTTCGCCGGCCTCGCCGGCTCGTCCGCGAAGACGACCGCCCGGAACGACGGCAACCTCACGCCTGCCGTCGCGACCCCGGAGCCTTCGCCGAGTTCTCCGGCCCCGACGCCTACGCCGACGCAGGCCCCCCGGGCTGCGACCCTCGAGATTCCTGGTTCCGCCGCAGGTTACGGGCAGCTGAAGGGCAGCATCGCCAAGCGGTCCATCCAGCAGATGCGCCGGAGCATGGGCAAGACCTCCGCCGTCTCCGGCAAGGCGAAGATCGCTCTCTATACCAAGGGCTCGTCGCACCTCATCTTCTTCGGGATCTCCGGAGCCGACGATCCCGAGATCGCCGCAGAGCTGTCCAATTCGCCTTCGAGCTCGGTCGACTCGGTCTTCGTGGGAGGCGGGATCAGCGGCCCCAAGGACTACCCGGCCGGATCGATGGGCGGCGTCCTCCGCTGCGCGAAGACCCGGCAGCAGGGAGTCTCCCTGGCGATGTGCGCCTGGGCCGACCCGTCGGTCCTCATCACCCTCCAGGCCGACGGGGTCTCGCCGAAAAAGCTCTCGTCGATCCTGCACGCCTTCCACGACGCCTCGGTGCGCAATGCCATCCCGGTCGCCTGACCTGCCGGTTCGTTGATCACCTGGCGGAGGGGCTCCGGGCCGAGAGCGCTCGGCCGCACGTGAACCGTGGCGTTTCCCGCACCCTCCTCGAGCCGGTGCGGGAACCCTGACAACTCGGGAAACGCGACGACTCCCGCTCCGCCAGGACCCGCCCCCTACCGGCAGCGCAGATCATGCCACGGCGTCAAGACGCCGTCAGGTATGGCCGCCGAGCCGTATTGATCCCGTAACGGCCCTCCGAAACGGCACTAAACGGACTTAGCGTGAGCCTGTCCGATCGTTTGTGAACAGGAGCACAAAGCCATGGAGGATGCGGAACAACCGCTCTTCGTCCCAGTCCGCCGCGCGGCTGCGGGGACGGTGACCCCGCTGACGGCGCGGCTCCCCCAGGGGCCGCGCGTCGGAATCGCCTTCACCTCGCTGGAGGCACTGCAGGCCGCCTCACGCCCGGCCCAGGACTGGATCCGGCTGGCCGAGACCACCCTGCGCGCGCTGCTGGGCCCGCTGGGGATCATCCGGATCCAGGTCGACCCGCTGCTGATCGTGGCCGACCTGTCCCAGACCGCCCAGGTCAGGAATGTGCCGCAACCCGCACCGGCCACCACCCCTGCGGCGACCGGCACCACCAGGCCGCTGCCGGTCGCGGCGACTGTCGCCCACGCACCGATCGGCACGAGCCGATGACGCGCATCTACTCCCTGCCCGGGACATGGGACGCAGCCAGCACACCGGCGCCCGCCACCTCGATGGGCACCGTAGACCCCGATGCCACGGAGGCCTTCGTCCGGGTCCGGCTGGCGGCCCAGACGATACCGCAGGTGTTCGAGGCCTGGCTGCTCTGCCGGTCTGCCGTCTGCGGCGTCTGGTCACTCGGCGGCGATTTCGACTATGAGGTCCGGCTCGTCTGCACGAGCCCGCACGATCTCGCGGCCGAGGTGCGGGCGATACGCCGGTTCGGTGGCGCGCAGACCGACACCTGCCTTCTCCTTCGCGAGGTCGCGGCGGAGCAATCGATCTACCACGGAGAGGACTGACATGCTGCTGACCGAGACCAGGGATCTCCTGGACACCCCGGTGTGGCCGGCGACCGCCCGGGCCACCCAGGACGGGGACCTCACAGTCGGCGGGGTGCGCCTCAGCGACATCGCCCAGCGATACGGCACCCCCGCGCATGTCCTGGACGAAACCGATGTACGCCGCCGCTGCGCGGACTTCCGCCGCGCCTTCCCCGACGCCGAGATCACCTACGCCGGCAAGGCGTTCCTGTGCCGGGCCATGGCCCGATGGATCGCCGAGGAAGGACTGTCCCTCGATGTCTGCTCGGCCGGCGAACTCGCGGTCGCGCGCTCGGCCGGGTTTCCCCCCGAGCGGATCATCATGCACGGCAACGGCAAGACCCCCCAGGACCTCAAAGCGGCCCAGGAGTACGGCATCGGGCGGCTCGTCGTCGACTGCGCCGCAGAGATCACCCGGCTCGCCGCCCTCACCAACGTGGAAAAGCGCGCCCAGAAACTGCTGGTACGGGTGACACCCGGCATCGACGGGCACACCCACGCCGCCATGGCCACCGGCATCGAGGACCAGAAGTTCGGCTTCTCCCTTGCCTCCGGCGCGGCCGGCGACGCCGTACGACGCATCCTCGCCCAGCGCGGGCTCACCCTCGTCGGCCTGCACTGCCACCTCGGCTCACAGATCACCGACGTCGACGCCTACCAGGACGCCGCCCGCCGGATGGTCGCCCTGCTCGCCGCGGTACGCGACGAGCACGGCGTGGTCCTGCACCAACTCGACCTGGGCGGCGGCTTCGCCGTACCCTACCGGCCCGGCGACCAAGGGCTCGACCCCGCCGCCCTCGCCGGCCGGCTGATGGCCGCCGTGCGATCGGCCTGCGCCTCACACCGGCTTCCGGTGCCCCGCATCACCCTCGAACCCGGCCGCGCCATCAGCGCCCGCGCCGGCATCACCCTCTACCGGGTCCTGGGCATCAAACACGGCGCGACCGGCCGGATCTTCGTCACCGTCAACGGCGGCATGAGCGACAACCCACGCCC
This sequence comes from Streptosporangiaceae bacterium, assembly GCA_025964695.1. Taxonomy (GTDB): domain Bacteria; phylum Actinomycetota; class Actinomycetes; order Streptosporangiales; family Streptosporangiaceae; genus Actinomadura_E. The sequence goes on along the minus strand of JAOPYK010000134.1, from coordinate 657 downwards.
CAGCCTCTACGACGCCCGCTATACCGTCCGCCTGGTCGGGCGCAAGGCCGGCGCCGGGAGCCGGGCCATGACCGTCGTGGGACGCCACTGCGAGGCAGGCGACGTACTGGTACACCACGCGGAACTGCCCGCCGACCTGCGGCCCGGCGACCTCCTGGCCGTCCCGTGCACCGGCGCCTACCACCACTCGATGTCCTCCAACTACAACCTGGTCACCAGACCACCGGTCATCGCCGCCCACGACGGCGGCAGCCGCCTGCTGATCCGCCGCGAGACCGAACTCGACCTGCTCCGCCGCGACCTCAGCTGACCCACACCCGGGCCAGGCGAACCAGCCTCCCGGCTCCATCCGGGCTCCCGGACCGGCCAGTAAGGGCCATTGGTCCCTGGGCACAGTTCACGACCCTTGCTAGACAGGACAGGGGGATCTGACTCATGACTCGCTACCTGGACAGGGACCGTTGGGCGGTCCTGGCCGCGGTGGTGGCCCCGCTCGCCCTCTCAACGGTCCTCCTGCCATTGCGCAGGACTTTCTCGCACGCCGATGTGGCCCTGGCCCTGGTGGTGGTCGTGGTCGCGGTGGCCGCCAGCGGGCACCGCATCGCCGGCGCGCTCGCGGCGCTGTCGGCCGCCGTCTGGTTCGACTTCTTCTTCACC
>JAOPYK010000114.1 GCA_025964695.1 Streptosporangiaceae bacterium | reverse complement strand
GAGAAAGGCCAGCACGTCGCTCTCGTCCACTTGGTGGATGGCCGTGCGGCCGCGATCAGTGAGTACGGCGACGTACCTGCGCAGGTCACGCCGGTAGGAGCTGAGCGTGTTCTCCGCGAGCCCGCGTTCCACGGCGAGATGACCGAGATAGGTGCCCACGGCCGACTCCAGGGCGGCCTTATCGCCGGTGACCGTCACGTCGGGCATGCTCACGAACTCGCTCCCCTCGCCCGCACATGGGCGAGGGGAGCGGACGGCCGCCCAGCCGTACCGCGCCCGCGCGCTGTGCTCATCGCCTCGCTCGCTGCTCGCCCCGCCGTGACCTGCCCCATCATGCCCGTCCCCACGGTGCGGACGGGCCTGATCGCCGGGTCAGCCCTCCGGAGCGTCCGCCGCCCGCAGGTCACGGAAATCCGTGGCGCGGGCCGCGTAGGCGGCCAAGATACCGGTCACCGCGATCGAATTGTGGATATCACCGGCGAACACCTTGGCGACGGCCTCGTCCAGGGGCACCCAGACGACGGGCATGTCGGCTTCCTCGTGGACGCGTTCGAAGTCGATCTCCTCGGCGGGCACCTCGGTCAGCGCGCGGGCCAGGAAGATCCGGGCGCGCTCGTCGGACATTCCCGGCGAGGTGAAGATGTCCACGAGGGTGTGCCACTCGGCGGCGCGGTATCCCGCCTCCTCGACCAGCTCGCGTTCGGCGGTCAGCCGGAGCGGCTCGCCGGCCACGTCGCGCAGTCCGGCCGGCACCTCCCACAGCCGGTAGCCGACCGGATGCCGGTACTGCCGCAGCAGCAGTACCCGGTCGGCCTCGTCGAGGACCAGCACCCCGACCGAGCCGGGATGCACGACCACATCGCGCTTGGCGATCCCCGTTCCGTCGCCGTCGGGCATCCGCACCTCTTCGGTGCGGACCTTGATGACATGTCCGGCGAAGCGCTCGGTGCTGCGGACGACCTCCCAGCGTTCCGGCACGTCCTTGACGATCATCGGTCCGGTCATGACGCGGGCACCGCGCCCGCCTCGCGGCGGCCGTCCGCGTAGGTCAGCGCGGCCGCGATCAGGCCGGCGAACAGCGGGTGTGGCCGGGTCGGCCGGGACCGGAACTCCGGGTGTGCCTGGGTGCCGACGAAGAACGGGTGCGCGTCGCGCGGCAGCTCGACGTACTCGACCAGCCGGCCGTCCGGTGAGAGACCGCTGAAGACCAGGCCGGCGTGCTCCAGCTGCTCCCGGTAGGCGTTGTTGACCTCGTAGCGGTGCCGGTGCCGCTCCTGGACCTCGGCCTTCCCGTAGAGCCCGCGCACGACCGATCCCTCGGCCAGGTCGGCGGGATACAGGCCCAGGCGCATCGTGCCGCCCATGTCCCGCTCTCCCGCGACGACGTCGATCTGGTCGCTCATGGTGGCGATGACCGGGTCGGAGATCTTCTCTTCGAACTCGGCGCTGCCCGCGCCCTCGATCCCGGCCAGGGACCGGGACGCCTCGATGACCATGCACTGCAGGCCCAGGCAGATCCCCAGGATCGGGATCCGGCGCTCGCGGGCGTGCCTGATGGCGCCGATCTTGCCCTCGATGCCGCGCACCCCGAAGCCGCCGGGGATCAGCACGCCGTCGACGCCGTCGAGCTCCTCCTCGGCCCCCTCGGGGGTCGCGCAGCTGTCGCTGGCGACCCAGCGGATGTTGACCCGGGCGTCGTTGCCGAAGGCCCCGTGCCGCAGGGCCTCGGTGACCGACAGGTAGGCGTCGGGCAGGTCGATGTACTTGCCGACGAGCGCGATCGTTACCTCGCGGGCCGGCCGGTGCACCACGCGCAGCAGTTCGTCCCAGTGCCGCCAGTCGACGTCGTGGAAGGGCAGCCCGAGCCTGCGCACGACGTAGGCGTCGAGGCCCTCGGAGTGCAGCACCTTGGGAATGTCGTAGATGCTGGGCGCGTCCACGGCCGACACGACCGCTTCCCGGTCGACGTCGCACATCAGGCTGATCTTGTGCTTGAGGCCCTGGGTGATGGGCCGGTCCGAGCGGCATACGATCGCGTCCGGCTGGATGCCGATGCTGCGCAGCGCGGCGACCGAGTGCTGGGTCGGCTTGGTCTTGAGCTCGCCCGACGGCCCGATGTAGGGCAGCAGCGAGACGTGCAGGCAGAAGACGTTGTCCCGGCCGATCTCGTGCCGGATCTGCCGGACGGACTCCAGGAACGGCAGCGACTCGATGTCGCCGACGGTGCCGCCGACCTCGGTGATGACCACGTCCACGCCGGGTTCGGCCATGCCGCGGATACGGTCCTTGATCTCGTTGGTGATGTGCGGGATCACCTGCACGGTGTCGCCGAGATACTCCCCGCGCCGCTCCTTGGCGATCACGTTGGAGTAGACCTGGCCCGTCGTGACGTTGGCCGAGCCGTGCAGTTCGGTGTCCAGGAAGCGCTCGTAGTGGCCGATGTCGAGATCGGTCTCGGCACCGTCGTCGGTCACGAAGACCTCGCCGTGCTGGAAGGGGTTCATCGTGCCGGGGTCGACATTGAGGTAGGGGTCGAGCTTCTGCATGGTGACCCGCAGGCCCCGCAAGGTGAGAAGCCGTCCCAGACTGGATGCCGTCAGCCCTTTGCCGAGGCTGGAGGCGACACCGCCGGTGACGAAGATGTGCTTGGTAGCTCGTGATCTACCCGTGGCTGCCGAAGGCAAGAAGACGCTCCCGTGGTCGCTCTATCGGCGGATGTGAACCGCCCTGTCCACGGGCCACCAGAATAACAGTCGAACAGGGGTGAGCTGCGCATCGAGGCGGGCCCAGCGAAGGAACCGGTGGCCGCGCGGCGGTTCAGCCGGAGAATCCGTTGTGCGGGTCCCGGCTGCCGCCCAGGGCGGAAAGCTGGGCGTCGGCCAGCGGCTGCGCACCCGGCATGATCGTCCTGAGCTGGCGGGTGAGCTCGTCGATCAGGTTGCGCGCCTGATCCGCGGCCGTCCGCGCCGCGTCCCGCTCGGCCGACAGCGAGGCGAGGGTGTCGCGCTGCTCGGTGACGGCCGCGGCGAGCTGATCGACCCACTGGTCGCGTTCGCGCAGCGTCTCGACGGCCGCGTCGCGTTCGGCCGCCATCTGGCGCATCGCGGCCATGGCCCCGTCGCGCTCCTTCGCCGCCGTCTCCGCCTTGCCCACGGCGAGCGTGCGTTCGGACTCCGCACGCGCCTGAGCCGACTCGGATCGAAGCTGGCCCTGCAGGGCCACCTCCCGTCCAGCCTGGGCCTGCTTGACGGCCTCCAGTGCCTCCTGGCGCTCCGCCTCGACCTCCTGGGTCCGGCGCCGCGCCGACTCGGCGTCCTTGGCCGCTCCGGCCGCGGTGTGCGTGAGGTTCTGGATCGACATCTCGGTGTCGGCGAGCTTGGCCCGCATCGCCGACAGCTCCGACTGCGTGGTCTCCAGCATCCTGGACAGGTCCGCGGACTGCTCCGCCAGCCGGTCGCGTTCGGACTCCGCGGTACGGCGGGCCGCCGTGGCGTCCTCGGCGGACCGGCGGGCCTCCTCGAGCGCGTCGCGCATCGACTCCCGCTGGGACATCATCTGCCGGGCCGTGGCCTCGTTCTCGGTCGCCTTGCGCTCGGCCTGCTCGGCCTGCGCCCGGGCGCGCTGTGCCTCTCCCCACGCGGAGGCCGTGTCCCGCTGGGCGCTCTCGCGCTCCTTCTGGGCGGCGGCCTGGGCGGCCGCGACCTGGGCGGCGGCCTCGCTCTGCGCCTCGGTCGCCTTGCGCTCGGCCTGCTCGGCCTGGACCCGGGCGCGCTGTGCCTCGTTCCAGGCGGCGGCCGCGTCCCGCTGGGCGCTCTCGCGCTCCTTCTGCGCGGTGGCGATCTGCGCGGCGGCCTCGTTCTGCGCCTCGGCCGTCTTGCGCTCGGCCTGCTCGGCCTGCGCCCGGGCGCGCTGTGCCTCTCCCCATGCCGACGCCGCGTCACGCTGGGCCGACTCCTTGTCACTCTGCGCGGTCGCGACCAGCGATGCGGCCTCGTTCTGCGCCTCCGCGACTCTGCGCTCGCCGGCGGCGAGGGCGTCGCCCAGCAGGTCGGCCATGTCCTTCAGCCGCTCGACGATGTCCCACGACTGCCCCACCTTGTCGGGTAGAGCCGCCTTGTCCGGCACGCCGGGCAGGCCCGGCGTGGAGGGTACCGCTGGAAGACCGCCTGCCTTCTGGGGGAGCCAGGGCGAGGCGTGCTGGGGCAGACCGCGCGAACCGCCCGATCCATTCAGATCGTTCACAAGGAAGACTCTAATGCCGTGTCAAGCAACGTTTGCCCTGTTAGCTAGGGTTGGGCCCCCGTTTTCGCCCTGTGGAGGGGGTATCCGGCCGCTGTGGCAGGTGAGGCGGGTGGAGAACCGGAGGTGTCCGCCACCCCTGCGGCCGGAAGGATGGGAGAATCGCGGATCATGGAACTTCGCACGATGTACCCGCCGATCGAGCCGTACGATTCCGGACACCTCGACGTCGGCGCTGGAAACTCAATTTATTGGGAGGTATGCGGCAATCCGGACGGCAAACCCGCGGTCATGCTGCACGGCGGCCCCGGTGCGGGGTGCACGGAGGAGCATCGCCGGCAGTTCGATCCGGAGGCGTACCGCATCGTCCTGTTCGACCAGCGCAACTGCGGGCGCAGCACGCCGCACGCCAGCGATCCGGAGGTGTCCCTGGAGTCGAACACGACCTGGAACCTGGTGGCCGACATCGAGCGGCTGCGCGGGCACCTGGGCATCGAGCGCTGGCTGGTGTTCGGCGGTTCCTGGGGCAGCGCGCTGGCGCTGGCCTACGCCCAGACCCATCCGGACCGGGTGACGGAGCTGGTGGTGCGCGGGATCTTCACCCTGCGGCCCTTCGAGCTGTACTGGTTCTACCAGGAGGGCGCGTCCCTGATCTTCCCCGACCTCTGGGAGGACTACGTGGCGCCGATCCCGGAGGACGAGCACGATGATCTGATCGCGGCCTACCGCTCCCGGCTCGACTCGCCGGACCCCGAGGTACGGGTGGCAGCGGCGCGGGCGTGGGCCCGCTGGGAGGGCGGGGCGATCACCCTGCTGCCCAACGAGGACCTCGTCGACCACTTCGGTGAGGCGGACTACGCGGTGGCCTTCGCCCGGATCGAGAACCACTACTTCGTGAACGAGGGCTTCTTCACCGAGGACCAGCTCCTGCGCGACATGGACAAGATCCGGCACATCCCGGGCGTCATCGTGCAGGGCCGCTACGACGTCTGCACCCCGCCGGCCACGGCGTGGGACCTGCACAAGGCGTGGCCCGAGGCGGACTTCCACCTGGTGCACGACGCGGGGCACGCCTTCGACGAGCCCGGCATCCTGCACCGGCTCATCGAGGCCACCGACCGCTTCGCGAAGACCGGTTCCTGAGCTCCCGCCCGGGCCGCCGTGAACCCGCGAACCCGCCGGCTCACCAGTCACGAGCTCATGCGCGGGAGACCCGGTGCGCGGCGGCC
>JAOPYK010000079.1 GCA_025964695.1 Streptosporangiaceae bacterium | reverse complement strand
AGGGCGACGAGGACGTCACGTCGCACTCCCAACGCTCGCCGGTCGAGCCGGTAATCAATCCGATCTCCGCCACCCGCGGAACGGTCGAGAGGTGTCGTACAAGGCCAGATCTAAGTGACCGATGGTTTCTAAGGTTGGCCGTATGGTCCTGGGTCCGCGCCTGGGGGATTGGGTCCGCTGGACGGTGGGCCTGGGGCCTGCGGCCAAGCGCCTGGAGGCGGTGGTCCGGCCGGGTGCGGCCCGTGAGGACCCTGGGGGGCGGGTTGGGAGGTCTGCGGGTAGTGCGAGAGGTAGTACGGCGCCGCCGGCCGTGGGAGCGGACGGGGAGCAGGTGCGGGCCTGGGGGTGGCCAGGAACTCGCGCAACCTGCTGCGGCGCCTGCCGTACGCCAGGTAGAGGGCAATGCCGGCCGTCATCCAGATCGAGAAGTATTCCCACGTCTCAACCTTGAGGTTCAGCATCAGCCAAGCGGTCGCCACGATGGCCAGCAGTGGGGTGAGCGGGGCCGCCGGCACGCGGAACGGGCGTTGCAGATCAGGTCGGTCCCGGCGCAGCGCCAGTACCCCGGCGGACACGAACAGGAACGCCATCAGCGTGCCGAGCACCACCATCTGTTCCAGCGTGAGCACGTCCACGGTCTGGGACATCAGAACCGTGGCACCGCCCGCCAGCAGCGTCGCCCGGCTGGGCACCCGCCACCGGCTGCTGACCTCGCCGAAGCCGACCGGGAGCAACCCGTCCCTGCCCATCGAGAAGATCACTCGGGTGAGACTGATGAGCACGACCAGGATGACCGTCGTGAGACCCAGCACCGCGCCGATGTCGACGACCCGGCTCATCGGCGCGGCACCGACCGCCGCGAACGCCACCGCGAACGGTGACTTGGACGGATCGAGGTCCTTGTACGAGATCATGCCGACCATCGTGACCGCGACAACGATGTACAACACGATCGCCAGGAGCAGGCTGATGAGCATCCCGCGCGGGACCCGGCGCGGGGCGTCCTCTGTCTCCTCCGCCGTGGTGGTGATCAGATCGAAACCGACGTAGGCGAAGGCGATCGTGGGCGCCGCCGCGAAGATCCCCCAGTATCCGAACACGTGCGAGGTGCCACCGAGGACGGCATCGAGCACGGTGTGGCCGGCGGGGTTCGCCGCGGCACGGGAGGGGGGCACGAACGGGGTGAGATTTGCGGTCCGGAAGAAGCGCAGGCCACCCGTGATGATCATGCTGATCACGAACAGCTTGGCGAGCACCATGAACCAGAGGGCCTTCAGGCTGAGCCGCGCGCCGGTGGCCAGTAGCAGAATCAGCAATAGCAGGATCAGCAGCGCGAAGAGGTCGAAACCCTTCTCCTGGCCGATCACACCGCTCAGGCTGGACGGGATCACCACCCCGAAGTCGTCCAGGGCCTGGGTCGCGAACAGTGACCAGGCCCGAGCCACCACCGAGGCGGCCAGCAGCAACTCCAGGACGACGGACCAGCCGACGATCCATGCCCAGACCTCACCGAACGTGACGTAGGTGAAGGAGTAGGCGCTGCCGGCCACCGGGATGATCGACGACAGCTCCGCGTAGGACAAAGCAGCGAGCAGGCACACGATGCCGGCGACGACAAAGGAGAGAATCACCGCGGGACCGGCCATGGTGGCCGCCTGGACGCCGGAGATCCTGAATATGCCCGCACCGATCATCACACCGAGGCCCAGCACCACGAGATCACGGGTCTTGTAGACAACGTGCAGGCGATGTCTTCCGCCGTACAACTGGCCGGTGGCCCGCTCGACCGGCATACGCCGGAGCATGTTGTTGCCCATGCGCGTGTCTCCTTGGCTGGTCGGCACCAAACAATGACGAACCCTCAGCGGATTCGCAATGGTTTTGGTCGAATGTCACAAACGTCCGATGTTGTGGTAGACGATCCGCGACATCAGATGGTCACGCCGGAAGGATTCGGTCCGTCGAGCGCCCGGGCGATCCCGAAGTCGATCACTCGGGGGCCGAAGGGGAACAACAGGACGTTCGCCGCTTCAGGTGCCTGTGGACCAGGTCGGCGTCATGGATGGGCGACAACGCGGTCGCCAGCCCGACGGCCAGTCCTTCCAGGTCTGATCCGCGCAACGGGCCGGAAGCACTGACCGTGTCCTGCAACGTGGATCCGTCGATGTACTCGGTGACGACGTACAGGGGAGGGTCGTTCAGGGCGGCCGTCGAGCACCGGAGCCGTACAGAACCTGCAATCCTCGCCGAGATGGACTGTGCCCATACCGCCCCGAGCACCACCGTGAAGCGTTTTCACGCCCATCAGGTAAGCCCTCGCTCTTGCGAGCGTAGGGTTGAATGGCGATGCGCGTGAGTGGCCTTCCTGCGGCTGGGAAGATATCGCTGGTGATCGGGTCGTCGGGCCACCACACCCGAGGCGGCGTCCGTGCACGGTTGGGGAGTATGACGCTGATCCGACGAATGGGCCTGGGCTTGGCGGCGCTGGGGCGGCCGGCGTACATCAACCTTGGACGGGACGGTGAGCTGCCCGCCGAGCGGACGGTCGAGGCGATGCGTGCCGCGGCCTGGCGGGTCCTCGACGCCGCGTACGCGGCGGGAATCCGCTGGGTGGACGCGGCGCGCTCTTACGGCCTGGCCGAGGAATTCCTCGCGAGCTGGCTGGACGAGCGTGAGCATCCCGAGATCACCGTGTCCAGCAAGTGGGGATACTCCTATGTCGGAGGCTGGCGCCTGGACGCGGATGTACATGAGGTCAAGGAACACTCCCTCACCCGGTTCCGGGAGCAGCTGGCGGAGACGAAGCAGCTGCTGGGCGAGCGCGTCGCTTTGTATCAGGTGCACTCCCTGACCGCGGACAGTCCTTTGTTCGGCGACGTGGCCCTGTTGCACGCTCTCGCCGAGCTGAACGCCGGCGGAGTAGGCGTCGGGTTCTCAACCTCCGGCCCTTCCCAGGCCGAGACGGTACGGCGGGCATTGGACCTTGAGATCGACGGCCGGAGGCTTTTCACCGCGGTCCAGTCGACCTGGAACCTGCTCGAGCCATCGGTTGGCAACGCGCTCCGCGAGGCGCACGCCTCAGGCGCCCATGTCCTGGTCAAGGAGGCGCTGGCCAATGGCAGCCTCGCGGTCGATCCGCCTCTGCCCGTACGATCTGCGGCGACAAGGCACGGGGTCGGGCCGGACGCGATCGCACTGGCGGCCGTACTCGCGCAGCCGTGGGCAGACACCGTGCTTTCCGGTGCGGTGAGCATCACGCAGCTCAACACCAATCTCGCGGCCTCAGCCGTCACCCTCGGCGAGCACGAGCTGGCTGAGTTCGCGGCTCTTCCCATGCCACCCACCGTGTACTGGAATCGGAGAGCCGCGCTGCCCTGGACATGACGGCCAAAAGCAGCACCCACGCCCCGGTCGCATGGCCGGGTGGCACCCAGCAGGTGGACGCGGCGGGTGGCGATCTCCACCACGAAGAACACCACGTAGATCCGTTGGAGTTGGGCTATTTCTGTGGATGTTCGTAGAAGGCGCGGACGCGAGCGGCGTGGCCGAGTTGGTCCAGTTCGACGACGTCGAGCACGCGGTTGCCGTTCTCGCGTCGGTAGAGCAGCGCGTAGCCGTCGGGACTGGTCAGGAGTGCTTCCTCGGTGAAGATCAGGTCCGGAGCGAGTTCCAACCCGAGTTCGAAGTGTCTGCGCGGCTCCGCCTTGCCGTGCGGCCGACCATCGGGCCGACCCCAGCGGCGCGCGACCGTGGAAGCGACGAAGTCGATGTTCCCGGCATAAGTCGACAGCGCCTCGAGGCGCCGGCTAAGCGCCGAAGGTGTGCATCATGGAGGGGAGGGCCCAGCGCAGGTCGCGTTGCCAGTAGGGCCAGGTGTGGGAGCCGGGGCCGTAGTCGTCGTAGACATGCGCGATGCCCAGTTGGGTCAGCTTGTCGTGCAGGGCCTGAGACATCTGCTCGACGGCGGCCTCGGTGAGCACGGAGGAGTCCGGCAGCGGTGGGCTGTCGTAGGGTCCGGCCAGACCGTTGCCAGTGTAGATGCCGAGGTTGAGCCCGGCGAGATTACCGGCGAGCGTCCAGGGGTTGTGGGCGCGCCAGATGCCGGCGTTGAGCAGCTTGAGCCCCCAGACAGCCGTGGGCACTTCGAGGGTGGCGAGCGGTGAGACGTCGACGACCACGGTGACCGGCAGTTGCCGGGTGTCGACCGCGCCGGAGAAGCTCATGGCCGAGGAGAAGAGTCCGGGGTGGCGGGCGGCGTAGCTCATCGCGCCGAACCCGCCCATCGACAGCCCGGCGATGGCCCTGCCCCGTGGTCCCGCGGCCGTACGGAAGTTCGCCTCGACCCAGGGGATGAGCTGGTCGATGTGGAAGGTCTCCCATTTCGGCGACCCGTACGCGCCGAAGTTGTACCAGTTGGAGTACCACCCGCCCGGGCCCGCATCCGGCATGACCACCAGGACCGGAAGACCAGCGGTGATTGCTTCGGCGTCGCCTTTATCGGTCCAGGACTTGTAATCGTCGTTTCCGCCGTGCAGCAGATAGAGCACGGGATAGGTCCGCTGCGGATCAGCCGCGTAACCGGTCGGTTGCAAGATCCGGACATGCACGTTCTGGCTGAGCGCATTGGTCGCCATGGTGACGTCCAGCAGTCGATCATCCAGCTGCTGCACCGCCACGACATGAATGCTCCCAGCATCGGTGAGCGTGGGGGCGGCGGCCCAAGCCCGAATCCCGGTGGCCACCGAGAACATGATCACGGCAAGCGTCAGCCATACAATGGTGCGCCTCATAGCCCCGCCCTCGGTACACCGTGCTCGATACCCGAACGTGACGACGATTGTTCGCTCCATGAAGGTTTCTGACCATCCCTCTCTTGGTGAGGGTTCGGAGTCTGTTGCGGATCCTGCCCTTGCCGAAGACCTGATCCGCATGAATTCGATCATGGAAGGGTGGGTGCGGACCTGCCGTCACGAGTTGCTGGAGCGGACCTTGACTGGAAGCAGCACCACCTGCTGCACGCCCTGCGCGAGTACGAACGGCTGTACAACCAGCACCGACCCCGTGACCTGGATCACAAGCCGATGGTGTCGATGCGTCCAGTCGTCGCTCGTCTTACCCGCGTGGCGTCCGACGGCGCCGGCAAAACTGGCTGTGACGGAAAGGGAAACGACCATGGAGTACGCGATCCTCATTTTCCGGGACGAATCCGAGACCGGCGTCGACTGGGCGCAGCGCGAGGCTGATTACGAGTCCTATTTCAAGGCGCTCGGCGAGGCCGGCGTCATGCGCGGGGGCCCACGGCTGGAGCCCTCAACGACGGCGACCACGGTGGCTATTCGTGACGGGCAGCGGTTGATCACTGACGGGCCGTTCGGGGAGGCCCGCGAGCAACTCGGCGGGGTCTTCGTGCTGGACTGCGCGCACCTGGACGAGGCTCTGGAGTGGGCGGCGCGGTGCCCGGGCGCCAGCCACGGCACCATCGAGGTCCGTCCGGTGACGTCCAGCTGATGAGCGAGGGCGGCGACGCGCTCGGCGCGGTCTTCCGCGCCGAGCACGGCCGGGTACTGGCCCGGTTGATCGGTCTGCTCGGCGACTTCGATCTCGCTGAGGAGGCCCTTGCCGACGCCTACCTGATCGCCGTAGCGCACTGGCCACGCCGCGGGGTGCCCGAGCACCCCGCGGCGTGGCTGCTGGTCACCGCCCGCAACCGGGCCATCGACCGTATCCGCCGCGCACGCACACACGTTGCGAAGCTTCCCGCCCTCGCCGCCGAGGCGGACGTCCCCGAACTGGAGGGCACCGAGCCGATGAGCGTCCCCGACGAGCGGCTGCAGCTGTTCTTCACCTGCTGCCACCCCGCGCTGAGCCGGCCCGCCCAGGTCGCCCTGACCCTGCGCTGCCTGGCCGGCCTGTCCACACCCGAGGTGGCCCGCCTGTTCCTGACGAGCGAAGCCACCATCGGCCAGCGGATCGTCCGCGCCAAACGCAAGATCCGCGACGCCAACATCCCCTACCGGGTACCCACCACCCCTGAGTTGCCCGACCGGCTACCCGCTGTCCTGGCGGTGATCTATCTGATGTTCACCGAAGGCTACGTGGCGACCAGCGGGCCGCAACTGATCCGTCCCGAGCTCTGTGACGAAGCCATCCGGCTCGCCCGCACCTTGCACGAGTTGATGCCCGACGAGCCGGAAACCGCTGCGCTGCTGGCGCTGTTGCTGCTCACCGATGCTCGCCGCGTCGCCCGCGTGGACGCCAACGGCAACTTGGTACTGCTGGCCGATCAGGACCGCTCGCGGTGGGACCGCCCGCTCATCGCCGAGGGCCGCCACTTCCTGACACAGGCGCTGCGTATCGCCCCACCCGGCCTCTACGCGCTGCAAGCCGGTATCGTCGCGCTCCACGATGAGGCACCCAGCCCGGCCGACACCGACTGGCTCCAGATCGCCGCTCTTTACCGACATCTCGACACGATCGCACCCTCACCAATGGTGTCGCTCAACCACGCCATCGCCGTTGCCGAGGCGGACGGCCCGATCGCGGGGCTGAACCTTCTCGACGCACTCCAAGCTACCGGCGCCCTCGCTGGATCCCACCTTATGCACGCCGCGCGCGCTGACCTTCTGCGCCGTCTCGGCCGCAACCACGAAGCCATCACCGCCTACGACCAGGCCATCGCCGGGGCAACCAACGACACCGAACGCGCCTACCTCACCGCTCGCAAGGAACACCTCACTAACGCGAACGGCTCGTAGGCCCACCGTCGTTCTTGCCGGCCCTCGGCCGCGCCGCAGGTCACACGGCGCCGCCGGAAAGGCAACCCCGTGGTCGGTCAGGCCCAAAGGACCCCCGTCATACGGCCACCACCTGAAGACCGGAGTCTGAAGGCGACCACCGACCGCCGCCGAACGCGAGCACACCGATCACCTCGACGATGGCCTTACAGCACCGAACGCGGTCGAACCGATCACCGACCCCGCACAGATCTTCCATCTGACGACGATCGCACCGCTTCCGGAACCCGGCGGCCCAAATCGCCACGCGATGGCGTTTCGAGGCCGCCGTAAAGACTTCCCCCAGAGGACAGGGCCGGGTGCGAAAGCCCAGGTGCGCGGGGGTACGAGAAGTAACGCGCCGTCCTGAAGAGAGGCAGACACCGTGTCCTTCAATCCTGTGGCACCCCGCGGCATCCGCTTTTCTGGTGCGAGCCTCCGGGAGACGGCCAAAGAGCTCAGATGACGTGGGCGGACCCCGGAACGTGGTGACCGTCGTCGAGCCGTCGATGTTGCGGCGTACGATCGCGGCTACCGCGGTCGGCAACATGATGGAGTGGTTCGACTTCGGGATCTTCAGCTACATGGCCGTAACCCTGGGCGAGGTCTTCTTCCCCACCGCGAGCAGGTCAGTGCAGCTGATCTCGGCATTCGCCACGTTCGCCGCCGCGTTCCTGGTGCGGCCACTCGGCGGATTCTTCTTCGGCCCGCTCAGCGACCGCATCGGGCGCAAACGGGTGCTGGCCACGACCATCATCATGATGGCGGTCGGGACCTTCTGCATCGGGTTGGTCCCCGACTACCACACCATCGGGATCTGGGCCCCGGTGCTGTTGCTCGTCGCCCGGCTCGTGCAGGGCTTCTCCACCGGCGGCGAGTACGGCTCGGCCATGACGTTCATCGCCGAACACGCCCCTGACCGCCGCCGCGGATACCTGACCAGCTGGCTGGAGTTCGGCACGCTCGCCGGCATCGTACTCGGCGCCTCGCTCGTCACCGCGCTGACCGCGGCGCTGTCCCACCGGGAGCTGATCTCCTGGGGCTGGCGCATCCCGTTCCTGGTCACCGGGCCCCTCGGGCTCGCAGGCCTCTACCTGCGACTCAAGGTGGCCGAAACCCCGGCGTTCGAACAATTGGACCCACGGACCGTCCGCGAGACCGGCGTGCGGGCGGAGTTCCGGCGCATCTTCGTCGAGGAGCGGCGGTCACTGCTGGTGTGCATCGGGTTGGTGCTGGTCTGGAACGTGAGCAGCTACATGCTCCCCGCCTACCTGCCGAGTTATCTGTCTGCCGACGTCGGAATTCCCGCCACCATCGCCCTGATGGTGGTGGTGGCCGTCCTGGCGGTTCTCATGGTGCTCATCACGTTCGTCGGGCGACTCTCCGACCGGGTCGGGCGCAGGCCGGTCCTCATGACCGGCTGCCTGCTGCTCGTCATCGGGGCCTTGCCCGCGTTCCTGCTCATCCGCACCGGCACCGTCCGCTGGGTCTTCCTGGGCTGCCTGCTGGTCGGGCTGATGTTGCTGTGCTTCGAGGGCACTGGCCCGGCCACCCTCCCGGCGCTGTTCCCTACCGAGATCCGCGCCGGGGCGCTGTCGGTGGCGTTCAACCTCGGAGTCTCACTGTTCGGCGGCACCACCCCGCTCATCACCCAGGCGCTGGTACACGCCACCGGCAACCTCCTCGTGCCCGGCTTCTACCTGGCCGGCGCAGGGCTGATCGGTGTACTGGCGGTGCTGTTCACTCCGGAGACCTCGGGCAAGCCTCTCCCCGGCTCGGCTCCCACCGCCGCAGCCAACCCCCAAGAGGCGGACATCATCCGCGACAGCCGGCACCGGCCAGCCGACCCCTCGGACGGGTGACGAGGGCCGGCTCCGGGTGACGCCCGGATGCCCGGATGCCCGGATGCCAATGATCGCCCGCCCATATTCTTTCCGTGAGGCGAACGACCGTATGTTCGCGAGGACGGAGTAAACCGGCGGTCACGCGATCTATCTCGCCTCATGAAGGGGCGGTCCAGCGATGGTCGCGAATTGGCTGATGAGCGATGTTCTCATGGCTTCATCTGATCACCTGTTCGTCGACCTCGGCGAAGGGTGCGGTGTGGATCAACATCTGCCGCCCTTCGGGAGTGAGTTCCAGCAGCCGGCGTCGCGCGTCGGTGGTGTGGCGGCCGATGACGAGCCGGCCACGCAGCCGTTCGACGATGGGAGCCGCGGTGGACTTGTCCAGACCCGCATGCTGCCCCAGGGTGCCCTGGTCCATGCTCCCGTGCACGTACAGGGTGCCCAGGACGGTGAACTGCGGGCCGGTGAGATCAGCGGGCCTGTCGTGCGGCGTCAGTGCCGGTAGCGGATGGAGGCGGGGGTGGGTCGCCTCGGGGCAGTCGCAGGACGAAGCGGGCTCCGCGTTCACTGTCCTCTATGGTCAGGGTTCCGCCGTGCACTTCGGCGATCTGGCGGGCGATCGCCAGTCCCAGCCCGGTGCCGCC
>JAOPYK010000063.1 GCA_025964695.1 Streptosporangiaceae bacterium | reverse complement strand
CCTCTGCCGGGTCTGCCCGCCGAACGGAAAACCCCAGGTCACACCCGGTGGCCGAATAATGGGCACCCACAGGCCAGAGATTCCTGAAAAACCTTGGCCGGGCTTGCAACCGGCCTGGGGTCTCATGCGTATATGTCGGGCGTAAACAGAGATACCGGAATTGTTCGGAAGGAATGATCATGGAGATGGCCCTACGTCGGGTCGGAATCGTCGCTCTCGGTTTGCTGCTGGTGGCACCCACCAGCACCGGCCCGGTGTTCGCCCGGGCCAAACCCGCCACGGGCGCAGGCACGGTGGGCGGGTTCTCTTATGGTCAGCTGCAGGACCAGACGATCGGCGCGACCGGGTGCGGCACCAACAGCGACGGCGAGCCCTCGGTGCACGCCTCAAAGGCCAACCTGGTCGAGGTCGGCTCCGAACTAGGGCTCGGCGGCGGCAGTGAGCTGTGGCGGGCACCGCAGGTCGGCGGGTCGTCGTCGGCCACGGCGTGCCGGCTCACCTACTCCGGACAGCCCAATGCGGTGAACATGGTTGGAGCATCGGGTGGCGACATCGATACCGCCTTCGCCCCGGTTCGCTCATCGGCCGGCACGTACCGGCTGTACGTCGCCAGCCTGAACCTGGCGTCGGTCAACGTGGCCGTGTCCAATGACGACGGCAAGACGTTCTCTCAGACACCTGTGCAAGGCGGGCTGCCAATCGACGACCGGGAGTGGATCGCGGCCTACGGAGCCGATACCTCGCTTCTGACCTACCACGACATTGCCTCGAACAACATCGACGTGCTGCGGTCCGACAACGGCGGCCAGCTCTACACCCAGATCGCGACGGCGATCCCGGCAACCGACTACAAGGCGAACAACAACGAGCTCGGCAACATAGCGATCGACCACGCCAACTCCTCGCCGACGGCCGGCGGGTTCTGGGCCTACCAGTCCTTCGTGGCACCGAGTACCTCCAGCGGAAGCACGTACGACGAGGCGTTCCTCGCGGTCTCCAGCGACGGCGGGCACTCCTGGACCGACAAACCCATCCCGTGCAGCACCCAGTTCGGCGGCAACGGGCTCGGTCACCAATTCCCCAACGTGTCGGTGGCCCCGAATGGAACCCTGTTCTACGCGGTGTCCAACGACAAGGCGGTGTACGTGGCCAGCTCCACCGACCACGGCAACACCTGGACCTGCTCGGCTCCGGTAAGCACGACGGCCGAGGCCGTCATGCCGTGGATCGTGGCGACCTCGGCCGGCGAGGACCTCGTCTACTACGGCGCGCCGACTTCGGGCAGCGGCCAGACCTGGTACGTCTACTTCGCGCAGAATCCCGCACAGTCCGTCACCGGCTGGACGACCAGCCAGCTCATGCCCGTCCACAGCGGCAGTATCTGCGAGGCAGGCATCAGCTGCACCGGAGGCCGCCAACTGCTCGACGACTTCGGCATCGACACCGACCAGTCCGGGTGGGCCCACATCGCCTACTCCCACGACTCACCAGATCTCGGCGGCTCCAGCACCTACACCGGGTACGCCATCCAGCAATCCGGCACCCGCATCGGCGCCCCTAACTAGTCCGCGGCTGTGAGGGAGCCCCTGGCAGGCTCCTGGCCGAGTTAGGGCCACCCTCACCCGGCCCAACCACTCGGCACGGCACGGCACGGCACTGTCTGAAGATCCGATCGTCCACAGGAGCCCTGATGGGAACCCTCGCCCGATTGCTGGCACCCCTGGCCGCCCTCATCCTGCTCGCCGCCACGCCAACACCCACAGCGGCGGCCACCGGCAACAACGTCACCTACACCATGCAGACGTTGCATTTCGCCGTCGACGTCGGGCCCGGCGCCGCCCAGCACTGCGACATCGTCGGCGACATGTACACGCCGTCCGACGCCAGCCGCACGCACCAGGTTCCCGCCATCCTCACCACCAACGGCTTCGGTGGGTCCAAGGACGACCAGGCCGGCCTCGCCAGGTACTTCGCGTCGCAGGACTACCTCGTGCTGTCCTACTCCGGCCTCGGCTTCGGCGGGTCCGGCTGCAAGATCACCCTCGACGATCCCGACTGGGACGGCCAGGCCGCCAGCCAGCTGGTCGGTTTCCTCGGCGGCCACAACGGCATCGCCTACACCGACGCGGCACACACCCAACCGCTCGCCGGCCTGGACTACATAGTGCACGACCCGATCGACCACGCCGGCCGGCACAACGCCAACGACCCGCGGGTAGGCATGATCGGCGGCTCGTACGGCGGTGAGGTCCAGTTCGCCGCCGCCTCCCTCGACCCGAGGATCGACGCGCTGATCCCACTGATCACCTGGAACGACCTGTCCTACTCGCTGACCCCGAACAACACCGGTCTCACCACCGGCGTCACCTCGGCCACACCCGGGGTGACGAAGCTGACCTGGCCGCTGCTGTTCTTCTTCGAGGGCGCCGTGCTGGACAGCGCAGAAGGGTTCCAGTACGACCCCTCCCGCGTCATCGGCTGCCCCAACTTCACCGACCAGCTCTGCTCCGACCTGGCCGAAAGCGCCACGCTCGGCTACCCGACCACCGACACCCTCGCGCTGCTGCGGCACGCATCGGTGTCCACCTACCTGAGCCAGATCCGGATCCCCGTGCTGCTCGCGCAAGGTGAGAACGACACGCTGTTCAACCTCAACGAGGCGGTCGCCACCTACCAGACGCTGACCGCCCACGGCACCCCGGTGAAGATGATCTGGCAGTCCTGGGGCCACTCCGGCCTGACCCCGGCACCCGGCGAGCTTGACCTGACCAATCCCGACCCGGCCACCCAGTACGAGACCGCGCGGATGGTGAGCTGGTTCGACCAGTACCTCAAGCACGGCCCCGCCGACCCCTACCCGCCCTTCAGCTACTTCCGCGACTGGGTGAACTACACCGGCATCGCCACCCCCGCATACGGATCGGCCGGCAGCTACCCGGTCGGCGCCCCGCGGACGTTCTACCTGTCCGGCAACGGCACGCTGGTCACCGACCCTGCCGGCATCCAGCCCGGCACACAGAGCTTCGTCACCCCACCCGCCGGCTTCCCCACCAGCGCCACCGGTCTCGACGCGTTCTCAGCGAACATCCCGCCGGATGAGAACACGCAGGGTACCTACGCCGTCTGGACCGGCACACCACTGGCATCCGACCTGGACGTGGTCGGGCAGCCGACGCTGGACGTGCGGGTCCAAGCGCCGACCGCCGCACAAAGCGGGCAGCTTGGCCCCGCCGGCCAACTGGTGCTGTTCGCCAAGGTCTACGACGTGGCCCCGAACGGCTCGGAAAGCCTGGTCCACAACTTGATCGCCCCCATCCGCATCGCCGACCCGAACAAACCGCTCCACATCACCCTGCCCGCCATCGTGCACCGGTTCACCACCGGCCACGCAGTGCGGATCATGCTGGCCAGCGGCGACCTCAACCACCGCGCCGGCCTGGCCTCGGCCCCCGTCACCGTCACCACCGGCAACCCCGGCCAGGCGCTGAACCTGCCCATCACCACCGGCTGACCGCGCCGGAACCGCATCGGTACGCGAGGCCCGAGGCGCCCGCACCCGCCGTGGTGCTGAGCGGTTCCTGCGGGGCAGCAACGCGTACTACCCCAGCATCCTCGGGCTGGGACGGCGGCGCGCGAGCTTTTGGAGGAGAACGTGCTGGAGGGCCGTCGGGGTCAGGTGCCCAGCCCGGCCTCGCGGGCGGCGATGATGGCGTGGGCGCGGTCGGCGACCTGCAGTTTGGTGAAGATGTTCGAGACGTTGTTGCGAACTCTCTTGTCGGACAGTCCCAGCCGTCTGGCGATCTCCGGGTTTGTGTCAGGTGTTCGGCCATCAGAGCCAGGATGCCGGACTCGCGGGCGGTCAGCTGCGGGAAGGCATCGCTGTGGGCCGGTTGGCGGGTGTGGCGAAGAACCGCATCAGCCGTTGCGCGATCGCGGGCCCGAAGATCGCCTCGCCGTCCGCGACGGCCCCATGCTGATGCTGGCCTGCCAGACCGGCCTGCGCGCCACCGAACTCACCCAGCTGACCGTCGGTGATGCGCACCTGGGCGCCGGCGCGCACGTCAGTTGCCTGGGCAAGGGCCGTAAACAGCGAATCACCCCGCTGACCGCCACCACCGTCACTGTGCTGGCCGCCTGGCTCATCGAACACGGCGGCCGGCCTGCCGACCCGCTGTTTCCTACCCGCGCCGGCACCCCGCTCAGCCGCGACGCTCTTGAACGCCGGGTCACCAAGTACACCGCGACCGCCGCACGGTCCTGCCCGACCCTGCACGAAAAGAAGATCTCACCGCACACCCTGCGGCACTCCGCGGCGATGCGGCTCCTGAACGCCGGTGTCGACGTCACCGTCATCGCCTTGTGGCTCGGCCATGAAAATGTCGCAACCACTCGGGTTTACATCCACGCCGATCTTGCTCTCAAAGAACGCGCCCTCGCACGCACAGCTCCGCAAGATGCCGCGCCGGGCCGCTACCAACGCTGCGCTTGCCGAAACTCCATCCGTGCAGGTCAAGCGGCATGTTCGTATTCGTGGAGGATGCCTGTACCGCTTCAAAACTCGTCGTACAGGGCTTGAGCTGGGATTTCTCCTGAGCGCCTATGCGGCCCTGTGATACTCGTTGATCAGCCCGCAGAGGACCTTTCGGCGGTGGATCCGGCCTTCCATCGGCGTGACAGTCCGCTCGTCGTGATCGGGTGGTCGTTGCTCACGGGACTGATGCGGCCTGTGCCCGTTGTAGTGATCAATGTACTTCCCGAGTACGGGCCGAAGGTGTCGTTCGCCGTAAATCAGCATGCGGTCGGTGCACTCGGCTCGTACGGTGCGTACCCAACGTTCTGCGTAACAGTTCTCCCGTGGGGTTCGTGGCGGTGTCTTTACCACGGTCACGCCTTCGCCGGCGAACACCTCATCGAAGGCGGCGGTGAACTTCGCGTCACGGTCGCGGATGAGAAAGCGAAACGAGTCGGTCCGATCGCCCAGGTCCATGAGCAGGTTCCGGGCCTGCTGCACCGTCCAGGCGCCGGTCGGGTGCGCGGTCACACCGAGGACGTGTACCCGCCGGGTCGCCACTTCCATCACGAACAGGACGTACAGCCGCTTCAACAAGATCGTATCGACATGAAAGAAATCGCAGGCCAACAGCCCTTCTGCTTGGGCACGTAGGAACGTTCGCCAGGAGGTATCGGCGTTTCGGGGCGCAGGTCCCGACCGTCGGCCCCGCAGAATCCGCCGCACGGTCGCTGCACTGACCTGGTGACCGAGCCGAACCAGCTCACCGTGCACCCGGCGATATCCCCACGCCGGGTTCTCTCGCGCCAGCTGCACGACCAAGTCCCGGATCTCCTTGCCTGTACTGGGACGACCCATCCGAATCGGGTATGTCCACTTTCGTTCCAGCAGGCGGCGATGCCACGCCAACACGGTGCCCGGCGTGACGAGCCGATGAGCGCGCAGCCTCGTCGGCAGTAACCTGGCCAGCGCGGCCAGTACCGCCCGATCGGCCCAGTCGGGCATCGGCCGAGAGACCTGACGCCGCAGCACCGCCACCTCATGCCGCAGCACCATGATCTCGACGTCCTTGGACGCCTGGCTCCGGCTCAGCACCACCAGCCAGCCGAACACCCGAATCATGATCATGTATAGCAGGCGAAGAGACACAAGCCGCGATCCTCCCCTCGCCGTCCCACCAGGTCAAACCGCAGCTCAGCCCCTATTCGATGAGTATTGAAGCGGTACAGGCCTTCTTCAAGATCTCCCACACGGTCGAATGAGCGATCTTGTGGCCCAGCCGGGCCAGTTCGCCCTGGATCCGCCGGTGCCCCCACCCCGGATTCTGCCTGGCCATCGCCACCACCAACCGCGTTATCGATGCCCTGGTCTGAGGCCGCCCCGCACGCGCATGGGACGGATAGGTCCACTTACGGGCGACCAACCGGCGGTGCCACCGCGACAAGGATCCGGAGTGACACCGAACACCTGAGCCCAACGGCGCCTGCGAATCCAACCGGGCCAGCGCGGACAGCCACATCCGGTCAGCGGGCTCGTCCCGCACCCATTTGACCTGGCGGCGCAGCACCGCATTCTCATGGCGAAGAACGAGCAACTCAGCGTCCTTGGACACATCACCGCGAACCAGCACCACCACCGCAGCGACAACAAACCTGATGATCAAATAAGCCAGCGTGAGAGGCACCTCGCGAGGGTCTCAGCCACAGCAACCGCTCGCAGGTGAACCCCCAGGTCAAAGCCCCGGCCGAGTTTTCGAGCGGCACACGCCAGCCACACCGGCGAGCAGTTCCGCAAGTTCCGAGCGTCCCGGGAACATTCCGAGGTGGGGAGCCGCTACTGGCCGCCGCGCAAGACCCCCGAATGGTCGGACGTGGTCTGGGGCGACGACGACCGGTTCCCGCTGGGCGCGCTGGGACTACCGGTCAACTACAAGGACGGGTACGCCGTCAACGCCGAACACCGAGGCGAGCAGCTCCGCCGGGCCTCGCCGCTCTGGCTGCGGCCGGTCGGGGACGCCACCGGCTGGCGGTTGCTGTCCTTCGCCTTCCTCGGCGCCTTCCTGCCCGGCCCGGACGCGCCCTCGGTACGGCTCCGAGGCCGCACCAATGCCCGTACGCTACGCGTCTCCGATGACGATGTCGCCCTCCTCGCGGACGCGTGGATCAAGCGGCTCGCCGAGCCCGAATGGACATGGTTCGCCCACGGCGAGCGTCCGGCACCTCCGGCCTGACCAGGACGACCAACGTCGTCTTGCGGGTGTTCGGCTGGATCGCGCTGCTCGCCCGATCAGGAGCGTCGAAGGACGTGGAGATCCTCGTACTGCGCCATCAACTCGCCGTGCTCCGCCGCCAGGCTTCCGCTCCCCGGCCGTCATGGGCGGACCGAGCGATCCTATCCGCGCTGGCGCGGCTTCTACCCCCGGAACCGCGGGTCCGGGCCGCCCTGCTGGCCGGAGCGGCCGTGCTGCTGGCGCTGTTCGCCCTCGACCTGCTGGGTTTCCGGCCCGCCCGCCGAATCCGACGCTGCACGGTTGGGTCCGCGAAGCCGAGATCGACGGCGGCCGGCGATGGTCGATTTGCAGGTGCGTCGTTTCTTGCAGCGCCTGCTGTCAGCCGCCGAAGATGTGCCGGTGGACCTGAACCGGAGCGCGGATCTCCACCGCGTGCGGCGCGATCCGTGCATTCTTCAGGACCGTACCGTAGAGGGCGGGGTCACGGCCCGCTACACGCGGCGCCGACCGTGAGGAGGCCACGCGGTCGATGTCCCACACGCTCACTCGAGCATGCAGGTCGTTGTCGAGCAGCTGCTCGTAGTCATCAGGGTGAGCACGCACCTGGTCCAAGAAACGCGTGAGGGCGACCAGGGCGTAGGCCTCGGGACTGGCAGTGGATTCCTCGATGCCTCCGCTATCGGCGATGTCGGCCTGCCACCAGCTGGTCTGGTGCTCGTCAATGGTCTCGATCAAGTAGGCGTACGTGCGGGTGTAGTACTCCAAGAGCCCGCACTTGGCGTTGTGGGCGCCCTGCGACGCCCATTCGGCGATCTTCGCCAGGAGCACCGCCGCCTGCTCGTGCATGGGTGCCTCCGAGGTGAGGTCGACCTCCTCGGCCCTCGGGATGTTCAGCAACCTCACGATCTCGTTCAGGTCGGACAACGACGGCAACCGACGTGTGACCTCGCTCATCAATTCCCCATGCGCGCGAGTCTGCCCGGTCGCAGGTCACCGTGTCCGGTCACACGCCGTACGTCGCTGAGATCTCAGCAGGCCGACCCGGGGTATCGACAAGCAACCGACGCGCACGGATCTCTGGACGCACGCGAGCGAATGTGCGCCGGGGCAACTCCCCCTCCTCCAACCGCAGCGCGGCGAAGGTGTTCGACATGGTCAGGTAGGCGAGTCGCAACAGCACGATCGAGCATCATCCCGCAGCGACCCTCAAGCTCGCGAAGGACCAC
>JAOPYK010000056.1 GCA_025964695.1 Streptosporangiaceae bacterium | reverse complement strand
TTGACCTCAAGCCACTCACCGAACGAACTGATGCGATCCAGTCCTTCATCAGCCAGGAGACCCCGATCCTCACCCTCACCGACGAGGACGGTTGCGTCGGTACCGGTTATACGTACACGATCGGCAGTGGTGGCAGCGCCATCATCGCCTTGATGCGCGACCATCTGGTGCCGCGCTTGATCGGCATGAACGCCGAGGAGATCGAGCGCAATTGGCGAACCCTGCTGTACAGCATGCACTCCTTGGCCGTGGGTCCGGTCAGTTCCCTCGCGCTCGCCGCCATAGACATCGCAGCCTGGGATCTGCGTTGCCGACGCTCCGGCCTGCCATTGCACCAAGCGGTCGGAGGAGCTCACACCCGACTGCCGGTTTACACAACTGAAGGCGGCTGGCTGCATTTGGCAAGCGACCAACTCGTCGAGGACGCGTTGTCCATGCAGGCTCGAGGGTTCAAGGGTGCAAAGCTCAAAATCGGCAAGCCGCGCAAGGCCGAGGACGTGGAGCGCCTGACCGCGGTCCGCCAAGCCGTCGGTGATGGCTTCGAACTGATGGTCGACGCCAACCAGAGCCTGCGACTGGACGACGCCCAGCGACGTGCGCGGTTGTTGTCCGAGCTGGACCTGGCCTGGATCGAAGAACCGATGCCCGCTGATGACATCAGCGCTCACACCCGCCTGGTCGCGTCCTCCTCAGTGCCCATCGCGGTCGGCGAATCCCTTTACAGCCTGAGCCAATTCAAGGACTACGTGCACGCGGACGCCTGCTCGGTCGTACAGGTCGATGTCGCGCGGATCGGTGGAATCACCCCCTGGCTCAAGGTCGCCCACCTTGCCGACGCCTATAATCTCCCCGTCTCACCGCACTTCCTGATGGAGTTGCATGCCTCACTCGCATGCGGAATTCCCAACGGCCAGTGGGTCGAGTACATCCCCCAGTTGGAGAGCGTAACCCGCAGCGGCCTGGAAGTGACCGACGGATACGCTTACCCCTCGCCCGAGCCTGGGCTGGGCATCGACTGGGATTGGGACGCCATCGCCAACCTGCAAATCGGCGAGCACTGTTCAGTTGTGACCTGACCTCAGGTCCGTTCTCCCGACGGCTCGTTTCGCGTTGGTGGCAGGGTTGGCTCTCCACACCACGTCGGCGGGTGCTTTCATCAGATCGCGTACTCCTCGGCCATAGGCCGGTCGAGCGACTCGTCGACCCGCATGGTCAATCGAGACAAGCGGTGAAACGTCGCGCGGGGAGGCACTGGCTCAACCCGGGCCGGTCAGTGAGTGAGCGCTACGGCGATGGCGTCGTACTCTGCTGGAGGGCAGGTCGTGCCCGGCCACCCCCTGATCGAGGCGTTCCTGGCCGACCTGCGTCGCCGCCTTCCCGATGATGTGGTCGACGAGCTCGCTGATGGTCTCACCGAGACCTATGAGCGCCATCGCGTCGGCGGCCTCGCGGAGGCGGCGGCCGCCGATGCCGCGTGATGGCCTTCAGCGCGCCCGCGTCCTCGTGGCTCCTAGCCGCCGCCGCGTGCGCGAGCGCCGCAAGGATCACTGCCACGCTCCGCGCCGTCCCGGCTGTGCTGATCTGCACCTGATCGTGTCAGCCTGCGAAAGGTTCCGCTCACCGTAGTCGGTGTTTTTCATGAAGTGTTCACGAGTCGGTCGATGAACGCGCACAGGCCATAGATAGATGTATGTCAATATAGACGCGGAGCGAATCAGAGTGGGGAGGTCGCGTGCAGCCGCTGGAATTGTTGGAGTGTTGTTCGCCGTTGGTGTCGCAGCCGTTGGACGAGGGCCAGGCGGTAGAGCTGGCGCGGGTGTTCAAAGCGCTAGGCGACCCGGTGCGGTTGCGCTTGTTCTCGCTGGTGGCCAGTTACCAGGGTGGTGAGGCCTGCGTGTGCGACATCAGCGGTTCGTTCGATGTGTCGCAGCCGACGATCTCTCATCATCTGAAAGTGCTCAAGGAGGTGGGGTTGCTGACCTCCGAGCGGCGGGCGACGTGGGTGTACTACCGGGTGGTCCCCGAGACCCTTTCGCAGTTGTCGGGCATCCTGGCCGACCCGGCCGAGGCGGCCACGTGACGGCCGAGGATGCGCCGCCGTTGGCGCGCCGGGTGCTGGCCGAGTCGGTCGGTACGGCGGCGCTGGTGGCGGTGGTGGTGGGTTCGGGGATCATGGCGCAGACCTTGTCCCCGTACGATGTCGGCTTGCAGCTGCTGGAGAACTCGCTGACCACGGTGTTCGGGCTCGGGGTGCTGATCCTCGTGTTGGGTCCCGTCTCGGGTGCGCATTTCAACCCGGTGGTGTCGCTGGCTGACTGGTGGGCCGCACGCCGATCACCTACGGGGCTTAGTCTGAGCGAAGTCGCCGCCTATACCGGTGCTCAGGTCACGGGCGCGATCGCCGGTGCGGTGCTGGCCAACGCGATGTTCGGTAAAGCGCTCGTGTCGTGGTCGCAGAAGGACCGTTCGGCGCCGCATCTGTGGCTTGGTGAGCTCGTTGCGACCGCCGGGCTGATCATGGTGATCTTCGCGCTGGTCCGCAACGGCCGGGCCTCGGTGATCCCCGCGGCGGTGGCGTCCTATATCGGTGCCGCGTACTGGTTCACCTCGTCCACCAGCTTCGCCAACCCGGCGGTGGCGATCGGGCGAGCCTTCTCCAACTCGTTCGCGGGCATCGCTCCGGCCAGCCTGCCGGGCTTCATCGCCGCCCAGCTGATCGGCGGGGTGATCGGAATGCTGCTGATCTCGGCCCTCTACCCCTCCAATACGGCCGAAGCGGCGGGGATGCCTTCGCTCGAGGAGGCCGATGCGGCCACCGGGGTGGTGCCGGTGGAGACCAGAACGTGAACAAAGATGCCGACCAATCCCATGCTCGACAGCATCGCCTGTAGCCGACGTGGCTGACAGCCCTGGCGCTGCCGAGCTATCTGGCGATCTGCTGCTCGCCCCGCTGATCGGGGCTGAGGGGCCTCACGTGAACACCTCCGGATCGGATTCGCGGGTGGGAGGTACGGACAGGCGTTACCGCACCCACGGCGATGACCACATCAGGGGCCTCGCGTCGACGGTGAGGAACTGGGGGACTGGTCGGTGCCCGACCCCGTCCGCGTTGACACCGACGAGGCGTTCGAGGACGCCTTCGCCCAGATCCAGGCCCGCATCGACCGGCTCAACCTCGCTGTGGATACGGGCACCCCCGACCCAGACCGCGCCGACGTCACCACAGGGGCCGGTTCTGCTGAGCTCTCCCACCCCTGAACGCCCGGACGCCGGGGAGCACCGCCCATGACCGAGATCTACCACCGGCCCGACCTGAGCATCGACCAGTGGCCTGCTCACGGCGGCCCGCAACCTGGCCGAGGCGTTCACCGGGGTGTTCGGGACAATCGCTGGAGGAGGTCCGCGGGTCCGCGACAAACCGACCTGCTCATCACCGATCTGCTCGCCACTCTCGACCCCTAAGAGGAATCAATGTCCGACAAGCCCAGCGTTCTGTTCGTCTGCGTGCACAACGCCGGCCGCTCCCAGATGGCGGCCGCCTATCTCACCCACCTGTCAGGCGGCGCTATCGAGGTGCTGTCGGCCGGGTCGCAGCCCGCCGACCAGATCAACCCCTCAGTGGTGGAGGCGATGGCCGAAGAGGGCATTGACATAACCCACGAGGTACCCAAGGTGCTGACCGCCGACGCGGTCAAGGCCTCCGACGTGGTGATCACCATGGGCTGCGGTGACGTCTGCCCGGTCTTCCCCGGCAAGCAGTACCTCGACTGGGCACTGGACGACCCGGCCGGCCAAGGCGTCGAAGCCGTACGCCCCATCCGCGACGAGATCCGCACCCGCATCGAAAAGCTGGCCGCGGCGCTGACCGGAGCCGCCCGCTGAATGTGAGCGAAAGGTGAACAACGCAGGCCTGTGACCTGCGAGAGGGTCCGGTGGAACGCTCCGCGGGCCCTCTGATGCTCCCGGCTGAAGATCGACCCCGAGCCAGAGCCGAGGCTCAAGCAGTTTTCGGCACCGACAGGATCGGTGCGAATGCTTGTCCGAATATGATCGCCGGGACGTGTCGAAACCGGGCAACTCTCGAAGCGAGGCCGAAGCAGGTGAGTTCTAGACCGGTGTCCCTCGCCAGTTTGGCGCCGGCGGTCTTCCTGCCCGCTCTGATCTTCGAGACCGGCATAGGCGCGCTCGCGCCCATGATTGCGTTGAGTGGGCGTGCGCTCGGAGCCTCCGTCGGTACGGCGGGGCTGGTGCTGGCTCTGCTGGGTGTGGGGCAGATCCTGGGGGATGTACCGGCCGGGGCTCTCGCGGCCCGGCTGGGGGACCGCAAAGCGATGCTCATTGCTGCCGG
>JAOPYK010000053.1 GCA_025964695.1 Streptosporangiaceae bacterium | reverse complement strand
CCCCAGCGACTCCGGCCACCAGGCCGGCGCTGACGCATGTCTTCTTCAGCACTTCGATCTCCTTGCTGTCAGAATGGCGCAAAGGCCTTCACGAACCGACGCTTTGTTGTCCCGGAAGGGCGCCATGCTTTATGTATTCCCCGGTTCCATTCCCATAGGCCGGCTACCGAGTAAGCTAAGGATAAAATTGAGATCCAGCTCGACAGTCCACTTTTGAACGCATGAGAACGGGGTGCCAAAGTCGAAACTCCGGCACCCCGCAACTCATGGACGACTCAGTCGCTCAGCAGATGGTGATCTTACGACTGTTCTGCGAACAGCGTCATCGGCTCAGCGACGCCGCCGGCCTCGCCGGAATACTCAGCCGAGTGGTGTGCCGACGGCGGGTGCGGCCGTGCCGGCGACGGGCAGGCCAGCGAGGGATCGGCCGTACATCCCCATTTCATCCGACCAATGGTGCTTTTCCTTCTCGGTCTTGATGATGATCGGACGCTCCCGCTCGCGCTCGCGCTCCTGCGGGTTGTGGTTGAAGTTGTTGTTGCGTACCCGGAGCCGGATGTTGATCCTGTTGTGGTTCCTGTTGTGGCTCTTGTTATGGTTCCAACTCTGATGGCCGCTTTCACTGCAGCCGCCGCAGCCGCCGCCCCATCCATCGGCGTGGGCGGCTGAGCCAGAGCCCAGTAGCACGGTCGCAGCGGCTGCGGCCATCAGGCCGGCGCTGACGCATGTCTTCTTCAGCACTTCGATTCTCCTTGCTGTCGGAATGGCGCGAAGCCTTCATGAATCGACGCTCTCATGTATCAGATGGCGCCATGGTTCTAATATTCCCCGACGTCTGCTTTACAACGCAATTACGAGGTAAGCTATGAATAAAATCGGAACTGGGCAATTTGGACTTATCTCGCCTTGCCCGCAACTTGCGCTTAGCGGATATAAATGAGGGGGCCGGTGCGTCATTTGAGTGGCACCGACCCCCGAAAACATTTCAGGTCACAGACATCTGGTCTTGTCGAATGAGCGTGGGGCGCCGGATGGATGATCCGGCGCCCCACAACATTCGGACGGCTTGGCCACTCGGTCCGCGGTGGCCTTAACGTCGTGCTTACGGATTCATCGACGTGGCGTACTGCCGCGGGATGGCTCAGTCGTCGTCGTCGTCGTCGAACCCACCGAACCCGCCGAACCCGCCGAACCCGCCTCCGCCGAACCTGTCGAACCCCCTGTCGCGGTCCCGGCCGTTGTGGTTGAAGTTGTTGTTGCGAACGTTGAGATGGATCCGGATCCGGTTGGTGTTCCGGTTATGGTTCCAGTTGTGGTTGCGGTTGTGGCTGCTGCTGTGGTGGCAGCAGCCGCCGCGGCCCCATCCATCAGCGTTCGCCGCCGAGCTCGAGCCCATGAGCACGGTCCCAGCGGCCGCGGCCACGATGCCCGCGGTGACGCATGTCTTCTTCAGCACATCGATCTCCTTGCTGTCGGAATGGCGCAAAGGCCTTCACGAACGGCGCTCTTGTTGTCCCAGAAGGGCGCCATGCTCTCTTACTTTCCCGTCTGCATTCTTACTAGCGCAATTACGGGGTAAGCTAACAATAAAATCGGAAGCCCCCAAAATGGACTTAACGCCTTATTTATGTCCAACCAACAGCCATCACCCCAAGATCAACTGCGTTCGGGGGCGGACCACCGCACCGAGGATCGGGGTCGTGAGGGTGGACACGACCTGGAATCAGCGAAAATGTCGGCCATGACGCACGAACCAGGAGAAGCCGACGAGGCCGCGGAGACACTGCGGTACGAACAGGAGCGCCAGGAGCGGATCGATCGCCGTAACGCCGCCTCCTGGAAGGCCGTCGGCGTGGTGATCGCCGCCGCACTCGCACTGCTGGCGTACGACTCCGGGAGCGCCGCGCTGACGGCCCACCGCGACGGCCGTCCGTGGCTCTACCCCGCGTGCGTCTCGACCGCCTGCACCCTCCTGATCCTCGCTCTCCTCACCTACGCCCTATGGCACCGCAGGCGAGGGTCCGCCTGAGCACGCGGCCGGACCAGGGCGCGGCACGGTCACCCGGCAGCGGACGCCCGGCGAGCGCCGCGCCGCCGCGACACACGTCTCAGGATGTGGGCGTTGAAACGATCGCCCGGGCAGGTCAACTAGGCTGCTGAGGGTGACCGACATCGTCATCCCCGCAGATATCAAGCCCGCCGACGGCCGCTTCGGATGCGGCCCGTCGAAGGTCCGCCCCGAGCAGCTCGCCGTGCTCGCCGAATCCGGTGCGACGTACCTGGGAACCTCCCACCGGCAGAAGCCGGTCAAGTCCCTCGTCGGCAGGGTCCGTCAGGGCCTGGCGGAGCTCTTCTCGCTGCCCGACGGATATCAGGTCCTGCTCGGCAACGGCGGCACGACCGCGTTCTGGGACATCGCCGCATTCGGGCTCGTCCGCGACAAATCACAGCACGTGACGTTCGGCGAGTTCTCCAGCAAGTTCGCCAATGTCACCAAGGGCGCGCCCTGGCTGTCCGATCCGTCGGTGATCTCGAGTGACCCGGGCACCCACCCGCTGCCGGTGTTCGAGGAGGGCATCGACGTCTACGCCCTGACCCACAACGAGACCTCCACCGGCGTCGCGATGCCGATCAAGAGGCCGACGCCGGCCGACGCGGGCGGGGACGCGCTGGTGCTGGTGGACGCCACCTCCGGCGCCGGGGGCCTGCCGGTGAACGTGACCGAGACTGACGTCTACTACTTCGCGCCGCAGAAGTGCTTCGCCTCCGACGGCGGCCTCTGGGTGGCCCTGGCATCCCCCGCCGCGCTGGCCCGGATCGAGGAGATCGCCGCCACCGGCCGGTACATCCCGGAGTTCTTCAGCCTGCCGACCGTGGTGGACAACTCCGCCAAGGACCAGACCTACAACACCCCGGCCGTCGCCACACTGCTGCTGTTCGCCGAGCAGATCGAGTGGATGAACAAGCAGGGCGGCCTGGCCTGGACGACGTCCCGGACGGCGGACAGCTCGAACCGCCTCTACAGCTGGGCTGAGAAGTCCGCGGCCGCGACACCGTTCGTCGCCGAGCCGTCCCAGCGTTCGCAGGTGGTCGGCACGATCGACTTCAACGACGACATCGACGCCGCCGCGATCGCCAAGACCTTGCGGGCCAACGGCATCGTCGACACCGAGCCGTACCGCAAGCTCGGCCGCAACCAGCTGCGGGTCGGCATGTTCCCGGCGATCGACCCGGGCGACGTCGAGGCCCTGACCCACTGCGTCGACTACGTGCTCGAGCGTCTCTGAGACTCGGCGCCAACGGTCGAGGGGTCCCCGCACCACGCGGAGGCCCCTCACCGGTTTCAGCGGGCGAGTCGTAACGTGCCGGGGCTCAGCGGGCGCAGACCGCGGTGGCCTTCATCGACCACATATAGGTGCCGTCGTAGCGGTCCGTGTCGGCCCAGCCACCGCTTCCTCGACCTTTACCTACATTTCAGGACGCGCCACAAATGGGTGGCGTTGTCACCGAAAAGGAAAGATCAAAGTTCGGGCGGTGGTGGCGCGGGATGGCCCGCGTCGGGCGGGCCCCAGGGCAGGCCGTAGCGCTCGCACGCCTCGCGTAGCTGGCCGAGGTCCGGCGGGAAGGACACCCGGCGCAGCACCCGGCCGGCGGGACTCCACACGACCAGCCGGGGCAGCCCCTCCTCGGAGTCGTCGATCCCGACCCCGCCGACGGTCGCCCGGCCCACACTCCATTCGACCTTGCCCAGCCTGGTCACCGAGGCGATCTCGATGGCGGAGATCCGCAGCTGGGATCGGTTCCGGTCGTACAGCCAGGCTCCCACGAGCCCCAGCAGGAGCCCCGTCGGCGCCAGCCAGGAGAAGGTGGGCCAGAAGCCGCCGAGCTCCCCGCCGAGCCAGAGCGCGCCCAGCACGGCGACGATCTCGCAGACGCCCGCCGTCACCGCGTAGGCCCACAGTCTGGACCTGCGCGTCGCGTCCAGGAGCGCGCCCGCTCCCTCCACCGGCACCACCAGGATGGGTTCGGGCTCCGGCTGTATCGCCAGCCCGGAGACGGCTCCGTGGAAAGCCGCGCTGAGATAGGCGTCGTACTCGGCGTCGGTGATCGGCAGTCCTGCCCGGCGCGCCTGTTCCCGCAGGTCGGTACGGGAGATCCGGAGGGCCGACAGCGGTGCCGCGAAGAACTCGTCGCCATCGGAGTCGTACACCCGCAACCAGGCGTGCCCGTCGATGGTCAGCAGCTCGACGCCGCCGATCCGGTCGGCGGGCATCTTGAGCACCACGTCGCCGGCCGCGTCGGCCCAGCCGAGCCCGTCGTCGACCACGATGAGGCGGCCCCCCGGCACCTGGGCGAAGATCTCCGGCAGTCCCTCCAGCCCGTACTCCGACGGACGCAGCGCCCGGGGTTCGAGTGTGATCACCCGGTAGCCGTGCTCGTCCAGCGCGTGGACCAGCTGGAAGGCGTCCAGGCCGCGGACGGGGAGCCGGGCGAGCAGCTGGAGCCGGTGCCCGAAGGCGAGAGCGCACAGGGCGTCCTCGTAGGGCTCACCGGTCAGCGGATCGGCGGCGACGCCGGGCCCGGTGACCACGGCCGCCACGTCCTGGGCCGCCAGCCGCACCGGGCCGACCCGCAGTTCCGCCGCCGAGACATCCCAGCGAACCGGGGCGGAGCGCAGCAGCCGCCGCCCGGCCATGACGGCCCCGGACGCCGCGACCAGCATCCAGCACCCCGCGGTCAGCCGATCGGCGAACCCGGTCGTCGCCTGGAGCGCGATCCGGCCCGCCATGGTCAGCCCGAGCAGGGCGATCAGGACGCCCAGGGCGGCCGTACGGCCCCGGCTCGGCACCGGAGGCGCGGATTCGAGCCGTACCGGCCCCCGGTCGCTCTCAGCGGCTGGCGGAGGGGTCTCACCGGCCTCGGTGGGCTCCAGCCCGACTCCCAGGAGCTGGGCCTCCTGGTCGAGGAGGAGCTGTTCGGTGCCCATGCCGGGCGGCGGGGCGTCGTCATCGTCGAGAACCGAGCTGTCGCCGTCGAGCACATGGATCGTGATGTCCAGCCGGCGGGCGGTGACGAAGAACGGGAGCTGTTCGAAGCCCATCTCGGTGAGTTCGCCGACCTCGGTCCGGCCGAACTTGTGGAAGATCGTGAGCATGCCGTCATCGGCGGTCAGCGCGAGCTCCTCGATGCGCTGGCGCTCGTAGCGGGACTTCACGGTGCCGTCCCGGCCGAAGCGCTCCAGGCCTGCCTGGGACAGCCGCCAATACGACGCCGGGTGACGGCCGCGCAGAAAGCCGATCCCCCAGGGCGTGAGGTTGGCGGCGACGATCAGGGCCAGCCAGAGCCAGCCGGGGCGGATCGGCAGCAGCGCCACACCGAACGACAGCAGTCCGAACGCCCCGCCGGCGACGGGGCGCCAGCGGCTGCCCTGCGCGCGCAGGCCGACGAGCTCATGGTCCACGCAACTGATCCTGACATGCCGAGCGTCCCGGCATCTGCGTCCCCCTGTTACTGGCCTGGATCCGTCACCTGAAGCGGCGGCGGACGATCACCACCGCACCGGCCACCGCCAGCCCCACCACGACGACGAAGGCGACCGCCTTGCCGGTGGACGGCTGCCTGTCCGGCAGCGCCCGGGTGGTCGAGGCGCCGGCCGTACGCGGTGAGGCCGTGGGGGAAGGCAGCGCAGCCGCGGGCACGGGAACCCTCCATACAGGCTGGTCGTCGCCCTCCGAACCCGCGAGGAGCGATCGTCCGTCCGGTGTGTAGGCGATCGATTCGCCCTGGCGCTGGGCGGGCAGCGAGACGTCGGCCAGCCGCTTGCCCGGTGCCGAGTAGACGGTCGCGCCGAAGTAGGTACGCAGCACGAACGTACGGCCGTCGGGCGCGAAGGCCCCGTCGGTGGCGGTGGGCGGGGCATCCGCGATCTTGCGCAGGAGGTTGAAGCCGCTGGTGCGCAATCTCGCCGGGGCGGCGTACAGCCTGCCGTTCCCGCTGAACAGCCTGCTCTTGCTGGCGATGTAGAGCCGGTTGGACCGCGGGTCGATGAGGATCGACTCCGCGTCCCGGGGACCGTCCTGGTATTTCATCCGGAAGGCGACCGCGTGCAGCGCCTGGTCCTTGAGCACGGCGGGCTCCGGCACCCGGTAGACCGTGACGTAGGGCCACGCGCCGCCGAGGTTGTCGCCGATGTCGGCGATGAACAGCGCCGGTGCGCCCGTCTCGTCGCGGCCGAGCGCGATCCCCTCCCAGTCCCGGGACCGCGCGCCGGCGATCGTGAGGGTGGCCTTGGTACGGCCGTCCGGGCCGACCGCGTAGACCTGAGGGCCGTGGCCGGAGTCGTTGTGCGTGTAGACGACACCGGGATGCCGGCGGCTCGCTGCCAGCCCGCTGGACTCGGAGATCCGCGGATCGGAGATCTTAAATGCCACCGTGTCCCCGCCGTCCGCGGCGTCGGCCCGGTCGTGCGGCCAGATCACCAGGGCCGGGACGAGAAGGCCGGTCACGACTGCCTGTGCGGAGAGACCGAGCATCCCCCGATCCTCCCGTGCACCCGGCATCCGCGCAGGCGGTGCCACGCCGTACGGCGCGTTCACCTCAAGAAGGCTCCGACGACCACGATGAGCACCAACGCGGTCAGCACGGTCGGCAGCAGCCATTGAGGTGGTCGGTTCACGCATTGCAGCCTATTCGCCGGATGGGGTTCACCGGACCCGGGTGCGATCCTCCGTCACTGACCCGGGAGCCGCGAGTCGTCGGCCGTTCCGACCGCCTCGGTCCCGCCGTCCTGCAGGCTCGGCCCATCATGGAGCGGCCCATCATGGAGCGGCCTGTCATGGAGCGGCCTGTCATGGAGCGGCCCGTCGCTGAGCGGCCAGGTCCGGAAGGTTTCGTAGCGCACCTGAGGACTCTGGTAACTGCGCATGAGCTGGAGTTCCCCGGCGGTCCAGGCCGCTCCGGCGAAGGCCGACAGCGCCTCCACCAGTGGCCGGACGTCCGTGGGCCGGCGGCACCGGGCCAGCGTGAGGTGCGGGCGGAACGTCTTGTGCTCTCCCGGTCCCGCACTCCCCTGGCCGCGTCCCGCGCTCCCCGGCGGGAGACAGACCTGCCGGGCCGCCGCGCCGACCGAGGCCGCCAGCCCGGCCAGAGTGCGGCGATCACCGTAGAGCCCGGTCCACAGCACCCGTGCGTACGCGCCGCCGCTGGGAAACGCCCCGGCGCCGGCGAACGACAACGTCAGCGGCGGGCAGCGCCCGGCCACCCGCTCCAGCCGGGGCATCAGCATCTCGAGGGCCTGGTCGTCGACCTCGCCCAGGAAGGAGACGGTCACATGGAACAGAGCCCGGCGCTCCCATCTGAGGTCCGGCCAGGCGGCGCGATACGGGCCGAGGAACTCCTCGAGCTCATCGAGGACCACCGGAGGCGGCAGCAGTGCCACGAACATCCTCATATGGGCGATTTCAAGCCGGAGATCCGTTAGCCACGCCAGAAAGCCTTTCAGCCCGTACGACCCCTTGTCACGCTCGTTCCTGTTCTGCGGCGCGGCGAAACGCCGGACGCCGCCGGAAAGCTCCGGGAAGCGAGCGCAGGCCCGCCGCGATCGTCGGCCAGGGCACCATGATCACAACGACGCCGAGCGTGGTGACGGTCGCCACCATGCCGCCCAGCACGATGCTGGCGCGCGGTCCCAGCACCTCGGAGAGCCAGCCGATGATGGGTGCCCCGAGCGGGTTGGTGCCCAGGAAGACCAGCATGTAGAGCCCCATGACCCGGCCCCGCATCTCCGCCGGGATGCCGAGCTGCATGGTCGCGTTGGCGGCGGTGGTGAAGGTCATCAGGGCCACGCCGGTGGGCACCAGCACAGCCAGGAACAGGCCGTACGTCGGCATCAGCCCGGTGGCGACCTCCAGCATCCCGAACCCGACCGCGGCGAACAGCATCTGCCGCCGGCTGGTCCGGGTCCGCCGGGCGGCCAGCAGCGCCCCGGTGAGGGCCCCGACGGCGAGCATGGTCGAGGCCAGCCCGAACGACGCCGCGTCCCGGTGGAAGACCTCCTTGGCGACCAGCGCGGTGGTGATCTGGAAGTTCATGCCGAAGGTGGCCACGAAGCCGACCAGGATGAGGACCATGACCAGGTCACGGCGGCCTCGTACGTAGCGCAGGCCCTCCCGGAGCTGTCCCCTGGCCCGGGCCACCGGCACGGCGAGGTTCAGGTCGCGCTCGCGCATCAGGGCCAGGCCGACCAGCACCGCCACGAACGAGGCGGCGTTGACCAGGAACACCGGGCCGGTGCCGATGGCCGCGATCAGCAACCCCGCCACGGCGGGCCCGAGGATCCGGGCACCGTTGAAGGTGGCGCTGTTGAGGGCGATCGCGTTCGGCAGGTCGGTCTTGCCGACCATCTCGATCACGAAGGTCTGCCGGGTCGGGTTGTCGATCACGGTCGCCAGCCCCAGCCCGAAGGCCAGCACGTAGACGTGCCAGACCTGGGCGGTGCCGGTGATCGCCAGTACGCCGAGGATGAGGGCAAGGGTCCCCATGGCGATCTGGGTGAGCATCAGGATCCGCCGCTTGGGGTAGCGGTCGGCGATGACGCCGCCCCAGAGCCCGAACAGCAGCAGGGGCAGGAACTGCAGGCCCGTGGTGACCCCCAGGGCCACGCCGCTGCTGTGGGTGAGCTCGAGGACCAGCCAGTCCTGGGCCACCCGCTGCATCCAGGTCCCGGTGTTGGAGACGATCTGGCCGGTGGCGAACAACCGGTAGTTGCGGTTGTGCAACGACCGGAACATTCCTCCGGTCAGGCTTTGCTGAGCTTCTGCAGGATCGGTGCCGCCTGGTGCAAGATCGCCCGCTCCTCCGGCGTCAGTTCCATGAGCCGCTGCGAGAGCCAGGCCGCTTTGCGCCGCCGTTCCTCCTTGATCAGCAGCCGCCCCTGGTCCGTCGCGTTCAGCACGACCTGGCGCCCGTCGGTCGGGTGCGCGCTGCGCCGCAGCAGGCCCCGTTCCTCCAGTGCCGCGATCACCCTCGTCATCGAGGGGGGCTGCACCTTCTCGTGCTCCGCCAGCTCCCGCGGGGTCATCGAGCTGTGCTCGTTTACCGCGGCCAGGGCGGCGTACTGAGTGATCGTGAGTGAGTGACTGCCTTGCCTGCGGAGCCGGCGGGAGAGCCGCGCAATCGAGATGCGCAGGTCTTCGGCCAGGCCGCTGTGGCTTCTGGTCTGCGAAGTTGCCATGATCATTAGCTGAAGTCATTACTCTTGCTAACGATACGCCGACGGCTCGAATTCCGCCAGGTCGTTAGCAATGCATACGACTTCGCCCCTCCACTCCCACGCTGATCTCCGGCAGCATCGTCGCACTCCCGAGCCCCGTCCAGGCTGCGACAGGCGGGTTCACCCCGATGACCTAACCTGATCACATGGCCCGCCCCCGACCTCGCCGTCCGAGCCCACCGCCGATAGAGACCAACGAAAGGCTCATCGGCGTGCTCGGCACGGCGGCCTGGGCGGTCGCCTTCGTCGTTCTGCTGCTGGCCGGGCTGCCCCATGAGGATCGGTGGTGGCTGTGGGTCTGCGCCGCCGGGGTCGTGATCGGCTTGTTCGCCCTCTGGTACGTCCCTCGCCTGCACCGCGGCCGGGCGGCCGCGGTCCTTCGCCACGCCGCCAAGAACGGCCCTACTCCTTGACCATGCGTTGGATCGCGACCGATCTCACGACCCAATCGCATGATCAAGGGCCTTCAGGGGTCGAGATCGGCCTCGGCCAGCAGGGTGGGCAGGGCCTCGGAGTCCCGCAGCACCGCTTCCACCACCAGCCGGTCCGCCCATCGGTCGGCCACCCACGCCAGGCCGCGCGCCAGCGCCCCCACACCCGCGTCCACGCTCACGTGCACCTGTGCGCCGTCGTAACGCCACGGCACCCGGGTGCCGTCCACGCTCAGCGGCTCATGCGCCACGTAGCTCTCCGGAGCCTCCGGCAGGACCTCGCGGACGATCGGCGGAACCGGCAGCTCGACGCCGGAGGACTCCACTGTGCCGGAGATCTCCTCGGTCGCGAGGGCCAGGTCCAGGAGCTCGGCGAGCTCGGCCGAACGGTCGTAGGCCACCGTCACCAGCGGCTGCCCCGCCAGCAGCGGCAGCAGGTCCGGACTGTCCAGGATCAGGGCGTCCGCGGCCGGGACGACCTCCAGCGCTCCCCCGACCACCGCCCGGACCCGCTCCGGCGGTGAGACGTCGAGCCCATCCATATCCGTCAACGCGGTCCACAGGGCCCGCAGCTGGGCCCGCGACATCGAACGCAGGGGGTCGGCCAGCCTGGCCAGCAGCTCATCGGCGCCACCGGGCTCGGCGAGCAGTTCCGCCACCGAGGTCCGGACCCCCAGCGCCCGCAGCACCTCGGCATCGAGTGCGAGCGGAGCCAGATCGTACAGACCGGTCAGCAGCGGATCACCGGCCACCCGCAGCTCGCCGGGCCGGTGCCCGGCCACCACCGGCTGCCCGCGCAGCCACCAGGCCGTATAGGAGGGGACGGCGATCCGTCCTCCGCCCTCGTGCAGCACGTACACCGGCTCGACCAGGGCGGCGCGCAGCGGCGGCCGGGTCAGCAGCTCCAGCGCCGCGTCCCATCGGCCGACCAGTTCCAGATCGCGCACGGCCGTCAGCTCGACCACCAGCGGCGGAACGTCCCGCACCGGGAGCCGGGCCAGCACGTCCTCGGCCCATTCCTCCTCGCCGTCGAGGTCGAAGGCCAGATCCGACAGCGACACGTCCTGTTCGCACACGACCGCGAACGTCCGCAGCACCCCTACCGCCGCCAGCGGATCCTCACCGAATCGATCGACGAGCTCGGCGGAGACCACCCCGAAGGGCGCGTCGTCCACCATCACCTCCAGCAGCGGAGACCCGGGCAGCAGCAGCTCGCCGGCCGGGTAACGCTCCCCGTCCGCGCCGGGCAGCGTGAGATCGGCCAGCCACGGCTCCTCCCCCGGCTGGAGATGGGCCGCGGCCACCAGGCCCAGCACGGCCTCGGCGACCGGCTCGGCGTCGTCGGAGTCGTACGAGCCCGCGACCGCGGCCCGTACCGCCGGGTCGACGAGCACGGCCCGCGGCCCCGCCTCGATCGCTCCCAGCCGGACCAGCAGCGGATGGACGGCTCCGGGATGAACGAACCGCAGTTCGAGTTCCGTGAGCGCCGCCGGGTCGACCCCGTCGGACGCGATCAGCAGCCCCCTCGGCCCGCGGGTCATCCGGACGGCGTCCGGGTCGTGGTCCCACGCCGAGCGGCCGGGCACGAGCGGCACCGGCAGCGCGCCGAGGGCCTCGGTGTCCGCCCCGGCCAGGGTGTCGTACAGCCGCCGCCACCACGCGGGTTCCCGGTCCAGGCCGGCGAGCGCGTCCACGACGTCGGCGAGCTCCATCCGGCGTACGCCGAGCGCGGCCAGTGCCGGATGTCGGGTCGGCCAGCTCGGCGGCAGAAGGCCCGGCAGCACCTCGGCCAGCAGCTCCACGAGCGCGGCCGGGCCGTCCACGGCCACCGCGTCCCGTCCCCGGACCCGGGGCGTCTCGGCGCCGGGATGGGCCGGCCGGTCGTGCGGGAGGAGCGGCGTCTCGGGGAGCCTGCGCAGGATCTCCCGGCGCAGCCGGGCGTCCAGCTCGCCCGCAGCCACCGGGCCCGGCACCAGATCGAGCAGGCGCGGGGTGACCGGCAGATCGCGCAGCAGCTCGGCATAGGTCTCGGCGGCGCGTTCGACGAGGAAGTCGGTCAGCGGTCCCGGCGCGACATGCCGCCGGTCGGGTGCCAACGGGAAGGACGCCAGCAGCAGGGCGGGCAGCCCGAGCGGCTCCGCACTGGGGGTCGGCGCGTGAACTACGGCGGGCACTCCGTCCGGCAGCCCTGCGGGTCCGCCGAAGGCGGCCCGCCCCGGGGCGGGCTCCAGCTCGGGTATCGCCCAGCAGATCCGCCAGTGCGGACGGAATCGTTCCTCCGTGGGCCGGTCGGCCAGCAGCGCGGGTCCCAGCGGGCCATCTGCCTCGATGGTCCGCCACCGGGTGCCGTCGATCGTCACCTCTCCGGCCCTCGAGGTGGTCGCGTCCGGCTCCGGCCACCCGGGACCGGCCTCGCGGGGAGCGCGGCCGGCGCCCGGCACGCCGTGGTCCGCGGTGAGGGTACGGGTGGTTCCGTCGACCTCGATCTCGATGGTTCCGAGCGCGGGGAGGGCCAGCAGGAGAGCCGGACCGACCTGGTCGAGTGCGCGCCGGACCAGCGCTTCGGCCTCCGGGTCGCGCAGCGGCAGCCGGACGACCGTATCGAACCCCTCGGCGAGGCATTTCCGCACCACCATCGCGAAATCGGCGTCATCGCGGGGGTCGAGGGCGAACGGAAGCCGCAGGACGGGGACGCCGCCGTCTCTGCGGCGGAGCTCCTCGGCCAGGATGGGGATCCCCGCGACCAGCTCGCGGGTGCGCGCCGCCGACCAGGTCACCCCGCTGAAATCGGCCGCCTGCTCAGGTGCCGTCCCGGCGGGATCCGTGCGGGCGGAATCTACGCGGGCGGATTCCCCCGGGGCGGGTTGCTCGGTGGCGGAGACGATCATCGGTTCGTCGCTCACGGAGACGACGGCGGCGAAGCCGACTCCGAAGCGGCCTGTGGAGGAGGTCTCATCGATCTTGGCCGAGGCGCGCAGCGTGGACAACG
The DNA here is from genome assembly GCA_025964695.1 of Streptosporangiaceae bacterium. Lineage (GTDB taxonomy): Bacteria > Actinomycetota > Actinomycetes > Streptosporangiales > Streptosporangiaceae > Actinomadura_E. Next base: position 15,691 of record JAOPYK010000053.1, on the reverse strand, counting down.
CCGATACTCCCGCGGCGTCGAGCGGGGTCCCGGTGTTGGCCGCGGTGAAGACGCCGTCCCGCAGGATCAGCCGGAGCCGGCCCGGCTCCCCCGCTCGTGCGGCGGCGTCGGCGGCGTTCTGGGCGAGCTCGATGACCACCCGGTCGCGATAACCCCCGAGGGCGTGGTCCTCCTCGGTGTTGGCATCCTCCCGGAATCGTGCCGGCGAAGCGGCCCACCCGGCCAGCACCCGGCCCCGGATTCCCGCGGCTCCATAAGGATCAGTCATCAACCCATCCTGACGCACCGATCACCCGGCACGGCCACCGCCCGGGACCTGCTCAGCTGTGACCGAGTGCCTCTTCGTCGGCGGAGCCGTTCTGTGCCAGCGAGTCGTAGCTCATCTCGTCCACCAGCGGCGGAGCGTGATCGACCGCGGACGGCACCACCACGGCCTCGGAGTGGGCGCCGCAGCCGTGGTCGACCGCGACGACCTTGCCGTCGTCCGGGGCGTACTCGTTGGCGCAGACCCCGAACAACTGCCGCATGGTTCCGGCCAAGGGCACGAAGAACCCGCAGGTCGAGCAGGGCGCCGGCGCCGAGGTGGCGATGGGGCTGTGCGGGCCGGGAGCCCCGTCGTACCACCGGGTCGCGGCCTCCTCACGGCCTTCCGCGGACAGCACCCGCGCCCGGCCGAGCCCCAGCTCCCACAGCAGCTGCCGGTCGGTCGCATCGGTGACCTGGGTGAAGCCCGGGGCGAGCCGGATGTCGTCCGCGGCGGTGGGCAGCAGATCGCCGGGACCGAGGTCGCCGGGGCGCAGCCGCTCCATCCAGGGCACCCAGGCGGGCGCCATGAGCGCGTCTTCACCCGGCAGCAGCACACACTCGCTGACCGTCACGACCTTGGCACGGGCGGCCCGGGAGACGGTGACCGCCCACCGCCAGCCGTGGTATGCCGGATCCTTACAATCGAAGAAATGCGTGACCACCCGATCGCCCTCGGACTGCAGACCGAGATGCTCGCCGACGGGAAGCGGCCGGGCGGTCTCCTCGGCGGCCGCCCGGGCCAGCTCGACCGCGTCCGCGCAGGCGGCGTCGACGACGGGAGTGCGGGAGCGGCGCACGGTTGCTGCGCTCGACTGACGGAGTGGGCTCACATACATCATTGTCCCTCATGGGGTGGCGTGACTTTGCACGGCAGGCGTGGTTCAGGCCGAGGATTGGACTGATCATCCGGATTGACGGCGGCGTGGACGGGGACGTCGCACCAGACGGTTCGGTATCGGTTCCCGGCCGTACGGCCGCTACAGGAGACTGGACGTCATGGGAGTGAAGGCGCGGATGACCGCCATCGGGCGATCGGTGCGTACCGGGGGGCAGTGGGCCGCGCGGGTGACCCGGCGGGCGACCCACGCACAGGGTGCCGGGCGCAGCGGCCTGGGCAGTCTCATCGAGGCGGGCGCGATCAACGGGGCGGGGGACACCCTGGTCGCCGTGGCCCTGGCCGGGACCATCTTCTTCGGGCTCGACGTCAATCAGGCCCGCAGCCAGGTGGCCCTCTACCTGCTGGTCACGATGGCTCCGTTCGCGCTCATCGCACCCTTGATCGGGCCCGGACTGGACCGGATGCGCTCCGCTCGCCGGGTGGCCATCGCCGGCACCTTCCTGGCCCGCGGGCTGCTCTGCTGGGGCATGGCCGGCGCGGTCAGCCACGGCGATCAGGTCACCTTCCTGCCCGCGGCCTTCGGCACACTCGTGCTGTCGAAGGCGTTCGGCGTCCTGCGCAGCGCCATCACGCCACGGGTGCTGCCCGACCAGATCACCCTGGTCACGGCCAACGCCCGGCTGTCGTTCGCCGGGCTCATCACCGGGGCGATCGCCGCTCCGCTGGGCGCCGGTCTCGCCGTGCTGGTCGGGGCCGACTGGGTGCTGCGGGTCGCGACACTGATCTTCTTCCTGGGCGCCATCGTCGGCATGCGCCTGCCCGGCCGGGTCGAGACGCCGGAGGTCACGGTGCCGGCGGATCAGGAGGACCAGCCGCCGAAGGAACGGCGCCCCGGCCGCTGGCGGACCCTGCTGCGGGTGGGCCCGGTGGTGTCCGAGGCGATGCAGGCCAACGCCGCGCTACGAGCGTTCTCCGGCTTCCTGATCCTTTATCTCGCGTTCCTGCTGAGGGAGAAGCGCTTCGACCCCGTGTCGCCGAACGTCGCCCTGGGCCTGCTCGCGGCCGCGGCCGCGATCGGCGGGCTGGTGGGCACAGGGCTCGGCGCATGGATGAAGGCCAGGGCACCGCAGCTCATCGTGCTGGGCACCCTCGGTTTCGCCACCGTCGTCACCTTGGCGGGTGCGGTGCTGTTCGGCCTGTGGGCGGCACTCGGCGTCGCCTTCGTCGCCGCCTTCGCCCAGTCGCTGGGCAAGTTGTCCCTTGACGCGGTCGTGCAGCAGGAGGTCGGTGAGGAGGTGCGGTCGTCCACGTTCGCGGTCTCCGAGAGCCTGCACCAGCTCGTGTGGGTGCTGGGCGGGCTGGCCGGCCTGGGAATGTCGATCATCGCGGACGGCCGGGTGGCGCTCACCGTCGTCGCGGGTGGGCTGGGCCTGTCCCTGGTATCCCTGTTGTCCCGGTCCCGGCGGATACGGAAGCGCGATCTTCTCGCGAAGAAGCAGCGGCGCCCCACCGGGGAGGAGTCCACGGCCGCCTAGCCACCATCCCCGCAGCGGCTCGATCGAGGACGAAGGGACGGGCGAGGATCACGGAGAGGGCGCGGCCAGATCGTCGGCGACGGCCCGGAGCACGGTGGCGATCTTCTTGGCGTCGCGCGGCTCCGGATGCCTGTCCCGCCGGTAGGTGTTGGAGACCCCGTCCAGCATGCTGATGAGGTCCTCGATGATCAGGACCATCTCGTCGGGCTTCTTACGCTTGGCCTTGGCCACGGCCTTCACCACCGAGGGCGGGGTCTCCAGAGGCTGAACCGACAGCGCCTGCTGACCACGACGTCCCTCGACCACACCGAACTCCACCCGCTGCCCCTGCTTGAGGGACGTCACGCCGCTGGGCAGCGCCGTGGAATGCACGAAGACCTCACCGCCGTCATCGCGGGTGAGGAAGCCGAATCCCTTGTCGACGTCGTACCACTTGACCTTGCCAGTGGGCACAGCTGGACCTCGTCTAGCTCTCGGTGAATTCAGTTCAAATGCTAGTGGCTCGATCGCGGATCGGTGAACACAGTTTCTCCCCGGCCGGCCCGGGAGAGACAACCGGCCCGGTGTCAGGTCACCGCCAGGTGTCCGGTGAGCCAGCCGGGAAAGGCCAGCAGATCGCGCAGCACCATGTCGGCACCGTAGGCCCTGAGGGCGGAGGCGTCATAGGGGCCGGTCGCGACGGCGACGCTCAACGCACCGGCCGCCCGCGCGGCGTCGACGTCCCCGAGATGGTCACCGACGTAGACGCCGGCGCCCTGCTCGACCAGCGCCGGCGCCTTGGCCGAGGCCCACAGGCCACCGGCGATCCGGTCCACCGGCAGCTTGAGAAAGCGCACCGTCCCCTCCGCGTGCAGCTGGTTCTTCGCCGTCACGACCATGCTGCGGCCACCGGCGTCCCGGACCGCCTCCAGGGCCGCCACGGCACCGGCCATGGGGACGGTCGCCGGGATCGCGATATCGGCGTACAGCTCACGGAACCGGACGGTCATGGCGGGCACGTGTTCGGCGGGGAACCAATTGGCCAGCTCGACCTCGAGCGGCGGACCCAGCCGGGTGGCGATCAGCGCGCTGTCGATGAGGACCCCGGTCTCCGCGGCGAGCGCGTCATAGACCGCCGCGATCCCATCCCGGGTGTCGGCAAGTGTCATGTCGAGGTCGAAACCCACCGTGAACCGATCCATCTCTCGCACCGGCACAGCGTACGGGGCAGGCAAAGCAGACCGGACAAGTGCCCACGACCAGGTCGGCCGTGGCCCAGGTCAGCGCGGCCCGCTCATCCTGGGAGCGCGGGGAGGAAGCCCCATTCGGCCCAGCAGGCCTCGCCGCCGGGGAGCCGGACCTCCTTGAACGGCCAGGCGGTCTCCACCCACTCCCGGACGAACTCATCGATCTCCTTGTCGAGGCCCGAGTCGGCCTCGCTGGCGCGCACCCAGAACGCCACCTCGGCCTCCAGTCCCTCGGTGGCGGCCGGCGGTCCGAGGTAGATGCAGCCGAGCAGCCGTGACTCGTCGGTCGTCATCACCGCGAACACGAAGGATCTCCGTAGCGTGGCCTGCTTCTGCTGCCAGGCCACATCGATGAGGCAGTCCTCGAGGGTGAGGTCCTCGGCGGGCCAGCCGCGCACCTCGCCGAACTGGTTCCACAGCCCTTCGCGGCTGCTCGTCACCGCGTCGAACACCCTGACCACGTCGTGCACGGTGATCGGGCGAATACGGAATCTGAGCCCGGCCACGAGAGTGGGTACAACGAAGTCTTCTGGGAGGAAGGCCACAGCGGCCCCTTCGATCGGCTGGGCAAGGACGAAGATGGGTTCACCGAACTCTAGTGCTCAGCCGCACGAGTCAGGGAGATGACGTGCCCAGACCGCCTTGGGACGGCACGGGGAACCTCGAAACCACGCGTCGCGGGCAGCGATGGCGGACGCCAGGGCACCATATGCCCTAGTGTCGTGGGGGAGGAAGACTCAACATGGTGAGATCTACACGCGAGCGGATCGTGGCCGAGGCGCTGCGTCTGTTCGCGGAACGCGGTTACGCCGCGACGTCTGTGGCCGAGATCGAGGCCGCGGCGGGCCTGTCTCCTGGAGCAGGCGGCCTCTACCGGCATTTCCGCTCCAAGGAAGAAGTGCTGGGGGCAGGTGTCCGGGAGCACATCGCCCGGACCAAGGAACAGGTCATCACGGTCCTGGCACAGGCGTCGGCCTTCGAGGAGCGGCCGCTGGAGGTCCGGCTCCGGATGACCTGCCAGGCCGGCCTGGTGAAGATGCGCGAGGAGGCCGATCTCATCCGGGTGCTCTTCCGTGATCTCGACCAGTTCCCCAACCTCGTGGCCGAGATGCGCGACGGCATCGTCAACCCGCTCTACGACGGCATCAGCTCCTGGTTGTCGGCGCAGCCCGAGTTCGCCGGCGCCGAAGAGGACTGGCCGGCCATCGCCTCCATCCTGGGCGGTGCCGTGGTCAACTACTGGCTGGCCAACGAGTCGCTCTACGAGCCGCCCACCCGCATCGAGGAGAAACGCTTCGTGGCAGCCTGGGCCCGGCTGGGACTCGGCTTGATCAGCACCGAACGGGCTCCGGCCTGACCCCCGGCGGGACGGGCCTCGCCGGGCACCGCGAGATCCCTGGTTAAGTAGTACGGATGGACACGTTCGCCGACTGGTTGCGGGGGCGCAGCGACGATGAGCTGCGCAGCCTGCTCTCGGCGCGACCCGAACTGATCAATCCGGTGCCGGCGGAGCTGGGTGCACTCGCCTCCCGGGCGACCACGCCGGCCGCCGTGTCCAGGGCCGTAGACCGGCTCGACCGCCTCACCCTGGCCGTGCTGGAGGCGCTGCTGGTGCTTCCCCAGCCGGTGGCGTACGGCGCCCTCAAGCGCGCGCTGGGACTCGGGGAGCTCCGGACGGCCGTGGACCGGCTCCGATCGCATGGACTGGTCTGGGGCACGGACCGGACCCTGCGCACGGCGCCCGGAGTGCGGCAGCTCTTCCCGCATCCGGCCGGGCTGGGGCCGCCCGCCGCCGAGGCGTTCGCGGGCCATCCGGCCGAGCGGCTGACCGAGATCCTCCGGGACTTGGACGTTCCGCCGCCGAACGGCTTCTCCGACCCCGACCGGCTGGTGGCCCTGCTCGCCGACCGGCTCGCCGATCCGGGGCCGCTGATCGAGGCGGCGGGACCCGAGGCCCGCGCCGCTCTGGAGATGCTGGCTTGGGGCCCCCCGGTGGGCCGGATCGACGGCGCCCGGCGGCCGGTCCGGATCGCCAGCGCGGAGACCCCGATCGAGCGGCTGCTCGCCCGCGGGCTGCTGGCCGCCACCGACGACCGTACGGTCACGCTCCCCCGTGAGGTCGCCCTCCATCTGCGCGGCGGCCGGCTCTTCCGCGACCTCACCGCCACCCCGCCGGCCCTCGACGGCCCCGTACGGCCCGCCGCCCTCGTGGACCGGACGGCCGGCGGCCAGGCGTTCACCGCCGTAAGACTCGTCGAGGACCTGCTGGAGCTCTGGGGGATCGATCCGCCACCGGTCCTCCGCAGCGGTGGGCTGGCCGTACGTGAGCTGCGGGCGACCGCCGGCCTGCTCGACACCGACGAGCGGACGGCCGCGCTGCTGATCGAGCTGGCCTACGCCGCGGGGCTGCTGGCCCGCACCGGCGGCGTCGACGGCGAGTGGCTGCCGACGAAGGCCTACGACCTGTGGCGGCTGCAGGACACCGCGGACCGCTGGGTCGAGCTGGCGACCGCCTGGCTGGCGACCGACCGGGTGCCGGGACTGGCCGGCGAACGCGACGAGCGGGACCGGCTGATCAACGCGCTGGCCGACGAATCGGTGCGCGCCAGCGCGAGCGAGGTGCGCAGGACCACGCTCACCGCGCTGGCCACGACGTCGGCCGGCCCCGCCCCGGACGCGGTGCGCGAGTATCTCGCCTGGCAGGAGCCCCGGCGCGGCGCCCGGCTGCGGGATCGGCTGGTCGGGTGGACCCTCCATGAGGCCGAGCTGGTCGGCCTGACCGGGCTGGGAGCGCTGGCCTCGCACGCGCGGGTGCTGCTGCGCGGCGGTGACGTCGCCCCAGCACTCAACCCGCTGCTGCCCGAGCCCGTCGATCATGTGCTGCTGCAGGCCGACCTCACCGCGGTGGCGCCGGGGCCGCTGGTGACCTCGCTGGCGCGGGAGCTTTCCCTGATGGCCGATGTGGAGTCCACCGGCGGCGCCACCGTCTACCGCTTCACCCCGGCCTCGGTGCGCCGGGCGCTCGACGTGGGCCGTCCGGCCGCCGAGCTGATCGATCTGCTGACCCGGCACTCCACCACCCCGGTGCCGCAGCCACTGACCTATCTGATCGAGGACGTGGCCCGCAGGCACGGCCACCTGCGGGTGGGCACCGCGTCGTCCTATGTGCGCTGCGACGATCCGGCCACGCTGGAGGAGATCGTCGCCGACCGGCGGGCCGCCGGACTCCGGTTGTACCGGCTGGCGCCTACGGTGCTCGTCTCCCGGCTGGCACGCGGCGACCTGCTGGAGGCGCTGCGCATGATGGGGTTCGCCCCGGTGGCCGAGTCGCCGGAGGGCGGGGTCGTGGTGACCCGGCCGGACGCGATGCGCGCTGAGGCCTCCGCCCACCACTCGGTGTCCGCCCCGTCGGCACCGGACGCATCGGTGATCGCCGCGGCCGTACGGGCCCTGCGCGCGGGCGATGAGGCCGCACGGCACAGTGCCCAGCGGGCGCGGCGGCGCTCCGAGGCGCCCGCCGGGGAGCCGCCCCGCTCCCCATCGATGGCGACCGTGGAGGAACTGCGTTACGCGGTCTCCCGGGGCGGCCGACTGTGGATCGGCTATCTCGACCAGCAGGGCCAGGCGTCGTCGCGGATCGTGGAACCGGTGCGGGTCGAGGGCGGTTTCCTGACCGCCTACGACGCGACCCGGGACTCGATCCAGCGGTTCGCCCTGCACCGCATCACCGGCGTGGCCCAGGTCGATCCACCCACCCCGCATTGATGGCTTTCGACCGCGTTCTCGATGATCTCCCTGATCGAGGGCCGGAACGCCGGCACCTGGCCGTTCTAGTGATCGCGTAGGGCCGGGACGCGTGCTGGACCCGGCCTAGCGCCGATCGTGCCGCCGCCCTCGCCGGCGGCACGATCGGCCGTGGCGCGGCTATCTACCCGACACCCCCAGGAATACCCTTAAGTCATGACAGCCGACGGGAAGGGGCCACGGTGAGCGGGTATGGGGGGCAATCTCCGTCCGGGTGGCAGGATCCCTATGGCTCGTACGGACAGCAACCGCCGCAGCAGCAGGCTCCGGGCGGCTGGCAGGACCCCTACGGGTACGGCTACGGATACGGGCCGCCGGGGGTGCCGCCGGGCGGCGCGAGCAGCGGATCGGCGACCGGGGCCCTGGTCGTCAGCATCATCGAGGTCGTCCTGTGCGGAGGTATTTTCGCGGTGCCCGGCATCGTGCTGGCCGCGATGGCGATGGGCCGCTCCAAGACCGATCCGGAGTCCGCCCGCAAGCTCACGCTCTGGGCCTGGATCTGCGCCTGTGTCGCCCCGGTGATCGGCATAGCTCTGGCAATCCTTTACTTCGTCTATGTCTTGAGGACCTCTTCCACCACGACCTACTGAGCGGGAACCGGACCACTTCGCGCTCAGTCCAACCTTCGGTGCCGTCGGCGTGGGGCACCGCCCTCGACCGAGCATGGGGAGCGCGCGTGAGCGGCTACGGCGGACAACCCTCGGGATGGCGAGACCCTTACGATCCGTATGACCCGTACGGGCAGCCGCAGCCTGGCTGGCAGGACCCGTACGACCCGCAGGCCGGCTGGCAGCAGCCGCCCGGATACGGGGCCGGATACGGGTATGGGCCGCCGGGGGTACCACCGAGCGGCACGACCAACGGGTCGGCGATCGGCGCATTGATCTGCAATATCGTGGCGTTGTTCGGGGTCTTCTTCTGCTGCCTCGGAGCCGTCGCCTCACTGCCGGGCGCGATTCTGGGCGGTATGGCGCTGGGCCGCACCCAGAGCAACCCGGAGTCGGCGCGGCAGCTGGCCCTGTGGAGCTGGATCTGCTTCGGGCTGTCGATCGTCCTGTCCGTCGGCATGATTCTTCTCTTCCTCGTGATGGGCCGGTTCGGCCCCACTTACTATTGATCCGGCCTACCGACCTCGCCCGCTGACCTCGCCGCTGATCGCGGGTGATCTCGGCGGGGAACACGCGGGCCGCTCCCGGCTGTTGCACACTGGGTGTCCAGCTTCCGATCCAGAAGGACAGCCTGTGGCCGACGGCCCGCTCATCGTCCAGTCCGACAAGACCTTGCTCCTCGAGGTCGACCATGATCTCGCCGCCGACTGCCGCCGCGAGATAGCGCCGTTCGCCGAGCTCGAGCGGGCTCCGGAACACATCCACACCTACCGGGTGACACCGCTGGCGTTGTGGAACGCCCGTGCCGCCGGGCACGACGCCGAACAGGTCATCGACGCGCTCATCAAGTACGCCCGGTACCCGGTGCCCCATGCGCTGCTGGTCGACGTGGCCGACACCATGGCGCGTTACGGCCGGCTGAGGCTCGAGAAACATCCCGTACACGGCCTGATCCTGGTCTCCACCGACCGGGCGGTGCTGGAAGAGGTGCTGCGCGCCCGCAAGATCGCTCCGCTGCTGGGCTCCCGCGTCGCCGACGACACCGTGGTCGTCCACGCGAGTGAGCGCGGCAGCCTCAAGCAGTCACTGCTCAAGCTGGGCTGGCCCGCCGAGGACCTGGCCGGTTATGTCGACGGCGAGGCGCACCCGATCTCGCTGAAGGAGGACGGCTGGGAGCTGCGGTCCTACCAGCGGGAGGCCGCCGATGCCTTCCGGCACGGCGGCTCCGGGGTCGTGGTGCTGCCCTGCGGCGCCGGGAAGACCATCGTCGGCGCGGCCGCGATGGCCCAGGCCGGGGCGACCACTCTGATCCTGGTGACCAACACCGTGTCGGCGCACCAGTGGAGGCAGGAGCTTCTGAAGCGGACGTCCCTGACCGAGGACGAGATCGGCGAGTACAGCGGCTCCAAGAAGGAGATCCGGCCGGTCACCATCGCGACGTACCAGATCATGACGACCCGCAGAAAGGGCGTCTACTCGCATCTGGAGGTGTTCGACGCTCGCGACTGGGGTCTGGTCCTCTACGACGAGGTGCACCTGCTGCCCGCGCCGATCTTCCGGATGACCGCCGACCTGCAGGCGCGCCGCCGGCTGGGTCTGACCGCCACGCTCGTCCGGGAGGACGGCCGCGAGGGCGACGTCTTCTCCCTGATCGGGCCCAAGCGTTACGACGCCCCGTGGAAGGACATGGAGACGCAGGGCTGGATCGCGCCCGCCGACTGCGTCGAGGTACGCGTGACGCTGACCGACTCCGAACGGCTGGCCTATGCGACGGCGGAACCGGAGGAGCGCTACCGGTTCTGCGCCACGACCGAGACCAAGACCGGGGTCATCGAGTCCCTCGTGCAACGGCACAAGGGCGAGCAGACCCTGGTCATCGGGCAGTACATCGACCAGCTCGACGAACTCGGAGAGCGGCTCGACGCTCCGGTGATCAAGGGCGAAACGCGGATCAAAGAGCGGGAGCGGCTGTTCCAGGCCTTCCGCACCGGCGAGATCTCCGTGCTCGTCGTGTCCAAGGTGGCCAACTTCTCCATCGACCTGCCCGAGGCTTCGGTCGCGATCCAGGTGTCCGGCGCGTTCGGTTCCCGGCAGGAGGAGGCCCAGCGCCTCGGCCGGGTGCTACGGCCCAAGGCCTCCGGCAAGGGCGCCCGGTTCTACGCCGTGGTGGCGCGCGACACCCTCGATCAGGACTACGCCGCCCACCGGCAGCGGTTCCTCGCCGAGCAGGGGTACGCCTACCGGATCGTCGACGCCGACGATGTGCTGGCCGGGAACGAGATCTGATGCTCGATGTGGTCGCCTGGGTGCACGCCATCGACGGCCGCATGCTGACGGTACGGGCGCGCGCCCGCGACCTGCTCTACCTGCCCGGGGGCAAGCGCGAACCGGGTGAGCAGGACTGGGCGGCCCTGTCCCGTGAGGTACGCGAGGAACTCGGCGTCGAACTCCAGCGCGCCTCCTTCCGCCACCTCGGTATGGTGCAGGCCCCCGCCCATGACCAAGGCGAGGGGGTCCAGGTGCGGATGGCCTGCTTCACCGCCGCGTACACCGGCCGGCTGTCGCCCCAGGCCGAGGTCGACGAATACGTCCTCATCGGCCCGGATCAGCGCGACCTCCTCGCACCCGCCTCCCAGCTGGCCCTCGACCTCGCCACCGATCACGGCCTCTGCCACCAACCCTCCCCCCACGCCTGACGACCCCATGATGTTGTCCCATCCCCCTCCGTGGGATGGCCGAGCGTAGTAGGGTCGAAACTTCGCCCTCGTCCACTTCCACGTTCGGAGTGCTTTCGCGTGCCCGCCGACGACAGGACCTCTGCCACCGACACCCTGACCGCCGAACGCACCTACCTCGCCGACGCCCGGGCCGCGCTCCGCGCCATGCGCGAACGGGCCGAATCCCAGTCGACGGACATGGCCGCCGACTGGGTGTCACAGCAAGTCCTCTCGTTCCAGCTGGGCCAGCGGGTCATCGCGCTGGCCGATCATCCCGATACGCCGCTGTTCTTCGGACGACTCGACCATGACGACGAGCCGCGTGATCTGCCCAAGACGCTGTACGTGGGACGCCGCCACGTCCACGACGACGAGGGCCTGCCGCTGGTGATCGACTGGCGGGCCCCGGTCTCCCGGGCGTTCTACCAGGCCGGTCCCAAGGACCCGATGGGCCTGGCCCTGCGCCGGCGGTTCGGCTACCACGGCGGCGAGCTGACGGCGTTCGAGGACGAGCCGATGGACGGCCGGGAGCTCGGCCCTTCACAGATCCTCACCGAGGAGATCGAACGGCCGCGCACCGGCCCGATGCGCGACATCGTCGCCACCATCCAACCCGACCAGGACGAGCTGGTCCGCGCGGGACTGCGGCAGACCGTCTGCGTCCAGGGCGCTCCCGGTACCGGCAAGACCGCGGTGGGCCTGCACCGCGCCGCCTATCTGCTGTTCACCCATCGTGAGCGGCTGAGCCGGTCGGGCGTGCTTATCGTCGGCCCCAACCGGGCCTTCCTGTCGTACATCTCCTCGGTACTGCCCGCGCTCGGCGAGGTCCGGGTCTCTCAGGCCACGGTCGCCGATCTGCTCGGCTCGCCCACCACCGATGACGAGCCCGAGGTGGCCACGCTCAAGGGTGACTCGCGGATGGCGGCGGTGCTGCGCAAGGCGCTCTGGCTACAGGTGCGCAAACCTGAGGACGGGCTGCTGTTCGTCAAGGGCGCGAGCCGCTACCGGGTGCCCGAACACGAGGTACGGGAGGTGGCGGCCTCCCTGCGGGGCACCTCCCGGTACGGCTCGGGACGCGCCGCGTTCGCCCAGCGGCTCGCTCATCTGGTGCTGGTCCAGATGGAGCAACGCGGCGAGGCCCCGGACGACCGGGTGCAGGACGCGGTCGCGCGGTCCACGCCGGTCAAGCGGCTCGTGGACCAGGTGTGGCCGAAGGTCACCCCGGCGCAGGTGCTGTACCGGCTGCTCACCGATCCCGAGTACCTGGCGGACGCCGCGAAGGGGGCGTTTTCCGACGACGAGCAGTCGTTGCTGCTGCGGCGCAAACCGGGCCGGTCCCACCGCTCGGCGAAGTGGAGCGCGGCCGATGCCGCCCTGCTGGACGAGCTGGCCGACCTCATGGACCGGACTCCTTCACTCGGGCATCTGGTGGTGGACGAGGCACAGGACCTGTCCGCGATGCAGTTGCGGGCGCTGGGGCGGCGCTGTTCCACCGGGTCGGCGACCGTGCTCGGAGATCTCGCCCAGGGCACCACGCCCTGGTCGGCGCGCTCCTGGGAGGAGGTACTCCGGCATCTCGGCCAGGAGGGCACGGTGACCGAGCTGACGCTGGGGTTCCGGGTGCCCCGTGAGGTGCTGGACTACGCCGCCCGGCTGCTGCCGTTCATCGCCCCGGGCCTCGCCGCCCCGCGTTCCCTCCGTACCGGCTCGGGTGCGCTGAGCGTACGAGCCGTACGCGGGCTCGAGGTGGCCGCGGTGCAGGCCTGCCGGGAGGCGTTCGAACGGCAGGGGTCGATCGGGCTCATCGTCGCCGACGCGGCGGTCCCGGCGTTCGCCGAGGCGCTGGCGCAGGCCGGACTCGACCACGGCGTGCTCGGCCCGGAGTCCGATGGCACGGACCGGCTGCTGGTGATCCCCGCCGCGCTGGCCAAGGGCCTGGAGTACGACCATGTGGTGGTCGCCGAGCCTGCGGCGATCGTGGCCGCGGAGCCGCGCGGGCAGGCCCGGCTGTACGTGGTCCTCACCCGGGCCGTCACCTCGCTCACCGTTCTGCACACCGAGGCACTCCCCGCCGCGCTGGCTGAGTGAGAGTCCCGATCGCCGTTCGCTGGATCGCGTTGTACGGATTCGTACCTATGACCGCAATTCACCGGTGCCCGCCGGCACCGATACTGCCAGTGCCTCGGCCACCGTCGGGCGCAGCCCGAAGCCCTCATCCAGCCCGGTGATCCGGAACACCCTGGCCACGATGCCCTGCGCGGCCACCACCAGTAGTGAGCCGCCCAGCAGGCGGGCCTCCCGCTGAGCCATCAGCAGGGTGGTGAGGCCACTGGCGCAGAGCAGGGTCACCCTGCTGAAGTCGAGCACGAGATTCGGACGGCTTTGGTTCATGACGAGCTTGAGGTATTCGTCGAGTTCGGGGCTGGTAGCGACGTCGATCTCTCCGCCGACCTGGATGATGACGCGGTCGTCCAGGATGTGGGACGAAAGGTGTAACGCCATGACGCTTCCTACCTGTGGACTCCGGACCTGGGTCCGTGCCCAGCAACGTGGATCCCGATCGGGTGATCCCGCCGATGTCTGCGGCGAGTAGGAGCGGCTCCCGACATCTGTCACGCATGGCCGGGAGTGTGGTGTTGATTACTTTCTGTACAGTACGCGCCCGACGGATCTCGTGTGCGGTGTTACCCCGATCTGAACTGCCCCCACTCCCTGCGGCGATCCGCCGGAACGGCATGAGGGGCGGCCCCGTCCGGAACCGCCCCTCGTGCTGTACGGAGGTACTGCGACCTGGACTTAGAAGTCCATTCCGCCGTCGCCGCCCGGCATGGCCGGGGCCGGGTTCTTCTCCGGCTTCTCCGCGATGACCGCTTCAGTGGTCAGGAACAGAGCCGCGATCGAGGCCGCGTTCTGCAGCGCCGACCGGGTCACCTTCGCCGGGTCCAAGATGCCTGCCTCGAACATGTTCACGTACTCGCCGGTGGCCGCGTTCAGACCCTCGCCCGGGGGCAGGGACCGCACCTTCTCGACCACGACGCCGCCTTCGAGACCGGCGTTGATCGCGATCTGCTTCAGCGGCTCCTCCAGCGCCTTCTTCACGATCGCCGCACCGGTCGCCTCATCGCCGACCAGCTCGATCTTCGCGAACGCACCCACCGACGCCTGGATCAGCGCCACGCCACCACCGGGGACGATGCCCTCCTCGACGGCCGCCTTCGCGTTACGAACGGCGTCCTCGATGCGGTGCTTACGCTCCTTGAGCTCGACCTCGGTCGCCGCACCGGCCTTGATGACCGCCACACCACCGGCCAGCTTGGCCAGCCGCTCCTGCAGCTTCTCCCGGTCGTAGTCCGAGTCGGTGTTCTCGATCTCGTTACGGATCTGGTTGACCCGCCCCGCGATCTCGTTCGGGTCACCCGCACCCTCAACGATCGTGGTCTCGTCCTTGGAGATGACGACCTTGCGAGCCCGGCCCAGCATGTCGACAGTCACGCTGTCGAGCTTGAGGCCGACCTCCTCGGTGATGACCTGGCCGCCGGTCAGGGTGGCGATGTCGCCGAGCATGGCCTTGCGGCGGTCACCGAAGCCCGGGGCCTTGACGGCCGCGGACTTGAAGATGCCACGGATCTTGTTGACGACCAGGGTGGCCAGAGCCTCGCCCTCGACGTCCTCAGCGATGATCAGCAGCGGCTTGCCTGCCTGCATGACCTGCTCGAGGACCGGAAGAAGGTCCTTGTTGGAGGAGACCTTGCCGGCAACGATCAGGATGTAGGGGTCGTCGAGCGACGCCTCCATCCGCTCGGGGTCGGTGACGAAGTACGGAGAGATGTAGCCCTTGTCGAAGCGCATGCCCTCGGTGAGCTCGAGTTCGAGCCCGAAGGTGTTGCTCTCCTCAACGGTGATGACACCTTCTTTACCGACCTTGTCCATCGCCTCGGCGATCATCGCGCCGATCTGCGGGTCACCCGCGGAAATGGACGCCGTCGAAGCGATCTGCTCCTTGGTCTCCACATCCTTGGCCAGCTTGGACAGCTCCTCGCTGACCCGCTCGACCGCGGCCTCGATGCCCTTCTTCAGCGACATCGGGTTCGCACCCGCCGCCACGTTACGCAGACCCTCACGTACCAGCGCCTGTGCCAGCACCGTGGCGGTCGTCGTGCCGTCACCCGCCACATCGTCGGTCTTCTTCGCGACCTCCTTGACCAGCTCAGCCCCGATCTTCTCCCACGGGTCCTCGAGCTCGATCTCCTTGGCGATCGACACACCGTCGTTGGTGATCGTGGGAGCGCCCCACTTCTTCTCCAACACGACGTTGCGGCCCTTCGGGCCGAGCGTCACCTTGACGGCATCCGCGAGCTGGTTCATCCCACGCTCAAGACCCCGACGGGCCTCTTCGTTGAATGCGATCATCTTTGCAGCCATAAGCTCCAGTCCTCCCGGAACAGGGTGGCCATGAAGGACCGAGTCGACGCCCGCGACGGACGGCCTCCCCGACGGTTCCATTCCGCCGCCGGAGGCGAGGCCTCGTCGCCTCGATCCAGACTGTGAAGCTGTCACTCTCCACAGTAGAGTGCCAACCATTTTTTTAGCACTCTACCCTGCCGAGTGCAAGCGGCGTACATCCTCACCAGGCGAGGTTTCCCCCACCTGGCCGGAC
>JAOPYK010000012.1 GCA_025964695.1 Streptosporangiaceae bacterium | reverse complement strand
TCCACTCGCCCTGGTTGCGGTAAAGCTCACCGAACACCATGGCGGTCTCCGTAGAGGCGTCCTCGGACAGGTCATAGCGCGCCAACTCGGCGTTGTCGGCCTGGTCCACCACCCGGATGAACGCGTTACGCACCTGCCCGAACGCCTGACCCCGGTTGTCCGCGTCGTAGATCGACACCGGGAAGACGATGCGCTCGCATTCGGGCGGCACCGTGGTGAGGTTCACCCGCACGACCTCGTCGTCGCCCTCGCCGACCCCGGTGAGGTTGTCGCCGGCGTGCTCGACCGAACCGTCCGGGCTCCGCAGGTTGTTGAAGAACACAAAATGCTGGTCCGACAGCACTTTGCCCGAGCCGTCGAGCAGGAGCGCGGAAGCGTCCAGGTCGAAGTCGGTGCCGGTGGTGGTCCGCACGTCCCAGCCGAGCCCGACCAGGACGGCGGTGAGGTTCGGAGCGGCCTTCGTCAACGAGACGTTACCGCCCTTGGCCAGGGAGACTCCCATGAGTTGTGTTTCCCTTTCGTCAGATCGTCAGATGGTGGCGCCGAAGTTCCACGGCGATGCCGGCCGGCCGGACGCCGGCCCCTGACCCACCCGGCTCAGGATCCCGCTCGGTGACCGGGACGTCACCGCTCTTCGTCAAGGTGACGAACATTGGGCCTCCCGGGTTCCAATGGTGTTCACTCTGGTCAACGTCCGGGACTACGACGTTGTTCGCAAGGTTAACGTTCCCTTTGCCCCTCGGGAACAAAGGCCCGGAAGTCCGCGCCGCCCCGGAGAATCCCTACCGGCGTTCCCGGGCGGCCCGTACGCGACACTTGAAGACCGGCGGAGCCTGATCGGAGAGGGAGGACGCCGTGCAGAGATCCGGCCGTGGCCGGGGGGCTCAGGCCCTGGCGGCGGCGACCGCCGCCAAGGACGCGGCGGCGAACGCCTTCTACGAGATGGACCAGGCTCAGCGCTATGTCGGCGGCCGGGTGATGATCTTCGCCGATCTGGACAGGGACGGCGCGAGCCGTACCCAGGCCCAGTTCGCGGCGCTGACCGAGGCGGCCGACGCCGCTGCGTCCGCCTACATCGCGATCGTCGACGCGCACGATCTCAACGATCCGAACCGCACCCCCGCGGAGTACGACGCCGCTGAGCGGGCGTTCGCCACGGTGATCGGCCGGCTCGTCGAGGCCACCGCCCGGTTCAACGACTGCGCCGAGCGCATCACCCCTCAGCTGGCCCGGCTGGAGGCCTCGCTGGACCGGCTGGCCGCCCGGCTGACCGCGGCCCGGGAGGTGGTCGCCGCCGCCGAGGCCGCCATCGCCGCGGCCCGGACGGCCGGCATGGACCCCTCCGGGCCTGAGGAGGATCTGGCTCCCGCCCGCGAGTCGCTGGCCCGGGTCGGCTCCCAGGGCCTGGGCGGGCTGGGCCTGACCGGGGCGCTCGACGTGGCCGAGCGGGCCCGGGAGACGGCCGAGCGGGCCCGGGACGCCGCGCTGGAGCTCCCTCAGCTCGCCGGGAACATCCAGCGGTCGCTGGTGGCGGTCCGTACCCGGGTGGAGGTGGTCGCGGGCCGCCTCGGCCCGGTGGAGTCCGCGATGAGTCAGCTGCGACGGCGCTACTCCACCGCCTGCTGGCAGGATCTCAAGGACGTGCCCGCCACGCTGCGGGCCGCGGTCGCCCGCGCCCGCGAACGGCTGGCCGAGGCCGAGGCGTACACCGGCCGGCACGAGTGGCGGGCCGCCCAGCAGGCCGTGACCTCGGCGCGCACGGAACTCACCGCCGCCGACCGCCGGGCGGGCCAGGTCACCGGCCGGCTCGCCGATCTCGACGCGGCGGCCAAGGATCCGGCCAAGCCCGCGGAGGCGGCGCGCTTCGCCGTACGGGACGCCCAGCGCCTGGCCACGGTGCAGCCGGGCGGCCCAGCGCCCGGGCATGTGCGGATGCTCGACACTCTCATCGCGCGGCTGGACTCCGCCGGCAAGGGGCTGACCGGCCCGCATCCGGACTACTGGGCCTACCTGAGCGAGCTGGAAGCGATCAAGACGGTCGCCGCCGACGTGGTGGCCCGGATCCGCTCCGAACGCGCCGGCCACTAGATGAACACCGACACGGACCGTCAGGCGAACAGTGTGTCGCCCCAGTGTCCGCCCCGGCGGACGCCTGGCGGGCAGGCGAAGACGCCGGAGCCGACATGCTGGATGTACTCGTTGAGCTTGTCGCTCGCCGCGAGCTTGTGCTGCAGCGGGATGAAGCCTGTGCGGACGTCTCGCTGGTAGGCCAGGAAGAACAGGCCCGCGTCCAGCCTGCCGAGACCGTCGGAGCCATCGGTGAAGGAGTAACCGCGGCGCAGGATCCGCAGGCCGGCGTTGCTGTCCGGGCCGGCCAGCCGCACGTGCGAGTCGGCGGGCAGCCTGGCCACGTCGACCTTGTCGCGCTCGCGCCGGTTGCCGTACGCCGCGCCCTCGCCCTTGGTCCGCCCGAAGACGTCCTCCTGCTCCTTGAGGGAGGTCCGGTCCCAGGTCTCGATGTGCATCCGGATCCGCCGCGCCACCAGGTACGATCCGCCCGCCATCCAGTCGGCGCCGCCCGCCCAGACATGCCGGCCGAGGGCCGTCTCGTCAGTCCCCGCGACGTTGCTGGTGCCGTCCTTGAAACCCATCAGGTTGCGCGGGGTCTGCGCGTCCGGGGTGGTGGAGGAGGTCTTGCCGAAGCCGAGCTGCGAATACCGCACCGCCACGATCCCGAAGCCGATCCGCGCGAGGTTGCGGATCGCGTGCACGGCGACCTGCGGGTCGTCCGAGCAGGCCTGGACGGCGAGGTCACCGCCACTGCGGTCGGGGTCGAGAGCGTCGCCCGGGAAGTGCGGCAGGTCGACCAGGGCGGCCGGGCGCCTGCCCTTGATCCCGAAACGGTCCTTGCCGTCCTTCTCGAACAGGGTCGGCCCAAAGCCGATCGTCAGGGTCAGCCGGGAGGCGGGCAGGCCGAGCGCCTCCCCGGTGTCGTCCGGCGGGGCCTCGGGAATGCCGCCGACCGCGCCGGCGCCGTGCGGCCTGCCCGTGGTCAGGTCGGCCGCCGCGGCCGTCCAGTCCTTGAGCAGCGCGACCAGCTTGGCCCGGTCATCGGTGATCACATCAAAGGTGGCGAAGTGCAGCCGGTCCTGGACCGGGGTGGCGATGCCGGCCTGGTGCCCGCCGAAGAACGGGATCACGCCGTCGGAGGGCTTCTGCTTCTCCTCCGCCTGGGCCGCGCTGACCAGTCCGGCGCCGACGGCCGCGCCGGCGACCACGCTGAGCCCGGAGAACCCCAGCATCCGGCGCCGGCTGACCTGGGCGCCCCGTGTCGCCGGCTCCGCGGCCACCTCCCGGCTCATTCGGCGACCGCGCCGGCCAGCTTGGACAGCGGCTCACCGAGCGCGTTGACCGCGTCGGCGAGTTCCTTGACCTGGGCCTTGCCGAGAGTCGTGTACGAGACGTAGCCGTCGCCCTTCTCGTACTTCTTGAGCAGCGTCTCGATGGTGGCGAACTCCTGGTCGAGGGTCTTGGTCAGGTCCGCGTCCTTGTCCGCGACGACCGGCCGCAGCAGCTCGAAGACCTTCCGGGCACCGTCCACGTTGCCCTTGAAGTCGACCAGGTCGGTGTGCGAGAAGGCCTCCTCCTCGCCGGTCACCTTGCCGGTCGCGACCTCGTCGAGGAGCTCCTTGGCGCCGTTGGCCATGGAGGTCGGGGTGATGACGGCGCTGGGCACCTTCGCCTTGAGGTCTTCCAGGTCCTTGATGAGCCGGTCGGCGTACTTTTCCTCGCCGCGCACCGAGCCCTTCACCCACAACGCCTTCTCCAGCCGGTGCCAGCCGGTCCACTCGGCGCCCTTCTCGAGGTCCTTCTCGCGCAGGTCGACCTTGGGATCGATGTCGCCGAAGGCCTCGGCGACCGGCTCGATCGCCTCCCAGCCGAGCCGGGACGGCGCGTACAGCGCCTTGGCCCCGGCGACGTCGCCCTTGTTGACCGAGGCGGCGAACTTGCGGGACCCGGCCAGCGTGTCGTCGACCTCCGCGGCGACGTAGGCCCGGTAGTGGGTGACGGCCTTGGTCAGCCGCGGATCCGCCGCGCCGTTGGCCTGACCGGTGACCGTGATGTCCTGGCGGATCCCGCCGCCCTCCATGCCGGGCTTGCAGGCCACCTGGTACTTCCCGGCTACCAGCTCGGCGGTGAGCTCGACGCCGGTACCCGGCCCGATGTTCTCCCGCTCGGTCACGATCTTGTCGCCGGGGGCGTAGACGTAGACCTCGGTGACCTTCTGGCCCTTGTTCGCGATCTTGAAAACGGTCTTACCCGCCGGGAGGTCCTTCTTCGAGATCTCACAGCTGCCGTCCGTCGAGGTGACCGAGACCGCGCCCACGCCCACGCCCGGGTCGCGTTTCGCGTCGGAACCGCCGCAGGCGGCGAGCGTCGACAGCGAGAGCGCGGCGGCCCCCGCGGCGGCGAGGGCATGAGCAGAACGCATAGGGTCTCCAGACGGAAAAGGTACGGTAAGGCTAGCCTAAATTAGCTTTACCTAACCTTGTTCCGTCAAGGCGACAAGACCCTGCTCAGGTGTGACGATCACCACGCTGAGAAGGCAGGCCCACGGTCAGATTCCGCGCGGCCATCGGCTGCGGGGTGCTCTGCGGGAACCCCGGCTGCTGCTGGTAGGGCCGCTGGGCGGCGCTCTCGGCCGGCCGGTTCGCCGCCTCGGCCAGCGAGGTGGCCCACACGGCGGTCCCGTAGGCGCAGACCTCGTGGCCGCTGCCGGCCACCGGCCCGTTGTCGAACCGCATCCCGACGACGGCGTTGGCGCCCTTCCGCTGAGCCTCGGCCTTCAGCCGCTCCACGGCGTCACGGCGGGTCTGCGTCAGACCGGGAGACTGTGCGGACTGGCCCTCGTCCGGCATCCGGAACGTTCCGCTGCTCTGACCGCCAGGCGCGCTCACCGGGCCGGTGTGCACCGCCACGGCGAACACTTCGCCGAGGTACGCCGTGATGTCATAGCCAGCCAGGCCATCGGTGGTCGCGATCAGCATCTGCTCACCGTACGGCACGAAATGTCCCGGTGGGGAGCGCCGGGACGGGAGGGTGGGAGGGGCGGTCCCCCATGGCCGCCCCCCGCCTCCACCTCAGTCGAGATACTCCCGCAGCGTCTGGGCCCGTGAGGGGTGCCGCAGTTTCGCCAAGGTCTTGGACTCGATCTGGCGAATGCGCTCGCGGGTGACGCCGAACTCCCGGCCGACTTCTTCGAGCGTTCTCGGATGGCCGTCGGTCAGGCCGAAGCGCAGCTGGATGATGCGCTGTTCCCGGTCCGACAACGTGGCGAGGATGTCCTCCAGCTGGTCCTGGAGGAGGATGAACGCCGCAGCCTCGATCGGCACGATGGCGTCGGCGTCCTCGATGAAGTCACCCAGGTCGGAGTCCTCCTCCCCGATGGGCGACTGCAGGGACACCGGCTCCTGCGCGATCCGCTGGATCTCGACGACCCGCTCGGATCCGAGCCCCATCTCCGCTCCGATCTCCTCGGGGAGCGGCTCCCGGCCCAGATCCTGGTGCAACTGCCGCTGGACCCGGACCAGCTTGTTGATGGTCTCCACCATGTGCACCGGGATCCTGATGGTCCGGGCCTGGTCGGCGATCGCGCGGGTGATGGCCTGGCGGATCCACCACGTCGCATAGGTCGAGAACTTGTATCCCTTGGTGTAGTCGAATTTCTCGACGGCGCGGATGAGCCCGAGATTGCCCTCCTGGATCAGATCGAGGAATAGCATTCCTCGGCCCACGTAGCGTTTGGCGATGGACACCACCAGACGCAGGTTGGCCTCAATGAGACGTTGCTTGGCCCGCACTCCGTGCCGGGCCAGCAGTTCGAGGTCGAGCCGTTGTGGCCGGGACAAGATGGCCGCTCTGGCCAGCTTCTCCTCGGCGAACAGTCCCGCCTCGATTGATTTCGCGAGTTCGACTTCATCTTCTGCCGTGAGTAGCGGTACGCGACCGATTTCTCGCAGATAGATCCGGACCAAGTCGCTTGTCGGCGCCCGCTTGCTGAGGTCTCCCTCATCCGCCCGCGTGAGTTCCTCGGTCTCGTTCTGAGACTCGAGAACCTCCACCCCCTGCTCTGCGAGCATCCGGACGACACGCTCGAGCGTGTCGGCCGGCAAGTCCGAGCGATCGATCACAGCAGTAACGTCTTCGACGGTCACACCACCGCCACGCTCTCTGCCACGTGCGACGAGATCCACCACCTGCTCAACCGATGGCGCCTCGCTAGGCAGCACCGAAGGGCCCACGGTGACAGTGTGCGTCAAGGAACCTCTAGATCACAGGACCCATTTTTCTCGGCGTGCGCCTTAATGGGTCCCGATGACGCGCTCACGCAACATGCGTCTCTGCTGCTCAAGCGCGACAAGATCGCCGAATAGGCGGTTGTAGTCGTCGGCGTGCTCGACCGGATTCAGCCGCCCGAGTTTGGACTTCAGCCGGGCGATGTCCCTGGTGAGCTGGCTCTCCTGAATTCGGGCCAGTAGCGCGGCCGCGTAACGGTCGTCCGAATCGACATTGGAATGCGGTGGCTCCACGCCGAGCCTGGTGATCAGATCCCTGACCTCGTCGTTGGGAGCCGCCTCGCGCAGCCGTACCGCCCAGTCGGTCGTCCCCTCGGCGGCCACCACACCGCCGAGACCGGCGATGACCTCGCGTACGGCGGCGTGTGGCGGAGCGGTGAACACCTCCGCCGGCAGCGCGTCGAAGACCGGCCCCATCGTCGCCGGGCGCTGCACGGCCAGCTTGAGCGTCTCCCGTTCGATCTGGATCACGGGGTCGTCCGGGTCGTAGGCGGGCCGCGTCGCAGCGGTCTCCTGGCCGGTGGCGGCCGCACCACCGGCGGCCCCGCGGGTGTTCGGGCGGCCGCGAGCGATGTGCTCGCGCACCCGGCCGAGCACGAACGCCTCGTCCATGATCCCGAGCCAGCGGTCCAGGTTGACCGCGTACATCTGCCGCAGCCCGCGGTCCTTGATCGCCGCCACCACCGGGGCGGCACCGTCGAGCGCGGCCAGCCGGCCTTCCACGGTGTCCAGGTCGTGCCGCTGGATGGCGCTGCGAATGGCGAACTCGAACAGCGGCACCCGGGCCGCGATGAGATCGCGGACGGCCGCCTCACCGTGCTTGAGGCGCAGTTCACAGGGGTCCAGCCCGTCCGGCTGCACCGCCACGAACGTCTGGGTCACGAACTTCTGCTCGTCCTCGAAGGCCCGCAGCGCCGCCTTCTGCCCGGCGGCGTCCCCGTCGAAGGTGAAGATCACCTCGCCGCGGAACTCGCTCTGATCCATGAGCAGCCGGCGCAGGATCTTGATGTGGTCCTCACCGAAGGCGGTGCCCGAGGTGGCGATGGCCGTCGGCAGCCCGGACAGGTGGCACGCCATCACGTCGGTGTAGCCCTCGACGATCACGGCCTGCCGGCGCCGGGAGATCTCCTTCTTGGCCAGATCCGCGCCGTACAGCACCGAGCCCTTCTTGAAGATGGGCGTCTCGGGCGTGTTGAGGTACTTGGGGCCGTCGTCGGAGTCCCACAGCTTGCGCGCGCCGAACCCGACCACGTCTCCGGTGAGGTCACGGATCGGCCAGATCAGCCGACCCCGGAACCGGTCCCTGGGGCCGCGACGGCCCTCACTGGCGAGACCGCCGAGGATCAGCTCCTTGTCGGTGAAGCCACGCCCGCGCAGGTGCCGGACCAGCGCCTCCCATTCGTTGGGCGCGTATCCCACCCCGAAGTACTCGGCGTGCGCCGCCTCGAAGCCCCGCTCGGCGAGGAACCTGCGGCCGATGAGGGCCTCGGGGGAGCCGAGCTGTTCGGCGTAGAACTGGGCGGCGGCCTTGTGTGCCTCGACCAGCCGGGCGCGCTGCCCCTGGTCCTTGCGCGGCGTGTAGCCGCCCTCCTCGTAACGGAGATCGATCCCCGCCTTGGCGGCCAGCCGCTCGATCGACTCCGCGAACGTCAGGTGCTCGATCTGCTGGATGAACGAGATCGCGTCGCCGCCGAGCGCGCAGCCGAAGCAGTACCAGAGATTGTTGGACGGCGTCACGTTGAACGACGGTGACTTCTCATCGTGAAACGGGCACAACCCCTTGAGGGACCCGCCGCCGGCGTTGCGGAGCTGGAGGTACTCCCCCACCACCTCAGCGATCGGTGACCGCTCCCGTACGAGCGCGATGTCCTCGTTTCGGATCCGGCCTGCCACGTGGGCGAGTCTAACCGCGCGCCGGGGTACACCGTGCCAGGACCGGTCGAGACGGGTCCACACGTGGTCGGGACGAGATGGGGACGCGGTCGGGACGCGGTCGGGACGCGGTCGGGACGGGTGAACGACCCGGTATGCCGGGGCGCGGTGGTCGCCGGCGGTGTGGAGCGTGTGACGACCGTGTTAAATCCGCCATCTGCGCGTTCCGGAACGGTTAAATCACCTTTCGGGACGTTCAGGATGACCGGGCCTGCGATTAGCGTCTCCAACTGTGCTGATCACTCCTCACGAGCAGGAACGCCTGCTCATCTACGTGGCCGCCCAGGTCGCGCGGGAACGCCGGGCGCGCGGACTGCGGCTCAATCACCCCGAGGCGACCGCGATCATCGCGGCGTACGTCCTGGAGGGGGCGCGCGACGGCCGCAGCGTCGCCGAGCTGATGGAGTCCGGCCGCACCGTCCTGACGCGCGAGGACGTGATGGAGGGGATCCCGGAGATGCTCGACTCGGTGCAGATCGAGGCGACCTTCCCCGACGGCACCAAGCTCGTCACCGTGCACAGGCCGATCGCATGAGCGGCCTCGTCCCCGGCGAGGTGATCCCGGGCGCGGAGCCGGTGGAGCTCAACCCGGGCCGCCCGCGGGTGAGCGTGACGGTCGCCAACGCCGGCGACCGCCCCATCCAGGTGGGCTCGCACTACCACTTCGCGGCGGCCAACCCCGCCCTGGACTTCGACCGCACGGCCGCCTGGGGTCACCGCCTGGACGTTCCGGCCGGCACCGCCGTCCGGTTCGAACCCGGCATGACCCGCGAGGTGTCCCTCGTGCCGCTTGCCGGCAACCGCATCGTGCCGGGCCTGCGCCTGGAGAGTTCGGGAGCCCTCGATGACTAGCCTGTCCCGCGCGCGCTACGCCGAGCTGTACGGCCCGACCACCGGCGACCGGGTCCGGCTGGCCGACACAGACCTGTTCATCGAGGTGACCGAGGACCGCAGCCGGGGCGCCGGAGCCGGTGACGAGGCGGTGTTCGGCGGCGGCAAGGTCATCCGCGAGTCCATGGGCCAGGCCCGCACCACCCGCGCGGACGGCGCCCCCGACCTGGTCATCACCGGAGTCGTGATCCTGGACCACTGGGGGATCGTCAAGGCCGACGTGGGAGTGCGCGAGGGCCGGATCGTCGCCCTCGGCAAGGCGGGCAACCCCGACACGATGGACGGCGTCCACCCCGATCTGGTGATCGGCCCGTCCACCGAGATCCTGGCCGGCAACGGCAAGATCCTGACCGCGGGGGCGGTGGACTCCCATGTCCACCTGATCTGCCCGCAGCTGCTGGAGGAGGCGCTCGGCGCGGGCGTCACCACCATCATCGGCGGCGGCACGGGCCCCGCCGAGGGCACCAAGGCCACCACGGTCACCGGCACCTGGTACCTGCACCGGATGCTCGAGGCCCTCGACTCCTGGCCCGTCAACGTCTCCCTGCTGGGCAAGGGGAACACGGTCTCCGAGGAGGCGCTCTGGGAGCAGCTCCGGGCCGGCGCCTCCGGGTTCAAGCTGCACGAGGACTGGGGCACCACGCCCGCGGCGATCGACGCCTGCCTGCGGGTGGCCGACGCGTCCGGTGTCCAGGTGGCACTGCACTCCGACACCCTCAACGAGGCCGGTTACGTCGAGTCGACCCTGGAGGCGATCGGCGGCCGGTCCATCCACGCCTACCACACCGAGGGCGCGGGCGGCGGGCACGCGCCGGACATCATCACCGTCGCGAGCCACGCCAACGTGCTGCCGTCCTCGACCAACCCGACTCGGCCGCACACGGTGAACACCCTCGACGAGCATCTCGACATGCTCATGGTCTGCCACCACCTGAACCCGTCGGTGCCGGAGGACCTGGCGTTCGCCGAGTCGCGGATCCGCCCCACCACCATGGCGGCGGAGGACATCCTGCACGACCTGGGCGCGATCTCGATGATCGGCTCGGACTCGCAGGCGATGGGCCGGATCGGCGAGACGGTGATCCGTACCTGGCAGACCGCGCACGTGATGAAGGCGCGCCGGGGTGCGCTGGAGGGGCCGGCCGACAACCTGCGGGCTCGCCGCTACGTCGCCAAGTACACCATCTGCCCGGCGATCGCCCACGGGCTCGACGACGAGCTCGGCTCGGTCGAGGTCGGCAAGCTCGCCGATCTGGTGCTCTGGGACCCGGCGTTCTTCGGGGTCCGCCCGCACCTCGTGATCAAGGGCGGCATGATCGCCTGGGCGCAGATGGGCGATGCCAACGCCTCGATCCCGACCCCCCAGCCGATTCTGCCCCGGCCCATGTGGGGAGCGGCCCCGGTGGTCGCGGCCGGCACGTCGGTGCACTTCGTCTCCGCCGCCGCCGTGGAGGACGGGCTGGCCGGGCGGCTGGCCGTCCGGCGCCGGATGGTCCCGGTGAAGGACACCCGCGGGCTCGGCAAGCGCGACATGCCGCTCAACGACGCGCTGCCCCGGATCGAGGTCGACCCGGACACCTTCACGGTGTCGATCGACGGCGAGCGGGTCGAGCCCGCGCCGGCCACCGAGCTGCCCATGGCCCAGCGCTACTTCCTGTTCTGATGAACACCCAGCTGCTGCTGCTCGCGGACTCCCGGCTGCCGGCCGGGGGGCACGCCCACTCGGGCGGGCTGGAGGCGGCGGCCACCGCCGGGGTCGTCGACGACCTCGGCGGGCTCGCGGACTTCCTGCGCGGGCGGCTCGCCACCAGCGGGCTGGTCGCCGCCGCCCTGGCCGCCGCGGCGTGCCACCACGCCCGCACCCACGCCCACAGCGACGGCACGAGCCGTACGGGCTGGGCGGGGCTGGACGGTGAGGCCGACGCGCGTACGCCCTCGCCCGCCCAGCGGCGGGCCTCGCGGGCGCAGGGCCGTTCGCTGCTGCGCGCCGCCCGTACAGCCTGGCCCGGCCCCGCCCTCGACGCCCTGCGGGCTGCGGTCCCCGGCGGGGCGCACCATCCGATCGTGCTGGGCGCCACCGCCGCCGCCGCGGGCGGTGACCCCGGGCAGGCGGCCGTCATCACCGCCTACGGGGTGGTGACCGGATCCGCGTCCGCCGCCGTACGGCTGCTCGGGCTCGATCCGCTCGCCGTGCAGCGCGTCCTCGCCGGGCTGGCACGCACCGTGGACTCGGTCGCCGCCGAGGCGGCCGACTACGCCGACGAGGACTGGGCGAGGCTGCCCGCCGTGTCCGCACCGATCCTCGACCTGTTCGCCGAGCTCCATCTCCGCTCGGACGTCCGTCTGTTCGAATCCTGAATGCCATCCTGAATCCGAGGGGGAGGTTCCCATGGGAGCAAACCACGGCCCTGATCCGCACCACGCCGCTCCGGCGCACGGCCGGGCGCTGCGGCTGGGCATCGGCGGTCCCGTCGGCAGCGGCAAGACGGCCCTGGTGGCCGCGCTGTGCCGCTCGCTGCGCGACGAGCTGGCACTCGCCGTCGTCACCAACGACATTTACACGACCGAGGACGCGGACTTCCTCAAGCGAGCGGGGGTGCTCGACGAGTCGCGCATCGCGGCCGTACGGACCGGATGCTGCCCGCACACCGCCATCCGCGACGACATCTCCGCCAACCTGGACGCCGTCGAGGCGCTGGAGGACGCTCTCGGCCCGCTGGATCTGGTGATCGTCGAGAGCGGAGGGGACAACCTGACCGCGACGTTCAGCCGGGGCCTGGTGGACAAGCAGATCTTCGTCCTGGACGTCTCCGGTGGCGACAAGGTGCCGCGCAAGGGCGGTCCCGGCGTGACCACCTCGGATCTGCTGGTCATCAACAAGACCGACCTGGCCCCGATGGTCGGCGCCGACCTGGACGTGATGGCCCGGGACTCGGCGAAGGTGCGCAAGGACCGTCCCGTCGCGTTCACCTCGCTGCGGGAACTTCCCGGGGCGCCCTCGGTGACCGCCTGGGTCCGCGAGATCCTGCGGCAGGCGCACCCGCACGAGCACGAGGCCTCCGTGGCCGCCTCATGACCCGCCCGGCGCGGCCCGCACCGGGCGGCGGGCCACCCGGGACGGCGGCTCGCGCCGGAGCGCGGCCGTGAGGACGTATCACGCCCACGCCGCGGTGACCGCCGAGTGCGACGCGTCCGGGCGGACGCGGCTGACCCGGCTGCGTTCCGACGGGCCGCTGGCCGTACGCGAGACCAGCGACGGCGTCTACCTGGTCGGCGCCGCGGCCGGCCCCCTCGGCGGCGACGAGCTCGAACTGGACCTCGAGGTCGGTCCGGGAGCGCGGCTGGCGATCCGCTCGGCGGCGACCACCCTGACGCTGCCCGGCGACGGCGAGTCCCGGTTCACCGTACGGGCCCGGGTGGGCGAGGGCGGTCATCTGGACTTCGCGCCCGAGCCGACGGTGGCCGCCGCCGGGTGCCATCACCGCGCGATCGCCGACGTCACCCTGGCGCAGGGCGCCACGCTGCGGTGGTACGAGGAGCTCATCCTCGGCCGGCACCGGGAGCGGCCGGGCCGGCACACCAGCCGGATCGACGTGGTGGTCGGCGGCGTCCCCCTGCTCCGGCATGAGCTGAGGCTGGACGATCCGGCGATCCACGGCAGCCGGGCCGTGCTGGGAGCCGCGAAGGCTGCCGGGTCGGTGGTCCTGGCCGGGCCCGGCCTGGTGCGGGAACCCTTCGCCGGTGAGGGCCTTGCCGTGCTGCCCCTGGCCGGGCCCGGGGTGCTGGTCTCGGCGACCGCCGGGGACTCCGCGCGACTACGGCGCCGGCTGACCGCCGGCGAACGGCAGGCGGGCCGGGACCGGCACGCTCAGGGCGCCAGCGGCCACTCGTAGGTCTCCTTGACGACGCGCAGATGGGTCCAGGACCCCACGGACCGGACGCCGCGGATCGCGCGGATGTCCTCGAGCAGCTGAAGGAGACCGTCGAGCGAGTGGCCCACGGCGGTCCCGACGGCGTCACAGTGACCGATCGCGGTGGCGAGGTAGTGCACCTGGCCCATCTGGCGGACCCGTTCGACGGCCTCCTCCGGCCGCCCGGTGAAGGTGAGCTGGAAGCCGAGGACCTGCGCCAGGCCGAGCGGCCCGGGCGAGACCCGGGTGCCGATGTGGACCGTACCGGACTCCAGCAGCCGCAGGACCCGGGTGCGGGCCGCGCTCGTGGACAGGCCGACGGCCTCACCGAGGTCCGCGAACGCCGACCGGCCGTCCCGTTGCAGGCAGGCCAGCAGCCGCCGGTCGATCTCGTCGAGCGCGGTGGGACTGTACGGGCCGGGCGGGAAGTAGGTGTCCTTGAGGATCGCGGTGTAGACGGAGGTCTCGACCCGCTGCACGCCGGGCAGGGCCCCGATGCGGCCGATGGTCGCGGCGAGGACGGTCTGGTCCGCGCTGCGAAGTTCCGCGACCAGGGAGTGGCGGCCCGCGACCACCGACACGAAGGGGACGTCGTCGAACACGGCGATCCGGTCCGCCACCGCGAGCACCGGGCCCTCCACGGTCACCGAGAGATGGGCGTAGGCCGTCAGCCCGAAGACCGACGGATGGACCACCCCGACGACCTGGACCACTCCCGAGTCCAGCAGGCGCAGCGTCCGCGCGCGGGCGGCCGGTCTCGACAGCCCCAGCGCGCGTGACAAAGCCTCGTAGGTGGCCCGGCCGTCACGACGCAACTCCGCCAGCAGCGCGAGGTCGATCGCGTCGATCTCGGGCCGGGGCCGTAGCGGCGTGGACACCTCGTGATCGGTCATGGGAACGCTCCCCGTTCATCGTGGCCACCCGCCGGGGCCGCCTCCGCGCCGCCACCGGCGATCAGCTTGGCAGCCACCGGCCACCAGGTGTTTCCGAATTGTAAATTATTGCAGCGATCTTGTTTCTAGACAGCAATTACGGAAGCTATATAGCTAGCCTACGCATCTATTAGCGGTGTTCCCCCTGGATCGCTCAAACATCGTTCGCCCCCACCGGAGGTCTCTATGACCAGTGCGAGCCCCTCCCGCCGCCAGTTCGTCACCCGGCTGTCGCTTGCCGCAGGCGGCGCCCTCATCGCACCGTCCGTCCTGGCCGCCTGTGGCGGCTCCGGGTCCAAGAAGGCCACCGCGGCGGCCCCGGCGGATGTGACCGCGCACTGGCCGAAACTGACCGCCCGACAGGTCGTCGTGGCCGGTTTCGGCGGCCAGACCTACGACATCCGGCAGAAGGAGGAGTTCGCGCCCTTCACCAAGCTGTCCGCCGCACGCGTGGTCCAGGCCTCCTGGGACTACGGGAAGTTCGTGTCGATGGTGCCCGCCGCCAACCCGGCCTGGGACATGATCGACTTCGACGGCTACTCGATCGCCGCGTTGATCAAGGGCGGCACTCCCCCGGCCAAGCTGGCCGACTGGGTACGCCGCTGCGACCTGGTCGACCCCGCCTACCGCGACTACGCGGCCGGCAGCTACGCCTACAGCGTGGTCATGGGATGGTCGACCAAGCTCGCCGGCACCCCGGCCGGCTGGGCCGACTTCTTCGACGTCAAGAAGTTCCCGGGCAAGCGCGCCTTCCCCAAGTCGATCTACGCGGGCACGGCCGAGATCGCGCTGCTCGCGGACGGTGTGGCCAAGGACAAGATCTACCCGCTGGACTTCGACCGGGCGCTGGCCAAGCTCGACACCATCAAGTCCCACCTGGTCTTCTACGACTCGTACGCGCAGGGCCAGCAGTATCTAGTCCAGGGCAGCGCGTCGATGATCGCCACCGCCAACAGCCGGATGATCCAGCTCAAGAACGACGGGCAGCCGGTGGACTGGACCTACCAGGACGCGGTCCTCTATCCGTGGGGCGGCTTCGCGATGCCGCAGCACGCTCCGCACGCCGACGCGGCCAACGCCCTCATCGACTACATGTCGACGCCGCAGGCGCAGGCGCTGGTGGCCAGGAAGCTGTTCCTCGGCCCCACCGTCTCGGCGGCCTTCGACGCGCTGACCCCCGCCGAGCGGGCCCAGCAGCCGAGCGCCCCGGAGAACCTGGCCAAACAGCTGAAGGTCAACGTGGAGAGCGCGGCAGCGCAGGACGCCGAGTACGTCAAGAAATTCTTCGCCTGGGTGGCCAAATGACGGTCGCGTCCCTGCGGCGCCAGGCGGGATCGCCGTGGGACGGCAGCGGCGCCCGCTGGCTGTTCGTCCCCCCGGCGATCCTGCTCACCATCGGGCTGCTGGGGCCGCTGGCGGCGGTGCTCGTCGCGGGCGCCAAGGCGCACGGCCCCACCGGGATGCTCACCTCGCCGTTCCACAGCGAGCTGTTCCTGCGTGCGCTGTGGCGGACCCTGTGGCTGTCCGCGCTGGTCACCGCCTGTACCTGGGTAGCCGGCACGGCGTTCGCGCTGGCCCTGGGGCTGGCCCCCAGGTGGCTGGGGCGGGCGCTGTTCGCGGTGCTGTTCCTGAGCTTCTGGATCTCGCTGCTGGTCCGCACCTACGGCTGGGTGCTGACCCTGCAGCCGGCGGGAGCGCTGGACGGCCTGGCCAAGGCGCTGCACCTCTCGAAGGGCGGCCTCGGGCTCTACCAGACGACGGGCGGCCTGGTCCCGGCGATGGTGCACATCATGCTGCCGTACATGGTCCTGCCGATCTACGCGGGGCTGCGCTCCATCGACCCCGCGCAGCTGCGCGCCGCACGCAGCCTGGGCGCGGGCGAGCTGCTCACCCTCCGCGCGGTCGTCCTGCCGGCGCTGCGGTCCGGCGCCGCGGCGGGCGTGGTCATCGTCTTCATCATGTGCCTCGGGTTCTACGTCACCCCCGCCTTCCTGGGCGGGCCGAAGGACCAGCTGGTGTCCATCGTGCTCGGCACCCAGTTCGGCCGGCTGCAGGACCTGGGCGGGGCCGCGGCCATGGGACTGGTCCTGCTGATCGGCACGCTCGGGCTCTACCTGCTGGCCGACCGTTTCCTGCGCATCAGCCAGCAGTGGGAGCGGCTCTGATGGACGAACTGCGCGCCTCCCTGCGCCACAGCGGCCGGGCGGCCACCGCCGCCGGCTGCGTGATCGCGCTGTTCCTGCTCACCCCGCTGATCGTGATCCTGCCGATCGCGCTCAGCGGCGGCCAATACCTCACGTTCCCGCCCCCCGGACTGTCCGCCCGCTGGTTCAGTGACGTCTTCGGCGACCCGGACTGGCGTGCCTCGTTCACCCAGTCGCTGAAGGTCGCCTCCGTCGCGACTCTGCTGGCCGTCCTCGCCGGGACCAGCGCGGCGTTCGCGCTGCGGCGAGCCAGGCGGCTGCGCCGCGTCCTGCGCACCGCGATGATCGCGCCGCTGGTCATCCCCCAGCTGGTGCTGGCCCTCGGCCTGTACCTCGCGGTCGGGGACCTCGGCGGCACGGCCGGGGTCAGGACCCTGATGCTCGGCCAAGCGGCGCTGGCCACGCCGATGGTCTATCTCACCGTCGCGGCGGGGCTGTCCGCGGTGGACCCGGCAGTGTCGCGGGCCGCGCTGAGCCTGGGCCACCGCTGGCCCTCGGTGCTGGTGCGGATCGAGCTGCCGCTGGTCGGGCGGAGCATCGCCGGGGCCACCGTGCTCGCCTTCGGTCTCTGCTTCGACGAGTCCGTCCTGTCCTACTACCTGAGCCCGCCCGGCCAGGAGACCCTGCCCACCCACCTGTGGCTGTCGGCGAGCCAGAGCGCCTCGCCGGCCATCGCCGCGGTCAGCTCGCTCGTCATGGGCCTGGCCGTGATCCTGCTGGGAATCTCGCTGGTCCTGACGGGCACGAGGAGGAAGTCTTGAGCGTGGCCGTCACCATCGACGGGCTCACCGTCCACCTGTCCGGGAACAAGATCCTCGATCAGGTGACCCTCACGGTCCCCGCGGGATCGTTCGTCACCCTGCTGGGCCCCAGCGGCAGCGGCAAGACCACGACCCTCAACGTGCTGGCGGGATTCGCGGACGCCACCTCGGGACAGGTGCTCCTGGACGGTCGTGCCATCGGCAAGCTGCCGCCCGGCAAGCGGGACATCGGGTTCCTATTCCAGAACTACGCGCTGTTCCCGCACCTGTCCGTCGCGCGGAACATCGAGTTTCCGCTGCTCGCCCGGAAGGTCCCGAAGAACCGGCGCAAGGAGCTGGTAGCCCGGGTGCTGGAGCTCGTGCACCTCCCCGATGCGGGCCCCCGGTCCGTCCGGTCGCTGAGCGGCGGCCAGCAGCAACGGATCGGGCTGGCCCGCGCGCTGGTCTTCTCCCCCGCCCTGCTCCTGCTGGATGAGCCGCTCGCCGCGCTCGACAAGCAGTTGCGCGAGGCGATGCAGATCGAGCTGAAGCGCATCCAGCGGGAGACCGGCACCACCACGGTGGCCGTCACCCACGACCAGGTCGAGGCGCTGTCGATGTCCGACCTGGTGGCGATCATGAACAACGGGCGCATCGAGCAGGTCGGCACACCCGAGGAGGTCTACCGCCGGCCCGCCACCACGTTCGTGGCGCGCTTCCTCGGCGAGGCCAACCTGCTGCCCGTACGGTCCGGCCGCATCGAGGGGCTCGGACTTCCGGCGGACGGCCTCCCCGACGGGACCACGGTGATCCGGCCGGAGGACTTCCTGCTGTCCCGGCCCGGGGACACCGGTCCGGCCACAGGTCCGGTCAGCGGTTCCGTCGCCGGTTCGGTCATGGGAACGGTCACCGCGGCCGTCTACCAGGGGGCACGGCTGCGGTTGAGCGTGTCGGTACCCGGCTGCGCCGAACCGCTCGTCGTCAGCGCCGTTCCGGCCGAGCTGCCCGTCCAGCCCGTCGCGGGTGACGAGATCGGGGTACGGCTGCGACCCGGCGGCCTGCGGACCTTCCAGGACGGCTCGGCGGCGGGCCCCTTGTGAGCCTGCCACGGGTCTTCCTGCTCGACTCGTTCGGCACCGTCGAGGACGTCGTCGCAGGTCTGCGCGGCACCCCGGCGGAGGTCGTCGCGGCGGACGAAGTGCCGGCCGGCCCGGGCGTCGTCGCATTGCTGCTGGGGCCCGAGACCGAGCTCAGCGCGGCGCAGGTGCGGGCCCTTCCCGACCTGCGCGTCGTCGCGGTCACCTCGGCCGGCTTCGACCACGTCCCCCTCGGCGCGGTGACCCGGCAGGGAGCGTGGGTGACCGCCAACGCCGGCTACTGCACCGAGGAGGTCGCCGACCACACGATCGCCCTGGTCCTGGGGCTGCTCCGCGGGGTGACCATGCTCGACCGCTCGGTACGGGCCGGGCGCTGGGACGTCACGGAGGCCGCGCCGCGCCGGATCGCCGGCACCGCGTACGGCCTGGCGGGATACGGTCGCATCGGTCAGGCGGTGGCGGCACGGGCCGTCGCGCTGGGCATGCGGGTGTCGGCGTACGCCCCGTCCCGCGACGACGAGGCGTTCCGCCGGTCCGGCGTCACCCGATGCCGCGACCTCACGGAGCTGCTCGGTGCCTCCGACGTGGTCAGCCTGCATCTGCCGCTGACCCCGCGCACGCACGGTCTCTTCGACGGTGCGGCCTTCGCCGCCATGCGGCCGGGCGCGTTCCTGGTGAACGTGGCCCGCGGGGCGCTGGTGGACCACACGGCGCTCGTGGCCGCGCTGCGCTCCGGCCACCTGTCCGGGGCCGCCCTCGACGTGCTGCCGGTGGAGCCGCCGCCCGTCGGCGACCCGCTGCTGGAGTGCCCGGGTCTCGTCCTCAACCCGCACGCCGCGTGGTACTCCCCCGCGGCGCTGACCAGGCCCTACCGGCAGTCCGGTGGCTACGTCGCCGACGTCCTGGCGGGCCTGGCGCCCGCGGGCGCGGTGGCCCGTCCGATGACAGGGGAAGCATGAGCCTCTCGGTATTCCAGTCGCTGTGGGCGATGGAGGGACTGCCGTGGCGCGGCGCCCCCCGCTGGCCCCTGGAAGAGCGGATCGAGCGAATCGCGGCCGAGGGCTTCGCCGGTGCCGCGATCGACCTGGGCGCGCCGGAGGCTCCTGCCGCTGAGCGCGTCACGCCGCTGCTGCGAGCGGCCGGACTGCGCAGCCACGTGTTCGCCTTCGTCAACGACAACAACCCGCTCCCGGCCGCCCTCGGCTACGCGGCCGACGTCGGCGCCGAGCTGCTCGTGGTGTGCGGCCAGGTGTTCCCCTCGGAGATCCCCGAGGCGGCCTGGCTCGTACGCTCCTGGCTGGCTGAGGCCGCCGCGGCGGGGATCGCCCTCCAGCTCGAGACCCACCGCTACACACTGACCAACGACCTCGGCTTCACAGCGCGGCTGCTCGAGGCGGTGCCCGAGCTGGAACTGGCCGTGGACCTTTCGCACTACGTGTGCGGCAACGAGCTGCCCGACACCCCGGACGCCCGCGTCGACGCGCTGATCGGCCAGGTCCTCGATCGGGGCGCGTCCTTCCAGGGCCGGATCGCCACCCGCTGCCAGATCCAGGTGTCCCCCGGGTTCCCCCAGCACCGCGCCACGACGGACCGGTTCCGCGGCTGGTGGGAGCGGGGTTTCCGGTCCTGGCGGGCCCGCGCCGAGGCCGGTGCCGACTGCGTCTTCTGTTGCGAGCTCGGCAATGTGCCCTACGCCATCACCGGGGCGGACGGTGCGGAGCTGTCCGACCGCTGGGCCGAGGCGCTCCTGCTCAAGGCGTGGGCCGAGGAGCTGTTCGCGGCCTCCGGCCAGTGAGCCACCCGGACCGCGCGGGATCCGCCGCGCCCCATACCCCGTCCGTACCGTCACCGCCCGTCCGTACAGGAGGAACCTTGACGTCCCACCCCATGACCGTGTCCCGCGCCGACACCTCCGGGCCGCTCACCGGCCGTCCGGTCGGCCGCAGCATCCTTCCCGCCGGCGCCTACCTGGACCAGAAGGTCTACGACGCCGAGATGCGGGAGATCTTCGGGTCACGCTGGGTGTGGGCCGGGTTCGAGCACTGGGTGGCCGAGCCCGGCGCCTCCCGGCCGATCACCGTGGCGGGCAGACCGCTGCTGCTGACCCGGGACCGGGCCGGAGTCCTCCGGGTTTTCCACAACAGCTGCCGGCACCGGGGGATCGTGCTCTCGGAGGAGCCGAGCACTCGGGGCCGGCTGCGCTGCCCGTACCACTACTGGACCTACGAACTCGACGGATCGCTGTGCGGGACCCCGTACTTCGACCGTTCGAAGGCCTCCGCCCCGGACGAGGAGACCCGTTCGCGGCTCGGGTTGCTGCCCGTACCGCACACCGTGTGGGCCGGCATGATCCTGGTCCACCTCGGACCGGCGCCCGCCCCGGCCGACGAGCTGCTGTCTCCGTTGAGGCGGCGGTGGGCCGGGTTCGACCTCACCCGGCTGCACCTGGCCGAGAGCCGCCGCTACGAGATCAACGCCAACTGGAAGCTCGTGGTGGAGAACTTCCTCGACTTCTACCACCTGCCAATGGTCCATCCGCAGGTGGGACCGGCCGCCGCGGCCCTGGACGTCGACGATGTGCCGCTGTCGGGCGACATCATCGGCGGCTGCTACCCCCGCGGCGCCACGGGCAAGGCCGACAAGACCGCCGCCTCGCTCCCGCCCTTCGGCGACGTTCCGGACTCGCTGCGGACCCGGCAGGACATCTTCTGCGTGTTCCCGAACGCGCTGGTGTTCCTGCAGGCCGACTGGTTCCAGGTCATCGGGTTCGAACCGGTGGCACCCGATCGCACCGTCGAGCACATGGCGGTGTTCGTCGACGCGTCGGCCGCCGCAGACGCCTACGCCGAGACCCGCGGGGCCCTGTGCGAGGTGCTGTTCACGGTCAACGACCAGGACGTGCCCATCCTGGAGGCACTGCAGCGCGGACGCCGGTCCCCCGCCGCGGACCGCACCCACCTCGTTCCCCACTGGGACCAGATCACCGCCCGGTTCCAGCACCTGGTGGCCGATGCCCTGAGAGATTCCCGTGACTGATCTCGGTCTCGCCGCCCAGGAACTCCGGCTGCGCCGTGAGCTGGCCGCGGCCTACCGGCTGGTCGCGCACTTCCGGATGACCGACCTCATCTTCAACCACATCTCGGTACGGCTGCCTGGACCCGACCACCATTTCCTGATCAACCCCTATGGACTGCTCTACGAGGAGATCACCGCCTCCTCGCTGGTCAAGGTCGGCTTGGACGGAGAACTCGTGGGCAACGGTCCCTACCGTGTCAATCCGGCGGGCTTCGTCATCCACAGCGCGATCCATGCCGCCCGCCCGGACGCGTGGTGCGTGCTGCACACGCACACCAGGGCCGGATGCGCGGTCGCCGCCCAGGCCGGCGGGCTGTTGCCGCTGAACCAGATGGCCCTGGAGTTCTACGGGCGGGTCGGCTACCACGACTACGAGGGCGTCGCGCTCAACCTCGCCGAGCGGGAACGGCTCGTCAAGGACCTCGGCGACCATCCGGTGCTGATCCTGCGCAACCATGGGCTGCTCACCGTGGGCGGCACCGTGGCGCAGGCCTTCCTGCGCATGTACTACCTCGAGAAGGCCTGTGAGATCCAGACGGCCGCCCAGGCCGGCGGGCCGCTGGTCGTGCCGCCGCGCGAGGTGTGCGAGTACACGGCCCGCCAGCTGGCCGGAGAGGCCCAGGCCGACCTCCAGGACGACGACGCCTACGACATGACCTGGGCCGCGCTGCTGCGGCTGCTCGACCGCGTCGCCCCCGGCTACACGACCTGAACTTCGCCCCCGCAACGGCCGGTCACGGGTGCCCTCGCGGGTCACGGGTGCGCACATGATGTTGAGCCGTCCCCCCTCCCAAGGGGACGGCTCAACATCGAGTGCTGTCTCGGCGGCCGGTCTCAGGCGGGGCGGAAGGAGTCACGCGGCTGCGGCGCGGCGTGCTTGATCATGAGGTGCCGGGTGACGGAGTACTCCTGCACCGCCTCCTGGCTCAGGTCCTTGCCGAAGCCGCTGCCCTTGACGCCGCCGTGCGGAGCCTCGGAGGCGATCGGCAGATGGTCGTTGATCCAGGTCACGCCCACGTCCAGCCGGTGCGAGACCCGCAGCGCCCGGGACACGTCGGACGACCACACCGACGAGGCGAGGCCGTACGGGGTGTCGTTGGCGAGCCGCACCGCCTCGTCCTCTCCGTCGAAGGGCAGCACGACCAGCACCGGCCCGAAGACCTCGCCCCGCACGATCTCGCTGTCCTGGGCGGCGCCGGTGATCAGGGTCGGCGGATAGTAGAACCCGGGCCGGTCCAGCGGAACGCCGCCGAAGAGCACCTCGGCTCCGTCCGCGACCGCCCGGGTCACGAAGCCGTGCACGCGGTCCCGGTGCGCCGCCGAGATGAGCGGGCCGATGTCGGTGCCCTCCGCCCACGGGTCGCCCAGTGTCACTGCCCCCAGCACCGCACGCAGCGCGTCCACGGCCTCGTCGTAGCGCGAACGGTCCACGTACACCCGGGTGGCGGCCGTGCAGTCCTGCCCGGTGTTGTAGGTGGTGCCCATCGCCACCCCGGCCGCCATGGACTCCAGGTCCGCGTCGGCGAAGACCAGCGCGGGCGCCTTGCCGCCGAGCTCCAGGTGGAGCCGCTTGACGGTGTCGACGGCCCCGCGCATGACGGCGCGGCCGGTCTCGGTGGACCCGGTGACGCTGACCATGTCGACACCCGGGTCGGTGACCAGGGCGGAGCCGATCTCGGCGGCCCCGGTGAGGACCTGCACCAGCCCGTGCGGCGCGCCCGCCTTCTCGAACAGCTCGGCGAGCCGCAGCGTGGTCCGCGGGGTCTGCGGGGCGGGCTTGATCACGACGGCGTTCCCGGCGGCGACCGCCGGGCCGATCTTCCAGACCGCCATGACCAGCGGGAAGTTCCACGGCGCGATGGAGCCGATCACACCGATCGGGCGGCGCAGCAGCATCGAGGTGTAGCCGGCGCTGAGCACGCCCGCGCCGCTGCCCTCCAGGGACCGGGCGGCACCGGCGAAGTAGCGCAGGTTGTCGACGGCGAACGGCAGTTCGCCGTCCCGGAACACCGGTGCCGGCTTGCCGGTCTCCTCGACCTCCAGCCGGGTCAGCTCGTCCGCGTCGGCCTCGACCAGGTCGGCCAGCCGCAGCAGCACCCGGGCCCGTTCCCCCGCGGTCGTCTCGCGCCAGATCTCGTAGGCCGCCCGGGCCCGCGCGACGACCGCCGGGACCTCCCGCGGGGAGCTGTCGGGGACCTCGGCGACGGCTTGGCCGGTCGCCGGGTCGATCAGCACGCGCGAGCTCATCGTGCGGCCCGCTCGATGAGGTCCGCGGCCCGCCGCAGGCCGTCGCGCCGCCGGATCTCCACGCCCGCGGCCGCCAGCCTCTCGCGC
This sequence comes from Streptosporangiaceae bacterium, assembly GCA_025964695.1. Taxonomy (GTDB): domain Bacteria; phylum Actinomycetota; class Actinomycetes; order Streptosporangiales; family Streptosporangiaceae; genus Actinomadura_E. The sequence continues at coordinate 66,097 of JAOPYK010000012.1, read as the reverse complement.
GGCCCGGAGTCGCTCAGCAGCTTGTCCAGGGCGCCGTGCAGCTCCGCGTCGGTGAAGGTGTACGTGTCGAGCCGTACGCCGTAGCCGAGCTCGTGGACGCGCTGGGCGTTGTCGTACTGGTCCCAGAAGAGCGGCAGGCAGATCATGGGCTTGCCGAAGTGCAGAGCCTCGGTGGTGGTGTTGTTGCCCCCGTGCGTGATGACGAGGTCGGCCATCGGGATGACCTTCGTCTGCGGCACGAACTCGGCGCCCCACATGTTGTCCGCCAGCTCGATCTCGGCGTGCAGCGGGCCCTTGGAGACGACGTAGCGGTACGGCGTTCGCGCCAGGCCGGCGATCACCCGGCGCATCAGCTCGACGTCGGCCGAGCCCAGCGAGCCGAGCGAGAAGTAGATGAGCGGCCCGTTGCCCGCCAGCTCGTCCGGGAGCTCGAAGGAGTCGTCGCTCTCGCGGACGGAGGAGTCCAGCCGGTGCCAGCTCTCGCCGAGCGGCCGGGCGCCGGTGTAGTCGGCGATCTCGGGATAGACGTAGAGGTTGGCGGCGCCCTCGTGGATGAACTCCAGGTCCGGTAGCGGTGGTGCCCCCTGCTCGACCACCCACGCGTTGAAGTCCGCCCACAGCGCCCGGTGGGTACGGTCGTACTCCGCGAGGAACTCCGGCCAGCCGGTCCGGTCGTCGATGGGGTAACCGGAGAACGCCGGCGGCACCCCGGGTCCCTTCATCTCCAGAGGGTTGCACGACACGATCCGCACGAAAGGCACTCCCGCGGTCATCAGGGCCGGGAAGCAGACCACGTTGTCCTCGACGATGACGTCGGGCTCCACCCGGGCGATGATCTCGCGGAGCCGGGGCTCGCAGTAGCGGGCACCGGTGATCAGCTCCTCCCAGACCGGCTTGATCCAGCTGTCCAGCTGCTGGATGGTCGGCTTACGGAACTCCGGCGCGGTGTCGCGGATGAAGTCCTTCCAGAACTGGCCGGCGTCCTGCTCCACGCCCTCACCGGCGGGCTCGGCCAGATCGACCAGATCCTCCTCGAAACCGAGCGGCGCCAGCTTGCCCTGCCAGGAGGCCTCGGCGGCGAACACGACCCGGTGGCCACGGCGGCGGAGCACGTCGCCGATGCCGACACAGTTGTTGGTCGGCCCGTACGCGCTCTCCGGCATGAAAAGGATCGTCAGGGGCTGGTCGGCCATCACGACTCCGAAGGTGTGCTTGTTAGTTGAAGAGTGATTCAATTACGCTCACCCCATAAGCGTCAATAGCCAGACAAAGCGGGCTGTGTTCAGCCGGGGCAGCTGTTGAAGGCAGGTGACCATGGCCACGCGCAAGAGCCGGGCCGAACGGCGTCGTGATCTCATCGAGGCCGCCCGCCGGGCGATGATCCAGCACGGCACCGACGGGGTGCACCTGCACCAGGTCGCCCAGCAGGCCGGCCTGACCTCGGGCGCGGTGCTCTACCACTACCCCGAGCTCAGCGACCTGCTCCTGGAGGCGCATCACGCGGGGATGGAGCGGTTCTACGAGCTGCGGCTGAAGAAGATCGCGCACCTGTCGGATCCGGTGGAGAAGCTGGTGGCCACGGTCCGCTCCGGGGTGCCCGACGGTCCCGACGACGCCGACGTACGGCTGCTCAACGAACTCGGCGGCGCCGCCGGGCGCAACCGGGTCTACGCCACCCTGCTCACCACGCTCTACGACCGGCAGGTCTCGATGTACCAGCTGATCCTGGAAACGGGCGCGGCGCACGGGGCCTTCACGCTGTCCGGCGACTCCCTGACCATCGCCCGCAATCTCGTGGCGCTGGAGGACGCCTACGGCTACCGCATCGTCGCCAGGCATCCGCTGATCGGTCCGGCCGAGGCCGCCGAGCTGATCCTCGGCTACGCCCGCCAGGCCACCGGCAACCCGCTGCGCTGACGGGTCAGCGCGCCCACCAGGTGGCGGCGACCACCTCGGCGACCAGGGTCTCGGTGAGCCGCGCCACATCCGGATCGTCGTCGCCCCGGTAGCGGATGGAACCGGCCGCGCCGGGCACGTCACCGCCGGGCAGCCCACCGTACGGATCGTCATCGTCCAGTGCCCGCGCCAGCTCGCGCAGCGCGGCGGGCTTGGCCTCCAGGTCGGCCAGGAACAGCTCCAGGTTCACCCGAACCATCTCCTCAGTACACCCATCGGGGCATAGCTCCAGCGGGGCAGGAACCGGGCGGCGTAGATCAGCTCGCGGCACTCCTGCTCGATCTCGAAGGGCCGCAGCAGGCGGGGCTCGAACAGCTCGCCCCGGCCCTGCCCGCCCAGCCGGGACCTGTAGGCGGACAGGAAGTCCCGGCGCGCACCCCGTACCCACTCCGCCATCGCCGCGGGGTCGGCCCCCCGGCGGCGGATCGCGATCTGGGCGACGTGCTCGAGGCTGGTCAGCAGCTGGGCGACGTCCCGCGCCGCCGGTTGCGGCTCCGCCTGGGCGCCGTCGAGGGTGGGGTTGCCGTCGAAGTCGATGATCGCGTACCCGTCCCGCCATCTCAGCACCTGCCCGACGTGCAGATCACCGTGGATGGGCTGGGCCACGGCCGGTCCCCCGCCGGCCAGCGGGCGTATCCCCGCCACCAGCTCCGCGGACCGGAACTCCAGCCACTGCCCGTCCTCGCCCGTGGTGCGGGCGCCGGCCTCGGCCACCGCCCGCTCCGCGCGCCGGTGCCATCCGGCCCCGTTCACGGTGCCGACCGGCGCCGGTTCGGTGCTCGACGGGGTGGCCAGCGCCGCGTGCAGGTCCGCCGTCAGCTCGCCCAGGGCGGCGGCGAAGCCCGCCCCCGGGCCGCCGGCCATGACCGCGTCGACGCACCAGTCCCAGCCGTCCTGGGCCCCGGGCAGGTACGCGGTGACCAGCGCGACCAGCCGGCCCCGCCACAGGACGGCGGCGTACGGCTCGGCCGTGTGCCGGAAGCCCACCTCGGCGAGATGACCGAGCAGCCCGGGCGCCCGGGCGTTCAGCGCGGGCCGGAGGAACCACTTCACCACGACCCGCTCGCCGACGATCACCGACCGGTTGGTCTGATCGGCCGTCACGGGACGCTCCTGGCCGCCGGTGCGCGGCACCGGCGCGAAGACCCGCACGGCGTACGGCTCCGGTGGCGCCGCCCCCTCCGCGAGGGCGCCTGCCAGCCATGCGGACGCGCCCTCCCCGGCGGGCGCGCGCGGCGCCTCGCCGTCCAGCAGGAGCAAGGAGTCCCAGCCATGTACTGAAGGAGGATTCAAAACCGCACCACAAAATAGACGTCACCAGGCCATCTGGAGTGTGACCGAACCTGACCATCGGCGCAAACGAGGCATTCGTCCGGGCGGCCGATCCGGTCCAGCGTCCGGGCGGCCGATCCGGTCCAGGCCGACCTGCCGTCGGCGGATCGGCGAACGAACGGCGAACGAACGGCGAAGGACCGGCGAAGGACCGGCGAAGGACTGGCGAAGGACCGGGGAAAGGTGTGGGCCTCACGCGGCGGCAAGGTCTGGACATCACACCGCTAACAACGATGTAATCGCAGGCTCGGGGGTGCGAGAGGCGGGTTCTGTGACTCAACTACTCCTTGACGGTGTGAGCAAGGTCTATCCCGGTGGGCATCATGCCGTGGATCGGCTCCGGCTGCGGGTCGACGACGGCGAGCTGTTCGTGCTGCTCGGCCCCTCCGGTTGTGGTAAGTCCACTGTCCTGCGGATGATCGCCGGTCTCGAGGAGATCACTCAGGGCGACCTGTGGCTCGACGACATCCATGCGAACGAGCTCGCTCCCAAAGAACGCAACATCGCCATGATCTTCCAGAACGGCGCCCTCTACCCCCATCTGAGCGTCCGTGGCAATCTGTCGTTTCCGCTGGAAATGCTCAAGGGCGGCGACGCGGCGGCGACCCGGGAGCGGGTGGTGGAGATGGCCCGCGCGCTGGGCATCGACTCGATGCTCGACCGCCGGCCGGCGACACTGTCGGGCGGTCAGCGGCAGCGGGTGGCGATGGGCCGGGCGATGGTGCGCGAGCCCACCCTGTTCCTGATGGACGAGCCGCTGTCCAGCCTCGACGCCGCCCTGCGCGCCGAACTGCGGATGGAGATCGGCTCACTGGTCCGCGCTCTCGGGGTGACGACGGTCTATGTCACGCACGACCAGGTCGAGGCGCTGACGCTCGCCGACCGCATCGCGATCATGGATCAGGGCGTGCTGCAGGACGTCGGTACCCCCCAGCAGCTGTACGACGACCCGGCTACCACGTTCGTCGCCGCCTTTCTCAGCTCACCGCAGATCAACCTGCTGCAGGCGACCGGGCAGGCCATCCAGGGCGAAGGACTCCTGCTGCACCTCGGGCCCCAGCGGTTGTGCGTGCCGTGGACCGACCGCCGGGCCCCCTCGCTGATGGGCTGTCACGGCAAGCCGCTGATCATCGGCATCCGTCCGGACTCCCTCAGGCTGAGCACCGCCGACGACCCGGGCCCGCTGCTGTCCGGGCGGTTGCGCGCCTTGGAGTTCCACGGGCACGAATGGCTGGCCCACGCCGAGGCGGGCATTCCGTCGGTCGACGCCGAGTCGGCCGGGGCACCGCCACGGCCGCCCGGGCCTCCGCCCCGGCGAACCACCACCTGGTGGGGGCGGCAGCGGCCGCCCGAGACGCCCGCGCCGTCCGGCCAGGCCCACGGCCACCATCGCCGCTCCGACCTGGTGTTCCGGGCCGGCTCCGGGAGGGGCCTGAACCGGGGCGAGACCGTCCATCTGGCGGTTGACCTGGACCGGATCCTCATCTTCGACCAGGACGGCCGCCGCGTCGATCCGGTCCACCGCTGAGGCGAGTCGTCCAGGCACTGCTCGTACTTCACCTGGAGGAGGTCCCCCTCCTCCGGCTTGGACTCGATGTAGAACTTCTCACTCGAGCCGATCCCCTGAGTGTGGCAGCTCCGATCACGGATCAAGCCCGAAATGTCGTGATATCCGCGCCGACGCCGCGTCGCACCCGCCGGTCACACGCTCGCGGGGATGAAGATCCACTTTCGGTACGACCAGTACCGGAACCCGGCGCCGAGCAGGGTACCCGCCGCCATGGCCACGTTGTACGAGAGCGCGCCGTTCAGATGCAGCGAGTAGGTCCGGAAGCCCATGCACAGTGTCTGGATGACCAGGCCGACACCGTTCAGCGCGAAGAAGACCGCCATCTCGCGGTGGGAGCCGTCGCTGCCGCTGTCCTTGAAGGTCCAGCGCCGGTTCAGCAGATAGGAGACCAGGGTCGCGGTCATCGTCGGCAGCACCACGCCGATCAGCGGGCCGTCCCCCACCCAGTTCCGCATCAGGTTGGCCCCGACGAAAGTGATCAGCGTGCCGAGGGTGCCGACCATGCCGAAAGTGACCAGTTCGCGAACGAAACGGCGGTACGGGGAGGTGGCGGGGGCGGAACCCGCCTGGTCAACGACGCTCATCCGACCAGACCATACCCTACCTGCATAAATCGCCCGTCATGTCCGGCAAAGTCGATAGCCCGACGTGACCATGTTGACGTTGTGACGTTTCCTTACCGCGCAGGCGGATCGCAGTGGCCGCAGGAGCTCAGAGGAGATCGGTCAGCGGGATGCCCGGGTCGGAGAGCCGGTCCTGGTCGACCGGCTTGCCCGAGCGGATCAGCGCCTGGACGTCGGGCGCGACGTCCCAGATGTTGACGTTCATCCCGGCGACGACCCTGCCCTCGGACAGCCAGAACGCGATGAACTCCAGCGCCTCGACGTCTCCCCGGTAGATGACCTCGTCGTATTCACCCGGCACCACCAGGCCGGAGAACTCCATGCCGAGCTCGTACTGATCGGTGAAGAAGAACGGCACGCGGTCGTACCCGATGTCGTGTCCGAGCATCGCGCGTGCGGCCGCCGGCCCGCCGTTGAGGGCGTTGGCCCAGTGCTCGACCCGAAGATGCCGGCCGAACAGCGGATGGTAGTAGTTGGCGACGTCACCGGCGGCGTAGATGTGCGGGTCGGAGGTGCGCAGTGAGGCGTCCACGACGATGCCGTTGTCGACCTTGAGCCCGGCGCTCCCCGCGAGCCCGGTGTTGGGCCGGGCCCCGACGCCCACGACGACCACGTCGGCGGGTACCTCCTGACCCGCGGTGGTCAGCACCGCCGACACCCCGCTCCCGGCGCCGCGGAGCTCCGTGGCGCCTTCGCCCAGCCTGAGCTCCACGCCGTGCCGCCGGTGCAGTCCGGCGAAGACCTCACCGAGCTCGGGGCCCAGCGACCGGGACAGCGGCGTGGCCTCGGGCCCGATGATCACGACCGTGTTGCCGTACTCGCGGGCCGCCGCGGCGGTCTCCAGCCCGATCCAGCCGGCGCCGACGACCACGACCCGCCGGTCCCCCGGCGAGAGCGCGTCGCGCAGCGCGGACGAGTCCTGGAGGGTGCGGACGTAGTGCACGCCGTCCAGTTCGGCTCCGGGCACCTCGAGCCTGCGCGGCGACGCTCCCGTCGTCAGCAGCAATCTGTCATAGCGCAGCGGGCCTCCCGTGGCGAGCCGTACCTCGCGGGCGGAGCGATCGATGCCGGTCACCGTCACGCCCAGCCGCAGCTCGACCTTGTGCTGGTCGTACCAGGACTCGTCGTGGACGTAGGCCTTCTCCGCGGGTTCGCGGCCGAGCAGGTAGCCCTTGGTCAGCGGCGGTCGTTCGTAGGGGCGTTCGGGCTCGGCACCGATCAGGACGACGCGGCCGTCGAAACCCTCCGTGCGCAACGTCTCGGCCGCCTTCGCCCCGGCCAGACTCGCGCCGACGATGACATGGGTCTCCTCGTTGGACATACGGACCTCCCTGTGCGCCGCGTCACCCGGTCCTCCCAACCTGACAGCCAGACTACCCGCGGGGCAAGAGACCACCTCTTGTCACCCGGCGACGCCGGAGGGGCAGGGCGCCGGCGAGGCCGAGGTCACTGAGCGGTGCCGGGGCGGGGCGCGGAGGCCGGTGCGCGGGAGGTCAGGGCACGGTGCCGCGCGAGGGCGGAGGTGTCGGTGAGCGACGCGATCTGGTCGACCACCACCCGCAGCCGCGCGGGCTCGTCGGCGGCGGCGGCGTAGGCCGCGTGGAAGATCGGCTCCAGGGTGTCGGGTGCGCCCTTGACCAGCAGCTCGCCCAGCTCCACGAGCAGTTCCCGCTGCCGGGCGCGGGTGACCTCGTGACTGATCCAGACGTAGTGCGCGGTGACGGCCTTGAGCACCGAGCATTCCAGCCGGGTGGCCCGCGGGATGATCAGGTCGGCGCCGTGCCTGGTCAGCGGACCGGGACCGTAGGCGGCCCGGGTGGCCTCCTCGGCGGCCAGGCAGAACCGGCCGATCAGCCAGCTGGTGAGGTGCTTGAGCGCGGCGAGCGTCCGCGGCGTGCCGTCATATCTCCTGGGCCAGTACGGCTGCGCCAGGAGCGCGGCGAAGCGCTCTTCCAGCTCCGCGATGTCGGCGTCGCCCTGCGAGCCGTCGAGGGAGGCGCCGTACATGCCGGCCGCCGTCTCGCAGACCGCCCGCCGCTCCACCGGGTCGGCGAGCTGCTCCAGGCGCACCGGCCCGGAGACCAGGGCGTCCTCCAGATCGTGGACCGAGTAGGCGATGTCGTCGGACCAGTCCATGACCTGCGCCTCGAACGACTGGCGCAGGCCCGTCACGCCCTCGCGGATCCAGGCGGCGGCCGGGGCGTCGTCCGCGTAGACGCCGAACTTGCCGGTGCCCGCGGCCGATCGCGGCCAGGGGTACTTCAACGCCGCGTCCAGCGTGGCGCGGGTCAGGTTGAGGCCGACGCTGCGGCCGTCGGGAGCGAAGGACTTGGGCTCCAGCCGGGTCAGGATGCGCAGGCTCTGCGCGTTGCCCTCGAAGCCGCCGCAGCCCTCGGCGATGATGTCCAGCGCCGCCTCGCCGTTGTGCCCGAACGGCGGATGCCCGATGTCGTGGGCCAGGCACGCGGTCTCGACCAGATCCGGGTCACAACCGAGCGACTTGCCCAGCTCACGGCCGATCTGCCCGCACTCCAGCGAGTGGGTCAGCCGGGTCCGCAGGAAGTCGTCCGCGCCGGGGTCGGCCACCTGGGTCTTGGCCGCCAGCCTGCGCAGCGCGGAGCTGTGCAGCACCCTGGCCCGGTCGCGTTCGAAGGCGGTGCGGTCACGTCGTTTGGCAGACTCCGGCGCCCAGCGCTCGCGGTCGTGCTGCGAATATCCCTTCATCTCAACCGAGCATAGAAGGCAAAAGTGACGATCCGGTGATAAACGGATGTCGCCGCAGGTCCTGGACGCGGGCGGTGCCGGGTCACTGCTCGCCGTAGATCCGGCCGAGGGTGCCGTACCACAGCAGCCCCCCGGTCTCCCGGACGATGTAGTGGAACTGGGTGTCGCGGGTCTGGACGCTGGGACCGCTGTGGGTCGGGGAGGCGGCCGCCTTGATGCCGTTGTCGCCCGCCATGGTCTTGGAACGCAGGCTGTGCCAGGGATCGGTGACGATGACGCCCGAGTGCCAGCCGAGCCTCCGGTAGACCCTGCCGATGGCCTCCATCGACTGCAGCGTGTCCTTGCCCTCGGGGACCGAGACGACCTTGGCCGAGGGCACCCCGCCCTTGTCGACCAGCCAGTTCCGCCCGGCCGCGGCCTCGGTGAACCTGTCGCCGGGCTGCTTGCTGCCCACGGTGACGATGGCCGGGGCGACCTTGTCCCGGTAGAGGTCGAGGGCGTGCTGGAGCCGTGCCTTGAGCGTCGGCGACGGTACGCCGTTGTACTGCGCGGCCCCGAGCACGATGATCGCGTCGGAGCGCGGGTGCTCGTCCTGACGGGCCTGGTACCAGACCCGGGCGCCCAGCGCGAGCGGGGTGAGCAGCACGACGGCGATCAGGCACAGGACCGTCCGGACGGTCCACACCCACCACCGCCGCGGCCCGCGGCGACGCGGTGCGGCACGGCGTACGGGCGGCACCGGCACGGCCGGCTCATCAAGCGTGGCCGGCTCATCCGGCGAAACGGACTCAGGCAATTCCACTTCCACGGTCATTCGGCGTCTGGGGCGGAGACCCTCGACGACAGGCGAGGGAGGTGACCCCTTCCTCCTCTCTCACTCTTTGACATGCTCACATTACGATAAGTGATCGATGATCCGGGTGGGGCGGCGTGCTGAGTGGCCTCACCACCGGACCGGCGGAGAGATCGGACGCCTGCCGAGCTGAGGTAGGACGGGGCCTCCCGGAATCGATGTCTGGAGGAACGCGCTCAGCGATGAAGGAGAAACTGCCGTCGGCGACGGCGGAACGCTCTGCCCTTCTCCGCGGAGAGGCGCTACTCACGTTACGTGAGACGGCGCCGGGAGTGGAGAAGGTTCACGCTTATGGCCATTGGTCGCGAAGCAGACCGACAGAGCGGACGTCCCAGGACGCCCGCTCTGTTACTCGCGCACCTCGCCTACCGGCCGTCGGCACCGGCCGTCTCGAGAGCCGCCCGCGCCGCTTCCAGGCGGGCGACCGGGATCCGGAACGGCGAGCAGGAGACGTAGTCCAGCCCGACCTCGTGGAAGAAGTGCACCGAGTCCGGGTCACCGCCGTGCTCTCCGCAGATGCCCAGTTTGAGGTCCGGCCGGGTGCCGCGGCCCTCTTCGACGGCGATCCGGACGAGACGGCCGACGCCTTCCCGGTCGAGCGTCTCGAACGGCGAGACGCCGAAGACGCCCAGCTCCAGGTAGCGGCTGAAGAACGAGGCCTCGACGTCGTCGCGGGAGAAACCCCAGGTGGTCTGAGTGAGGTCGTTGGTGCCGAAGGAGAAGAACTCGGCGGCCTCGGCGATCTGGCCGGCGGTGAGCGCGGCCCGGGGCAGCTCGATCATGGTGCCGATCAGAGCCGGGACGTCCACGCCGGTCGACTCCTCGACCTCGGCCAGCACCCGCTCGGCCTCCTCCCTGGCCGCCTCCAGCTCCTGGACGGCACCGACCAGCGGGATCATGACCTCCGGGCGGGGATCCCCGCCCGCGCCCTTGCGCTCGGCCGCGGCCTCGGCGATCGCCCTTACTTGCATCGCGAACAGACCAGGAATCACCAAACCGAGGCGCACACCCCGCAGCCCGAGCATAGGGTTCTGTTCGTGGAGCCTTCGGACGGCTTCCAGCAGCTTGGTGTCCCTGAGGTCAGCACCGTTCGGCGTCGCCTGCGCCAGAGCCACCTTGACCGACAGCTCGGTCAGGTCGGGGAGGAACTCGTGGAGCGGCGGGTCGATCAGCCGGATGGTCACCGGCAGGCCGTCCATCGCCTCGAGGATCCCGAGGAAGTCCTGCCTCTGCAGGGGCGCCAGGGCGTCCAGCGCTGCCTGCCGGTCCTGCGGACCCTCGGCCAGGACGAGGTTCTCGACCAGCTGCCGGCGGTCGCCCAGGAACATGTGCTCGGTGCGGCACAGCCCGATGCCCTGCGCCCCGAACCGGCGGGCACGGGCCGAGTCCTCGGGGTTGTCGGCGTTGGCCCGGACGAGCAGCCGGCGCAGGCCGTCGGCATGGGTCATGACGCGGTGCACCGCCCGGACGAGCTCGTCACCCTCCGCCGGCTCCAGGCCCGCCTCGAAGTAGTCCACGACCGGGGAGTTCATCACGGGCACCTCGCCGAGGTAGACCGCACCGGAGGTCCCGTCGATGGAGATGACGTCGCCTTCCTCGATCACCAGGCCCTCGGGGCCGGTGACCCTGCCCGCCTTGACATCGACGTCGAGTTCCTCGGCACCGCAGACACAGGTCTTGCCCATGCCACGGGCGACGACGGCGGCGTGCGAGGTCTTGCCGCCCCGGGAGGTCAGCACGCCCTGTGCCGCGATCATGCCGGTCAGGTCGTCGGGGTTGGTCTCCCGGCGGACCAGGATGACCTGGTCGCCCCGCTCGACGGCGCGCACCGCGGCCTCGGAGGTGAACACCACCTTGCCCACGGCCGCGCCAGGCGAGGCGTTCATGCCCTTGGCTATCTGCCGGGCGGACGCGGACTCGTCGAACCGCGGGAACATCAGCTGCGCGAGCTGGTCACCGGTGACCCGGCGGACGGCCTCGTCGAGATCGATGAGCCCCTGGTCGACGAGCTGGACGGCGATGCGGAACGCCGCGCCGGCGGTCCGCTTGCCCACCCGGGTCTGCAGCATCCACAGTTTGCCGCGCTCGACGGTGAACTCGATGTCGCAGAGATCGTGGTAGTGGCTCTCCAGCTTTTGCATGATCGCCAGGAGCTCGTCGTAGGCGGGCTTGTCGATGCCTTCGAGATCGGCGAGGGGCACGGTGTTGCGGATACCCGCGACGACGTCCTCACCCTGGGCGTTCTGCAGGTAGTCGCCGTAGATGCCCTGGTTGCCGGAGGCCGGGTCACGGGTGAACGCGACCCCGGTGCCCGAATCCATGCCCATGTTGCCGAACACCATGGAGCAGATGTTCACCGCCGTGCCCAGGTCGGTGGGAATGCGTTCCTGCCTGCGGTAGAGGATCGCCCGCGGCGCGTTCCACGAGTCGAACACGGCCTTGATGGCCAGGTCCATCTGCTCGCGCGGGTCGGTGGGGAACTCCCGGCCGGCGTGCTCGCGGATGATGCCCTTGTAGCTCTCGACCAGCGACTGGAAGTCCGCGGCCGTGAGGTCCAGGTCGTCGTCGGTGCCCTTGGCCTGCTTGAGCCGGTCGATGGCCTCCTCGAACAGCTGGCCGTCGATGTCCAGCACGGTCTTGCCGAACATCTGGATGAGCCGCCGGTAGGAGTCCCAGGCGAAGCGCTCGTTTCCGGACTGCTTGGCCAGCCCGAGCACGGACTCGTCGGTGAGACCGACGTTGAGGACCGTCTCCATCATGCCCGGCATGGAGAACTTGGCGCCGGAGCGCACGGAGATCAGCAGCGGATCGTCGGGCTGCCCCAGGCGCTTGCCCATCTGGGCTTCGAGCGCCTTCAGATGCCGGTCCATCTCCGGCTCGAGGCCTTCGGGGACGCTCCCATGCTCAAGGTAGTGACGGCAGGCCTCCGTTGTGATCGTGAACCCTGGAGGCACCGGCAGGCCGAGGTTGGTCATCTCGGCCAGGTTGGCGCCTTTGCCACCCAGCAGGTCCTTGAGGCCCTTGTTTCCCTCTGTGAAGCCATATACGAACTTCGGCACGAGGAGCTCCTTTTCGCTCCGGTTCCACCCTTGGGGCGGGACTGTACCCGTCATGTCGGCCAACGTTCGTCGCCCCGTTACCCACCGTACGTTTTCGCAGCTCAGCCCAGGCAAAGTGGTCTATTCCAATATGGACATTCCAGACACATTGCCGCGGAAACATGTACGACGGAGGTCATACCCAGGATGATCGGGGGCATTGATGTACAAAGGAGGAGATGCAGTGAGGCCACTCGTCACCGGCGGCACGTCGGGCGAACCTTTCGCGCCCATCGCCGACTACGGCTTCCTGTCCGACTGTGAGACCACCGCGCTCGTGGCGCCGAGCGGGAACATCGAGTGGATGTGCCTGCCGCGGATCGACTCACCCAGTGTGTTCGGCTCCATTCTGGACAGAGACGCCGGGTACTTCCGGGTCGGCCCGGCCGGGGTCGAGGTGCCGGCGGCGCAGCGCTACATCCCCGGCACCATGGTCATGGAGACCACATGGTGGACGCACGGGGGGTGGCTGGTCGTGACCGACGCGCTGGTGATGGGGCCGTGGCACCACGAGGACGAGCGCTCCCAGACGACCCGGCGCGCACCCACCGACTATGACGCCGACCACGTCCTGCTGCGGATCGTGCGCTGTGTCAACGGCCAGGTGCAGGTCCGCCTCGACTGCATGCCCGTCTTCGACTATGGCCGCCGGCCCGCTCGCTGGGACTACAGCGGCACCGGCTACCACGAGGCCGTCTCGCACGGCAACGGCATCGAACTTCGGCTGACCACGGACATGAACGTCGGCTTCGAGGGCTCGCTCGCCACCGCCCGCACGCTCCTCAAGGAGGGCGAGGCCCGGTTCACGGCGCTGTCGTGGAGCAAGCACGCCGCGCCCCGTACCTATCCGGAGGCGCAGGAGCGGCTGATCTGGACCGTTCACCACTGGCAGCACTGGCTGGACCGCGGCGACTTCCCCGACCATCCGTGGCGCAGCCACCTGCAGCGCAGCGCGCTCACCCTCAAGGGCCTGACGTACGCCCCGACGGGCGCGGTGGCGGCGGCGGCGACGACCTCGCTTCCCGAATGCCCGGGCGGCGACCGCAACTGGGACTACCGCTACACCTGGATCCGCGACTCGACGATGGCGCTGTGGGCCTTCTACACCCTGGGTTTCGACTGGGAGGCCAACGACTTCTTCTACTTCATCACCGACATCGCCGAGGCCGCCAACGGCCGGTTGCAGATCATGTACGGGGTGGACGGGCGGGCCGAGCTCCCCGAGCAGACGCTGGACCATCTGACCGGCTACAACGGGGCCCGGCCGGTGCGCATCGGCAACGACGCCTACAAGCAGACCCAGCATGACGTGTGGGGCGCCATCATCGGTTCCATCTACCTGTTCGTGCGCAAGCGGGACCGGCTGGACGACCGGCTGTGGAAGATCGTCGTCAAGCAGGTCGAGGACGCCCTCGCCGCCTGGCGCACGCCGGACTGCGGCATGTGGGAGGTCCGCGGCGCCCCCAAGCACTTCACCTCCTCGAAGGTGTTCTGCTGGGTGGCGGCCGACCGCGGTGCCCGGCTGGCCCGGATCCGCGGCGACGACGAGCGGGCGGCCCGCTGGCAGGCGGCGGCGGACGAGATCCACGCCGACGTGCTGGAGCACGCGCTGGACGAGCGGGGGGTGTTCGTCGCCTACTACGGTGCGATCGCCCTGGACGCCTCGGTGCTGCTCATCCCGTTGCTGGGCTTCCTGCCGCCGGACGACAAGCGGGTCCGGGAAACGGTGCTGGCCATCGCCACCGAGCTCACCGAGGACGACCTGGTGCTGCGTTACCGGGGATCGGAGACCGACGACGGGTTCACCTGTGAGGAGGGCACCTTCACCATCTGCTCGTTCTGGATGGTGTCCTCGCTGGTCATCATCGGTGAGCTGGAACGCGCCAAGAGCCTGTGCGAGAAGCTGCTGTCCTACGCCAGCCACCTGCAGCTGTACGCCGAGGAGATCGATCCGCACAGCGGGCGCCATCTCGGCAACTTCCCGCAGGCCTTCACCCATCTGGCCCTGATCAACGCGGTCATGCAGGTGATCGGCGCCGAACGCGGCACCCACCACAGTCCCTTCGCCTGAACTCGCCCGAACTCGCCCGAACCTCCGCCCTCGCGGAAGCCGCCCCCACCCTCCAGGGGGCGGCTCAGGTGGGCTCAGGTGGGAAGGCCGACGGCGCGCTCGCCGCTGCGGCGCTGCTGGATGACGACCGCGATGACCAGCAGGGCGCCCTGGGCGACGTTCTGCCAGAAGGTGTTGACACCGACCACGTCGAGGCCGTTGCCCAGGGCCCCGAGCAGCACCACCGCCAGCAGCGTGCCGCCGACACCGCCCTTGCCGCCCTTGAGCGCGCATCCGCCGAGCGCGGCGGCGGTGATGGCCTTGAGCTCGAGCCCCTCACTGCCGGAGGTCGGCTGGCCGGAGCCGGTGAACGCCGTCAGGATGATGCCGGCGACCGCGGCGACGACACCGGCCAGCGCGTACACCGCGATCAGATACTTGTTGATGTCGATACCCGCGAGCCTGGCGGCGGTGTCGTTGCCGCCGATGGCGTAGATGTTGCGGCCGATATCGGTGTACTTGAGCAGCACGTGCACCGCCAGCGCGACCAGGAGCATGATCCACACCATCGTCGGGATGCCGGCGATCTTACCGCGTGAAATGAAGACGAACAGGTCGTCGCCAAGCACATACCCCTGGGCCCGGCCGCCGGAGATGAGCTGGGCGAGTCCCTTGTACGCCGCCAGCGTGGCCAGGGTGGCGATGACCGGGTTGACCCGCCCGTACACGATGATCACACCGTTGACGATGCCCAGCACCGCTCCCATCCCCAGCGCCGCCGCGATGCCGGCATAGGGGTTGCCGCCTGCCGAGGTGAACGCCATCGCGCTGACCACCGACGCGACACCGGCCGCCGAGCCGACCGAGATGTCCAGCGCGCCGCAGATGATGACGACCGTCTGCACCACGGCGAGCAGCCCGATGACCGTCACCGCCTGCCCGATCACCTGCACGTTGGACCAGGCGAGGTAGTCGGGGCGCAGATAGCCGAAGATCGCCACGACCACGACCAGCGCCACGAGGAGGCTGAGGTTCTGCGGCCCGATCGAACCGAGCACCCGGCGGGCGGTGCTCGGTGAGCCGGGCACGTCCGCCTTCTGGGCCGGCGGACGGGACGAGGCGGTCGTGGGGGTCATGCTGATCCTCCGGACAGGGATGTGGTCAGGTCGTCGGCCATGGCCAGGGCCAGGACCCCCTCCTCCGAGGCGGTGGCACGGTCCACCTCGCCGGTCACCCGGCCGTTCTGCATGACCACGATGCGGTCGGCGAGGCCGAGCACCTCGGGCAGTTCGGAGGAGATGACCAGGATGGCGACCCCGGTCTGGGCCAGGCCGGCGATGATGTCGTAGATCTCGGCCTTGGCGCCGACGTCGATACCGCGGGTCGGCTCGTCGAGGATGAGCACCTTGGGCGCGCGGGCGAGCCAGCGGGCGAGCACGACCTTTTGCTGGTTGCCGCCGGAGAGCTTGCCGACCTCGTGCTCGATCGAGGGCGTCCGCACCCGCAGCCGGTCGGTGAACTCCCGGACGACCCGGCGTTCCTCGGCCCGGCGGATGAACCGCAGCCGCCGGATCGAGCCGAGGATGGCAAGCGAGGCGTTGTCGCGGACGGATCGCTGCAGGAACAGTGCCTGCGCCTTGCGCTCCTCGGGCGCGTAGCCGATCCCGGCGCGGATGGCGTCCCCGGGATGGCGGATCCGGATGGGCTCGCCGTCGACCCGGACCTCGCCGGAGCGGATGGGCACGTCTCCGGCCAGGCCCGCCGCCAGCTCCGAACGCCCCGCCCCGACGAGGCCCGCCAGCGCGACGACCTCCCCGGCGTGCACCTTGAAGCTGATGTCACGTACGTCGTCGGTGGTCACACCGCGCACGTCCAGCACGACGCGATCGGTCGGCGCGTGCTCACGGCCGAACATCGCCGACAGGTCACGGCCCACCATCATCCGGACCACCTCGTTCTCGGTGGTCTCCGCGACCGGGCGGACGCCGACGAGCTCTCCATCCCGCAGCACCGCCACCTGGTCCGCGAGCTGGAAGATCTCCTGAAGCCGGTGGGAGACGTAGACGACCGCGAGTCCCTGGTCGCGCAGCCGCCGGATGAGCCCGAACAGCGCCTCGGTCTCCTGCTCGCCCAGCGAGGAGGTGGGCTCGTCGAAAGCGATCACCTTGGCGTCGGTGGTCAGCGCCCGAAGGATCTCCACCAGCTGGCGTTGCGCCGCGCTCAGCTCGGAACCGAGGGTGTCCGGGTCGAGCACCCGCTCGAACCCGAGCCGCGTCAGGTCGGCACGGACCCGTTCGCGCAGTCCCCCGCGATCGAGCCTGCGGCCCGTACGGCGCGGCAACGCTCCCACGTAGACGTTCTCGGCCACCGACACGTGCGGGATGATCTCCGGTTCCTGCGCGATGACCCGGATGCCCTGGCGCCGCGCGTCGGCCGGAGAGTGCAGGCCGAGCTCCTTGCCGTCGAGCAGGACGCGCCCGGTCTCCGGGAGGTAGTCGCCATCAATGATCTTGATCAGGGTGGACTTGCCCGCGCCGTTCTCTCCCATCAGCGCCGTCACCTGGCCCCCGGGGAAGTCCAGGGTCACATCGCGCAGGGCCTGCACGCCGGCGAAGCCCTTGGTGATGTTCTCCACGCGCAGCATGGACACCTCGATTCGGGGGTGGGGTGGGAGCGGCGGGCCCGGCCGTCCGGGCCGGACCCGCCGCCTACTGCCGTCAACGGGTCACAGGCACTTCAGACCGGCCTGGACGTAGGTGTCCGGGCCGACCATCGTGGTCTTGGCGAACGCCTCGGGGGGGAACTCCTTGCCGCCCTTGAGCTTGTCGTACATGTTCTGCACCGCGAGCGCCCCGACCTCGGCGCCGTTGAGGTAGAGCGAGGCCTTCACGCCGCTCTTCTTGCCGCCCTTCCAGACCTTGCAGGCCAGGTCGCCGTTGATGCCCACGCCGATGATGTTGTCCGGGGTGTAGCCGGCGTTCTCCAGGGCCCTCGAGCCGCCGGTGACGTTCTCGTCGTTACAGCCCCAGATGATCCAGTGCTTGACCGACTTGTTGGCCGTGACCGTCGCGGCCACCTTGTTCTGGGCGTCGGGCGGCGTGTTGTCGGTGCCGACCTTGATCTCCTTGATGTCGGCGCCGCTGGCGCTCTTGAAGGTCTTCGCCGCGGCCACGACCCGGTCGGTGCAGACCGTGACGTCCTGCTTCCACGCCGAGATGATGCGGGTGTCCGCCGGCTTCCAGCCCGCCTGCTTGTAGAGCTCAGCGGCCTTGGTGCCGACCTCCGTGCCCATCTGGGTCCCGCTGAAGCCGACCCGCGGCACGAGGTTGGCCTTGTCACACTTGGCGGGGTCGGTGCCGTTGACACAGATCTGGTCGTCGGAGGCGAGCAGCTGCACGCCCGCGCTCTTGGTGAGCTGGGCGAGCTGCGGTCCCACCGCGGGGTCCGGCACGACCACGATGATGCCGTTCGCCTTCTGCCCGATCGCCGCCTGGGCCTCGCTGACCGTCTTGTTGGCGTCGTTGCCGAGGTTGACGACCTTGAGGTCCACGCCGAGCTGCTTGGCCTTGGCCTGCGCCCCCTCCGCCTCACCGATGAAGTAGCTCTGGTCGCCCTGCTTCTGCAGGTAGGCGATGGAGATCTTCCCGGACACCGTCTTGGCGGTGGGCGCGGTGGAGGAGTCCTTGCCGGACGAGCACCCGCTCGCGGCGAGGCTCATCGCGATCGCGACTCCGGCGGCCATGACGGCCCCCCTGTACATATGTGCTCGTGCCATGACTGCGCTCTCTCCTTCGGGGTGGCCTGGCGCTCGGTCCTGCATCCCCCGATGCCTCCGGCGGCTTCTCCGGATAGTTGATTATTCGTACCACTATCAACAGATACAAACAAGACTCGTAAGATAACGTCACCTACGACGACAAGAACCCCCGCATATGGTCATCAGGCGCCCCAACTGTGCGAAGATCTGTCGGAACATGTTGATTTGCCGCCGTGTGGTGTCGGATCGGAGGGAGTGAGGCGATGCTCGCCCAGCAACGGCAGCAAGCGATCCTGGGCCTCGTTCGGCGGGACGGCGCCGTCCGGGTCGCCGACCTGGTGCGCACGTTCGGCGTCTCCGACATGACCATCCGCCGTGACCTGGAGGTCCTCGCCGATCGCGGGCTGCTCGACAAGGTGCACGGCGGTGCCACGGCCGTCGCGCCGGGCTCCACGGAGGAACCGGGCTTCGCCGCCAAGTCGGCCCGTCAGCAGGCCGAGAAGGAGGCGATCGCACGGCACGCCGCGGCCCTGGTGCAGCCCGGCACCGCGATCGCGCTGTCGGCGGGGACGACGACCTGGGCGCTCGCCCACCATCTCACCGAGGTCCCCGAGCTCACCGTCGTCACGAACTCCCTGCCGGTCGCCGAGGTCTTCCACCGGTCGGTGCGCAGCGACCAGACCATCGTGCTGACCGGCGGTGTACGGACACCCTCGGACGCGCTCGTCGGGCCGGTCGCGGTCGGCGCCATCCGCTCGCTCAACGTCGACCTGCTGCTGCTGGGGGTGCATGGCATGAGCACCCACGCGGGTTTCACCACGCCCAACCTGCTGGAAGCCGAGACCGACCGGGCCCTGGTCACCGCCGCCCGCCAGCTGATCGTGCTGGCCGACCACACCAAGTGGGGCGTCATCGGGATCAGCACGATCGCCCAGCTCCGGGACGCCCACGTGCTCATCAGCGACGCCGGCATGGACGCCACCACCCGTGACATCCTGGGCGGGCACGTCGGCGAACTGATCATCGCGGAGCCCATGGCGGCCGCCCGGTGAGACGCACCGCCATCCACCTCGCGGACGGCCGTGAGCTGATCTACTTCGACCGGCGCGACGACGCGGACCGGTCCGCGATCGACCGCCGTGACCTCCCCGGCCGGCTGGCCGCCTCAGAACTGCGGCACGACCCGCTGCTCGACGAGTGGGTGGCGATCGCGGCGCACCGGCAGGAGCGCACGTTCCTGCCGCCGGACAAGGAGTGCCCGCTGTGCCCCTCGACCCCGGAGCGGGCCACCGAGATCCCCGCGGCCGACTACGAGGTGGTGGTCTTCGAGAACCGCTTTCCCTCCTTCGGCGACAGCGCCGGGGGCGGCCGCTGCGAGGTCGTGTGCTTCACCTCCGACCATGACGCCTCGTTCGCCTCACTGCCGCCGGAGCAGGTGCGCACAGTGATCGACGCGTGGGCCGACCGCACGGAGGAACTCTCCGCGCTGCCCGGGGTGCGGCAGGTTTTCTGCTTCGAGAACCGGGGCGAGGAGATCGGGGTGACGCTGGGCCACCCGCACGGCCAGATCTACGCCTATCCCTTCATCCCGCCGCGCACCCGGCAGATGCTGTCGGTGGCGGCACGCTACCGCGGCGAGACCGGGCGCGACCTGTTCGCCGACGTGCTGGCCGCCGAGCGGGAGGCGGCCGTACGGGTCGTCGCGGCCAACGAGTCGTGGACCGCGTTCGTCCCGGTCGCCGCGCGCTGGCCGTTCGAGGTGCATCTGTTCCCGCACCGCAAGATGCCCGACATCCCCGCGCTGTATCCGGCCGAGCGCGAGGCCTTCGGCGCCCTGTACGTCGACGTCCTCGGCCGCCTGGACCGCCTGTTCGGCATTCCCATGCCCTACGTCTCCGCCTGGCACCAGGCCCCGGTGGGGGAAGACCGCGAGCTGGGACAGCTGCACCTGCAGCTGTTCAGCAGCCGCCGGGCACGGGGACGACTCAAATACCTCGCGGGCTCGGAGTCGGCCATGGGCGCCTTCGTCAACGACATCCGCCCCGAGGACGCCGCCCGCCTCCTCCGCGAAGCGGCGCCCTGAGCACGCAGGCCAGACACACGCAGGTCAGACACACGCAGGTGAGGCGCCGCAAGGCGGTGCCTCAGACGACGGCGCCGGAGTCGCCGGGCGCGCGGCGCGACCGGGCTCCGCTCCGGGCGGGCCGGGAGGCCGGGGCCTTGCTGAACGACTCGATAAAGGTGAATTACTTTCACGGTGACCTGCCGGCAACAGGGCGAGACGACCGCCGGATCGGGCGTCTACAACCAGACGCTGTTCATCACCAGCTGACCCGTTCAGGGCATCCACCCCCGCCCTGAGCCATGAGAAGGGCCGCTTCCCCCACCCGAATCGGGGGGAAGCGGCCCTGTCAGCGTAGAGGACGCCGCAGGTCAGCAGCCGATCAGCTGGGCGGCCAGGAAGGACTCGACCTGGCCGAGCGAGATGCGCTCCTGGCTCATCGAGTCGCGCTCGCGGATGGTCACCGCGTCGTCCTCGAGGGTGTCGAAGTCGACGGTGATACAGAAGGGCGTGCCGATCTCGTCCTGACGGCGGTAGCGGCGCCCGATGGCACCGGCGTCGTCGAAGTCGACGTTCCAGCTCTTGCGCAGCTGCGCGGCCAGGTCCTTCGCCTTCGGTGACAGGTCGGCGTTTCGCGACAGCGGCAGCACCGCGACCTTGACCGGCGCCAGCCGGTGGTCGAGCCGCATGACCGTGCGCTTCTCCAGCTTGCCCTTGGAGTTGGGCGCCTCGTCCTCGGCGTAGGCGTCCATCATGAACGTCAGCACGCAGCGGTCGACGCCCGCCGCCGGCTCGATGACGTACGGGACGAAACGCTCGTTGCGTTCCTGGTCGAAGAAGGACAGGTCGGTGCCCGAGGCCTTGCCGTGCACGGTCAGGTCGTAGTCCGTGCGGTTGGCGACGCCCTCCAGCTCGCCCCATTCCGCGCCGGTGAAGCCGAAGCGGTACTCCACGTCGACCGTGCGCTTGGAGTAGTGCGACAGCTTGTCCTGGGGGTGCTCGAACAGCCGCAGGTTGTCCTTGCTGATGCCCATGTCGACGTACCACTGGAACCGGGTGTCGATCCAGTACTGGTGCCATTCCTCGTCGGTGCCGGGCTCGACGAAGAACTCCATCTCCATCTGCTCGAACTCCCGGGTGCGGAAGATGAAGTTGCCCGGGGTGATCTCGTTGCGGAACGACTTGCCGATCTGGCCGATACCGAACGGGACCTTCTTGCGGGCCGACTGCTGCACGTTGAGGTAGTTGACGAAGATGCCCTGCGCGGTCTCGGGCCGCAGGTAGGCCAGGCCCGACTCGTCCTCGATGGGGCCCAGGTAGGTCTTGAGCAGCCCGTTGAACATCTTCGGCTCGGTGAAGGCGCCCTTGTTGCCGCAGTTCGGGCAGGCGATGTCCGCGAGCCCCCCGGCCGGGGGCCTGCCGTGCTTCTCGGCGTACGCCTCTTCGAGGTGGTCGGCCCGGTAGCGCTTGTGGCAGGACTGGCACTCGGTGAGCGGGTCGACGAACGCGTTCACGTGGCCGCTGGTCTCCCAGACCTCACGGGCCAGGATCACGCTGGAGTCGAGGCCGACGACGTCGTCGCGGCCCTGCACCATGGACTTCCACCACTGGCGTTTGACGTTGTTCTTCAGCTCGACGCCCAGCGGGCCGTAGTCCCAGGAGGCCCGCAGCCCACCGTAGATCTCGCTCGACGGGAAGACCAGGCCTCTGCGCTTGGCGAGGCTGACGATCGTGTCCATCACGTCGGTACGTCGGGCCATGGTGGTTCTCCATCCGGCTGGCGGTCGGCGGGATTGTTCGTACACCCCCGTGGCGTACGGCGTCTGTGATCCCCGGTGCGACGCCGGGGCCGGATGGTGGCCGGGCCCCCGGCGTCAAGCAGGTCACCAGCTTATTGCACCCGCACCGTGACACGGAGCAGACTCGTGCGATCGTCATCGCGGCCGTCTCGGCCGTCTCGGCCGTCTCGGCCGTCTCGGCCGCGAGGTCAGTACACCAGCCCGTCGACGATGTTGCTGTCGATGTTGATGGTGTAGCCGCCGTGCCGCTCATGGTGACCCCCGCGGTACTGCTTGATCCGGCGGTGCGGACTCCACCAGGACCGGCGCAGATAACGGCCGCCCGCGGTACGGGCCCGTCCGTCCCAGCGCGCGAACCAGATCGCCTTGGGCTTGGTGATCCCGGTCGCCTCACCGAGGGCCTGCACCCCCGAACCCGCGCTGCCGTACATCCCGGAGACGTACCCCCTGCGCTCCAGCCGGCGGGACCAGGAGTGCACGAAGGTGAGCACCGCCCGCCGGCACCACGCCCGCTCGCTGGCGTAGCCCTCCATGTCGAAGTAGATCGGCTCGCCGCGCGGGATGCCCAGCGCCGCGGCCCGGCGGACCGCGTCGTCGGCGGACGCGCTGCCCTTCCGGTAGGCGTTCTTCCCGGTGAACCGGTTGTGGAACGTCGAGCAGGGGGCCTGCAGCCCCACATAGGTGGGGATCAGCCGGTAGCCCATCCGGCGCACGCCGCTCACCCAGTTCCGGTTCAGGTTGGGCTGGGCGCAGCCGCGCGCGGCACCGCCGATGTAGATGTTCGCCACCCGGTAGGCCCTCCGCCACGCGGCCATCGCCGCCCTCGACGGAGCCGAACAGGCGTCGAACCCGGCTCCGGTGGTCCACTCCCGCCGCCGTTCCCGGCCCTGCGCCGGCTGCCGCATGGGCCGGTACGGCACCGCGATCCGCAGGCCGGACTCGGCCCCGGGCTCGCCCGGTATCTGGAAGGAGGGCAGCGTCCTGTGCACCCAGGGCCGGATCCGGGCGCCCCGGAACATGGCCTCCACCAGCGCCCGGCCGGAACCGTACGTCCCGGTCATCCGCACTCCGGCGGTGGGCAGCACCACCTTGACCTCCTGGGCGGCGACCTCCTGTGCCGCGGTGGTCTCCTCCTCAGCGCTCTCCCCCATGGTGTCCTCCGGGGTGGACATCTCCGGGGAGTCGGCCGGCTCGTCCAGCGGCTCGATCTGCAGGGTCTCGGTCCGACCGGCCATCCGCGCGGGGCAGTCCTGGTCCGCCCCCGCCCGCCCGAGGTAGACCGCGTGCCGGTCGTACCGCACGCAACGGGAGGGCTGCTGATCGAGCCGGTAGACCGGCCACTCCGCCGGAACGCTCACCCGCACTCCGCCGTACTCCACGATCCTGGTCTGCGGGCCGGTCGCCGTCACGGCCGCCATCGCCCTTTGCACCGCCCCCGCCGGCACCATGAACACTGCGGACACCACTGCCGCCAACACCAGAAATCCGGCAAGAACGGTATGCCGCATCGTTACTCCCCACGGCTCGTCAGCAAGATCGCAGGAAGTGGTTCCCGTTCACGGAGGGTTACCACGGGCCGGGAGGATCTTTCACCGGACCTTGGCCCGGTCTTGGCCGGAAGGCCTACGCGACGATCTCGTAGGCGCCCGGTTCGTCGACGGCCCGCGCCGACATCGGGATGACCAGCATGCGCACCTCGCCCAGCGCCCGGCGGTAGAAGCCCGCGCCGTCCCACTCGGTGACCACGACCCACAGCTCAGGGTCGTCGGCGGCATGGCCGAGCCGGCCGGACCGGTGGCCCCGGCACGCGGAGAGCGCTTCGAGGACGGCACGGGCCTGGCCGGCGAAGACCTCGGCCTCGTCGGCGGGGACCCGGTATCGGGTTATCGCGATCACGGGCCCATCCTCGCACCACGTGGGGGCAATACGGCGCCGGCATGTGCCGGGGCATACGGTGGCCTCCATGTCTGCCAATCGAGGGCTCCGGGCCAGGGTGGAGCGGAGCAGCGCGACCCCGATGGTCTACCTTCACCAGCTTCCGCGCTGGGCGCTCCCGGTCACCATGGGGATCCTGCTGCTCATCGGCATGGTGGTCACCGGCTGGCCCGGCGCCCTGGCGCTGGTGGTGCTCGCCGTCTTCCTGGGCTGGTTCGCCTACCTGTCCTGGCCGAGCCTCGACCCGTCCGGACGGCTGCTCAGGCTGGCCGCGCTCGCAGTGCTGCTGATCTTTGCGGCCGGTCACGTCGTCGGGCAATTTTGACAACCGTTTTCATCTTCATTCACACTATAGGAGTGTTTAGCGCTAGAGGTCTGTTGCCCAGCGCCCTGCTCGCCCTGCTGCTGGCGGGCACCGCCGCCTGCGGCGGGGGCGGCGCGTCGGCCTCCGGCAGGCCCCAAGTGATCGGCTCCTTCTACCCGATGGCATGGCTGGCCGAGCGGGTGGGCGGCGGCGACGCCGCCGTGACCACGCTGACCAAACCCGGCGCCGAGCCGCACGATCTCGAGCTGACGCCCCGGCAGGTCGTGGACGTCGGCAGGGCCAGGCTCGTCGTCTATCTCAAGGACCTCCAGCCCGCCGTGGACCAGGCGGTCGCTCAGCATGCCCGGAAGTCCTCCCTCGACGCGGCCTCCCTCGTGCGGACCCTCCCGGCGACCGGCGCGGGGCAGGTCCCGCAGCAGGCGGCGCGGTACGACCCCCATCTCTGGCTGGATCCCAGCCGGCTGGCCACCGTGGCCACGGCCGTGGGCGAGCGGCTGGCCACGGCCGACCCGGTGCACGCCACGGCGTACCGGGCCAACGCGCGGGCCCTGGCAGGCGAGCTGACCGGGCTCGACGGCGAGTTCCGCGCCGGGCTCGCCACCTGCCGGCAGAAGACCATCGTCACCAGCCACGCCGCCTTCGGCTATCTCGCCGAGCGCTACGGCCTGACCCAGCTGGCGGTCAGCGGGATCGACCCTCAGGCGGAGCCGTCGCCCAAGCGGCTGGCGGAGCTGACGCAGCAGATCCGCCGGACCGGGGTGGCCACGGTCTTCACCGAGACGCTGGTCAGCCCGAAGGTCGCCCAGACCCTCGCCCAGGAGGCCGGCGTGCGGACCGGGACGCTCGACCCGGTCGAAGGCCTGGCCCGGGGATCCAAGGACGACTACATGTCGATCATGCGCCACAACCTGAAGACCCTGCGCACGGCTCTGGGGTGCTCATGACGCCGCTCACGGCGGCGCCGGCTCCCGCCTTCGCCATGACCGGCGGTCATGTCCGCCTGGACGGCCGGGAGGTGCTGCGCGGCATCGATCTGCGGGTCGACCCCGGTGAGGTCGTCGCGCTCCTGGGCCCCAACGGCTCCGGCAAGTCCACGCTGGTCCGGGCCCTGCTCGGGCTGATCCCGCTCTCGGCCGGGCGGACCGAGATCTACGGCGTGGCGCCGCCCCGGTTCCGCCAGTGGGGACGCATCGGGTACGTCCCGCAGCGGCTGACGGTGGGCGGCGGGGTGCCCGCCACGGTCCGCGAGGTCGTCTCCTCCGGCCGGATCGCCCGGCAGTCCAGGTTCCGGCCGTCGTCGGCCGCCGACCGGGCCGCGGTCGAACGTGCGCTCGACATCGTCGGGATGGCGGACCGTGCGAGGGATCCGGCCCATCAGCTGTCCGGCGGCCAGCAGCAGCGGGTGCTGATCGCCCGGGCGCTGGCCGGCGAACCGGACGCCTTCGTCATGGATGAGCCCACGGCCGGCGTTGACGCGGCGAGCCAGCAGGCCCTGGCGGGGACCCTGCGTGCGCTGATCCGCCAGGGCCGGACCCTTGTCCTGGTCGCCCACGAGCTGGGACCGATAGAACCGCTGATCACCCGGGCCGTGGTGCTGGAGGCCGGCCGGATCGCGTACGAGGGCGCTCCGCCCGCCCCCGAGGGCGAGTGCGCCGCTCCCGGCCACCAGCACCTGCATCCGCACGGGCCGGCCAGCGGCCCCTCCTCGCTCACCACCTGGGAGCCCGCGTGACCGGCGTGCTGGACATCCTCGACTACGACTTCATGCGCCGTGCGCTGCTCGCCGCGGTGCTCATCGGCGTCGCCGCCCCGGTGGTCGGCACGTTCATCGTGCAGCGCAAGCTGGCGCTGCTCGGCGACGGCATCGGTCACATCGCCCTCACCGGGGTCGCCCTCGGGCTCATCACCAGCACGTCGCCGGTGCTCACCGCGATCATCGTGTCGGCGCTCGGTGCCGTCGCAATCGAGGTACTGCGCGCCCGCGGGCGCACGGGCGCCGACGTGGCACTGGCCCTGCTGTTCTACGGCGGCATCGCCGGCGGCGTCCTGCTCACCAATCTCGCTCCGGGAGGCAGCACCGCCAACCTGCTGGGCTATCTGTTCGGGTCGATCAGCAGCGTCTCCGCGCACGACCTGTACGTCATCGTGGCACTGGTCGCCGGCGTGCTGGTGGTGATGGGCCTGTTCGGGCGGGAGCTGTTCCTGCTCTGCCAGGACGAGGAGGTCGCCCGGGCCAGCGGCCTCCCGGTGCGGTTCCTGAGCCTCCTGCTGGCGGTGACGGCGGCGATGACCGTGGTGGTCGCCATGCGCGTCGTGGGACTGCTGCTGGTGAGCGCGCTGATGGTGGTCCCGGTGGCCGCCGCCCAGCAGATCACCCGGGGGTTCAAGGCCACCGTCGGGCTGGCCATGGTCTTCGGCGTCGTCTCCGCGGTGGGCGGCCTGTACGCCGGTTTCCAGCGTGACCTCTCCCCCGGGCCCGCGATCGTGCTGCTCGCGCTCGCGCTGTTCATGGTGGCGGTGACGGGGGGACGGCTGCTCCGTCGCGGGCGGACGGCCGCGAACGACCGAGAGGAAGCGGCGCTACCACTAGATTCAGGGGCGGAGGTGGGAAGGTGACTACACGGCAGGACACGGTACGTCGCGCGCTGGCGGCCAGCGCGGGCTTCCGCAGCGCGCAGGACATCTTCGCCGACCTGCGCGCCGATGGATCCAAGATCGGCCTGACCACGGTCTACCGGGCGTTGCAGGCGCTCAGCGACTCCGGCGAGGTCGACGTGCTGCGCACCGACGACGGCGAGGCCGTCTATCGCGCGTGCGCGACCGAGGAGCATCATCACCATCTGGTCTGCCGCAACTGCGGCCGCACGGTGGAGGTCGAGGGACCCGCCGTGGAGCGCTGGGCGGAGGGCGTCGGTGCCGAGCACGGCTTCATCGGCGTAACGCACACCGTCGAGGTCTTCGGCACCTGCCCGAGCTGCGCCACGAGCTGAGAGCGCCGGCCGCGGCGGGTCAGCCTCGGGCGACCTGCCCGTTGACCCGGGCGGGCGCCCCGGGGAGTTCGTTCGGCACGGCCCCGCCGTAACGCCGGTCCCGGCCGGCATAGACCTCACAGGCATGCCAGAGGTGACGCCGGTCGAAGTCGGGCCACAGGGTTTCCTGGAAGACCATCTCCGCGTACGCCGTCTGCCAGACCAGGAAGTTCGAGGTCCGCTGTTCCCCCGAGGGCCGCAGGAAGAGGTCGACTTCGGGGATCTCCGGCTGGTAGAGGTAACGGGCGAAGACCTTCTCGCTGATCTTGTCCGGGTTGAGCTTGCCGGCCGCGACGTCGCGGGCGATCGCCGCCGCCGCGTCCGCGATCTCGGCCCGGCCGCCGTAGTTCACGCAGAACTGCAGGGTCAGCACGTCGTTTCCGCGGGTCATCCGTTCGGCATCCTCGAGCTCACTGATGACGCTGCGCCACAGCCGGGGCCTGCGGCCGGCCCAGCGCACCCGTACGCCCATGGCGTTCAGCTGGTCGCGGCGGCGCCGGATCACGTCCCGGTTGAAGCCCATGAGGAAACGCACCTCGTCGGGTGAGCGCTTCCAGTTCTCGGTGGAGAAGGCGTACGCCGACAGATGCGGGACGCCCAGCTCGATCGCACCCATGATCACGTCGAAGAGGGCGTGCTCCCCCATCTTGTGTCCCTCGGTGCGCGGCAGCCCGCGTTGCTTGGCCCACCGCCCGTTGCCGTCCATCACGATGGCCACGTGCCGGGGCACGAACTCCTTCGGGATCTCCGGCGGGCGCGCACCACTCGGGTGCGGGTCCGGCGGCGAAACGGCCCTTCTCACACCGACTCCCTGTCCGTCGCGATTCCGGCGTCCGGCGGCGTCCGGGGCCGCGGCGACTCCCGCTCCACATGCCTGAGCGACCTGATTCCGTGTTCGAGATGCCACTGCAGATAGGCGGCGACGAGGCCGCTGCACTCTACCCGGTGACGGGGTTCGCTCTCGTCGGCGAGTTCCCACTCCCCGCGCAGCAGCGCCAGCATCAACTCGAAGGTGGGCGACGCCGGAGTGGCCGCACCCGGCTGCCGGCAGGAGCCGCAGACCGCGCCGCCCGCCGAGATCAGGAAGGCCTTGAGACCGCCCCGGACACCGCATCGGGCACACTCGTCCAGGGCCGGCGCCCACCCCGCGACCGACAGCGAGCGGAGCAGGTAGGCGTCCAGCACCAGGCGGGGATCGTGGCTCGCCTCCACCAGCGTCCGCAGCCCCCCGACGAGCAGCAGGAACTGGCGCAGCGCGGGCTCCTTCTCCTCGCTGGTCAGCTTCTCCGCGGTCTCCAGCATCGCGGTGCCCGCGGTGTAGCGCGGATAGTCCGCCACGAGCGGCCCGCCATAGGGCCGGATCGTCTCCGCCTGCGTGATCAGATCGAGCGAGCGCCGTTCGTACAGCTGCACGTCGACATGGGAGAACGGCTCCAGCCGCGCCCCGAACCGCGACTTCGTCTTGCGCACCCCCTTGGCCGCCGCCCGGACCCGGCCGGTACGGCGGGTCAGCAGCGTCACGATGCGATCGGCCTCGCCCAGCTTCTGGGTGCGCAGGACGATGCCTTCATCGCGGTAGAGGGTCACCGGATCATTGTCCCCCACAAGACCGGCAAGCCGGGCCACCACCCATCGCGTCCGGCCGCCAACGGATCGCGACCGGTTCCGGTCCCACGGACTCGGCCAGACTTGTGGCTTGAATCACCTTTGAATGGCAGCGTAGTCCCATGAGATGCACGATCGTTCCCCCCCACATCCTGGAGCGGGTCGCCACGCACAGCACCGACCCAGAACTCCGCGACCTCGCACGCCGGTCTCTCATCATGGACACGGCACAACGCACCGAGCGCCGGATGACGCTCGTCGCACCCGTCGCAGCAGCGGCCACCGACGCGGCCGCCCAAGCCGACCGGACCATCAAGGACGCCAAGAACCTGGAGGAGATACCTGGCCAGACCGTACGCAAGGAGGGCGGCGCCCCGACCGGCGACGTGATGGTCGACCAGAACTACGACTGGCTCGGCGCCACCTACGCCTTCTACTCACAGGTGTACGGCCGCGATTCCATCGACGGCGCGGGCCTGCCGATGATCTCGACGGTGCACTACGGCCGCGGCTACGACAACGCCTTCTGGAACGGCGAGCAGATGGTGTACGGCGACGGCGACGGCACGCTGTTCACCGCCTTCACCGGGCCGCTGGACGTCACCGGGCACGAGCTCACCCACGGCGTCACCCAGTACACCGCGGCGCTGGAGTACTACGGCCAGTCCGGTGCGCTGAACGAATCCATCTCGGACGTCTTCGGCTCACTGATCAAGCAGCACCACTTCGGCCAGACCAGTGACAGCGCCGACTGGCTGATCGGCCAGGGCCTGCTCGCGCCGGGCGTCAACGGGGTGGCGCTGCGCTCCATGAAGGAACCGGGCACCGCCTACGACGACCCGCAGCTGGGCAAGGACCCGCAGCCCGGGCACATGGACCACTTCGTGCACACCTACCGGGACAACGGCGGCGTGCACATCAACTCCGGCATCCCCAACCGGGCGTTCTACCTGGCAGCGGCGCAGATCGGCGGCAACGCCTGGGAGAAGGCCGGGAAGGTCTGGTACGACACGCTCACGGGCGGGTCACTGGCGTCCAGCGCGGACTTCGCCGCGTTCGCGGCGGCCACAGTGGCGACGGCGACGCAGCTGTACGGCGCGTCGGGCACCGAGGCCGGTGCGGTAAAGGACGCCTGGGCGGGGGTAGGCGTCACGACATGAAAGTGACCGTGGTCCGAACCGGCGGGTTCGCCGGGATCGAGCGGCGCGGGGAGGCAGATACCGCTTCCGACCCGGTCCTGCGCGGGCTCGTCGCCCGGGTCGATCTCGGCGCGGTCCCGCAGCCGGGCCGGGTTCCGGACCAGTTCGTCTACGAGATCGACGTCGATGGGCGCACGGTGGTCGTCGGAGAGAACCAGCTGACGGGTCCGTTGCGGGAGCTCGTCCATCACGTCCTGGCGCACTGACGCGCCGCACGGGGCCGCGCACCGCCACGGGAGCGGAGGTGCGCCGGCGGCACGAATGTCATGGGCCTCGGCCGCGAGATCGTCGCGGCCGAGGCCCATGCAGCGGCCACGATCGGTGGTTCACACCGTCATGACCGAGTTCTGGGGGTTCAGGCTTTGGCGGCCCGGTTGATCGCCGACAGCACGGCCTTCAGCGAGGCGGTGACGATGTTGGCGTCGACGCCGACGCCCCACAGGACCGCGTCACCGACCTGGCATTCCACGTAGGCGGCGGCCTTCGCGTCACCGCCCGCGCTCATCGCGTGCTCGTTATAGTCCAGCACCCGTACGCCGATGCCGACCGTCGCCAGCGCCGTGACGAAGGCCGAGATCGGCCCGTTGCCGGCACCCTCGATCTCGCGGATCTCACCGTCGACCCGGACGTCGACGTCGAGGACGTACCTCGTGCCGCCCTCGTGGCCGCGCCCGGTCGCCGTCTCGCTCTGCGAGGACGCGCGGTGTGCCAGCAGCCCGATCCGGGAGCCGTTGCCGAGGTACTCGCCCTCGAAGATCTCCCACATCCGGTCCGCGGTGACCTCGCCGCCCTCGGAGTCGGTGTGCTCCTGGACCACCCGGGAGAACTCGATCTGCAGCCGGCGCGGCAGGTCCATGGAGTGCTCGGCCTGCATGATGTAGGCCACTCCACCCTTGCCGGACTGGCTGTTGACCCGGATGACGGCCTCGTACGTGCGGCCCACGTCGTGCGGGTCGATGGGCAGGTAGGGCAGCTGCCAGCGGACCTGCTCCACCGGCACGCCGGCCGCGGCGGCATCGGCGTCGAGGGCCGCGAAGCCCTTCTTGATGGCGTCCTGGTGCGAGCCGGAGAACGAGGTGTAGACCAGGTCCCCCGCGTAGGGGTGCCGCTCGTGCACCGGGATCTGGTTGCAGTACTCGACCGTACGGCGGATCTCGTCGATGTCGGAGAAGTCGATCCGCGGGTCGACGCCCTGGGAGAACAGGTTCATGCCCAAGGTGACCAGGCAGACATTGCCGGTGCGCTCGCCGTTGCCGAACAGGCAGCCCTCGACCCGGTCGGCCCCGGCCATGACCGCCAGCTCGGCGGAGGCGACGGCGGTGCCGCGGTCGTTATGCGGGTGGACCGAAAGGGCCACGTGCTCACGCCGCGTCAGGGTGCGGCTCATCCACTCGATCTGGTCGGCGTAGACGTTGGGGGTGGACCGCTCGATGGTGGACGGCAGGTTGAGCACGATCTCCCGGCCGGGGCCGGGCTGCCACACGTCCATGACCGCCTCACAGACCTCGGCGGCGAACTGCAGCTCGGTGTCGATGAAGATCTCGGGCGAGTACTCGTAGCCGAAGTCGGTGCCGCCCAGATACTCCTCGGCGAACTTCATGACGTGCTCGGTGCCGCGGACCGCCAGGGCCTTGCACTCGTCCTGGTCGATGCCGAACACCACCCGGCGAAACAGCGGCGCGGTGGCGTTGTACAGGTGCACGGTGGCCTGCGGGGCACCGGCCAGCGACTGCACGGTGCGCTCGATGAGTTCTTCGCGGGCCTGGGTCAGCACCGAGATGCGCACGTCCTCGGGGACCCTGTCCTCTTGGATCAGCTGCCGGACGAAGTCGAAGTCGGTCTGGCTGGCCGCCGGGAACCCGACCTCGATCTCCTTGTAGCCCATGCGGACCAGCAGTTCGAACATCTTCAGCTTGCGGGCCGGGCTCATCGGGTCGATCAGCGCCTGGTTGCCATCACGCAGGTCGGTGGAGAGCCAGCGCGGGGCCTGGGTGATCGTGTTGCCGGGCCAGGTGCGGTCGGGCAGATGGACCATGGGATGCGGGCGGTAGCGCTCGAAGGGCATGCCGCTGGGTTGCTGCGCGAACATAGAAGTGGTGCTCCCTCTGACTGGCGTTCCTGCGGCCGACGGGCACGTCACAGTCCCGCGGCGAGGGAGCCGACCTTTTACAGGCCCCCGCCGCGGCGCCTAAGGAGGAGGAGCTCGCAGAACACGACCTCAAGGTAACAGATATCGCCGGTGTTACGGCAACCGGCCGCCGGCGCGGGAGGGCGGCCCGGCCGCCCCGTCAGACCGCCAGGAGACGTTTGACCTTGTCGTCGCGGAGGTCCTCGGCGGAACCGGAGTGCTGGACGACGCCGCCTTCGAGGATCACGAAGGCGTCGGCCAGCCGCAGGGCGAGCTCCAGGTACTGCTCGACGAGCAGGACCGAGATCCCCTTCTCCCGGTGCAGCCGCTCGATGGCCTCCTCGATCTCGACGACGATCGACGGCTGGATGCCCTCGGTCGGCTCGTCGAGGATCAGCATCCGCGGACGGGTCACCAGCGCCCGTGCGATGGCGAGCTGCTGCTGCTGGCCGCCGGACAGGAATCCGGCCCGGCGCTTGAGCAGCTCCGTCAGACGCGGGAAGACCTCGAGCGCCTCGTCGATCGCGGCCCCGTCGCGGTGGCCGGTCGCCTCCAGCGTCACCTGGAGGTTCTCCCAGACCGTGAGCTGCGGGAAGGTCTCGTGGCCCTGCGGGACGTAGCCCATGCCGAGCCGGACGCGCTCGAAGGTCTTCATCCGGGTGACGTCCCTGCCGTCGAACACGACCTTGCCGGCGGCCGGCGCGAGCACACCCATGATCGAGTTGAGCAGGGTCGTCTTGCCGACGCCGTTGCGGCCCATCACGCACATCAGTGCCCCCGCGGGTACGGACAGGTCCACGCCGAACAGCACGCGGGCCCGGCCGTACGCCGCCTCCAGTCCAGTGACCTCCAGCATCAGGCGCCTGTCCCCTCTTCGTCCCGCTTCGCCGCGCTCACGCCGCCTTCTCGTCCCTGGACCGGCCCAGGTAGACCTCCTGCACCCTGGGGTCGGCCTGGACGGTGGCGACATCGCCCTCGACCAGGACCGCGCCCTCGTGCAGGACCGTGACCTGCGAGGCGTACCGCCGCAGGAACTCCATGTCGTGCTCGACCACGATCACCGTGTGGTCCTTGGCGATCTCGGTGAGCAGCTCTCCGGTGCGCTCGCGTTCGTCCCGGCTCATCCCGGCCACCGGCTCGTCCAGGAGCAGCAGCCTGGGCTGCTGGGTGATGAGCATGCCGATCTCCAGCCACTGCCGCTGGCCATGGGAGAGCACCCCCGCGGGACGGTCCGCGAGGTCGCCGAGCCCGATGGTCTCCAGCGCGGCGGCCACCGCCTCGGATACGGTGCGGCGCTGCCTGAGCAGCGTCACCAGCGGGCGGCGGAAGCTCGCGGCCAGGTCCAGGTTCTCGACCACCGTGAGCTCCTCGAACACCACCGAGGTCTGGAAGGTCCGGCCGATGCCCAGCCGTACGATCCGGTGCTCCTTGCGGCCGACGAGCGACGCGCCACCGAACGTGACCGAGCCCGCCGATGGCCTGGTCAGGCCCGTGATCACGTCGATGAGGGTGGTCTTGCCCGCGCCGTTGGGGCCGATCAGGAACCGCAACTCCCCGTGCTCCACGGTCAGGTCGACGCCGCTGATGGCCCGGAACCCGTCGAAGACGACCTCCAGCCCGCGGATCTCCAGCAGAGCGGTCATGCCGTGGCCACCTCCTCAGTGAGCTCCGCCGGGGCGGCCTGCGCCGGCGGGGGCGTACGACGCCGGCGGGTGATCACGTCGCCGAGCTGGGCGACGAGACCGACCACGCCCTTGGGCGCCAGCATGATGACGAGGATGAACATGAAGCCCTGCAGGTAGACCCAGCCGCTGGGGTACTGCTCGCTGAAGGTGGTGTGCGCCCAGTTCAGCAGCACGCCGCCCAGCACCGCCCCGCCGAGCGCGAACCGGCCGCCGATCGCGACCGCGACGACCAGCTCGATGGACGGCACCACGCCCAGCAGCGACGGCGAGATGATGCCGACGACCGGCACGTAGAGGGCACCGGCGATGCCGGCCATCGCCGCCGAGACCGCAAATGTGATCGTCTTGACGGTGGCCGGGTTGTAGCCCAGGAAGCGGACCCGGTCCTCACCGTCTCGTACGGCCACCAGCAGCCGGCCGAACCGGCTCTTCACCAGCTGCCGGGCGAGCAGGTAGAGCACGCCCAGCACGATCGCCACGACGAAGTAGAGGATCCGTTTGGTCCCGTCCTCCTCCGGGTCGCGCCCGAAGACGTCGTAGAAATGGGTGAGGCCGTTGGTCCCGCCGGTCAGGCCCTGCTGGCCGACCAGCCAGATGACGAAGGCCGCGGCGAGGGCCTGGCTGAGGATCGCGAAATACGCCCCCCGGACCCGCTGCCGGAACACCAGCAGGCCGAGCAGCACGGCGGCGAGAACCGGCACCACCACCACGGCGACGATCGCCACCACCGGGCTGGAGAACGGCTTCCACAGGACCGGGAGCTTGTCGACCCCGCTCCACACCATGAAGTCGGGCAGGTTGCCGGGGCCGGCGTCGTGCAGTTTGAGGTACATCGCCATCGAGTAGCCACCGAGACCGAAGAACACCCCCTGGCCGAGCGTCAGCATGCCGCCCTGCCCCCAGGCCAGCCCGATGCCGAGCGCGGCGATGGCGAAGCAGAGGTACTTGGCGAGCAGCCCCAGCCGGAACGGGTCCAGGACTCCCGGCGCGACCGCGAGGACGAGCAGGGCCACCCCCGCGAACAGCGCGTATCCGCGCAGCCGGGCGCTCATGTCAGCGCCCGGGTGCGCAGCACGAACAGGCCCTGCGGGCGGGCCTGCAGGAAGGCCACGATGCCGGCGAAGACGATCACCTTGGCCAGGCTGGCGTCGGTCCAGAACTCGGCGTAGGAGTTGAGCAGCCCGAGGGTCAGCGCGGCGATGACCGCCCCGCGCAGCTGCCCCAGTCCGCCGGCCACCACCACGAGGAAGGCGTCGACGATGTAGTACGTGCCGAGGTTGGGGCCGATGGGGCCGATCAGCGTGAGCGCGACCCCCGCGATCCCGGCCAGGCCCGAGCCGATGAAGAAGGTCAGCTGGTCGACCCGCTCGGTGTTGACGCCGGTGCACGCGGCGAGTTCGCGGTTCTGCATGACCGACCGCATCCGGCGGCCCTGCCCCGAGCGGTTCATGTACCCCCAGATGGCGATCACGGAGAGCACCGCCAGGGCCAGGATGAACAGCCGGGTGTTGGGGAACTGAGCGCCGAACATCTTGACTCCGCCGCCCAGCCAGGTCGGCGCGAGGACCTGGACGTTGGGGGCACCGAAGAGATCACGTGCCAGCTGCTGGAGGACCAGGCTGACCCCCCAGGTGAGGAGCAGCGTGTCCAGGGGCCTGCCGTAGAACCGGCGGATGGCCACCCGCTCCAGGATCAGGCCCATCGTGCCGGCGATGACGAACGCCACCGGCAGCGCGACCGGGACGGCGTCCCGGCCGGTCCAGTCCTGCAGCATGTACGCCGTGTACGCGCCGGCCATGATGAACTCGCCGTGGGCCATGTTGATCACGCCCATCTGACCGAACGTGAAGGTCAGGCCCAGCGCGATCAGCAGCAACACCGCGGCGATGCTGAGGCCGATCGGCAACTGACTCAGGAAAGCGTCCATGTGAGCTCCTCGGTGCCCCGTTCCAGCCCGTTAGGAGGACAGCCCGGCGGCCCACGGGTAGCCCTTGAGGTACGGGTCCGGCTGGATCGGCTTGCCGGAGTTCCAGACCTCCTTGATCGTGCCGTCCTTCTGGATGACGCCGATGCGGGCCGTCTTGTACATGTGGTGGTTGTCACCGTCGATGGTGACCTTGCCCTCGGGCAGGTCCAGGGCGATCCCCGCCGCGGCCTTCTTGACGGCCTCGACCTCGGTGGTGCCGGCCTTCTTGACCGCCGCCGCCCACAGGTGGACGGCGTTGTAGCCGGCCTCCATGGGGTCGGAGGTCACCTTGTCGGCGCCGTACTTGGCCTTGAACGCTTTGACGAACGCGTCGTTGGTCTTGCCCGGGGTCGTCTCGTAGTAATTCCAGGCGACCAGTTGACCTGCGATGTTGTCGACGCCGATGCCTTTGACCTCTTCCTCAGCGATGCTCACCGACATCACCGGGAGCGAGTCCGCGGTGGCCCCGACGCTCTTCAGCTGCTTGAAGAAGGCCACATTGCTGTCGCCGTTCAGGGTATTGAAAACAGCGTCCGGCTTCGCCTGTACGACCTTGTTGACGAGCGTGCTGTATTCCGTGGTCCCGAGAGGCGTGTATTCCTCGCCCAGAATAGTCATCCCATTCGCCTTGGCATACGCCTTGATCTCCTTATTGGCGGTACGCGGGAAAACGTAGTCGCTGCCCACCAGGAAGATCTTTTTCTTGCCCTTTTCCTTGAGATAGTCGAGACCGGGGATGATCTGCTGATTGGTGGTGGCGCCGGTGTAATAGATGTACGGCGAGCTCTCCAGCCCCTCGTACTGCACCGGGTACCACAGCAGCGCCTTGTTGCGCTCGAACACGGGGAGCATCGCCTTGCGGCTGGCCGAGGTCCAGCCGCCGAACACCGTCGCGACCTTGTCCTTCTTGATGAGCTTCTGGGCCTTCTCGGCGAAGGTGGGCCAGTCGGAAGCGCCGTCTTCGACGACCGGCTCGAGCTTCTTGCCGAGCACACCGCCGGCGGAGTTGATCTCGTCGATCGCCATGAGTTCGGAGTTCTTGACGGTGACTTCGCTGATGGCCATCGTGCCGCTCAGCGAGTGGAGGACGCCGACCTTGATGGTATTTCCGCTCGACGCGGTGCCGCTGTCCTTCTTCTTTTCCCCGCCGCATGCGGTCAGCGTCAACGCCGATATCGCGACCACCGAAATGACGGCCCGCCAGGATGTTCTGTGCAAGTTCCACTCCCTTACAGACGCGACCCCGCACTGCTTTCTGGGCACAAGTCTGCCGAGGGAGATTTCCTGGAATCATCCAACGTGTTAATTGAGCACTACCAACTCCTCACTGCTGTTACGTTCCAGTGTGAGGAGTGCCCATATACTGACCTGGACAATAAAGAAAGTTGCCAGATAACCGCGTAGCAACAGGTCAGCCCGCCCTCTCGCGGGGACGTGCCCGGATGAACGGCGGGTTAACCGGGGACCAGCACACTGAGGCAGGTCACGCAGCCCTCCAGTGCCTCGAACTCGCTGATGTCGACGACGGTGACCCGCAGGCCCTCGGCCCGCAGCCGCTCGGCGGTGCGGGGCGCGGACGCGGCCAGGAGCACGTGGTCGTCGCCGAGGATCACGACGTGTGCCCCCGAGGGCTCGGGCGCCACCCGCAGCCCGGGCAGCGCCGAGGTGTCCACCCAGTCGGGCATCCCGATCAGGGTGCCGTCCGGCAGCGCCGTCATCGCGGTCTTCAGGTGCAGGCAGCCGCTCACCTCGACCGGGACCACCCAGCGGCCGACTCCGCCGAGGACCCGGGCGAGCTGGCAGACCGCGTCCTCGTTGGTACGGCCCGACCGGCCGACGTAGACGGTATCCCCGACCTGTAGCACGTCCCCGCCGTCCAGGGTGCCGGGTGAGTCGATCCGGACCACCTCAAGACCCAGGTCGCGCACGGCCTTCTCGGTGCCGGGCACCTCCGCCCGGCGCTCCGCGGCTCCCGAGCGGCCCAGGATGGCCAGTTCCCCGCAGACCACGGCGGTGTCCTCGACGAACGGCGCGTCGGGCAGGTCGTCGGCCGGCGCCACGGCCCGTACCCGCCAGCCGGCGGCCTCCAGGGCGGCGACGTAGGCCTCGTGCTGCCTGGCGGCCAGCCCCGCGTCGACGGGCCGCCGGTCGATGTGGGTGACGAGCCCGTCTGCCAGCCGCGGGCCGGGAAGCCGGACGAGAGCGGTCTTCATCGCGCGGCCTCCTGTTCGACCATCGAGATCACTCCCGAGACCTGGACCCGGGTCAGGTTCAGATCGGCCCCCGCCACGAGCAGGGTCTCCCGCTCCGACTCGGTCAGCGGGCCGTCGATCAACGCGATCCGGACCGCCTCGGCGAAGAAGTTCTCCCGTGCCTCGGGTGCCAGCGCGGACGACGCCCGCGCCAGTTCGATCCGTACCTCGTCGAAGGGACGCACCAGATCCCGGTCGAGGTCGTCCTCGCCGTAGCCCTGGTCCCCGGCGTTGCGCACCACCGTCAGTGCGCGCTCGCGGGCGTCCCGGTGGGTCACGTCCCCGGACCGCAGCACCTGGGAGATCGCAGCCCGCAACACGACCGCCGGCATCGCCGTCAGCTGGGCGGTGGTCGGCACCTGGAGCACCGCCACGTCGTAGCGGCTGTGGCAGACGGAGCACTCGACGAACTCGCCCACCTTGTTCAGGGGGATCACCGGGATGAAGAACAGCGTGAAGAAGCGCCTGCCGGAGCGCCTGCGGTACTGGCGGTCCGCACCGCAGTGCGGGCAGTGGAACAGCCCGTCACCCAGCGTGGAGAAGATCACACGCAGCCCGAAAATGATGATCAACGCGACCTCCGGCGTCACTACTGCCTCTGCCCAAAGTATCGATCCTGCCGCACTACCGCGGGCGAAGGTGGACATTTCACCTTGAAAGGTAAAGTCAACTGCCACTGATCAGTCGTAGAACCCCAGGCGCCGCAGCTGTTTTGGATCACGCTGCCAGTCCTTGGCGACCTTGATCCGCAGGTCCAGGAAGACCTTGGTGCCGAGCAGCGCCTCGATCTGCTTGCGGGCGCGGGTGCCGACGTCCTTCAGCCGTTCTCCCTTGTGCCCGATGAGGATGCCCTTCTGGCTGGGCCGTTCTACGAACAGATGCGCGTAGATGTCGATGAGGTCGTCCCTGCCCTCGCGCGGCGCCATGTCGTCGACCACCACGGCGATCGAGTGCGGCAGCTCGTCGCGTACGCCCTCGAGCGCGGCCTCCCGGATCAGCTCCGCGGCCAGCATCTGCTCGGGCTCGTCGGTCAGGTCGCCCTCCGGATACAGCGGCATGCCCCCGGGCAGATGGCTGACGAGCACGTCGGAGACCACGTCGAGCTGGTACGGCCCCCCGCCCCGCTCCCCCTCGGGTCTGCCCACCGCCGAGGCGGGCACGATGTCGGCCCACGGCCCCAGCCGGCCGACGGCCAGCAGCTGCTCGGCGATCTGCTGCTTGGAGGCCAGGTCGGCCTTGGTCACGATGGCCACGACCGGGGTCTTGCCGACGTTGGCGAGCTCACGGGCGATGAACTTGTCGCCGGGCCCGACGGACTGGTCGGCGGGGATGCAGAACCCGATCACATCGACCTCGGTCAGCGTCGAGCGGACCAGGCTGTCCAGCCGTTCCCCCAGCAGGGTGCGCGGCTTGTGCAAGCCGGGGGTGTCCACGATGACGAGCTGGGCGTCGGGCCGGTGCACGATGCCCCGGATGGCCCGCCGGGTCGTCTGCGGACGGCTGCTGGTGATCGCCACCTTCGTGCCGACAAGGGCGTTCATGAGGGTGGACTTGCCCACGTTGGGCCGTCCGATGAAACAGGCGAACCCGGAACGGAAGCCTTCACTCGAGCCTTGGGTCGGAGTCGTTGGCGATATCACGATGTCGATTCTCGCCTACCGGGCGGAGCGCGTCGGCCAACGGCGCCCGCGCGGCTCCCGAGCCCGGGCGGCGTCGGAGGGGACTTTACGGTGCCGGCTGCTGCGGCGGGGGGTCGGTCTGCGGCGGTACGGAGGG
The DNA here is from genome assembly GCA_025964695.1 of Streptosporangiaceae bacterium. Lineage (GTDB taxonomy): Bacteria > Actinomycetota > Actinomycetes > Streptosporangiales > Streptosporangiaceae > Actinomadura_E. The sequence continues at coordinate 26,373 of JAOPYK010000012.1, read as the reverse complement.
GGTCGCCGGCTGGGACACCTGCGGCGTGGACGGTGCCGGGGTGGGCGTCGGGGTGACGGGGGGTTTCGGGCACGTCGGCGATGCGGTGACGTGCTTGCCGAGGCTGACCGGCGGCGTGACGCGGGCCGACGTGCGGGCCTTGACCGCGGGCGATGTGACCGGGCAACTCGGCGTCCCGGACGCCGGGGTCGGCGTCGGCGTCACCGCGATGGTGGGGCGCGGGATCGTCTGAACGCCCGGATACGGCGGATACTGCCGGCCGTTGGACGTGCCGCCGCCTGGCTCGCCGCCATGTCGTGGGGTGTCGTGCGCGGCCGGGCCCCGGTCCCCGGCCGAGGTGATGCCGTGGATCGCGGGCGGCGCGGACACCGCCAGCAGCGCGACGAACGCCGCGGCGCCGGCGGCCAGCAGCGGACGTGCCCACGACTCGGAGAACCAGCCCCGGCGCAGCCGCCATGGCCGGCTCGGGCCGGCCATGGGCGCCCGGTGCCGGTCGCCGATCCGCTCCCGGATGCGCTCAAGCCCGTCCGGGGCGGGCATGACCGAGTCCGCCTCCGCGTGCAGGGCACGGCGGAGGATCTCGCCATACTCGTCGAAGGGATCGGTCATGACAGCTGCTCCAGAACGTTACGGAGCGCGGCCATTCCGCGCGCCGTATGACTCTTGACGGCCCCGCGGCTGATGCCCATCGCGTTGGCTATCTCGGCCTCGGAGAAATCGGCGTAGTAACGCAAGACCAGCGCTTCCCGTTGGCGGGTGGGCAGGGTGGCGAGCGCCTTGATCACCGCGGTGCGCTCGAGCTCCACGATCGCCCCGTGCTCAGCGCTCTGAGCGTCGGGCAGGCCCTTGGGCGCGTACTTCTCCACCACCGCGCGGTGCCGCAGCACGGATCGTGCCCGGTTGACGACCGACTGCCGCAGATAGGACAGCGCCTTCTCCGGATCGCGCAGTCTCCGCCAGCCACCGTGCATGGCGATGAACGCGTCCTGGACCACCTCCTCAGCGGTCGCGACGTCTCGTACGAGCAGCGCGGCCAGACGCACGAGAGAGCGGTAGTTCGCGCTGTACAGCGCGGTCACCGCTTGATCGGCGTCCCAGGCGATGGCCACCGCCCCCGCCGTGCCCCTGGCCACGAGGGTTTCGGTCACGTCAGTGGGACGCGCGCCCTCGTCATCCGGTTTACGAAAGGGCATTCCCTGTCTCGCCTCGGTCACCTATCGGCCGCCCCTACCGTCCTTCCGTCACCTGTTCGCCGATGGCGGAGGTACGGCATAGATGGACGAACCCGACCGGCCGTCGGCTTCGGGGCTGGACACGCCGGGTGCCCACGAGCCGGGGGGTTCGCTGCCCTGCAACCTTAACCAGAGGGGGGCCCATCGCGCCGGAGGCTGCGCCTTCCCCGGCCAAAAATGATCGGCGCGGGCCCGTCTCGGTAACATGCGCTGTCTCATCGGAGAGCACCTGAGCGTGGTGGAGGGGCCGGCATGACACGTGGCTTGGCGCAGGCGGACTGCCTGTTCTGTAAAGTAGTGTCCGGGGAGGTACCGGCCGATATCGTGCGCGATTCCGCGCGGACACTGGCCTTCCGCGACATCAATCCGCAGGCTCCCACGCACGTGCTGGTGATCCCGAAGGACCACCATCCGAGTGTCAACGAGCTGGCCATGGCGGACCCGGAGCTCCTCGCCGAGGTGCTGCGGGAGGCGCACGAGGTCGCGGTCGCCGACGGTATCGCGGAGACCGGCTACCGGGTGGTGTTCAACACCGGCCCGCAGGCCGGGCAGACCGTCTTCCACGTGCACGCCCACCTTCTGGGCGGCCGTGGCCTTGGCTGGCCGCCCGGCTGACGGCCGGGAATCCGCAGGCGGGAATACCCGTGACCCCAGTAGCATGAACAAGAGCACACTGGATCGAAACCAATAGATCTCTGAGAAGTCTGGGGCGAAGAGGCCGTAAGGCCGGCAGATGGTTGAATCAACGCGTCCCGCGCGGAAACGAAACGCCACCGCGCGGCCACAGATCAAGATCGTGATGCCGGATGACCATTCCATGGTCGGCCTGCTCGGATCCCGCGACGAGCTTCTCGAGGTCATCGAGAGCGCCTTCCACAGCGACATCCACGTCCGGGGCAACGAGATCACCGTCACCGGCGCCGAACCGGAGACCGAGCTCGTCGCGAAGCTGTTCGCGGCGCTCGGCGATCTGGTGGAGAACGGTGCCGACCTCACCCCCGACGCGGTCGAGCGCAGCATCGCGATGCTCCGTGCGGAGGGGACCGAGAGCCCCGCCGAGGTGCTGAACCTCGACGTGCTGTCGGCGCGCGGCCGGACGATCCGGCCCAAGACGCTGAACCAGAAGCGTTACGTCGACGCCATCGACAAGCACACGATCGTGTTCGGCATCGGGCCGGCGGGCACCGGCAAGACCTATCTCGCCATGGCCAAGGCCATCCGCGCCCTGCAGGACAAGCAGGTCAACCGGATCATACTTACCCGCCCCGCGGTCGAGGCGGGCGAGCGGCTGGGCTTCCTGCCCGGCACCCTCTACGAGAAGATCGACCCGTATCTGCGGCCCCTGTACGACGCGCTCCACGACATGATCGATCCGGACTCGATCCCGCGGCTGATGGCCGCCGGGACGATCGAGGTGGCTCCGCTGGCGTACATGCGCGGCCGTACCCTCAACGACGCCTTCATCATTCTCGACGAGGCCCAGAACACCTCCCCCGAGCAGATGAAGATGTTCCTGACCCGGCTGGGCTTCGGCTCCAAGGTCGTGGTCACCGGTGACGTCACCCAGGTGGACCTGCCCAGCGGTCAGCAGAGCGGCCTGCAGGTGGTCCAGGAGATCCTCGAGGGCATCAATGACATCCACTTCTGCCGGCTGAACAGCCGCGACGTCGTACGGCACAAGCTCGTCGGCGACATCGTGGACGCCTACGGCCGGTACGACGAGGCCCGGTCGGCGCAGGGCATCAAGCCCGGACCGGCGGCCCGCGGGTCGCACAAGCGGGGGCGTTAGAACGACCATGAGCATTGAGGTGCTGAACGAGTCGGGCGTAAGCATCGACGAGGAGGGCCTCGTCGAGCTGGCCCGTCATGTGCTGGACGGCATGCAGATCCATCCGCTGGCCGAGCTGTCGCTGCTCCTCGTGGACGAGGCGGCGATGAGCGAGCTGAACGAGAAGTGGATGGGCGAGGCCGGGCCGACCGACGTGCTGGCGTTCCCGATGGACGAACTGCGTCCCGGCCATCTGTCCGGGGGCACCGACGATGACGACGCCCCCGACCCGGGGCTGCTCGGCGATGTGGTGCTCTGCCCGGCGGTCGCCGCGAAGCAGGCCGAGCAGGCCGGCCACGACACCGCCGCCGAGCTGCGGATGCTGTGCACGCACGGGATCCTGCATCTGCTCGGCTACGACCATGCCGAGCCCGAGGAGCACAAGGAGATGTTCGGGCTGCAGGCCGAACTCCTGACCGCCTGGCAGGAGAAACACCCGGCCGGGTGATCATCCCTCCATGACCACATCCGAGACCTGGCTGCTGGCCCTCTCCGCCTGCCTGGTGGCCATCGCCGGCCTGATCGCCAGTGTCGAGACCGCGCTGACCCGGGTCTCCCGGGTACGCGTCGCCGATCTGGCGCGGGAGGACCGGCGCGGATCGCGCCGGCTCGCCGCGGTCGTCGCCGACCCGGCGCGCTATCTCAACCTGCTGCTCCTGCTGCGGATGAGCTGCGAGCTCGCGGCCACCGTCATCGTCGCCGACCTCTGCATCGGCTGGCTCGGCCAGACCTGGCGGGCGTACGTCACCGCCGCCGTGGTCATGATCGTGGTGAGCTACGTGGCCGTGGGCGTGGCACCCCGTACGCTGGGCCGCCAGCACGCCGACCGGGTGGCCCTCGCCGGGGCGGCGGTGATCCATCCGCTGGCGCGGGTGCTGGGCCCGCTGCCGCAACTGCTGATTCTGCTGGGCAACGCCCTCACGCCGGGCAAGGGCTTCCGGGAGGGGCCGTTCGCCTCGGAGGCGGAACTACGCGACCTCGTGGACCTGGCCGAGCAGCGCCGGCTGATCGAGCCGGACGAACGCGAGATGATCCACTCGGTCTTCGAGCTGGGCGACACCCTGGTCCGCGAGGTCATGGTCCCGCGCACCGACATCGTGTTCATCGAGCGGGACAAGACGCTCCGCCAGGCCCTGGCCCTGTCACTGCGCAGTGGTTTCTCCCGCATCCCGGTGGTCGGTGAGAACGAGGACGACGTCATCGGCATCGCCTATCTCAAGGACATCGTCCGGCGCAGCCACGAATACCACGACGGCGAGTCGGTGGAGACCGTGGAGTCGGTGATGCGGCCCGCGACGTACGTTCCCGACAGCAAGCCCGTCAACGAGCTGCTCCGCGAGATGCAGGCCCGCCAGATCCATCTGGCCGTGGTCATCGACGAGTACGGCGGCACCGCCGGCCTGGTCACGATCGAGGACATCCTCGAGGAGATCGTGGGCGAGATCGCGGACGAATACGACATCGAGGCGCCGCGGGCCGAGCATCTGCCCGGCGGGGCCGTACGGGTGACGGCCCGCCTGGCCGTGGAGGAACTGGCCGAGCTGTTCGAGGTGGAGATCGAGGTCGAGGACGTGGAGACGGTGGGCGGCCTGCTCGCGCACGCGCTGGGCCGGGTCCCCATCGCCGGATCGACGGCCACCGTGGCCGGGCTGACCCTCACCGCCGAGAGCATCGCCGGGCGGCGCAACCAGATCGGCACGGTGGTGGTGGACCGGGTCGTCCCGGCCGACCAGGGCGACTTCCCCGAAGACCTCGAACCAACATCATGAGCGCGCCACGAACCACTGATCTTCGCGCATGATCACGACAGGGAATGGCGACACGCTGTAACAGACCTTTGACATATGGTTCGCGGGCTCACTCCCGGGCAGGATCACCAGCGCTGGAGATCACTCGGGGGGAGATCTCGTTGAGGCGCATCGTTCGCGGAGCCGCGCTGGTCGGCGCGTGCACCATCACCATGGCGGGCTGCGGGGGCGACCGGCCACCGGAGGAATCACCGGCGGCACGCCTGACCGCTGCCGTCCTGTCCGTACAGGACATGCCGCCGGACTTCCTGCCGGCCCAGGACCAGCGGGTCTTCGGCCGGCTGAGGCCGGCGGACCGGGACTGCCGCCGGCTGCTCCGCCTGGCCGACCTGCGCGGTCTTCGCGACGTGCCCATTCCTCCACAGGCCCACGCGGTGTTCTACCGCACCAGCCCGGGGTCGACGCTGGCCGAACATCTGCTGGCGCTGGGGCCGGGCGGGGCTCAACGCCACATCGAGGAGGCCAGGCAGGCCGCCGCCGGCTGCCCGCAGATGAGGATCGGGCGCGGGGACGGCAAGGTCCGGCTGCACCGGACCCCGCTGGCCGTACCCGGTTTCGAGGACAACGCGTACGGCCTGCGCTACACCAGACGGCTCAGCCCTCGTTACTCCATCCACTTCGACATGGTGATGGCGCAGCAGGGCGCCCGGTTGCTCGTGGTGGAACAACCCGCCCTCATCGATCGCAGGCACCGCACCAAGGGCGACTCCACGCGGCTGATCGCCGCCGTGGCACTGCGGAAGCTGGTGACGGCCACCTCCGTCCAGAGCCCGGTGCCCCTCGGCGGCCCGGCCACGAGGGGGTCCTAGGCTGGGTGCCGTGAGCGAGATGGATCCCGAGGACACGAAGATCATCACCTTGGCCCGGTCGGCCCGGGCCCGCACCTCCGCCGCCGAGGGTGCGGCGGTGCGCGACGAGACCGGCCGTACCTACTCCGCCACCACCGTCGACCTGCCGTCACTCCGGCTGTCGGCGTTGCAGGTCGCGGTGGCCATCGCCGTGTCCAGTGGGGCGGAGAGCCTGGAGGCCGCGGCCGTGGTGACCGCCGGTGACCCCGCCCCGGGCGATGTGGCGGCGGTACGGGACCTGGGCGCGCGGGCCCCGGTCTTCGTCGCCGCCCCGGACGGCACCCTCCGCGGCACGCTCGTCTCCTGAACGAGTGACGGACTTCAACTCGGGCGATGAACGTGTCCGATTGACCGCTGCTTGACCGGCGGCTTGACTGTGGCGGGCGCGTTCTTACCAGCGGCCGGTGGCGGCCAGGAGCACCGCGGCGGCCGCCAGTCCGGCGGTGGAGGTGCGCAGGACGGTGGGCCCGAGCAGGGCCGGGGTGGCACCCGCCGCCGCGAACCGCTCCAGCTCCTCCTCCGTGACTCCGCCCTCCGGCCCCACGACGACCACGATGTCGCCCTTGCCGGGCGGCACCAGCCCGCTGAGCGGCTCCCGGGCCCCCTCGTGCAGGATCACGGCGGACGTGGCGGCCGCGATGCGCACGGCCACCTCGAAGGTGGTGGCGGGCTCGGTGATCTCGGGGAGCCAGGACCGCCGCGCCTGCTTGGCCGCCTCCCGTGCGGTGCCGCGCCATCGGCCCAGGGCCTTGTCGCGGCGGTCGGCACGCCACTGGGTGACGCAGCGGGCCGCCTGCCAGGGCACGATCTCGTCGACGCCGACCTCGGTCATGAGCTCGACTGCCAGCTCGCCCCGATCTCCCTTGGGCAGGGCCTGCACCACGACGATGCGCGGATCCGGCGCCGGGGACCGCCGCCGGGTGAGGACGTCGAGCTCCAGCACGTCACGTCCGGCCACCACGGCCACGACGCATTCGGCCAGCAGCCCGGCCCCGTCCGTCAGGTCGACCCGCTCCCCCGCGCGCAGCCGCCGTACGGTCGCCGCGTGCCGCCCCTCGGGGCCGTCGAGGACGACCCGATCCGAGGCGAGGCGGCCGGGCTCGGCGAGAAAGACGGGCGGGCTCACGGTCGCACTCTCCCAAGCAGCGAAGGTCGCCGCTGATCACGAGGGCCGGGACAGGCCGCTGAGGCCCTCGTAGAAGGCCTCACGCACCTCTCTTCAACGGCTCCCCTGGTTGAAGGCATCGCGCAGGCGGGAGAAGAAACCCTGCTGGCCGGGGGCGAACTTGCCGGGAGGACGCTCCTCACCGCGCAGCTTGGACAGCGTGCGCAGCAGCTCCTCCTGCTCCTCGTCCAGTCGGCTCGGCGTCTCCACGTTGACGTGGATCATGAGGTCGCCGCGGCCGGTCTCGTTGAGGTGGTTGACCCCGCGCCCGTACATCGGGATGACCTGGCCGGACTGTGTGCCGGGGCGGATGTCGACCGGCTCGGGGCCGTCCAGGGTCTCGATGGTCACCTGGGTGCCGAGCGCGGCGGCGGTCATCGGGATCTGCACCGTGCAGTGCAGATCGTCGCCCTCCCGCTCGAAGATGTGGTGCGGCCGCTCGACGATCTCGAGGAACAGGTCCCCGGCGGGTCCGCCGCCCGGCCCCACCTCACCCTCGCCGGCCAGCTGGATGTGGGTGCCGTGCTCGACGCCCGCGGGTATCCGCACCTTGATCGTGCGCCGGGTGCGCACCCGGCCGTCACCGGAGCACTCCGGGCAGGGCGTGCGGATCACGCTGCCGTAGCCGCCGCACTGCGGGCACGCCCGGGAGGTCATCACCTGACCGAGGAACGATCGGGTGACCTGCTGTACCTCACCGCGGCCATGGCACATGTCACAGGTGTCCGGGTGGGTGCCCGGCGCGCATCCCGAGCCCGTGCAGGCGGTGCAGACGACGGCGGTGTCGATGGACAGCTCGCGCGTCGTGCCGAACGCCGTCTCCCCGAGGTCGAGCTCCACCACCAGCGTGGCGTTGCGGCCCCGGCGGGCCCGGCCACGCGGACCGCGGGCACCGGCGCCGCCGAAGAAGGCGTCCATGATGTCGCTGAACGGGAACCCGGCACCGAACCCGGCGCCACCGCCCGCACCGGCCGACGCGAAGGGATCCGCGCCGAGGTCGAACATCTCGCGCTTCTTCGGATCCGAGAGCACCTCGTAGGCCTGGGTGATCTCCTTGAACTTCTCCTGGGTCGCCGGATCGGGATTGACGTCCGGGTGAAGTTCCCGTGCGAGCCTGCGGTAGGCCTTCTTGATCTCGTCCGCGCTCGCGTCCCGGCGCACCCCGAGGGTGGCGTAGTAGTCGCGTGCCACTTACGACCCCGCCAGGATCTGACCGACGTAACGTGCCACTGCCCGTACCGCTCCCATCGTGCCGGGGTAATCCATCCGTGTCGGCCCCAAAACGCCCATCCGGGCCAGGGCCTGATCACCAGTGCCATAGCCGACGGCGACCACCGAGGTCGACCGCAGGCCCTCATGCGGATTCTCCGTGCCGATCCGCACCGTCAGGGTAGACGAATCCCCGGTCTCCCCGAGCAGCCGCATCAGCACCACCTGTTCCTCCAAGGCCTCCAGGACGTCCCGGAGGCTCTGTGAGAAGTCGACGTGGGCCAGGTTTGCCGCGCCCGCGAAGACAATCTTCTCATCGCTCTTCTCGACCAGCGTCTCGAGCAGCACCGACAGCACCGACGCCGCGATCACCCGGTCGTCGGCCGGCACCTTCTCCGGCACGTCGGCGACGGCGCCCGCGACCTCGTTCAGCCGGCATCCGTCCAGGCAGGTGTTGAGCAGCGCCCGCAGATGAGCGATCGAGTCGTCGGCGACGTCGGCGTAGGTCTCGATGACCCGCTGTTCGACCCGCCCGGTGTTGGTGATCAGGACGAGCAGCAGCCGCCGCTCGCCCATCGGCACCAACTCGACGTGCCGGACCGCCGACCGGGTCAACGAGGGGTATTGCACCACCGCGACCTGGCGGGTCAGCTGGGCCAGCAGGCGGACGGTCCGGCCGACGACGTCGTCGAGGTCGTAGGCGCCGTTGAGGAACGTCTCGATCGCCCGGCGCTCCGCCGTCGAGAGCGGCTTGATCGTGGACAGCCGGTCGACGAAGAGCCGGTAGCCCTTGTCGGTGGGGATCCGGCCCGCGCTGGTGTGCGGCTGGGCGATATAGCCCTGCTCCTCGAGTACGGCCATGTCGTTGCGGATCGTGGCCGGGGAGACCCCGAGATTGTGCCGGTCCACCAGCGCCTTGGAGCCCACCGGTTCGTTGGTGGACACGTAATCCTCGACGATGGCACGCAACACCGCCAGTTTCCTGTCGTCGAGCACGCGCTCACCTCCTTGCCGCAGATCACGCCTGGTCCTGCTCGCCGTCGCGTCGCCCCTGGCACTCCATGCCCTGGAGTGCCAGTGTACGGGGCCCGGCGCCGAACCGGAGGTAGCCAGGATGTCCCTGCTTTCTGTGCTGTCACCTGATGGCCGGCCATGCCAGGCTTTCCGGCACACCATCAGGGGAGTCTCCATGTACCCACCGCCGCGCGTCCATTCCTCCGAGCTGCGTCCTGGCCGGGGCTGGTACTTCTGCGCCGCCCTGATCGCCGTCGTCCTGACCGCCGCGGGCGTCGGCGGCTTCGCGTTCGGAGTCTTCTCCGCGGTCAAGTCGATCGATGTGGGCAAGCGGTTCAACACCGGTGAGACCGTGACGGCGCAGCTCAAGCCCAGCCCCCGCGGCGCGATCTACGCCCGGGTGGTCGCCTCCGGCTACGCCCCCCAGGCCGACTGCACCATCAGCGGGCCGTCCGGCCGGCAGGCGACGCTTTCGCCGCCAGACGGCAGTTTCAGCATGACCAGCGCCGGCGCCACCTGGCGTGAGATCTTCGTGATCGAGGCGACCGAGTCCGGAACCCACCACATCGTCTGCCGGTCCAACGAAACGAGCACGTTCTCGGTGGGCAAGGACGCCGATGTCGGCAGACTGTTCGGTGGGATCTTCGGCGGCATCGCCTCGCTGCTGATTCTACCCTTCACCGGCATCGTGATCGGCGTGATCATCGCGGTGGTGGTAGGAGTCAAGCGCGGCAATCACCGGCGCCGGCTGCTCGCCGAACGGTTCCCGCCGCGCTACTGAACGACCGGCGACCCGCCCCGAGGAGACGGAGCCCATGCACAGCAAGGACTACGGCGACGATGTTCTGGCCGGCGACTGGCGGCTGCCCCGCAAGGGGATGATCCCGGAGATCCCCGCCGAGCGCGACCTGGTCGTCGAGGATCCCGACAGCGGATTCTGCGGGGCGATCGTCGCCTTCGCCAAGAACGAGGTCACCCTGGAGGACCGCTTCGGCAAGCGCCGGATCTTCCCGCTGGCTCCCGCCGGCTTCCTGGTGGACGGCGAGCCGGTGACGCTGGTGCGGCCCGCTCCCAAGGCCCCGGCCGGACCGGTCACGTCCGCTTCCGGGTCGATCGCGGTGCGGGACCTGCGGGCCAAGGTGGCCCGGGGCAGCCGGATCTACGTGGAGGGCCTGCACGACGCGGAACTGGTGGAGAAGATCTGGGGCCACGACCTGCGGGTGGAAGGAGTCGTCGTCGAGTACCTGGAGGGCATCGACGATCTGCCGGCCATCGTCGCGGAGTTCGCCCCGGAACCCGGCCGCCGGCTAGGCGTCCTGGTCGACCACCTGGTGCCGGGCTCGAAGGAGAGCCGGATCGCCGCCCAGGTCGTTTCGCCGCACGTCCTGATCACCGGGCACCCCTTCATCGACATCTGGCAGGCGGTCAAGCCGTCCGCCGTGAACATTTCCGCGTGGCCCGACGTCCCACATGGCGTGCCTTGGAAAGAGGGCACCCTTACGGCCCTGGGCTGGAAGGACGAGACAGGAGCGGCCTGGAAGCGCATACTCGGTTCGGTGCATTCCTATGCCGACCTGGAACCGGCGCTCCTCGGCCGCGTCGAAGAACTCATAGATTTCGTCACCGCACCCGAGCCCCCTGGGCTGAGGTGACCCCCCGAGAGGAGTACGGCCATGACGGACGGGACGCCTGAGCAGCCCGGTTATGGGCAGCAGCCCCCGCAGCAGCCCGGCTACGGGCAGCAGCCTCCGCAGCAAGGTTACGGGCAGCAGCCCGGCTACGGGCAACAGCCTCCGCAGCAAGGTTACGGGCAGCAGCCCGGCTACGGGCAACAGCCTCCGCAGCAGGGTTACGGCCAGCAGCCCGGCTACGGGCAGCAACCCCCGCAGCAGGGCTATGGCCAGCCACAACAGCCCTACGGCCAGCAGCCCGGTTACGGGCAGCAGCCCCCGCAGGACTACGGCCAGCAGCCCCAGCAGCCGGGCGGCGGGAGCCCCCTGGACGCGCTGAACAGCATGAAGGGCCCGGAGCCGTACAACGGTCCCACGACCCCCGAAGAGCGCCAGTGGGGAATGCTCGCCTACCTGGGCATGCTGATCGGCGGCTTCGTGCCCGCCCTGGTGGTCTACCTGCTGAAGAAGGAGCAGTCGCGCTTTCTGAAGTTCCACGGCGCCCAGGGCCTCAACCTCACCATCACGGTATTCGTGGGGGCGATCGTCAGCTGGATCCTGCTCGGCATCTTGTCGGCGTTCTCCTCGTTCTTCTCGATCCTGTTCATCCTGCCGCTGGCCGTCTACGTCGCCGGGCTGATCTTCGCGATCAAGGCCGCGATGGCGGCAAACCAAGGCGAGAGCTACCAGATCCCGAACTGGATCGCCTTCCCCATCTTCAAGTAGGGACACCCGCCCCATCGTGACCAACCGCCGTGATCATGCAGTCAATCGTCGATTGACTGCATGATCACGGCGTGCGAGGGGGTCGGGCTTTTCAGGTGAGGTCGCGGACGACGGCGTCCGCCAGCAGACGGCCGCGCCGGGTCAGCACCGCCCGGTCGTCCCGCAGCTCCAGCAGGCCGTCGGCGACGGCTCGCCGGACCGGACCGTCCGCGAGGAGATCCAGCGGGCAGCCGGTGGCGAGCCGGAGTTCCAGCATGATCCGTTCCATCCGCCGCACCTCGTCATCGAGCACCTCGCGGGCGTACGCGGGGCTGCCCGGCTGAGCCAGCCGGGCCGCGTAGGCGGCCGGGTGCTTGACGTTCCACCACCGGGTCCCGCCCACGTGGCTGTGCGCGCCGGGCCCTGCCCCCCACCAGTCGGCACCGGTCCAGTAGAGGACGTTGTGCCGGCATTCGGCGTCCGGGCCAGTCGCCCAGTTGGAGATCTCGTACCAGCGCAGGCCGTGCCCGCCGAGCAGTTCGTCCGCCATGAGGTACCGGTCGGCCATGGCGTCGTCGTCCGGCGCCGCGAGTTCCCCCCGCTTCACCTGCGCGGCGAGCCTGGTGCCCTCCTCGACGATCAACGCGTACGCCGACACGTGGTCCGGGCCGATCTCGAGCACCGCCTCCAGTGACGCCCGCCAGTCGTCGTCGCTCTCCCCCGGCGTGCCATAGATCAGGTCCAGGTTGATGTGCTCGAACCCGGCCTCCCTGGCCCACTGAACGACCTTCGGCACCCTGCCCGGAGTGTGGGTGCGGTCCAGCGCCGCCAGCACGTGCTCGCGGGCGCTCTGCATGCCGTAGGAGACGCGGGTGAAGCCGCCGGCCCGGAGGCCGGCCAGATAGCCCTGGTCCACCGACTCCGGATTGGCCTCCGTGGTGACCTCGGCGCCCTCGGCCAGCCCGAACTCCGCATCGATGGCGGCGATGATGCGGCCGAGGTCTCCGGGCGGAAGAAGGGTCGGGGTGCCCCCGCCGACGAACACCGTCTGCACCGGCAGGTCGGCGTCGCCGAGCACCCGCCGCGCCAGCCGGATCTCCCCGATCACGGTGTCGGCGTACGAGTCCCGCGACGCCCCCGGCCCCAGCTCAGTGGCCGTGTAAGTGTTGAAGTCGCAGTAGCCGCATCGGGTCACGCAGAAGGGCACATGGATGTAGAACCCGAACGGCCGCGTCCCCAGACCGCGCAGGGCGCTGCCTGGAAGCGCGCCGTCCGCCGGTACGGGATCGCCGTCAGGAAGGGTGGAAGGCACGTGCCAAGTGTGCCGCCCGGTGCCCGATGCTCGCGCACCGGATCAAACAGGTCTACGGCTTTCTGGACAAGGTGCCCGCATGAGCGCCCGCAGGACGCGGCGCCGGTCTGCACCGGAAGATCGGCGCCGCACGCCCGGCCCGCCGGCCGCCAGTTGTCGGCTTCCAGCGGGTCGCCTGAGGGCTGGAGGCCTGCAAGCTGAGGCCTGCAAGCTGGCGGCCTACAAGCTGGAAGCCTTCAGGCCGAGGGCAGGCCGAGGGCCCCGGCGAGCTCGCGCCACTCACGCCGTGGCAGATTCATCCGGTCTCCGCCCGCGATGACCTGCACCGCGACATGGTCGGCGCCGGCGTCGTGGAAGGCGGCGATCCGCTTGCGGATGGTGTCCAGATCGCCCCAGGCGAAACAACTGTCGATGAGCCGGTCGCTGCCGCCCTCACGCAGGTCGTCCTCGGTGAAGCCGAGGCGGAGCAGATTCCTGGTGTAGTTCTCCATCTGCAGGTATATCGCCAGGTGCTTGCGGGCCAGGGCACGTGCCCGGCCAGGATCCGCCTCCACGACGACCTTGGCTTCCGGCGCCAGCAACGGCGCCCTGCCGAGGGTCTCCCGGGCATGGGAGACGAATTCGGGGGTCACCAGGTACGGGTGGGCGCCGAGGGCCCGGTCACGGGCCAGTTCGAGCATCTTGGGCCCGAGCGCCGCCAGGACCCGCTCGTTCTTGGGCACGGCCGGCGCAGCGGCGTCCAGAGCGTCGAGGTACTCCACCATGGCCGAGTACGGGTGCCGGTAGTTCGGCACCATCGCGGAGTGGCTGACCCCGAGGCCCAGCAGGAACCGACCCGGGTGCTCCGACGTCAGTTCGGTGTGCTGGCGTGCCACCGTGGCCGCGTCGTGTTCCCAGATGTTCAGGATGCCGGTGGCCACCACGATGCGTGACGTGGCCACGATTAGGGGCACCGCGTGCTGCACCCCCGGGCTGCCGCCCAGCCAGATCGCGCCATAGCCGAGCTCCTCGAGTTCGGCCGCCGCGTCGGCGATCTCACCTCGGGCATCGGGATCCTCAGAGCGAAGACCGATGTTCCACACTCCCACGCGTCCGAGCTCCATCGCGGGCTCCCTTCCGTCCGTACGTCTCTTCGCGGCAACGTGCCGCGAGTTCACGCTATTTCTCGATCATGCTGCCATCCCCGCGGTGCCCCGGCGCGCCGTGGCGGTTGACCTCAACTTTGCTTGGGGTTCTAGCCTTCCCTCATGACAGGGGCGAACCGCCCACGGTGATCCGCGGACTGTGCACGGAGAGGGAGTGCCCCCATGGCACAGCAAAGCGACATCCTGGTCATCGGGGCGACCGGCAACGTCGGCCGGCACGTCGTTTCCGGGTTGCTGGAGGCCGGTGCCCGGGTCCGCGCGCTGACCCGCGACCCCGATGCCGCCGCGCTGCCGGCCGGCGCGGACGCAGTACGGGGTGATCTGTCCGGCCCTGACGGCCCTGACGGCCTCGAGGCGGGGCTGGACGGGGTCGGGTCGGTGTTCCTGGTCTGGCCCTTCGGCACGGCCGAGGGCGCTCCACCCGTCCTGGAAGCGGTCGGGAAGTACGCGCGCCGGATCGTCTATCTCTCCTCAATGGGCGTACGCGAGGACCTCGAACGGCAGGCCGACCCGATCACGCAGTTCCACGCCGACATCGAGCGGCTGATCGAAAGGTCTGGACTGGAGTGGACCTTTCTGCGGCCCGGCGGGTTCGCGACCAACACCCTGGGCTGGGCGCAGCAGATCCGGGCCGGCGACGTCGTCCGCTGGCCCTTCGGCGCGATGGCCAGGCCCCTGATCCATGAGCGGGACATCGCTGCCGCGGCGGTGCACGCGCTCATCGATGACGGGCACGGCGGGGCGAAGCACGTGCTGACCGGCCCCGAGGCGCTGACCCAGGTGGAACAGGTGCACGCCATCGGCGTGGCGCTCGGCCGCCCATTGCGGTTCGAGGAGACCCCACGGGAGGCCGCCCGGCAGCAGCTGATCGCCGCCTGGGGCGACGCCTCGTTCGCGGACGGCGCACTGACCGGCTGGGCCAGGATGATGGACGAGCCGGAGCCGGTCACGCACACGGTCGCGGAACTCACTGGAAGGCCGGCGCGCACGTTCGGGGAATGGGCGATCGACCACGCCGCCGACTTCCGCTGAGCCCCACGGCTCCCGGAACTCCGTGACCAGAAGATTCGGCCGGATCCGCTGACCCCGCCTCAGCACCGCCACGCGGCCTGACCGGTCACGATGACACCACGGGCACCGAGCCCAGTTGATCACGGACCGTCCGGTCCGTGATCAACTGTCGGTGGTCCTCTTGCGACATGGTCCCCCTAGGATGTCCTGATGCCCCGGAACCACCACGACGGGCCGTTGATCGTGCGCTCCCTCCCCCCACTGCTGGACAGGGCGGAGGATCTGCTGTCCGCCGATGGCCGCCACCTCCTGGGAATCGCGGGTCCTCCAGGAGCCGGCAAGAGCACCCTGGCCCACTGGACGGAGACGGCGCTGCGCGCCCGCCACCCAGAAGGCCCCCCGCTGGTCGGCCAGGTACCCATGGACGGTTTTCACCTGAGGAACGCGGTACTGGCGGACCGTGGCCTGCGCCACCGCAAGGGCGCCCCGGACACCTTCGACGTGGAGGCCTACCTGAAGCTGTTGCGCGCCGTCCGCGCCGAGCCGGACCGGGACCACGACGCACCCGCCTACAGCCGCCGGCTGCACGAACCGGTCGCGGGCGCGCACCGTATCCCACCCACGGTCCGGCTGGTCATCAGCGAGGGCAACTACCTGCTGGGAGGCGCCGCGGGCTGGGAGGACGTCCGGGACGTCTTCGACGAGGTGTGGTTCCTGGCCGAGGACCCCGCGGTGACCCGTGAGCGGCTGATCGCCCGGCAGCTCGCCGGCGGCCTGTCACCCGAAGCTGCGCAGGAATGGGTCGACCGCAGCGACATGGCCAACACAGAGATCGTCAACGCACGGAAGGACACCGCCGACGTGATCATCGAGGTGGCGCCCGGCACGTTCTAAACCAAGCCGTGGCGCATCCAGGATCGGGTGCCGAACGAGCCGCAGGCCTCGGCCGCGAGCGCGGCGGCGCGCCCGAGCGCCCGCGGGAACCCGGAGGGATCGACCTCCGGGCCCCGGGCCAGCTCAAAGGCCAGCGCACCGTGGAAGATGTCGCCGGCTCCCAGCGTGTCGGCGATCGCGATCCGTGGGACCGGTACGGCACGGACCGGCCCGTCCGGACCCTGCCAAAGGATCTCCTGTCCCCCGCGCGTCACCGCCGCCCAGGAAACTCCGGCCTTCAGCAGAAAGCGGAGGACCTCCTGCGGAGTCGAGGTTCCGGGAGGGTGGAAGTCGCTCGAGCAGACCGCGACGTCGATGTACGGCAGCAGGGCCCGCGTTCCGGGCTTCCAGCTACCGCCGTCGAGCAGTGTGGTCCGGCCCAGGCGCCTGGCGGTGATGACGCTCGCCTCGGCGAGCGCCGGATGATGACCATCCACCTGGACCACCGCGCTACGCGAGACCATCGCCGCCAGGTCCGCCGGAGGGCCGAGGTGTTGCCCCTCCGCATTCTTCGACACGACGGCGCGTTCGCCCGAGCGAGCCGTCACCAATACGGTGGACACGGCCGGTGGGTCGGCATGGGCCTCCGCCAGATCGACCAGCCGGACCCCCGCGTCCCGCAGATCCGCGCGGATCCCCGCGGCAAGCGGATGAGCGCCCACCCCGGTGACCAGTGTCGCGCCGCCGCCCAGATGGGCGAAGGTGACGGCGGCGTTGGTCGCCGGTCCGCCCGCCGCCACCGTCTGCCCGAGAGCCGTGCTCTTCTCGTCAGGCCGTGGAACATGATCCACCAACTGGACGATGTCGAGGACGCACAGGCCCACGAAGAGGCCGGCCGGGATGGTGGCCTCGTCCTCCATGGCTGCCTCTCTCCAGGGTTCGAACTCACGGGTCCGGCCATCACGCCTGACACCAGGTGCCCGACCACGTCACATTCTTCTCCCCACCCCGGCACTGCTTCCCCCCCATTCGGCGGGACAACCTGCAGATGCGACCTCGCGCCGCTCCGCACCGCCGCTCCGCACCGTAGAAAACAGGGTGCGGTGAACGTCGATGGCGCAGATCATGGGGTATGGCCTGGACCATTACGAAGGATCTTGAGGAGTACCTCGCGGAGGCGGGGGACTTCCTGCGTGCGGATCCCGCCGGGAACACCGTGCCGCTCAGCGTGGCCGAGACCTTGCGGGCACAGGGAACCGATGTCTACGGCAACGCGGACGCGGTGTTCGGCTGGTGGCGTCCCGACGCCGGCGAGGTCGGCGGGATCTTCCTGCACACTCGCCCCTATCCGATACTCCTCAGCGCCATGCCCGAGCGCGCGGCGCGAGAACTCGCCGACGTCCTGGCCGGCGATCAGGGATCCCTGCCCGGGGTCAACGCCGACCAGGTCGTGGCCCAGGCATTCGCGGCGGCCTGGGAGCGCCGAACGGGCACGGCCGGCGAAGTGCGGATGCGTCAGCGGTTGTACCGGTTGGAACGGCTCGAGGCACCGAAACCGCTTCCCCCGGGGACACCGCGCATCGCCACCGCTTCCGATCACAGCCTCGTGCTGGCCTGGCTCGAGGCGTTCCAGCAGGAGTCCCAAGGTCCCGGGGGCGTGAACGCACTGTTGGTCGACGACAAGATCGGCTACGGCGGCATCACACTGTGGGAGATCGATAGCGTCCCCATGTCGCTGGCGGGACGGACCCGCGTCGTGGCGGACATGGCCCGGATCGCACCCGTCTACACTCCCCCCGAACATCGGCGCCAAGGCTACGGCGCCGCCGTCACGGCAGCCGTCACCCGGTCGGCGTTGGGCGCCGGTGCCCGCGACGTCGTACTCTTCACCGATCTGGCCAACCCGACCAGCAACAGCATCTACCAGCGGCTCGGATACCGCCCTGTGATCGATCGGCTCATGCTCGCCTTCCCAGCCCCCAGCGGTTCCTGATCGTGCACTCGCCAGCCGGCCCAGCGCGGTTCCGGCAAGCCGGCCGGCGAGGTACGCCGTCGAGCGCGTACGGCTCAGGCGCGGCGGAGGACGTGGTCGGCTATCGGCTGCCACTTCTCGCTCAGACCCGGCACCTTGAGCAGACGGCGCATGAGGTCCTGATCGCCGTGGTAGGCGTGGAACGACTGGGTGACGGTGACGCCGTCCTCGGGCCGGTGTTCGATGACGGCCGGGTCGCCGGCGGCGACCTCGCCCTCCTCGATCACCCGGAAGTAGGCGCCGGTCCGCTCGGCCTCGGTGAACCGCTTGGCCCAGCCCTTCTCGTTCATCCAGTTGCGGAAGACCCCGCAGGGGACCCGGGGTGAGGTGACCTCCAGCAGGGCACCGCCTACCTGCCAGCGCTCGCCGATCATGGCACCGTTGACGTCGAGACCCATGACGGTGAGGTTCTCACCGAAGATTCCGTTTCGCAGGTCCCGGCCGAGCCGTTCCTGCCACCAGTCCAGATCCTCGCGGGCATACGCGTAGACAGCCTGGTCGGCGCCGCCGTGATGCTCATGGTCGGCCTGTTCGTCGTCACCGATGCCCAGCGGCCGTACGGGGACCCGGCCGGAGACCGGCTGCTTGTCGATCGCGGTGCGTTTGATCCGCCCTGCCCAGGCGGCGTCCACGGCATGGCCCACGTTGACCGTAAGGATCTGCCCCATGCCGGTCACGCTACTCAACTCCCGAGGCATGAGGCGAACCGATTTGCGGGTCCGTACATCTAAGCGGGACGACATTCGAAAGGAGCTCTCATGGCCTACGGGTATTCCCCGCCATCTGGCCACCGCTCTCCGCAGACCCTGCAACTGCCCCCCGGATACCGGCACCCGGGACGTCCGACCCATGACGACCGGACCTGGGCGCTGGGCGCGTACCTGGGGCAGTTCATCCTCGCGTTCGTGGCCCCCGGGATCGTCTACCTGCTGAAGGCCCGTTCGCCCTTCGTCCGGCGGCATGCCGCCCAGGGGCTCAACCTCGGCCTCACCGGAGCCGCCGTCTGGCTGATCGGCGGCCTGCTGGCGCAGAGCAGCCTCACGCTGCTGTGGTTTCCGGCGCTCTTCTCGCTGGTCAGCCTGGCATTCCTGATCAAAGCCGCCATGGCCGCCAACCAGGGCGACTGGTACCGGGTGCCGAGGTTCGTAGCCTGGCCGCTGGTGAAGTAGGGGCTATTCGCCCGCTACCGCGATCTTGATGATCGTGGGCTCGGGGGTGCCCCCCGCGGCCACTCCGGTCATGCCGGTGTCCGTCGTCCCGGCGCCGTCCAATGCCGTGGGCACCTCCACCGACGGCTCGGCGGCCGGCTGGACGGACGGCTCGCCCGACGGCAGAACGCGGAGCGTGCCGGGCTGACCCGGCTCCTGATCGAGCAGTACGACCCGGCCGGGATAGGTGCGCCGGGCGACCTCCACATCGCGTTCGTCCCACGTACCGTAGAAGACGGGACGACCGTCCTCCAGTTCGGTCTTCTCCGCTCCGGTCGGCCAGCGGGCGCCGAACACGTCAGCGGGGATCTCTTCGTCCGCCGGAGGCAGCCCCGGTACGGAGTTCCTGGTCATGTTCCCTCTCCAGTTCGCGGCGAGCTTGGGCGGGAGCCGCCCGAACATCTGGTCCATCGAGAGCTCGATCTTGAAAGGCTCGGTCACCCACAGGGACTCGCCCCAGCCCAGCCGGGCCTGCTCCGCGTAGCGGCCGTCGGCGAGTTCGAAGACGTACAGCTCGGGTTCCTGGCCGCGCAGATGGACGACCCAGTACGACGGGACGCCGATGCGCGCCCACAGGTCCTTCTTGGCACCGAGGTCACGCGCCAGCGACGCGTCCGACGCCACCTCGACCACCAGCAGCGGAACACCCAGGACGTAGGGGCGATCGCCGCGGAACTGCTCCCGCCTCGCGACCACCAGATC
Source organism: Streptosporangiaceae bacterium (assembly GCA_025964695.1). Classification (GTDB taxonomy): domain Bacteria; phylum Actinomycetota; class Actinomycetes; order Streptosporangiales; family Streptosporangiaceae; genus Actinomadura_E. The sequence goes on along the minus strand of JAOPYK010000012.1, from coordinate 6,611 downwards.
GGGGCGCAGCCAGGTGCCCTCGGACGGGCGCGCGCCGAACTGTGTCAGTGATCGATGTTCCGGTGCCTCCGCGAGGATGATCGGAACTACGAGATCGGAGACGAGAACCTGATGTAGCAACGTGTGACCCACGACTTTCAGTGTTCCGATGTATGCGCTTCGTCACCACCGGTTTGCCAAAAGCCGGTTATTTCTTACTCTTCTCCCCCGTCGCACCGGTCGACAACGCGGCCACGAAGGCCTCCTGCGGAACCTCGACCCGGCCCAAAGCCAACACCTATCCGCTTCTTGCCCGCGGCCGAAGGCCGCCTACTTCTTACTCTTCTCCCCCGTCGCACCGGTCGACAACGCGGCCACGAAGGCCTCCTGCGGAACCTCGACCCGGCCGATCGTCTTCATCCGCTTCTTGCCCTCCTTCTGCTTCTCCAGCAGCTTGCGCTTGCGGGAGATGTCCCCGCCGTAGCACTTGGCGAGGACGTCCTTGCGGATGGCGCGGATGTTCTCCCGGGCGATGATCCGCGCACCGATGGCGGCCTGGATCGGCACCTCGTACTGCTGGCGCGGGATGAGCTCCTTGAGCTTGGAGGTCATCATCAGGCCGTACTCGCGGGCCTTGTCGGCGTGCACGATCTGGCTGAAGGCGTCGACCGACTCGCCCTGCAGCAGGATGTCGACCTTGACGAGATCGGACTCCTGCTCGCCACTGGGCTCGTAGTCCAGCGAGGCGTAGCCGCGCGTACGCGACTTCAGCTGGTCGAAGAAGTCGAAAATGATCTCGCCGAGGGGCAGCGTGTAACGGATCTCGATCCGGTCCTCGGAGAGGTAGTCCATGCCGAGCAGGACACCGCGCCGGCCCTGGCAGAGCTCCATGATCACACCGATGTGCTCGCTGGGCGACAGGATCGTGGCCTTGACGATCGGCTCGAAGATCTGAGCGATCTTGCCCTCGGGGAACTCGCTGGGGTTGGTGACGGTGTGCTCCTCGCCGGAGTCCACCAGCACCCGGTAGATGACGTTGGGCGCCGTGGAGATCAGCGAGAGGTTGAACTCGCGTTCCAGCCGTTCCCGGACGATCTCCATGTGCAGCAGGCCGAGGAAGCCGCACCGGAACCCGAAGCCCAGAGCCAGCGAAGTCTCCGGCTCGTACACCAGCGCGGCGTCGTTGAGCTGCAGCTTGTCCAGGGCGTCGCGCAGTTCCGGGTACTCGTCACCGTCGAGCGGATACAGCCCGGAGTAGACCATGGGCTTGGGGTGCTCGTAACCACCGAGCGACTCCTGGGCCGGCTTGGCGGCACTGGTCACGGTGTCGCCGACGCGCGCCTGCCGTACGTCCTTCACCCCGGTGATCAGGTAGCCGACCTCGCCCACGCCCAGCCCGGCGACCGGCTTGGGCTCCGGCGAGATCACGCCGACCTCGAGGGTCTCGTGCGCGGAACCGGTCGACATCATCAGGCTCTTGTCCCGCCGGGACAGCTGCCCGTCGATGACCCTGACGTAGGTGACGACGCCCCGGTAGGTGTCGTACATCGAGTCGAAGATCAGGGCCCGGACCGGACCGGCGGGGTCGCCCACGGGCGCCGGGACCACCTCGACGATCCGGTTGAGCAGGTCGGCCACGCCCTCGCCGGTCTTGCCGGAGACACGCAGCACGTCGTCCGGCTCACAGCCGATGATGTTGGCGATCTCCGCGGCGTACTTGTCCGGCTGCGCGGCCGGCAGGTCGATCTTGTTCAGCACTGGGATGATGTGCAGGTCCGCCTCGATCGCCAGATAGAGGTTGGCGAGCGTCTGCGCCTCGATGCCCTGGGCGGCGTCGACCAGCAGGATCGCGCCTTCGCACGCGGCCAGCGACCGGGAGACCTCGTAGGAGAAGTCCACGTGCCCGGGGGTGTCGATCATGTTGAGCACGAAGGCGGTGCCGTCGGGGCCGGTCCATGGCAGGCGGACTGCCTGGCTCTTGATCGTGATGCCGCGCTCGCGCTCGATGTCCATCCGGTCGAGGTACTGCGCTCGCATGGCCCGGCCGTCGACCACACCGGTGAGCTGCAGCATCCGGTCGGCCAGCGTCGATTTACCGTGGTCGATGTGCGCGATGATGCAGAAGTTGCGGATGATCGCGGGGTCGGTCTGGTTCGGTTCGGGCGCGGGCACGCATGTCCTTGGAGATGATTGGGCTCGGCGGGTCGGCAGGCGGTCGGAAACGGAGATCTTGCGTCTTCCATCGTCCCATGCCGCGTCGCATGGTCTGCGCCAACGCCCGCGTAGGTTCCCGTGGACGGCGGGACTCACGCCCCATGCGGCCGGGATATCCGGCTTCCTAAGGTTCTTGTCATGCGCCACGTCTCGGAACGCCGCCTGAGGCGTGGGGCGAGTCGCGGGCGGCGGCGTCAGTCAGCGGATGCCGTCGCCCGCCCACCTTCTCGCGCCGCACACGGTGATTTTCTCGCCGGTTTGAGGGTTGGGCCGCCTCCTTGGTAGTCTGACTGACTGCGTGTGGCGCGTGTGTCGTGCCGGAGGTTCGCCGCCAGGCGGATCGCGCGCCCCATCCGATCACTTTCTGAACTCCGAGGCTTCCTTCGTGGCGAACATCAAGTCCCAGATCAAGCGCAACAAGCAGAACGAGAAGGCCCGCCTGCGCAACAAGGCGGTCAAGTCCGAGCTGAAGACGGCGATCCGCAAGTTCCGTGAGGCGGCTGAGGCCGGCGACGCCGACGCGACGACCGCCGCGCTGCGCCACGCCACCCGCAAGCTGGACAAGGCCGCCAGCAAGGGCGTCATCCACAAGAACCAGGCGGCGAACCGCAAGTCGGCGATCGCCAAGCTGGCCGCTTCCTCGGCCAAGTAGGACCCGCCTTCCGCGACACCAGGCCGCATCCCGCAGGGGAAGCGGTCTCGTCGTGTTGTCCGGCGCACCCGGCGGAGAATGGATGCGTGGACGAGCGGCGCGTCGTGAAGATCTCCAAGTATCTCGCCCGGCATCTGCGTCACCGGCCGGAGCGCATCGGGCTCGAACTCGATGACGAGGGCTGGGCCTCTGCCGAGACCGCCCGCCGGGTGGGCGCCCGCCGCGGACGGCCCGTGGTGCTCACCGTCGACGCCGCCGCGATGGTCGTGGACGGCTTCGAGTTCCGGGTGAGCGCCAACGGATCGCGCTGGAACCGGCGCTGCGCGCGGCGGGGGCCGAGTGGTCGGTCGCGGTCGAGGCCGGGGGCTGGCCGCTGATGCTGCACTTCGTGACCCTCGGCGTCGGTCTCGCCGTCGTCAACGGCTGTGTGCACCCACCGGCGGGGCTGGTCCAGCGAGAGATCACCGACCTCCAGCCCGTGCAGTACCACGCCATGTACCTGCCCGGACGTGCGGACGACCCGCCCGTGGCCGGGATCCTCGGCGCGCTCCGAGCCCGGCTCTCAGCGCAATGAACGGGCGCGGACGATCTCGGCGACGGCCTTTTCGAGGGCGTACGCACTGTCGGCGGCGCCGCCCTTGACCTGGGCGTCGGTCTCGGCGATCATGCTGAGCGCGTGCGCCACCCCCTGGCCGGTCCAGCCGCGCAGCTGCCGCTGCACCCGGTCGATCTTCCACGGCGGCATGCCGAGCTCCTTGGCCAGCCCGGCCCCGCGCAGGCCCCTGGGCGCGCCGCCGACCTTGGCCAGCGCCCGCAGGCCCTGGGCGAGGGCGCTGGCGATGAGCACCGGCGCCACTCCGGTGCCGAGCGCCCAGCGGAGCTGTTCGAGGGCCTCGGCCAGCCGTCCCTCGATCGCGCTGTCGGCCACGTTGAACCCGCTGACCTCGGCCCGGCCCCGGTAGTAGCGGGCGACGGCCGCGTCATCGATCTTGCCGCCGGTGTCGGCCATCAGCTGACTACAGGCGGCGGCCACCTCACGCAGGTCCGAGCCGACCGCGTCGAGCAGGACCTGGGCGGCGTTCGCGCTGATGGAACCTCCGGCGCGGCGCACCTCGGCCCGGGCGAAGGCGGCCCGCTCCCCCGGTTTGATCTTCGGACAGGCGACCTTGCGCGCTCCCGTCTTTCCCAGGGCGTCCAGCAGCGCCTTGCCCTTGGGGCCGCCCTGATGGACGACCACCAGGGCGATGTCGTCGGCCGGGTCCCTGGCGTAGGCGGTGATCTCCGCGACGAGGTCCTTGCCGAGGTCCTGCGCCGACCGCAGCACGAGGACCCGGCCGCCGCCGAACAGCGAGGGCGAGGTCAGCTCGACGAGCTTGCCGATCTCCAGTGTCGACGGGGTGAGATCCACCACCTCGACCTCGGGGTCGCGGGCGCGCACCGAGGCGACCACCTCGCCGATGGCCCGTTCCGCGAGCAGTTCCTCGTCCCCGACGACCAGGGTGACGGCTTCCGAAGACACCCCAGCAGCATGTCACGGCCCCCGGGGCGCTCGCGCCGCTCCGGCCGCCCCTGAGGTGACGGAATCCCCGAGGCCTGTCGCCGGTTGGCATTGACGTGACAGATCCCGACGCGCGCCGTCTCCCCCTCTCCGTGCTCGACGTCGCACCGGTGGGCAGCGACACCACTCCCACGGAGGCGCTGCAGGGCAGCACCGACCTGGCCCGGGCCGCGGAGGACCTCGGCTACCACCGTTATTGGGTGGCCGAGCACCATGGCATGCCGGGCATCGCGAGTTCGGCCCCCGCAGTGCTGATCGCGCACCTCGCCCAGGCCACCACCACCCTGCGGCTCGGCTCCGGCGGCGTCATGCTGCCCAACCACGCGCCCCTCGTGGTGGCCGAGCAGTTCGGCATGCTGGAGGCCCTGCATCCCGGCCGGATCGACCTGGGGATCGGCCGGGCACCGGGCACCGACCCGCTGACAGCCCACGCGCTGCGCCGGCCCACCTCCGTCGACGACTTCCCCGCGGAACTCGGGGAGCTCATGGCCTTTCTCGGCGGCTCGTTCCCCGACGACCACCCGTTCCGCCAGGTCCGTGCGGTACCGGCCGGGGCCGCCAGCCCGGCCATCTGGCTGCTCGGCTCCAGCGGCTACAGCGCCCAGCTCGCCGGGATGCTCGGCCTGCCGTTCGCGTTCGCCCATCACTTCAGTGCCCAGCACACGGTCCCGGCGATGGAGCTCTACCGCTCGTCATTCCGGCCGTCAGCGGTACTGGACCGGCCATACGCGATGGTGACGGCGGCGGTGGTGTGCGCCGACACCGACGCGGAGGCCCGCCGGCTGGCCGCACCCATGGGGTTGTCCGTACTCCGGCTGCGCTCGGGCAACCCCGGCCTGCTGCCGACCCCGCAGGAGGCCCTCGCCTATCCCTACACGCCCCAGGAGCGCCAGGCCATCGAGATGTTCACCGGGTCGCATGTGGTCGGTGACCCCGACGCCGTCCGCGCCGGGCTCGCGGACCTCCAGTCCCGCACGGCGGCCGACGAGCTGATGATCTCGACGAATGTGAGCGACCCCAAGGCCCGCATCCGGTCGTACGAACTCGTGGCGCAGGCTCAGGGCCTGGCGTGACGCCTCTTCTCCGTCGCGGCAAGATCGCGCGGACCGGTTATCCACAATTCACCGGGAGGGTGCCGGAGCGGCGCGGGCGTTCCTAGCGTCGGGCGTATGAGATTCCTGGATGCGGGCGGGACCGACGCCACCGCCGGGGAACGGCTCGCCACGGCGCTGGGCGAGGAGCCGCCGCGCCCTCCCGCGGCCTCGTCACGGTCGTCGCCACGGGCGCCCCAAGGCGATCCCGCCGACGGAGACGGGCCGGGCGCGCCGCCGGAGCGCTGGGGGGCGCTCCGGCGGCTGCTGGAGAGCGGACGGGCCGATCCCGGCCTGCCGGGGGCGCGGGCGCTCATCGTGGCCGGGATCGGGGCGGCACTGGTCGCCGGAGGCTGCCTGTGGCTCTCCCGGCCGCACCCGGAGCCCGCTCCTGTGTCCGGCCGGGTGTCCGCACCGGTGTCCGCGGGGGTGGCCTCGCTCGCCGTCCCGGCCGACGCCCCCGGCCGGGGCCCGGGTGCGGCCGGGCCCGCGGCGGCGTCCCCGCCGGTGGTCGTGCACGTCGCCGGACGGGTCCGCAGCCCCGGCGTGGTGACCCTGCCGCCAGGGGCGCGGGTGACCGATGCGATCAAGGCGGCCGGCGGAGTACGGCCCGGCGCGGGCACGGGGACGCTCAATCTGGCCCGCAAAGTCGTGGACGGGGAGCAGATCCTCGTCGGGGTCCCGGGCGCGCCGGCGGCCCCGGCGGGACCGGCCGCCGCGGGAGGGCCGGACCCGGGCGGCGGCGACCCGGCGGCCGCACTGGACCTCAACGCGGCGACCTCCGAGCAGATCCAGCGGCTCCCCGGGGTGGGCCCCGTACTCGCTCAGCGGATCATCGACTTCAGGACGCAGCAGGGCGGGTTCCGCGCCGTCGAAGACCTCCGCCAGGTCAGCGGGATCGGTGCCCGGCGGTTCGCCGACCTCAAGGAACGTGTCCGGGTCTGAGCCGCCGGCCACGGCCGGGGGCCACGACCTCCGGCTGGTGCCACCGGCCGTGGCGGTGTGGCTGGCGGCGCTCGTACTCATGGGCTGTCCGACATGGGCCGCCTACACGACCGCCGGGGTCTGCGCGGCGGCGGCGCTGGCGCTGCTGCGGCCACGCGCCCTCGCCAGGCGG
>JAOPYK010000325.1 GCA_025964695.1 Streptosporangiaceae bacterium | reverse complement strand
ATAGGACTTCGAGCCGGGCGGGGACGTGCTTGTGCCACGGGGTGCCCCGGCAGTGACCGATCGGTCAGTCCCGCGCTTTCGTAGCCGCGCGGCCACCTCGTGGATCGCCGTCTCCCAGTCGATCTCTTCGAACGTGCCGTCGGGGCGACGCCGCAGCGGCCGGGTGATCCGTCACCCAGGTCAGGGCAAGCCCTTGAGCCGGCCTAGAGCCTTTCCTGACCGGCAACTCCACCATGCCCGTGCCACGAACCGGCGGCCGTGCGAGTGCGGTGGTCGAGGGTCTTGAGGTGGCGCGCAGCCGCCAGTGGTGCAACAGGTCGCACAGCGTACGGTTTTGGTCGCCAATAGATGTCGGTACATGTTTTCTGAACCGCCACTTTGGTGCAATCTCCAAGGCCAGAGCCATGCAGTCGCGTCCAGCTACGCTCCGCGTGATCTTTTCCCCCCGGACGGAGCTTCTGGTATGCAGAGCATCAGGCGACGCGTGATCGCGGCGGCCGCGACGGCTGCGGTTATGACCATGACCATGGGTGTGGGCATCGCGCGCGCCGAACATGGCAACAACGGTGGTGGCCAGGCCAATGACCACGCCTACACGATCGGGCTCTTCGGCGACGTGCCCTACGGCGCCGCCGGACGGACCGAGTACCCGCACTTGATCGCAGACATGAACAAGTCCGACATTCGCTTCTCGATCTTCGACGGTGACCTGAAGGCGGGCGGCGACGGCGCCTGCACGGACCAGCTCTACACCCAGTCGCTCGCGTCGTTCAACAGTCTCAACCGCCCCGTTGTCGTGGTGCCGGGTGACAACGACTGGACGGACTGCTGGGGGCGGTACGGCCCGGGCACCGGGGGATTCGACGCGCTCGAGCGGCTCGACCACGAGCGTCAGGTCTTCTACCCGACCGACCAGAGCCTCGGGCGTCACACCCTGACCGTGCAGCGGGAGAGCTCGGAGCCCGGCTATGAGAAGTATCGGGAGAACGTCCGCTGGATGTCAGGTCCGGTGATGTACATCGGTCTCAACGTCCAGGGCTCCAACGACAACCTGCCGCATGCGGGCGTTGACGGCGAGAGCCGGCCGGCCAGCGAGATAGCGCGCATGGCGGCTGAGCACCAGCAGCGCGAGAAGGCCAACCTCCATTGGCTGGCGGAGTCGTACGACCAGGCCCGTCGGCTCGGGCTCAAGGGCGTGCTCGTGGACTGGCAGGCCGACCCGAACTTCAACAACGAGCAGAAGCTGCAGCCCGCGCAGTACGACGGCTTCACCGAGATCGTCCCCGAACTGCGCAAGCAGGTCATCGCGTTCCCCGGCCAGTCGGCGCTCGTCCACGGTGACAGCCACTACTTCAAGATGGACAAGCCGCTGAACTATGACAACGGCCAGGTCGTTGAGAAGTTCACCCGGGTCGAGACGTTCGGCGCCGCCAACACCCACTGGGTGGCCGCGACCATCGACCCACGCGACCCGAACCTGTTCGAGTTCAGCCCCAGGATCGTCGCCGCCAACGTCAACAACCGGTAAGCCTCAGATCCGCTCCGCACAACGGTTCCGGGCCCGCGTCGACGTGACGCGGGCCCGGAATTCTTCTGCGCGCCGAACAGGTCCTAGACCCAAGACGACCTATGGGCAGGTCGCCTGCGCAAGGGTTACCAGCCGACGGCGATCAGCAGGTACTGGGGGTTGCCGTGGGAGATGAAGGAGGACTGGCCGGCGTAGTCGTCGTAGGGGAAGCCGTAGGCCAGGTGGTTGATCGCGTGGTCGTGCCAGAACTTGGCGTAGTAGTTCGCCGGGGCCGCCTTGTAGAACAGGCTCGGATCCGACCATTGCGACTGGGGCAGGTGCGCGACGTGCCGGTTGAGGGCGGAGCACATGGCCGGGTCGTTGGCCAATGAGGCCGCGCAGCCGGTGATGTCGGAGGTGGCTGCGGAAACGCCGACCGACGCCGCGTAGCTGCTGAGGTAGTTCGCGTACGCTCCTCCCGCTCGGAACGCACTGTCGCTGCCCGGCGCGGGGATCCGGTACGGGGCCTGGACCTGCGCCAGGTGCTTGAACTCGGTCGGCACTTCGTCGATGAACCGCTGGAACGTCGCCGAGCGATCCTCCTGGAACGTGCTGAGATCTTCGCCCACGGACGCGTCGTAACCGTCACTGGCATGCAGTCGCATGGCCAGCTTGACGCTGAACGCGTCGACCCTTGTGGTGTTGCCGTTGAACACCGACGCCCCGACCGTGAACTCGATGAAATCGCTATACTGGCTGGTCGGAGAGCCCAGGTAGAAGTACATGCGCCCGGCGGAGTTCACCGGCATGTCGAAGTATGGCTGGTCCGCGATCGAATGGACCTGCCCGTTGTAGCTCCAGTAGACCTGGCTGTCGGGGTAGTGGCCGTTCGTCCGGTTCAGGATCTTTAGCATGAGGACGTTCTTGGCAGCGGGGATACTGCTGGTGTCACCCCAGAACGACCCGGGATCCGGGGTCGTCGTCGGGGTCGGGGTCGTTGAGGACGTCACGGTGTGCACCGCGAACTCCCACAGCGAGTACCCGTACGCGGTGCTACGGGCCGTGCCGTTCATCCGGATGTAGCGTCCGGTGCCGGTGAGGTTGAGGGTCTGGGTGCCGCCGGTGCCGGTCGTGGTGCTGTAGATGTTGGTCCAGCCGCCGGTGCCGGTGTCGGAGACCTGGATCTGGA
>JAOPYK010000302.1 GCA_025964695.1 Streptosporangiaceae bacterium | reverse complement strand
CGGCGCCTGGCATTTTGTCAGCGTCTTTGAGCCTGGCACCGGCGACTGGCAGGCCAGGACGACGACGTCGCCGACCGTCTGGCACAACGACAACATGAACTACGCCAAGGGCGGACTGCGCCTCGTCAGCCTCGGATCCGAGCCGTACACCGGCTTGTGGCGCCCCGGCAGCGGCAAATGGCAGGTCTGGACGGCCCCCTTCGCCACCTTCATGGCCGACGAGGCGAAGTTCTACAAGCAGGGCTACCGCCTCGTCCGCATCGCCAAGTGGACGTCCTGACGATCTGTTAGGAGCCAACGACCAGCGGGGCGGGGCGCCGCATTCCGTCGTGGGTACACCGTGCGCTGCAGGGAAGAGATCAGACCGGGCTCAGGCCGCCGGTTGTCCTGAGTCGGGACGGGCCCGGAGGCGGCGGAGCATGCGGGCGTCTTGGAAACCGGCTGCCCGGGCCGCCGCCTCCACCGTCGCGCCGTGCCCGATCACGTGCTCGGCCCGCTCGATCCGGAGCACCTGCTGGTAGCGCAGCGGTGTCATCCCCGTTACCTGCACGAACAGCCGGGTCAGGGTACGTTCACTGACACCCGATGCCGCGGCGAGCTTCGTGAGCGGGAGTGCCTCGGTGAACCGCCCGTCGATCAGGTCCTGGACGCGGTGCACCACGTCGCTGAGGTGTGAGCGGTGCCGCAGCATCGCGCTCGCCTGCTGCTCATCTCCGTTGCGGCGCGTGTAGGCGACCATCTCGCAGGGGACCCTAATACAAGCCCTAAAATTAGACTAAAAAAAACTGCCAAGACCCCACAGCTCACCTTCGCCCCAGGCGACGGATGATCGTATTGGCCGACGGCTGAGCGGGGGGGTGGACGCCTCCAGCCACCCCCCGGATCACAGGCAAGAACATGATGGTCGAGACCCAGCAGTTGGACTCAGGGCGCGGCGGTCCGGAGTTCGGTGATCTCGAAGAAGCCGGTTGCCGTTCCCGGCGCTCGGCTTGTCAGGTCCACTTTGACCTGCGTCGTGTGGATCGGGTCGAACGTGATGGCCGTCGGCCCGTTCGATGCGGTGGCCCAGGCGATGTGGAGGTTCTTGACGGGGACGAAGGCGCTGCCGTTCCAGTAGGTCACGTCGATCGCGGCGGGCAGATCCCTGGAGGCGTCGATCGTGAAATAAGCCTTCACGGTACCGAGCCTCTGCGGGCTCGGCCACAACACCGAGACCCAGTCGCTCGCGTGGGCCCTGCTAAAGGCGGGCAGCAACGCCGTCGGCGCCTTGTAGTAGTAATTGGACCAGCCCGTCGACGGGTCACCGTCCAGCATGGCGGCGGGGAGGGTGTCGGGGGCACCGGAGTAGCTCGCGTCCACACGGGCCCTGCCCGCTACGGGGACGTTCGCTGGTGCCGCCGAAGCCGTTTTCGTCGAAGTGGTTGTCGTCGAGTCGGCGGAGATGCTCGCCCACGTCGGCGTGGAGGAGATGGTCACCGTGGCCGGGCGCAGTCCCGGCGAGGTCGCGGTGACGGTGATGGGGCCTGGCCTTCGCGTCGATTGGACGATCGCGAGGGCCTTGCCGTTGAAGGCGGCTCTGACGGAGGCCTTGTAGTTCTCCGCGTCCTCTTCCCTGCCGTTGTCAAGACCGGCGAGCGTCCCACCCCTGACCGTGAAGTCGATGAGGTTTCCGGCGTCGGGAACCGTGACGCCGTGGGCGTCGACGACGTCGGTGGTGACGTAGGACAGCGATGACCCGTCGGCGGCGAGGACGTTCTTGTCCGGGGAGAGCCGCAGGGTGGACGGCGCCGAAGCGGTGTGCACCTCGTCAGTGGCCACGACCTTGCCGTCACGCATCGCCTTGGCCACCAGCCGTCCCGGCGCGAACGGGACGTTCCAGATCAGGTGCAGCTTGCCCGCGCTACCGTTCGGGCTGGTGTAGCTGCCGGGATAGGGGCCTGAGACGACCGTCTTGTCGTCACCGGTGGCTTGCGTCGTCTCGAGATACGGCGTGCCGTAGGTCGTGGTCTTTTGGTCGAACCTCCGTACGCCCACAGACTTGCCGTTGAGGAAGAGCTCGACGGTGTCGGCGTTGGAGTAGGCCCAGATCTGGACGGGTCGGCCTGGCGCATATCCGGTCCAGCTCATCGGTAGGAGGTGGACCATGGGCCGCGTTGTCCACTGACTCTTGAACAGGTAGTACATGTCCTTTGGGAAGCCGGCCGTATCCACCGCTCCAAAGAAGGAGGATTTCACCGGAAAGACGTCATACGGCGTCGGCTCGCCTATATAGTCTATGCCCGACCAAAGGAACTGCCCTACGAAGAACTTGCGATCGCGGTCCTTCTTGAGACCGTATTCGCCGCTCATCGTCCACTCGGCGAGATTGTTGTCATAAGAAGAGGCCCCCCGCTTTCCGGGCGTGTAGTTCTCACCGGTATTGAGCTGCTCGGGGTCCTGGTATACACCGCGGGTGGACGTTTCGGAGGAAGATTCCGAGTCGAAGAAGAACTTCGTCGGGTATCGCGCGTGGAGCGCGTCGACCGACGCAGCCGTGTTGTAGTTCAGGCCGATGCCGTCGAGCAGTCCGAGGATCTGGTCCTGGGCCGACCCGGGCGTCGGCACGCTGCGGTACTTGTCAGATCCCATCACGATGGGCCTGCTGGTATCGATCGACTTCACGTTCGCGATCAGCCGCTTGGCGATCGGCACGCCGACCGACGCCGATGTCGAGTCGGGGATCTCGTTGCCGATGGACCACATGATGACCGATGGGGAGTTCTTGGCGGCGTTGACCATCTCCTTGATATCGGCCTCGCTATTGGCATCGAAGAACCGCCCGTAGTCGTATTTGACCTTGGGCGTGCGCCAGGTGTCGAATGCCTCGACCATCATGACGATGCCGAGCCGCTGGCAGACGTCGATCATCTCTGGCGACGGTGGATTATGGGATGTCCGCAGGGCGTTGACTCCCATGCTCCTCATAATCGTCATCTGCCGTACGAGCGCGTCCCTATTGATCGCGCTGCCCAGCGCGCCCTGATCATGATGCAGGTCAACGCCCTGGATCTTCATGCGTTCGCCGTTGAGTGAGAAGCCACCCGTCGGATCGAGTGTGAACCATCGGATACCGAAGGTCGTTGTGGTGGTATCGACCGTCCGGTTCGCCGCCACGATGTCGGTCTGCAGCGTGTACAGGTAGGGGTGACCCATGGACCACAGCGCCGGGTGATCGATCCGGAGGTCGTCGCCGGCCGGTTGTGCGCCGGCCGTGGCCGTGGACCGATGCGACGCGACGGTTCTTCCATCGGGGCCATGGACCGTGGAGACGACATCGACCGGCTGGGTTCCGCCCGCGTCGTCGGCGACGCTGGTCTCGACACGCACGTTCGCGTACCCCGCCGCGTAGGTGGTCACAAGGTTCGGCGTCGTGACGAAGACGCCGTGGCGAGCCGTGTGGATCGAGTCCGTGACCACCAGGTGCACGTGGCGGTAGATACCGCTGCCGGAGTACCAACGGCTGCTGGGCAACCGGTTCTGGACCTTCACGGCCAGCACGTTGGCCGTCTTCCCGTCCGTGTGGGCGAGATTGGTCAGGTCGACGTTGAAACCTGTGTAACCGTACGGGTGGTTTCCGAGCATCTGGCCGTTGAAGTAGACGTAGGAGTCCATATAGACGCCGTCGAACTCGACCGAGATCCGCTTACCGGCCATCGACCGTGGCAGGGTGAAGGTTTTGCGGTACCAGCCGAGACCGCCCTGCAGGAAGCCGGCGCCGCTGCTGGCATTTCCGGTGGGCGTCGGGGTGAGTTCGATGCTCCAATCGTGGGGGAGGTCGACGCTCCGCCAGGCGGAGTCGTCATAGCCCGGCCGGAATGCGTTCGCATAGGCACCCATCGGGTCCGTGATGTCGTTCGGATTGACAAGGACGAATTTCCAGGATGCGTCGAAGCCCTGGCTTCTTCCGCCACCTTCGACCGTGACGGTTCCCGTCGCGGGACTGCCGACGGCCGCTCGAGCTGGAGAGAGGCCGACAGCGATGACGCACACCAGTGCCGTGGCCACGGAAGTGACCTTACTGAGCACGTTCCCGAACATCGCACCTCCTCAAACATCGAAATGCTCACACACTCCCGCGAAGTGGACATTTTCCAACAGGAAACAGCAAATCCAAACGCGCTCATGATCAGCCTGGCTCCTCGCATCTGTCAATGCGATCTCTCTCCGGCCAGGTCGGGGCTTGTTGGCGAAACAGTTGCGCAGCGTGGTCGCGAGGCCAGCGTGCGGGTGCCGAGAATCGTGGCACAGGGCCTGATCTAGGGTTTTGCCATGCCCAGCGGCTCGGCTCGGACAGGATCGCAGGACGGCTTCGCGGCTGCTGGGAGTTGCCGACCGATCTCAGCCCGGGCGCTGCGCCGCTCGCTGCGACTATGTGGCTCGATCCGTATCCCGACGACAGGGTGGGCTGGGCGGACTTGGGCCCTGAGGCGCGCTATGTGGCGCGCGAGAGTGGCCACTACGGGTGCCGAGGTCACCCTGGCAGTACGCGACATCGCTGCGGGCGAGCGCACCGTCAAGGACGTCACGGCGACCACGGTCCGCTTCCGCCAAGCCCTTAGGACGGATTCGGCAATTCCAGACAGCGCGGCATCGACCTGTCAGGCGCCCCTTGGCGTCAGCCCCAGAAGGCCGTACATATTGCCGCCCATCATCTTGCGCACGTCGGCGGCCCGGAACACCTCGCCTATCTCCTTGGCCCAGTGGAGCGGGTCCGCCATGCCCTCGGGATGCGGGTAGTCCGAGCCGAACACGACGTGTTCGGGCGACATGAGGTTCACAAGGTCCTCGATGGAGTCTTCCCAGAACGGGTTGATCCAGAGGTTGCGCAGGAACACATCACGGGGGTGCTCTGCGAACTCCTGGGGCATCTTCTTGTACGTCTTCTCCATTGCCTTCAGGCACGGGATCGCCCAGCTTCCTCCGTTCTCCACGCTCGCGAGCTTGACGGCCGGGAATCGGCTGAGCATGCCGTGGCAGATCGCCGAGGTGATCGTGTCGTTGATGGCCCGACCAGGCGTGACGGCGTCATGGAACGGGTTGGGTTTGAACGCCAGCGCCTCCCGCCTCGTACCCTCCCAGTCGTTGACGTACCGCTGATAGCCGGAGTCGGACGCGTGCAGGGTGACCAGGACACCCGAGTCCGCCACCCGCGCCCAGAAAGGATCGAATTCCGGTAGGAACGGGGACCGGGTGCCCCGGTGGCCGGCGACCGGTCCGGGGCGCATCAGCACGACCTTCGCGCCCCTCTCGAGCAGCCAGTCGAGTTCGGCCACGCCGCGCTCAGGGATAGAGGGGTTCACGATCGGTGTGGCGAAGATCCGGTCCTCGTAGTTGAAGGTCCACTCGTCGTACAGCCACTGGTTGAACGCGTGGATGACGGTGCATGTCAGTTCCGGATCGTCGGCGAGCCGGACCTCGAGCAGGCTGGCCAGAGTCGGGAACATCAGCGCGGCGTCGACGCCGAGTTCGTCGAGCAGTGTGAGGCGCGGCTCAGCGGTGCGGAAGGCCTCGCTCGTTCGCATCGGCTTCCCCGCCATCTCGCGCAACGTCTTGCCCTCCGGATTGTTCCCGGAGAAGTACTCCGCGAACGCCCCGGGCCGCGCCACGACCTCGAACGTCGGGTTCGGGATGTAGTCGCTGATGACGTTGTCGACGGCGATCTTCGTGCGGCCGTTCACCTGCACGTACTTGAAGAGTCCCTTGTACTCCGCGGGCAGGTGGCGGGTGAACGCGTCCTCGGTCTCGTACAGGTGGTTGTCTGCGTCGAATACCGGGAAGTCCAGCTTTCCCATGGTTCCTCCTGATGGTCCGGTCAGGGTTGATTCCGCAGGGCGGCTGCGTTGGTCCGCACGTCCCGGAACGGGCGGTCCAGGTCTTCGGCACGCTCGCGAGGCATCCCGAGTACGCGTTCGCTGATGATGTTGCGTGCGATCTCGGTGGTGCCGCCACCGAGACACACTCCTTGACGGCCGAGATAGGCGACACCAAGGTCCCCGACCGGGTCACCGTCCTGCCAGGCGACGGCGCGATCGCCCGCGATCTCGAGCGTGATGGTGGCCAGCCTGACCCGGAGCATCCCGTTCGACAGCCGTGGGATCGATCCGGCCGCCGCCGGCAAGCGGCCGGTCTTGATGGAGGTTCCGATTCGGCCGACCAGCGCGGTGTGGACTCGAGTGAGTACACGGGCTTCGCCGATCAGCTGGCGTACCCGCGGGTCGTCCGCGCCGCCGGACACCTGCGTGAGCACCATGGCGCCGATCTGGGCGCTCTCGTGTGCAGCCGTCCGCGGCATCATCGCGTACGGCGAGGAGCCGCTGACCGCTTCCCGCTCGTGCGAGAGGAGCCTGGAGGCGACGTTCCATCCGTCGTTCACCTGACCGAGGACGTGGTCGACGGGGATGGGGACGTCGTCGAAGAACTCCTGGCAGAAATCCTCGGTCCCATCGACGTGTTTGATCTTCGTGATGGTGATCCCGGGCTGGTGCACCTTGACGATGAGGACACTTAGACCCCGGTGCTTTGGCACGTCCCAGTCGGTACGGGCCACGCAGAGTGCGTAGTCCGACTTCCACGCGTATGTGCTCCAGATCTTCGAGCCGTTCAGGACGAACGCCTCGCCGTGGCGCTCCGCTCGGGTGAGCGCCCCCGCGAGGTCGGAGCCGCCGGTCGGCTCGGAGAGGAACTGGACCCAGAGTTCCTCACCCTTGAGCGCTGCGGGGATGAAGCGCTGCTTCTGCTCTTCGGTGCCGAACTCCAGGATGGTCGGCAGGATGATCGTGAACGTCGGAGTGTTGAACAGGATCGGCAGCTCGTAGCCGTACGTCACCTCGATGAATGCGTCCTGGTACTCCGCGGGCAGCCCCTGCCCGCCGTACTCGACGGGATAGCACAGGCCGGCGAAACCGGCTTCCCAGAGTTTGCACTGCATCGTCTTGGCGCGGACGACGTGATCGGCGTCGTCTTTGGCGTGGCCTATGTAGGGATCGGCGCCGTTGAGGGGCTCGAGGTTCGCGGTGACCCATTCCTTCGTTCGCGTCCGGAAGGCGTCGAGGTCTTCGGGCGGCCCACCCGGCGCCGTAGTCGCAACGGTCATGATTCTCCTTATCGGCCGGCGAGGATCGCGACTCGGTCGCGGTGCTCCATCGGGTCGCCGTAGGTCTCCCGGTGGAGGACGACTCGGCGGAGGTACAGGTGGAGGTCGTGCTCCCAGGTCACGCCGATCCCGCCGTGCATCTGGATGCAGTCCTGGATCAGCTCGGGGCACCGGTCGGCAACGTAGGCCTTGGCGATCCGGACGACCTCGGCAGCATCGGAAGCATCAGCCTGGACGGCCCTCGTGGCGTCGACCGTTATGGCCTGAGCGGACTCGATCCATAGCTTCATGTCGGCGAAGCGGTGCTTGAGTGCCTGATAGGACGCGAGCGCCCGGCCGAAGGACGAACGGTCGAACGCGTACTGGACGGTGAAGTCGAAGACCCGGTCGGTCGCGCCCACGATCTCTGCGCACTGGAGGACGAGCGCGGTCTGAATCTGCCGCTCGAACGAGAGCGACGCGCCGCCGAGGACGCCCACGACGGCGGACGCTGGCACCCGGACATCCTCGAACCGGATCTCGGCGTTCCGGCGGACAAGGTCGAGCCCGCGGAGCGGCGTGATTCGCAGGCCGGACGCCGAGGACGGAACGAGGAACTGGGACAGGCCGTCGGGTCCGGTGGCCGTCACGAGGAGCCAGTCCGCCTCGCCGCCCGCCTCGACGGGCCGCTTCACACCGTCCAGGACGAACTCGTCGCCGTCGCGTCGTGCCCGCAGCGTGATCCCGTCGGGGGTGAGCGGCCGACCCGGCTCCGCGACGCACCAGGCGGCGACCGACTCACCGGACAGGAGCCCCGGCAGGACGCGCCCGGCGAGCCCGTCGGAGGCGTCGCGCGAGAGGGTCTGCGCGACGACGTTGGTCGGGATCAGCGGACCCGGCGACACCATCGCGCCAATCTCCTCCGCGACGAGCGCCAGGTCGCGCAGTCCCTCGCCGGAGACGCTTCCGCCGCCGCGCTCCTCGTCGACGAGCGGCGACGTCCAGCCGAGCTCGGTCCCCTTCTTCCACCATCCGCGGTCGAACCCGGCCGGGTCCGCGGCAAGGGCCCTGACCTCCGTCAAAGGGATGGTCGCCTGGAGGAACTTGCGGGTCGTATCCCGCAGCAACTCCTGGTCTGGAGTGAGTTCAAGATCCATGTGCGGTCTCGGCCAGCCCTTCAAAGATGTACAACGGCTTTGTCATAGAGGCCCCCTCCGCCAGCGCCGAACCGCCGGCTATCCCTCGGGTAACAACACTCTAGAGACTGTAGTATCTCAACTGCCGTACGACTACTACGACGGTTGCACTAAACGGTAATGATGTTCTCTCGGCCGAGCGTGGTCTGTCGGCGCACATGACAGGCCCGGTGGGCGATCCGATGGGTGCCGCGACTTCCGGTGGCGTCACATGTAGTGCTGGCGAAGGAGGTAGCCGGATGGTGCGAGACATCCGTGAGGGGCCGGCAGAGGAGTACTGGGATCGACTCCGGCAGATGATGGGTCCCGACGGCCTCATCACCTACTGGTACCTCGGCCGGGCGTTCAACCAGGCCGAGGACCCAGACACGGTGCGGCTGCGCCGCGACATGCGGAACGGCGCCGGTGGGATCATGGCCGCGCCGCTCGCGATCGCCGCTCCGGAGACCGGCGGCTGGCGTGATCGCGAGGCGGTCCCCGCGCCCGTCACCTACGGGCTGCACATCATCGATGACGCCCGCGACGTCGCGGAGATCCGCGTGTCCCGCACCACCGTGCGGCGCGGCGGCAGAATGGGATTCAGCCGCTCCGAGATCACCGACGCCGCCGACCCCTCCCGTCTCATCGCTGTCACGACCGGTGTCGGCGTCAAGCTCGGCGACGCCCCGCCATCGTTCCGGCCCGTGGACGCGCCGCCCGAGATGACCGACACGGCCGATCTCCCTCCGCTCCACGTCGTTTTCGGAGCGCAGCGGCATTCGGACGGCTGGCGCCTGCCCGCCCTCACCTCCCGTCTCGCCTCGACCTCGGCGTCGCTGCACCTGGGTCCGATCCACGTCGTGCTCGAGGCCGCGGCCATGGAGCTGGCCGCCGAGCTGGCCGGGTCCGACGCGGTCCAGGTCGAGGACTGGGACGTCCACTTCGTGGCCCCGGGCCGCGCCGGCCCGTTCCTCGTCCTCGCGGACGGGTGGGCCGGCCTGGGCGGGCGGGTGGTGGTCCGCTCCACGCTCGTTGACGAGGGCCGCGACGGTGCGGTGGTCGCGGCCGGCGCCGCGGCGTTCCGCCGCGGCCAGCCGCACCTTTAGGCGGACCTTTCCATGGACGACCATGACGCGGGAGGTCGCAAGTGACGGTGCCGGCCGACGACGGGGATGCGCGGGACCGGGCGGAGCATTGGTACGCGACGGGCGTGTACGGCCACGTCACGCTGCCCCAGGCCGTCCTGGCCGCGTCGAGCGCCCGACCTGACCTTCCGATCGTCTTCGACAGCGCGACGCGCCGCGCGGCGCTCACCCTTGAG
>JAOPYK010000291.1 GCA_025964695.1 Streptosporangiaceae bacterium | reverse complement strand
CACCCAGCGCGCGCTCTCGACCCTTGATGTCCTCCATGCCGGTCATGACGCTCCAGGCGCGCCACTCACCGTCGACCGACCGGAGCCGTGCGACGCCGCGGCCGACGGCGAGGGCGGTCTCGAAGGTGAAGAAGCCCTCTACCCACGGCTCACCCGTCTCTGGGGTCTGATGACGGGGGGCGTACTCGGTCACCGCGGACACGGCCCCGAGGGCCGCCCGGTGCAGGTGGGTAGTCAGCATCGCGGCCACCTCGTCGGGACCACGGAACGTGCCCAGGTCCCAGGTCAGCGCCAGGAGGTCCCGCCACCAGCAGTCATCTGTGACCAGACGAGTGACCCCCTTCACGTCCGCGGACTCCATCGATCCGGCGAAATCGGCCAGCCATGTGGAGAACACCTCCACGGCATCGGCCTCCGCCGTGTCGACCCCAGCCGTCAAGGTCATCCCGTACCTCCATGTGTCCGAAACTCATGAGAAGAGCCGAGCTACCGAGCGCTCGCTCGGCCGAGTGAGTGGGACATACTGTGACATACCTCTCGCCATATGAACAGGTTCGGAGCACAAATTTTCTGGGGCGCTCGCGATTCCGCGTGACCGGCGCGGTCCTTCTCCCAGGGTCGGTCGCCGCGCCGCACCCCCAAGGGCCCGCGCGCAAGTGACGCCAACGGCTACCGCACCTGCCGTGCCGGACCCCTGCGACGCCTCTCCATCTCTCGCCATTCCTCATATGCAGTCATCCGGCTGCCTGAACAATAGGCAGCTGGATGGCCGTATGTCGCGAGCCAATGCCGGCGTAGGCCAGAGGCACGCGAGATGTGAGGACTAGTTGGCGCCGAGGACCTCCATCCACTCGCAGACTCGCCAGTCTCTGACCACACCGTTGATCACGAAGGGGTCCTCCTTCGCGAACTCCTCCGCCGCCTCGCGGCTTGTGAACACCGCCATGGCCCCTTCGTTCTGGGCATCGGCGAACACACCGATCGACAGCAACACGCCGCGGGAGTGGAACTCCTGCGCGCGGGCGCTGTGGTCGGCGTAGTGGGCGGGAGCTTTGGACGCCACGTCATCAGCGGACTCGTAGAACAAGACGTATTTCAAGGGATGTACCTTCTGCCGGGAACGGGAGCATGTCGGGCTCATTGTGTCTGGTCATCGTCTCGGACCCGGCGAACCTATGCGATCAGCGCACTAGCGGGTGAGCATCGCCTCAGACCTTCGCAGTGCGGGGACCTCACTCGGCTTGTCGACGCGGACGGCGGTGTCGCTCATGCCGGCGGCCTTGACGGTCACGAGTGCTGGTCTGTGTTGTCGCTGTGATCGGTGTCGCGGTTGCCGACGATGGCGGCGAACGGCGGGATCACCATCGCGATCAGGGACATGACGATCGCGGCCGGAGTCGAGTAGAGCCGGACGACGAACCAGGCCAGCACGATCAGTGTGACGCAGGTGCCCATCATGATCGCGTAAGCGACCTTCCGCCCCCTCATCTCTTCACCGTACGCGCAGGTCAGTGGACCGGCATCTGCCCCCCGGCCGGCCCGCCATGAGACCAACCTGTTTCCCTGCACAGACCGCGGGCCCGTGCGACCAGGGACGCCCCGGGCACCGCTTCGCCAGGAAGTCTCCCGATACCTTGCCTTGTATGGACGCGATCGCGGCCTGAAGCGGCCGGCGAACGCTTCTGCTGGATGAAAGGTGGGGGTACCGGTGGCTGGGAGATTGACGAACTGGGCGGGTAACGTCACGTTCCGGGCGGACCGCGTCCACCGGCCGACGTCGCTGCAGCAGTTGCAGCGCCTGATCGCGCACAGCGGGAAGGTCCGTACCCTGGGCAGCGGGCACTCCTTCAACGACATCGCCGACACGCCGGGCGTTCTGGTCTCGCTGGCGGAGCTGCCGGCGAGGATGGAGATCGACACTGCCACCGCCACGGTCAAGGTCGGTGCGAGCATGCGATACGCGGAGCTGGGCCGGCGACTGCACGGCAAAGGGTATGCCCTGCCCAACCTCGCGTCCCTCCCCCATATCTCCGTGGCCGGCTCGGTCGCCACGGCGACGCACGGCTCGGGTGACTCGAACGGCAACCTCGCCACGGCGGTGTCGGCGCTGGAAATGGTCACCGCGGACGGCGACCTCGTCTCGCTCAGCCGGGACCGGGACGGGGACCGGTTCCGCGGGGCCGTCGTGGGACTCGGCGCCCTCGGAGTCGTCGTCAGCGTGACCCTGGACATCACGCAGACGTTCGACGTACGGCAGTACGTCTACGAAGGGCTCCCCCTGGGGGTTCTGGACGAGCACTTCTCCGATCTCGTCTCCAGCGCGTA
The DNA here is from genome assembly GCA_025964695.1 of Streptosporangiaceae bacterium. Taxonomy (GTDB): domain Bacteria; phylum Actinomycetota; class Actinomycetes; order Streptosporangiales; family Streptosporangiaceae; genus Actinomadura_E. Next base: position 15,168 of record JAOPYK010000291.1, on the reverse strand, counting down.
CAGCGTGAGCCTGTTCACCGGCTGGCGGGACTCGCGGATCGACCAGGTATGGGTGAAGCGCCGTGTCGGCCGAGCCGGTACCTGGCCGACGGATGAGGACTGGTTCGGGGCGCGGCCGGCCGACGGCCCACGGCATCCGGTGCCCGGCATGTCCGCTGTGCATTGCACCGAGCAGTTGGGCGTACCCGGCCCGTGGTTCGAGCGGCTGCCGCACTTCCGGCCCGATTTCACTCCCAGCAGCGGGGCTGAGCTCCAGTCGGAGTACCTCGTGCCCCGGCGGCACGCCATCGACGCCCTGCGTGCGGTGGACGGGGTTCGCGACCGGGTGGCTCCCATCCTGCAGATCTCGGAGATCCGCACCATCGCCGCGGACGAACTGTGGATGAGCCCCGCCTACCAGCAGGACACCGTGGGGCTCCACTTCACCTGGGTCGAGGACACCCGTGCAGTGCTGCCGGTGCTCGGGCTCCTCGAGGAACGTCTGGCGCCCTACGACGCCAGGCCGCACTGGGGAAAGCTCTTCACCACCCCACCCGAGGTCGTGCGGTCCCTATATCGGCGGCTGCCGGACTTCCACGATCTCGTACGTCACTATGACCCGGCCGGCACATTCACCAACGAGTTCCTCGAGCGATACCTGCTCGGTGTTCGCTGAGTTCTGATCGCCGACGGTCAGCAGATCACCGGGCCGGCAGCCCAGGACCTCACAGAGCCGGGTCAAGGTGGAGAACCGGACGGCCTTGGCCCGGCCGTTCTTGAGGATCGACAGGTTCACCACCGTCACGCCGACACGGTCGGCCAACTCGGTGAGCGTCATGCCGCGATCCTCCAGGAGCCGGTCCAGATGGACCTCGACGCGGTGCTCGATCTCGTCTCCCACGGCCAGGCTCACACCGTGCCCGCGAGGTCGTCCTGCATCTGCACGCCGACCTTCAGAATCCTCGCGACCACGATCAGCCCGAGGCCGGTGAGGACCGCGCTCACGAGGATACCGGGCAGGTGGTTCCACCACCCGGGAAGATCGTGCCGTCATGCCGGCAGGGATCGTTTTCCTGGGAGGTGCGCTGTCTAGCTGGGGAACATCCCGGTGACGTTGACGAAGCTGCCGGTGATGGCGGCGGCCTGGTCGGAGGCCAGGAACGCGGCCGTGGCCGCTATCTCGGCCAGCCGGGGTGAGCGGCGCAGGATCCGCATCTCGGCCAGGCGATCGAGCAGCCCCTGGAGGGCCGCGTCGTCCAGTCGCATGTCGCCGTTGACCGCGGCGAGCTTCTCCGGCGTGAGCGTTTCGGGAACCCCAGCCGCCCAGAGGCCGAGGACGCGGACGCCGTGTGGTCCCACCTCGACCGCCAGGTTACGGATGAGGGTGTCGATGGCCGCGTCGGCGGGGCCGGTGCTACCCATCATGGGACTTCCGTGAGCGGATCCGCTGTTGAGCGCGAGGATGACGCCGGAGCCTTGCTCGATCATGTGGCGCGCCGCCGCCCGCGCGGTGATGAAGTTCGTCATGATCCCGGTCGTGATGGCACGGGTGAAGTCGGCCGTCGTCATGTCGGCCAGCGGAATCCCCTGGACGTCCCCGCGCGTGATGAGGTTCAACGACACATCGATCGTGCCCGCCTGTGCGACCACGGCACGGGCATGCTCGTCGACCGACTGCTCGTCGAGGGCGTCGACGACGGCCACCTCGGCCCGCCCACCGGCGGCGGTGATGTCTTCCGCCACCTGATCCAGGGTCTTGTGGGTGCGTCCGGCCAGGAAGACCGTGGCCCCCTCTTGGGCGAAGGTACGGGCGACGCCGCCGCCGATCGATCCGCCGGCTCCATAGATGATGGCGTTCTTGTTCTCGAGCAACATGCTGGTACTCCTGCTCATCGGGTTCGCGGTTCGCGTGCGCTCAGCTCACCTTGTAGTGGTCTTGCCGGGTATCCGAGCACGTCTTGTAGGAGGTGAACACCTCGCCTGCAGGGGGTCAGGTGCCGAACTGGAAAGGATCAACACGGCCGGGAGCCGGACGGTCCCGACGCGCGCTTCCGTCGCCGGCGCCGTGCTCCGAACGACGACACCGTTGAACACTCGGACGAATCACGCTCTCGTCCTGTAACCGCAGGGTGACCTGGGGAAACACAACCCAATCCGGAGAACGAGCGACGGCCGACACGACCCGAGCCTTCATAAGCTGTTACTCACAGTCGCCTTATGTAGACTCTGAGTAATTGATCACCGCCTATGGAGGAGCAACACCCATGCGTCGTGTCACCATCGCCGTCGCCACCACTCTGGCCGCCGGCACGCTCACCCTCGTAGGAGTTCCCTCGATCGCCCAGGCCGCCACCGGGCAGTTCACCTTCCACACCCAGCCCGGGAACGTCGCCCTGACGCTCAACAACCCGCAGGACAACCAGTGCATCCCGGTCGGGAACGCAGGCGGTCAGACCTCCAACGCCACCAACAGCGACGCTCAGCTGTTCTCCGGACCGACCTGCAAGGGAAACCCCATCGCGACTCTGCACCTCGGACACGAGATGGTCAACGCGAAGTTCGGGAGCGTTCGCTTCGCGCAGTAGCCGAAACCGGCGACTCATGGGCCCGCCCCAGCCGAACGGACCAACGTCGGCTTGGACGGGCCCAGCCTTTTCCGCCGCCCGCCCTGATCTCCGCGGGCATGGCGGGGCGCCGCCAGGCCTCACGTCACGAGGGGAGACTTCCTTCGTCCCCTGTTTCCCCGTGAAGACCGGCCTCTACGGTCCGGTTGCGCTGACGGGAACGGCGCAGTTCCAGCGCGACGGGGATCAGCGAGACGATGACGATCACCGCGACGATCGGCAGCAGGTAGGTGTCGATGCCGGGAATCGTGGAGCCCAGTGCGTAGCCGGCCAGGGTGACGCCGACCGACCACACCAGCCCGCCGCTGACCTGCCAGAAGGTGAAGGTACGGGTCGGTACGTTCAGCGCACCGGCCATCGGGTTGAGCACGGTGCGGACCACGGGGATGAACCGGGCCAGCACGATGGCCTTACCCAGGCCGTAGTGGGCCAGCAGTTCCTCTGCCCGGTCCGCGCCGCGCCGCAGGTGGACGTTGCGGCTACGGGCCAGCAGCGAGCGTCCTCCCTTACGGCCGATCCAGAAGCCGGTCTGTGCGCCGAGAAGGGCACCGGCCACCGCGGCCAGCAACACCAGCGGCAGTGACAGGTGGACCTTGTTCGTGGCCGACGTGGTGCACAGCAGGCCGGCGGTGAACAGCAGCGAGTCACCGGGCAGGAAGAACCCGATCAGCAGGCCGGTCTCGGCGAACAGCACCAGGAAGACCCCCAACGTGCCGAGGCTGGTCAGCAGCGAGGTCGCGTCGAGCGGATTGAGCGCCGCCACCCCGGTGTGCGTCGCAGCGGCGTGCAGGCCCGCGGCCGCCATCAGCATGTTGTCCCCTTTCCATGGGGTCGACGTCAGAGAGTCGGCTGGACCGGCATGTGCCTGCGCCGTCACCCCGGCTGCGATGGACGGATTGAAGGGCACACGGGACCAGGCTCAACTTCTACTCGAAAGTAGAAGTTTTACGACACTGTAGACGCTGCTGGCTGGTGAGCGGTTCGCTACCGGTCGGAGTACTCCCCGCCGCCTCGAACTCCGGGCCGCTCGGTGTACTCGCCACCGCCTCGTACTCCGGGCGGCACTGACCTGGTCGAGGGCATCCTTTCGCCGGACGCGGCCGGGCATCTCTGACCAGTCCGGGAACCTTGGGCCGATGTCACAAAGTGGTGTTCAGTCCGCCGTCGATCACGAAGTCGGCGCCGGCAGCCGCACGGAAGTCCTACGACCGCTCGCGCTAACAGGCGTACGAGCGGTCGCAGGAGAGGAGCTTCCGACGGCCTGGATCGTGCTCTAGTTCTGCGCTGCCGGAACCCGGGTCTCGGCGTCCAGGAGTTGCTCTCCGTCGAGGAGGGACGCGTCCGGCGGGACGTTAACGGGGATGGCGGCGGGCGCTTCCGCGACGGCGGGGACGGGCGGCCGCCTGTCCTGCGCGGTCAGGTCGAAGAAGCGCAGGAGCTCGACCGGGACGGGCATGACCAACGTGCTGTTCTTCTCCGCGGCGACCTCGACGACGGTCTGAAGCAGTCTCAGCTGCAGCGCGGCGGGGTCCGCGGACATGGCGGCCGCGGCCTGCGCGAGCTTGGTGGAGGCCTGGTATTCGCCGTCGGCGGTGATGACCCGGGCACGGCGTTCACGCTCGGCCTCGGCCTGGCGCGACATGGAGCGCTTCATGGATTCGGGTAGCGCCACATCCTTCACCTCGACGCGCTCCACTTTCACGCCCCAGGGCAGCTCGGTGGGCCCGTCGATGATGGCGGTGAGTTCGGCGTTCAGCCGCTCCCGCTGGGACAGCAGAGCGTCCAGATCGGCGCGGCCGATGACCGCCCGCAACGAGGTCTGAGCCACCTGCGAGACCGCGTAGGTGTAGTTCTGTACGTTGACGGTGGCCTTGACCGCGTCGACGACCCGGAAGTACACCACCGCGTCGACCCGGACACTGACGTTGTCGCTGGTGATGCAGTCCTGAGCGGGCACACTGGCCGTGACGACCTGCACGTTCACCTTCTGGAGCCGATCCAGGACGGGAGCGATGAGAGCGAGTCCCGGCATGCGCACGTCCTCCTGCACCCGCCCGAGCCGGAACACGACCCCACGCTCGTACTGCTGGACGATCCGTACCGACAGCGCCAGGGTCAGCAAGCCCAGAACTGCCAGCACGACGAGGATGGTGACGATGATGACCATGGGTTTCGCCTACTTCTTCGGCCGCCGAGTGCTCCGGCCGGTCGGCGACCGGCGCTCGCAGCAGCGGTAACGCGGCCTGAGGCCCACTGTCCTCCTCGTCGCGGAACGGGGAAATCAGCAACCGCCGGGCCGGTTATCACCGAAAACGATGAGCGTGCGGGCAAACGCCCGTGAAGCCGGTGGGACACGGTCACGAAGGTCGCTGGCCGAAGGAGGACGGGGCCAGAAAGCCGTCAGGGAGCACCAGTTCGCCGGAGGCGAGGCGAGCGCGCAGGTAGGCGAACGTCTGGGCGGTCTGGGCGAACAGGTGCTCGCCCGCGACCAGACCGGCGCGGGCGGGCCGGCCGGGAGTGACGAACCTGGCCAGCGGAGCGACCGGGGTGTCGTAGTCCACGCTGAAGAACAACGGGAAGGAGTACCGCTCCTGCTTGACCTTGCGGACCCGGTGCGTGGTGGCCGCGAACTCGCCGTTGGTCCACAGCTCCAGCATGTCGCCGATGTTGACCACGAAGGCGTCACCGCGCGGCGGAACGTCGATCCACTCGCCCGCGCCGTTCAGCACCTCCAGACCGGGGCCGGTGGGACGGAGCAGCGTGAAGCACTCGTAGTCGGTGTGCGCGCCGATCCCCATCCGGTCCTCGGCCTCCGCGTCGAACGGGTAGTGGATCAGCCGCAGCTGGCTGGGCGGCTTGGTCAGATGCCGGGCGAACACCTCGGGCTGCTCGCCGAGCGCCAGCGCGAACGCGGCGAACAGCTCCCGCCCGAACGCCATCACCGCCGTGTAGTAGGCCGTCACCGCCTCCCGGAAGCCGGGCAGATCGGGCCACTGGTTGGGGCCGAGCATCGGGTTGCCGGCCAGATAGTCCAGATCGTCGGCGGGCAGGTCGAGCCCGAGGTCAAAGCACTCCTTGCGGTCCACGGCGCCGCCCGCGAAGCCCTCCTCTCCCTCGGGCACGTAACCGCGATGGTCGCTGGACCTGCCGATCCAGACCCGCATCTTGTCCTCCTGCGGCAGCTCGAAGAACTCGCGGGTCGCCGCCAGCAGGCCGTCGAAGAGCCGTGGATCGATGCCGTGCCCGGAGACGTACATGAAGCCGACCTCGCGGGCGGCCCGCCCGAGCGCGGCGGCGACCTCCTCGACGGGGCCGGACACGTCGACGACGGGGATCTCGGTGAACGTCATCACAAACCCTTTCCTTCGGTGTACGAAACCTGCCAGCCGCGGGGCTCCAGCGGGCGACGCTCGCCGAGCAGCTCCGGGCGGTTCGACCAGCCGACCACCCAGCCGTCGCCGTCGAGGCGGCCGATCGAGATCTCCGGCTCGCTGGTGGCATACGCGATGTAGGACCCGGCGCGCACGAGCAGCGCCTCTGCCCCCTGGCGGGCGGCTCCCTCGTGCGGAACGCCCTGCCGGAGGTCCGCGTACAGCGTCGGCCCCTGCACCCACAGGACAGTGGTGGTGGTGTCGCGGGTGCCGTCCGGCCAGGCCAGCAGCGACCGCCGCCAGACCCCGGGCAGATCATTCAACGTCACGGTCAACGCGGCCCTCCGAGAGCTCAGGTTCGGCTCTCCCGGGCTTTTGTCCCGCCGTGGAACGAGGCTGTACGGCCTCGCCTGTGCCTCTCGGACCAGTCCCGTGGGCACGGCGGAACCCTAGACACGCCCCGCACTCTTGCGAGTCCCCTCCAGCACACCCCCCTGCCGTGACAGCACAGGCTCGCGCAGGTTACGGGCGGGCTACATGATCCTCACCGCGGTGCGGCCCACTGCCCGGAGTGTCCCTTAGAGGGGTTCGGCCACCCAGTGCCAGCCGCGCTGGTCGCGGCGGGCTCGCACGAGTTGCGCCCCGCTGCTGTCGGCCAGTTCGGCGACCATCCGGATCATCTGACGGTGGAAGTCGGGAGGCGTCGCCACATCGGCGGAACCGGTCACCAGAGTCACGGTCTCCTGTGCCGCGTCGGCGAGTCTGGCCGCCACCGTTCCGTCGTCATCGAGGTGTACGGCGATGATCGCGGTGGCCCGGATCAGGTCGTGTTCGTCGGAGGTCATCAGCCAGACCTCCGGTGTGGTAACGCTCATTGCGGCTCATCTCCGGAACCTCTGCGGAGCCGTACGGCTCCACTTACAGGGTCGCACGCGTGCGACGGGCTCGGCTCAAGCCCGCGAGGCGACCTCATCCGCGCCGGTCCAGCCGGCCAGGAAACGCAGGGCCTCCGATGAACGCGAATCCGGTTCGGCGGTGTACACGAGCATCGTCTGCCAGGGATCGTCCCGGAGATCCAGAGCCTGGAAGTCCAAGGTCAGCGGGCCGGCCGTCGGGTGGAGGAACTCCTTGTGGCCGAAGCGCACCGCGCGCACCCGGTGATCCGCCCACCACCGGCGGAAGTCGGAGTCCCTGACCGACAGCTCCTCGACCAGGCTCGTGAGCCGTGGATCATCGGGAGACCGGCCGGCGTCCATGCGCAGGTAGGCAACGCACTCCCGGGCGACCGTCCGCCAGTCCGCGTAGAGCGCGCGAACCGAGGGCTCGAGAAACGTCAGGCGGACCAGGCTGCGCTCGGCCGACGGGAGTTTCCCGAAGTCGATGATCAACGCCGCGCCCAGGGCGTTCCACGCCACGACCTCCGTGCGGCGGCCGAGCACGATCGCGGCCACCTCGTGCATGCTGTCCAGCAGCTGCTGCGTCTGCGGCCGGACGTCATGTCCTTGTGACCGGCTCGAACGCACCGCGGCCCGGGAGCCGCCGGAGCGGTCCTCCTGAGCGCACCCCTTCAGGTATTCGTACTCGTCGGGCAGCAGGTTCAGCGCACGCGCGAGCGCGCCGAGCACGGCCGGCGACGCCGTCCTGGCACGGCCCTGTTCCAGACGCACCACATAGTCGACGCTCACCCCGGCGATCTGGGCGAGCTCCTCACGCCGCAGCCCCGGCACTCGCCGGCTGCGCCCCGTCTCCGACAGTCCCAGTTGTTCTGGCCGGACCCTGGCCCGGCAGGACCGTAGATAGTCACCCAGTTCAGTGGACATCACGATCACCCATGCACCGACGCGTTCCAGGCTGGCGAGCCCGGTATCCACGCTACCTGGTACCGGCTTTCCCAGGCGGCCCGGTCCTACCAGGAGCCCGCCCCTGTTGAGCTGGGGAAAGTTGGGGCCCGGCACCACGGCCGGGACGCAGCAGGCGCAGCACCAGCACCGGAACGCCGAGCGCCCGACGCAGGTGCGCCACGACTGGTTCGACCTCCGACCACCACTCGACGCCCACCGCGAACGGTCCGATGGCGCCGAGATAATGGTGACCCCAGGTCACCCACGCACTGACCGTCCGGCCCATCCCCCCAGTGTCAACGGCTCCCGTCCCAGCGGACGTGGCGGAAGAACTCACGGACATCGGCGGTCAGGAGGTCGGGCGCCTGGAGCGCGGCGAAGTGGCCGCCCCGGTCGAACTCCGACCAGTGCACGATGGTGTGCTCACGTTCGGCGAAGGACCGGATGGTCGAGTCTCCGGGGAAGACCGCCATACCCGTAGGCACGGCGGACCGCTGAACCTGCCGTCCCCAGGAGGCGGCGCTCTCCCGGTACAGGCGGGCCGAGGATCCAGCGGTGCCGGTCAGCCAGTACAGCGTCACATTGGTGAGGATGGCGTCCCGGTCGACGGAGCCGACCTTCCCGCCGTAGTCGTCGAACCACTCGGTGTTCCAGGCCAGCTGGCCGACGGGCGAATCGACGAGGGCGTACGCCAGGGTCTGCGGCCTGGTGCTTTGAATCTGTGCGTAACCCGATCGCTCGGCGTTCCAGCGGCCGAGTCCCTCCAGCCGTGCCCGCTCGACCTCGGTCAGGCCTTCGGTCTCGGCCGGGTCCCCGGACGGGAACGCCACGAAGGCGTTGACGTGCAGACCGACGACGTGGGCGGGGTCGATCCTGGCGAGTTCCGGCGAGATCCGCGCGCCCCAGTCGCCGCCCTGCGCTCCGTACCGCTCGTAGCCGAGGCGGCGCATCAGCTCCGCCCAGGCACGCGCGATGCGCGGCACGTCCCATCCGGTCGCGGTGGTCGGGCCGGAGAACCCGTAGCCGGGGATCGACGGGGCGACCACGTGGAACGCGTCGGCCGGGTCGCCGCCGTGCGCCCGGGGATCCGCCAACGGGCCGATCACGTCCAGGAACTCGGCGACCGACCCCGGCCAGCCATGCGTGAGGATCAGCGGCAGGGCACCGGGTTCGGGTGAGCGGACATGCAGGAAGTGCACGTTCTGGCCGTCGACGGTGGTGGTGAACTGCGGGAAGCCGTTAAGCCTGGCCTCGTGGCCGCGCCAGTCGTAGGTCGTCTGCCAGTGCGCGGCGAGTTCCTTCAGCCGGTCGACCGGCACCCCGTACGACCAGCCCACGCCAGGTAGTTCGTCGGGCCAGCGGGTACGGGCCAACCGGTCGCGCAGGTCGTCCAGGTCGGCTTGGGGGATGTGGATCCGGAACGGGCGGATCTGGAAGTCGTGGTCCATGACGGTGACGCTAGAACCAATCACGGCCAGGTTCATGCCGCAATGGCCGTGCACCGGCCGGCGCCCGGTGATCCCCCACCTTCACCACGGGCTCGCCGGAAGATCTTGCTGCGACGGAGGACTTGACCAGTGGTTTGCCATTGATTTGGCATTCTCAGAGTCGGACTTTTCGACCGACTGAGAGAAATACCCACCGTGCCATCATCGAACCTCCCTCGATGGACGGCCGTGAGCGGAATGCTCGCTCTCACCCTCGTCCATCTGGCCATGCTGCCGGTGACCTTCAAGATCGAGGCCTATCTCGGCGTCATCACGATCCTGGCCGCCGGCATGGCGCTGGCGTCCACCATCGTGCTGTTCATGAGCGATACCGCCGCGGTGTGGGTGTTCGCCCTATCCCAGGGGCTGCTCAACGTCGCCGGATACGTCTTCACCCGGCTGGTGGGGATGCCCCTCGCGGAGCAGTACTCACTCCATCGGTGGTCCCACCCTCCGGCGCTCGCGGTGGCCCTGCTGGGCACCGCGGTGGCAGGACTGGCCTGCTGGACCCTGCACCGCCGCCGCGGCCTGCCGTCCGTCCCCACTCCGGTGACCTCGGCGCGGCAACGGGAACTGCTCCTTCGATCAGCGGGTGACGACGAGCGGCTTCCCCGGCCCGATTCCGCATCGCCACGTAAAGTTTCGTCAAATTCATCGGGCAGGGCGCTGCGGGCCACGCCACGCCGCTTTGTGATCTTTCCTTGCCGGGTTCGTGGCCGCTACCCTCGTAGGTCTCCCGCAGGTTCCGTCGCTCATCATCTGGACCGCTGATATCTTGACCATTCGGTGTTCACTCATTTCCGCGGTGGGGTCCGTCACAGCGGACCGGGACAGGTGATCCCCACAGTGACTCCTCGCCGTCGGCGGAGATCCGGGTCCCCGGCGAGTGTGCCGATCAGGTCTTTATGTGGGAATTACGCCCTGTCATGCACCATCTACTGCCAGGGTGGGAAATCCCGTGTGCGATCGCCTGCGCAGTCGTCGTCGAGCCGGAACAGTGAGGAAGCATGTCTGAGGATGACAAGCCAGCGGTGAAGGCGAAGCTGCCGAGCGCTCGGGACATCTCCCGCAAGGACTTCACCCCGCATGGCATCAAGTCCAAGGGCGGCTCCAAGCCCTCGGGGCTGACGGCGGCGGACGCCGCCCGGCGCAAGCGGGCCGTCATCGCCGGCCTGGTGGTCGCGGTAGTGGCCGTCGCCGGCGGGACGACATTCTGGATGACCCGGCCGGAGCCGAAGATCCAGGTCAGGGGTGCCTTCGGCAAGGAGCCCTCCATCTCGTTCAAGGGCGTCAAGCCGGACCCCAAGCTCAAGTCCACCAAGGTCATCCCCGTGATCAAGGGCAAGGGCGTGGCGGTGGCCAAGGGTGACTTCGCCTTCATCAACGCCTCCACCTATGTGTGGAGCGCCAAGAAGAACAAGCTGCTGCAGTCCACCTTCAAGAGCGGCAAGCCCGCTCCGCTGCAGATCGGGAGCGATCAGTCGCTGCCCGGCCTCACCAAGGGCCTGACCGGCGCGAAGGTCGGCAGCCGCGTGCTTCTGGAGATCCCGCCCGCGGACGGACTCGGCGTGCAGGGCAGCCCGGAGGCGGGCGTCTCCGGCACCGACACGCTCGTCTTCGTGGTGGACGTGGTCGGCACCTACAACAAGAACTCGGTGGTCTCCGGCACCCCCGCGCAGGCCGATCCGAAGCTGCCGACGGTGACGGGTGGGGCCGCGGGGCAGGCGCCAACCGTGACGATCCCGAAAACGGCCGCTCCGGACACGTTGTCGGCGACGCCGCTGATCCAGGGCACCGGCCCGGTGGTCACCAAGGGCCAGACCCTGGTCATGCAGTACCACGGGGTGCTGTGGCGCAACGGCAAGGTCTTCGACTCCACCTGGCAGCGCGGCGAGCCCTTCATCACCGCCATCGGAATGGGCAAGGTCGTTCCCGGCTGGGACAAGGGCCTGGTCGGCCAGAAGGTCGGCAGCCGCGTGCTGCTCGTCGTCCCGCCCAAGGACGGCTACGGCTCCAAGGGCCAGGGCGAGATCAAGGGCACCGACACGATGGTCTTCGTGGTGGACGTCGTGGCCGCCTACTGACGGCCGCCACACGTGAGGCGCTACGACCGGCGGGGGATTGCACGAGTCCCCCGCCGGATACGTGTCAACCGTGACGCGTTCGTAACCGTCATATTCGTAGGAGGGACCACCTGAACCCCCTCGGGTAAACGTCGGTCACGATCAGATCACGGGGGGCAAGTGAGCAGGAACGGCATGGGCCCGAGCGACACGCCCATCGAGCCGGACGGGCCGGAGGAGCGGCCGGAGGAGCGCGTGACCGAGCGTTTCGCTTCGGTCGACCCCGCGGACCGTGCCGTGCCCGAGACCGCTCCGCCCGACACCGCTCTGCCCGACACCGCTCTGCCCGACATCCAGGACGGCTCACGGGTCACCGGGCCGCCGGGCCCCGCGCAGCGCAGCCGGAAGGCCCGTTATGTTCGCCGCGCCGCGTTCGGGGTACTCGCCGCGTTCGGTCTGTGCATGCTGCTGTTCACCATCGCCTACCTGCTGACGCCCATCCCGTCGGCCAAGAGCGCCTCCATCGCCTCGGGCTCGGTCTTCTACTATTCCGACGGCAGGACGCCGATCGCGCGTCAGGGGCCCAACCGCACGATCGTCGATCTGGACAGGGTGCCCAAGCCGGTCCGGGAGGCGGTGCTCGCCGCGGAGAACCGCAGCTTCTACCGGGATCCTGGAGTGTCCGTCCAAGGCACCGCCCGCGCCATGTGGTCGACGGTGTCCGGCGGCCAGGTGCAGGGCGGCTCCACCATCACGCAGCAGATGGTCCGCAACTACTACAGCGGGCTCAGCCAGGAGCGCACCGTCTTCCGCAAGCTCAAAGAGATCATGATCTCGATGAAGGTGGGAAACGAGAAGTCCAAGGACTGGATTCTCGAGCAGTACCTGAACACCATCTACTTCGGCCGGGACGCGTACGGCATCGAGGCGGCGGCCCGCGCCTATTTCGGGCTGCCGGTGGAGAAGCTCACCGCCGCGCAGGGCGCCTACCTTGCCGCCGCCATCCAGCAGCCGACCTCGTTCGGGACCGCGGCCGCGGCCGACCGGCCGGCCGCCGAGGCCCGCTGGCGCTATGTGCTCGGCGGCATGGTCCAGATGGGCTCTCTGTCCTCCTCCGACGCGGCCGGGGTGAAGTTCCCGACGCTGATCAAGCAGAAGCTGACCAACAGCCTCAAGGGCCAGATCGGCTACATGAAGAACATCGCCGTGAAGGAACTGGAGGAGCGCGGCTACTCCGAGGACGAGATCAATCGCGGCGGCTTCAAGATCCGTACCACGTTCGACAAGGGCCTCATGGCCGCGGCCGAGGCCACGGTCAAGGCCGACATGCCCCCCGGGACCAGCAAGAAGATCCTGACCGGTCTGGTGACGGTCGATCCCGCCACCGGAGCCGTCAAGGCGTTCTACGGCGGCGAGAACTACCTGGACACGCAGCTGAGCACGTCCTTCGGCTCGTACGTCCAGGCCGGGTCGGGGTTCAAGCCGTACGTCCTGGCGGCGGCGCTCGATCAGGGACTCGGCCTCGACTACACCGTCAACGGCAGTTCCCCGCAGACCTTCGGCACCGCCCAGATCCACAACGACAGTGACTCCAGCTACGGCGAGGTCAATCTCATCGAGGCGACCCAGAGGTCGATCAACACCGCTTACGTCAACCTCGGCCAGAAGGTCGGCCTCGACAGGATCACCGCGATGGCCGAGAACATGGGCATCCCGGAGAACCAGCTCACGGCCAATGGCGCGAACACCGTGCCCTCCTTCCCGCTCGGCACCGTCTCGCTCAGCCCCGCGCAGCAGGCCGGCGGCTTCGCCACCTTCGCCGCCGAGGGCGTCCACCACCGGACGCACGTCATCTACTCGGTGACCGACGCCGGCGGCAAGGAGCACAAGGTCAAGGACGAGAGCAACCGGACCTTCGGCAAGGACGTCGCCAGGGACGCCACGTACGCCATGACCAGGGTGGTGGAGTCCGGCACCGGCACGCGGGCTCAGCTGGACGATGGCCGGCCGGTCGCCGGGAAGACCGGCACGACGGACCAGGCGCGGGCGCTGTGGTTCAACGGTTTCGTGCCACAGCTGGCGACCTCGGTGGCGGTCTTCAACAGCGATCCGAACAAGCCCGTGACGATCCCCGGCTACACCTCGTACGGCGGGTCGCTGCCGGCCCAGATCTGGCACGACTACATGACGGTGGCCACGCAGAACATGCCGATCAAGGACTTCGGGGATCCGTCGTTCTTCGACGGCGGAGGCGGTTCCGTACCGGTGCCGGTCCCGACCACGACCCGGCCGCACCCGGCGACCACGGCTCCGGCCGCCACCCCCGTCGTCCCCACGCACACGTCGAGGCCGCCGCCCACGACCTCGCCAGGGCCCGGGCCCGATCCCGGAACGACGGCCCCGAAACCCACCCAGTCACCGCCAGGGGTCAAGAACCCGCCCCCTCCCGGCCGGAATGAGGTGCGGCCGACCGGCCGGGTCCAGGAGGTCCCCTAACGACATGCGGCGGTGAGCCGTTGCGGCTGCGCGGCGAGCATCGCCGACAGCTGCGAGGTCTCACCGTTGGTGGCGACGGTGGTGCCGAAGGAGTGCCAGGACCCGGCCATGTCCGTGAGCGCCTTCTTCAGCCGGGCGTCGTCGCTCTTCTTGGCGAGCCCGTCCAGTCTGGTCGCCAGGTCCCCAGACGCCTGCTGCCACTGGGCGGCCTCCGTCGGCGAGATGGTGTTCAACCTGACTGAGAAGTCACCGAAGGCCCTCTCCGCGTCCTTGCAGATCGCCGCGGTGTTGCCGCCGTTTCCGCAGGCGGACAGCGTCGCCATCGTCGTTCCCGCCACCGCGACCAGCACGGCGATGCCCGCTCGCCGCCGTACCTTGTCGTGCATCCGATCTCCCGTCGCCCCACCCGCAAATCAGTACATGGTGGACATCTGTATCACTGTGACGCAGTGAAGATCGGCAAGGTTCGGTTTGACGGTCACCCGCTCGCTGTGGTTATCCTCTGGGCAGGTCATGAGTGCCAGCATCAAGCCCCGGCTCGCTGGCCGGCAACCCTCCCTCCGCGGCGGGGTGCCCCGGGTGAGGACCAGGCCGGGCACGACCGTGTCCCGGCAAGTGCGGACCCCCGGGCGCTTTCGCGGGTCCCGGACCCGTGGAGGCCCGCCATGTCCCTTGTCACGATCACCCCTGTCCCCTCGGGACCGCAGGGACACCCTGACGTCGCTCCGGCGCCACCAGAACGACCGTGCGGCCCTCGGGCGGCCGCTGAGCCATGGGGCGGGCTGCGGATCGTCGGCGACGGCGCGCTCGCCCCCGTCGGGAACGGCGGCACGGTGCCGTACGCCAACCTCGACTACGCCGCCAGCGCACCCTGCCTGACGGCGGTGGCGGACGCGGTCACCGAGGCGTTGCCGTACTACAGCAGTGTGCACCGCGGGGCCGGCTATGCCTCGCAGGTCACGACGGACGCCTACGAACGCGCCCGGGAGACCGTACGGTCCTTCGTGGGCGCCTGGCGGCGCGACGCGGTGGTCTTCACCCGCAACACCACCGACTCGATGAACCTCCTCGCCCGCACGCTGCCGCAGGGGACGACCGTGGTCGTCTTCGAGACCGAGCACCACGCGACCCTGCTGCCGTGGCGCCGGGCGGTGCGGCTGCCTGCCCCGGCCACCCCGGCCGAGGCGGTCTCCGCGGCCGAGCGGGCGCTCCGGGACGCTCCCCAGGGCCCGCGGCTGCTGGTGGTCACCGCGGCGTCCAACGTCACCGGGGAACTGTGGCCGATCGGGCAGCTCGCTCAGGTGGCC
>JAOPYK010000215.1 GCA_025964695.1 Streptosporangiaceae bacterium | reverse complement strand
GGGACGGCGCGCGATCTCCTCCGGGCCCAGCTGGACGGACTCGTCGTCACAGATCATCAACATGTATCTCACAGGTCCTCCACAGGCGGCCGACGCACCAGTGCGCCGACCATAGATCGTGATCTTGTGACCTTGGTGAGGCCGACGACAGCCTGACCGCATGGACGCAGCGGTACCTCGATCTGACGGGGCGTACGGTCCGACAAGGTCATCGAGAGCATGGCACCCCGAGCGGGCGCTACGTCTGTCCGGTTTGCTGCGGTGTGGCGTGTCGCAGGGTTACAGGAGGAGGAATTCGCGGAGTTTGCCGCGGGTGTGGGGTCGGGGGTCGCCGGGGCGAAGGTGCAGGGTGGGGAGTTGCTGGGCGATCTGCAGGTCGGTGAGGGGGCCGGTGACGGGCACGTCGCAGTAGCCGCGGTCGTCCTCGCGCCACTTGGTGAGGTCGCCTTGGACGGCGCGGACCCGGACCACGGCGCCGGCGGCGACGTAGACGATGGCCTTGAGGTGGGGGCGGCGGCCGGGGGCGATGGGCCACCACTTGCGGTCGGTGTCGAGCTGGACGCTCTCGTCGGCGCCGGTTTCGCCGAGCCGCCGGTTGCTGGCGTCGGTCTTCCCTGTCTTGCCCCGGTAGACGACCAGGGCGCAGTCGCGGCCCTCATGGTGGGCGGTGAGGTGGCGGTAGAGGGTGGGGCGGGAGACGTGGAAGGCGTCGGCGATCTCTTCGACGGTGTGGGCGTGCTCGTCGTACATCTTCTGGGCCTGGTCGAGTTGGCGTTGGGTGAGTTTGGGGCGTCGGCCGCCGACGCGGCCGCGGGCGCGGGCGGCGGCCAGGCCGTCGTTGGTGTTGGCGACGATGAGTTCGCGTTGCAGTTCGGCCAGCACCGACAGCATGCCGAACATGGCGCGGCCTTCCATGGTGGAGGTGTCGATGCCCTGCTCGACGACGTGCAGCTCGATGTGCTGTGCCCGAAGGTCGGCGCCGAGGTTGATGAGGTGCTGCACTGAGCGCGATAGCCGGTCCAGCCGGGTGATCTTCAAGGTGTCGCCGGGCTCCAGCAGCGACAGGATGCGGTCGAGCGCGGGCCGGGAGGCCTTGGCGCCGCTGGCGGTGTCGCCGAAGATGTTCCCGGCCTCCACCCCGGCTCGGGTGAGGGCGTCGATCTGATGATCGGGGTTCTGGTCGGCGGTGGAGATCCGGTAGTAGCCGTAGAGGGCCATCGCGATGGGTCTCCTAACCGCTTCGGTGATGTTCGCGCAACGTTGTTTGCGCTACAGCCTTTCGAGACTCATGTTAGCTGGGTGTCCTCCTGGTAGGTAGATGGGTCTTGTGAACGTTCGTTTCCAAGACCCATGAAGCAGGTCGGGACGCGAGATTGACTCACCCGCGCGTACTCACACCAGGAGCCCGTTGCGGGCCTTCCGCTCGGCCCGTAAACAGGGCGAACCCAGCGTCGTCACGGTCACCCGCAGGATCCAACTCCGCTGCCTTGAACACCTCCAAGATCCTTTAAAGCCAGGTCGTTGACCGAGAGCCACTCTGTGTCGGCTAAGCAACAGTCGATGGGTTCGTGAGTTCCCCGTGGTCGTCTGGCTGGTCGAATAGTCCCGAGTCCGCCGCCGGTTCGGCCGCGTTGTCCTGTCCGGCTCGGTCGTCCTGCCGGGCTCGGTGGTCGACCGGCGCGGCCCGTTCCCGGAAGCCTCCGACGCCGAACAGGTCGCCGCGCTATTCCTGATGTCCTAAAAGGAGACGACGCGCCGCGCCTACGCGGTGGACCTGAAACGGTGGTTCACCTGGTGCGACCTGTTCGACGTCGAGCCGCTGCGCGAAGCCCGCCGCCCGGCAGGCAGCACACGCAGCCGCTCCAGCTACGGCAGCTTCTGCAGCCCGGCGCCGGTGAGCACATATCCGGCAGCGACGGTCGCCGGATCCGCCAACACCAAGTCCACCAAAGCGGACCCGGCCATCTCAGGGGTCAACAGTTCCCCCAGCTGCTTCACGAACGCCTCCTCGTTCTGGCCGCTGCGGGCGGCGTAGGCCCGGATCCCCTGCCTGCCCACCTCCCCGAACGGAGTCATCGCGGGCATCACCGCCGTGACCGTGATGTCCAGCCCCGCGCGGCGCGCCTCGTCCTGGGCGTAGTCCGCGAGGAACCGCTGCGTGGCCTTGGCCCCGGCATACCCCCCGCTGGCCGGGGACCCGTTGAGAGCGGCCCCGCTGCTCACCACCACGACCCTGCTGCCCGGCCGTAGCGGCTTCACCAGCGCCTCCCGCAGCCACGTGAACGCGATCTTGACGTCGGCGTGCCAGTTGACGGAGAACGTCTCCCACGTCTGCTGCGGCAGCGGATGCATCACCGGGGTCGCGCCGGCGACCAGGACCAGAACCTCCGGCTCGTACCGGTCCAGCAGGCTCCACGCCACCGATGCATCGGCCGCGTCGGCGACCTCGGCCCGGATGTTCGCGCTGCCGGCGGCCAGTTCGGCGAGCGCCGGCCCGGTCCGGGCGACCGCGACCACGGCGGCGCCGGCCTCGGCGAACGCCGAGGCGATTCCCCGGCCCAGCCCCCGGCTGGCGCCGACGACGACCGTGGTCCGGCCCGACATGTCACCCATGAGGTTCTCCTTGCTGCGCGTGTCGCGCCTGTTGTGCGTGTCGTGCCTGTCCTGCGCACGCCGGCGACGTGCGTGAATCAGTCCCCGTCATCGGCGTCAGCGGGCCGACAAAGCCTCGCGCCCGCTGTCGAACCCGTCGTGGCAGCGCCACCAGAAACCGGTCTCGTCGCGGCCCAGCGGCGCGCGGTCGAGCCACTGGTACATGCCCCACAGCCCGTCGACACCGCGCTCGTACGACGCAACCCCGGAGTTGTACATTGGCCGTGCCGCCTAGGCCATCGCCGCGAACCCCCGCTCCATCGCCTTGGCCGCGCCGCCGTTCCAGCTCTCGGCCAAGGACTCCGCCGCGGGGTCGGGGAAGATGTCCTCTTCGCCCTTGTCCACGCCGTCGAAGATGGCACACGCCACCGATTCCGGAGAGGCCTTCGGCACGGCCAAGTCGCGGGACATCTCGGTGTCCACGGGACCGGCCAGAACGGCGTGCACGCTCACGCCCTGCCCGGCGAGCAGGGCGCGCAGCGACTGGGACAGCGAGAACGCCGCAGCCTTGGAGATCGAGTAGGCCGGAACCATCGGCAGGGCGGCCCAGGCCGCCACCGACAGCACGTTGACGATGGCGCCCCGGGAACTGGTCAGCAGCGGCAGGAACGCCTGGGTCACGCCGTAGGTACCGAAGAGGTTGACGGCCAGGTGCTGTTCGAGCACCGCGCGGTCGCTCAGGTCGTCGAAGACCGCCACGCCGGCGTTGTTGACCAGGATGTCGAGAGATCCGACGCTTGCGACAGCGGCCTGGATCTGCGCCGCGACGGTCACGTCCAGGATCAGGGGCGTGACGCGGGAGTCAGCGTGGGTCAAGGGCTGGCGCGTGCCGGCGTAGACGCGCTTCGCCCCTCGGCTCAGCGCCTCCTCCACCAGCGCCTGCCCGATTCCGCGATTGGCCCCCGTCACCAGAATCGTCTTGTCTGCGATCGTCATATGGTCCAGCTCCCTTGTGCTTTCCGCTCATCGACGCCCGGGGTGTCCGGGCCATCGACGATGTAGACACGACGGCGTCGGAAAACTGGTCACGCGCCGACAGACCAGTTCGCGACCCGGACGGTGTCGATACTTGAAAGGCCGAACGTGAAAGGCCGACAGGGCAAGGGCGGAGTGGTGGCACGTGGTGACGACCGACTTGATCTCCAGGGCGCGGGCCGGGGACGGTGAGGCGTTCCGGGAGCTGACCGAGCCCTACCGTCGGGAGCTCCAGGTGCACTGCTACCGGATGCTCGGCTCGTTCCAGGACGCCGAGGACGCCCTGCAGGACACGCTGCTGGCCGCCTGGCAAGGCCTCCCGGGGTTCGAAGGACGCGCCTCGGTGCGCACCTGGCTCTACCGGATCGCCACCAACCGCTGCCTCAACGCGCTGCGCTCGACCCGCCGGCGCCCGGCCAAGGAGTGGGACATCCCCGACATCGAACCGCCCGAACCGAGCAGGCTCGGCGAAGTCGTGTGGCTCGAGCCGTATCCCGACGTCCTCCTGGAGGGGGCTCTCGACGTGCCGCTGGGCCCGGAGGCCCGCTATGAGCAGACCGAGGCGATCTCGCTGGCGTTCGTGACCGCGCTGCAGCTGCTGCCAGCCCGCCAACGCGCCGTCCTCATCCTGCGCGAGGTCCTCGGCTACCATGCCTCCGAGGTGGCCGAAATGCTCGACGCGACCGTCGATTCCGTCAACAACGCCCTCAAACGAGCCCGCGCCACTCTGCAGCGCCAGCCGTCGGCCGGAGCCGACCGCGAGCCTCCGCCGGCCCCGGAGTCCCCGGCCGAGCAGGCGCTCGTGGCGAAGTTCGTCCGCGCCTACGAGTCCGGCGACGTCCAGGCCCTGGTCGCCCTGCTCACCGCCGACGTCTCCATCTCCATGCCGCCGGTTCCCCTCGAGTACCACGGCCTGGACGTCGTGGCCCGCTTCTACGCCAGCGTGATCCGCCACCGGGCCTACGACCTGGTGCCGACCCGCGCGAACGGCCAGCTGGCGTTCGGCGTCTACCTCCACAGCCCCGGTGGCGGCACCCGCCACGGCGCCGGCCTGCTCGTGCTCACCCTGACCGGCGACCGGATCTGCACCCTGACCCGCTTCGACAACGACGTGCTGCCGTCGTTCGGACTGCCTCGCTCACTGTCCGGCCGGTGATCAGCTCTTCGCCGACGATGACGCGCAGCAGGCGGCGAAGGGCATGGCCGACTTGATGCAGCAGCTGTGGGAACACGCCCGAGACGAGGACGCCCTGTCAGGACCCGGGGCGAACACCGCTGTCAGGGTGCCGATTCCGGCCCCGCCCAGATTTGGACGGCCCGGCCGCATTGCTCAACGGCGCCGACCACTTCACCGAAACAGGCGAGTACGTGCCCGGGGAGGGTGTGGGCGATCTGTACGTCGCCTTCTCCGACAACCTCTACCCCGCCTCCAACCCACTGCTCGCCCTACAGGCTGACAGAGCGATGTCATCGACGCCCCGGTGGTCGTCACCGATCCGGAGCCGGGCATAGAACGCGCAGTAGGCGAGTGCTTGACTGCTGCTCGTCGGCTAGGTCCGGCGGGGCCGGACGACATAGGGACGATCGCACGCTGCCTGGTAGGCGTCGTACCAGGCGTTGGCCTGTGGTGCGGTCGGGTCGGCAGATCACCCAATAGGCGGGTCATGCGGCTGACTCGCAGTTGGCCTCGTGGCCGATGCAGTCCAGCTTAAATCCGCAGGCCGAGCAGCGGACGTCTCCCGGTGAGGCAGGTTCTCGGGGGGCCACCTCTACAGGTGCTCGTATTCGGTCTTGTACGTGCGGGAGTCTCTGAACGCAGCTTCTCCGAAGACACCCTCGAAGGGCCACGGCCGACCGCGACGCAGCTTGTTCGGCCACGCACGCTCGTCCCGGTCGCCGCGAAACCGCTCGACCAGGAGAGTGTGAGGCGGATCCTTCTCGTCCTTGGACTTCCTCAGCGCCAGCCCGAACTCCGGCCAGCGGCTCCATACGCCGGAGCCCATTGGCCGAAGCGACCGCTGGCCCGCCTGGTCCAGTGGTGCGTGAGTTTCCAACCACAAGGCGATTCCGTGCTTCTCGCGCATCCGGTCGAGGAACGCTGCGACCTGCGAGTTGAGCTGCTCGGCGCGCTCGCCTCCGTCAACGAAGCTCTTGTACAGCGGGCCCATCAGCATCAGGTCTGGGCGCGCCTCGGTGATGACCCGGTCGAGTAGCTGCTGGTCCCGTGAACTCTTCAGGTCCAGTCCACCGGGGCGCGTCCACCGCCAGCATCGGTCGTCGTCCCAGCCGGGTACCTGACGGCCGAGCTCGATGGGGCCTCGGCTCTTGCGGCGGACCAGGGCGGGCGGGTTCTCCAGGTCGATGAGCAGGGTTCGCTTGGGTGGGATGTCAACGAACGAGAACGGGTTCAGCCCGGCGGCCACACATGCCCAGACGTGTCGGGCCAGCGTGGATTTTCCGGCACCCTCGGATGCCACGACGATCACCCGCTCCTGGACCTCCAGGACGCCCGGGATGATCGTGTCGGCGCTGTCGTCGGGCTGGTCGACGAACTCGCCCGCCGTAGACAAGTCGGTGATCCGGGAGTCGTTGTAGTCGGCGACTTGGCGGATCTTGGCCTCGGCCTCGGCAATCAGGGCGTCAACGTCGTCGCTGTCGCGGTAGGCGTCCTCGACGATCGATGTGCCGGCCCTAATCAGGCGCCTATTGATGCCGAGCTTGCGGATCCGCTCGGCGTAGTGCCGGATATTCGCAGCGGTCGGCACGGTCTCCATGAGTGTGTGTAGGTATGGGGCTCCCTGCACCGTGCTGAGCTGCTTGCGGTGCTCCAGCTCAGCCTTGACCGTGAGCGGGTCAACGGGTTCGCCCTTGCCGTACAGGTCGACCGCAGCCCGGTAGATGAGTCCGTGCGCAGAACGGTAGAAGTCATCGGAGCGAAGCATCTCGATGGCGGCGACGACGGCGTCCGGTGACATGAGCATCGAGCCGAGAACGCTCTGCTCGTAGGCGATGTCGTGTGGCTGGAGCCGCTCGAACTCATCAGACATCCCACCCACCGACCGTCTCGCTGACGTCGTCCCAGTCGCGGGCCTGCTCCTGCTCGGGCTCGTCCAGATACCGCTCGTCGTTCAGCCACTTCGCCGGGTACGGCGTGAATCTGATCTGGGTGCTCTTGCGCTCTGGGTCGTCCCGAAACCTCACGGCGGCGGCGATGATCTCCTGCGGGTCGTTACCCGTCTCGAGGGCCGCCTTCCATGCCTTCAGCGCCGACGGACGGCCCTTCTTGCGCGGGTAGGCCCCGTAGAACTCGGCAAAGAGCGAATCCTCTCCCGCAGGCTCCTGTGAGCGCTTGCGCGAAAGTTTTTGATGTTGTTCGTCGAAGAGCGGAATGACGACTCCATCGTCACCGCGTTCGACTACCTCTTCACTCGTATATATGTGGGGCGCCGGTTGCTGGCACCCTGAGACGTCCTCAGGGTGCGGTTTGGTGGCACCCTGAGCGCTCTCAGGGTGCCAAAAACCGGCACCCTGACCAGATTCCTTAGGGTGATAAAAACCGGCACCCTGAGAAACCTCAGGGTGCCGGTAGTCGGCACTCTGAGGCAGGCCAGGAACCACGGCCTGGTAGACGGCAGTCTGACCCTTCTGCCCCCGCATAACCTGCCGCATGAGACCGGCGGAGATGGCGGACTCGAACTTTGCGCTGATCTTGCGCGGGTGGCACCCGAGGCGCCCGGCAAGCTCGTCCCGGGGCTCAGAGACGCGACCGAGCGGGTTCATGTAGTAGTGGGCGAGGAACAACAGGAACACCTTTACTTCGGCGGACACTCCGGAGGAGCGGAATACTTCGTCGACCCATCGACCGCGGTAGGTTCCGTCACTCACGTCAGTGCGACCTCTCCGGCCCCCAGTGCCGCCACGTCCTCGGCGGAGGACTGGCCGCCGTACATCGCCCACACCCGGTACGTCTTGCCGCACCCGGCGACCCGGCGACCGGCGGGCGGACCGTACG
Organism: Streptosporangiaceae bacterium; assembly: GCA_025964695.1. GTDB lineage: Bacteria > Actinomycetota > Actinomycetes > Streptosporangiales > Streptosporangiaceae > Actinomadura_E. The sequence continues at coordinate 41,093 of JAOPYK010000215.1, read as the reverse complement.
GAGTCCCGTAGTGCACGTGCGCCCCACCGCAGGCCGGGCACTCCTCGACGATCCCTAGCCAACGACTCCGGCGCCGAGCGGGCTGGTAAGACACGATGATCACGACCGGCTCAGCTAGCATGGCCTTGCTGGTGGTGGCTGTGGTGGCAACCGAAGCAATTGGGCGGCCCTGAGGTGTAATGACCTCGGGGTCGCTATTTTTACGTGGCACCGGTACCGCCTTTCGGGATGAGGGGGGACCCTTGATCTCCCATCGGTTCCACGCTCACAAGGCCCTGACCTGGATATTGATGGCCTCTGGTTCCGCCGGACTGGCCTCTGATACGGGCCGTGATACTTAGCAGCCCCTCCAAGGCGTCAAGGCTGGCGCGCATCGTCTCCACGGCAACCCGGATCGCGTCCTCGTTGAGGATGGGGGACGAAGGCGCAGGAGCCGGAGCGTCAGGTACGGCGAGCATCGCCAGAAGCGCGGGAACCGGGATCCGCATCTGGGTCCCGATCTTCTGCGCTGGGATCTGGCCGGTCTGGATCGCCCGGCGTACGGTGCGGTCGTCGAGACCAAAGAACGCGGCAGTCTCCGCCACGTTGACGAAGTTGCGCTCGCGAAGCTCCTCGAGGGTCATCGCCAGTGCCCCTTGTCGAGCGCATCGAGCAGTGCCCGATAGGCGATGGCGCGATCCCGCCTCGGCTCCGCTTCGCCTCGTTCCCAGCGCAGCACCGTCATAGGTGTCACGCCCAGCTCGCTACCGATGTCGCGGAGGCTGGCCCCCGCGGTCTCTCGGATCGACTTGCGCATGCCCGGCGGGGGCAACTGGGCTGCGGCCAGCTGTTCGACCAGTCCCATGGATGAACCTCCCTAGCGCCGCTCACTCAGAGGGGCATGCGTAGAGGTTTGCGCATGTGTCTAGTGTTCATCAAGTGACGCGCACTCAGAGGGCTGAGCTAGCGGAGATAGACAAGCTAGATACGGGACCCTACGGTGAGGGCATGTCAGAAGACAGCGCCCTGTTGGTCATCCACACGCTGCAGGACGGGGAAGGCCTCGTGTTCGCCTCCGATCAAAGCGGCTGGTGCCGATACATCTCACCAGCCCAACCGGAGAGCTCGTCCGTCTTTCTTCGCTTCGCCCGCGCTGGGGATGGGATCACCCTTGCCGTGCGCGAGGTCCACTTTGCGTTCCTGGCGGGACTGGGCACGCGCAGTCTGCGGGAGGTGCCGCTTGGCCGGCTGGAAGCGGTAGTCAACCAGCCAAACGACTACGGGAAGCTTGCCGACCGCATTAGGGTCACCGATGACGTCGTCGTGCCCATCCCCGACGAGGTGTTCTCCGTCGAGGGGCGGCCTTGGTGGACATACGAGATCCCCGAACCTCCCAAGCGGCGAGCTCCACGGCTCAAGATCAAGATTCCCGAGGGTCCGCATCGCAAGCCGGACAGCTTCTATGAGCAGATTGCGGAGCGCTTTGCCTATCTGGCGGCAGTCAGTTCCCGGCCCGCCCAGGATCTCGCCGAGGCCAACGACGTCCCAGTGACCACCGTGCACGGATGGGTGAGGGAGGCGCGCCGCCGCGGCCTCCTGCCGGCCAGCGAACGGATCCGTAAGGAGCAGTCGACGAAGGGACAGGAATGAGCACCAAGACCAAACCCCGTAGGCGCAGCCCCGGCGAGGGCGGCGTCTTCGAATACAAGACCGCGGCCGGTAAGACCCGGTACGGCATCAAGTTCACGCTCACCCTGGAGGACGGCACCAAGAAGCCGATCCTTCGCAGGAAGGGCCCGAACGGCGAGATCTGGGAGACCCGCAAGGACGCACAGAAGGCCGTGCGGGATGCGCTGGGCAAGGTCGACAAGAAGGAGTGGATCGACCCGAGCACGCAGCCCACGGGCGAGTACCTCGACACCTGGGCCGCAGGCCTGCGGCTCGGAGACTCAACCGTCGCCAGCTACAAGAAGAACATCCGCCTTCACCTCAAGCCGTACCTCGGCAACATCCCGCTCGCGTCGCTGACCACAGCGAAGATCGACGCCTTGTACCGGACCCTGGAGACCAAGGGCCGGCGCAACGGCAAGGGCGAACTCGTCGGGGCAGGCCTGGCCAAGCGGACCGTCCGCTACATCCACACCATCCTGCGCGCGGCCCTGCAGGCCGCGGTCAACGCCGAGCCCGCGCTACTCGGGAAGAACCCCGCGGACAAGGCCAACCCGCCCACGGCGAAGGAGGCGAAACCGCCGGAGATGCACCCGTGGACGGCCGGCCAGCTCCGTACGTTCCTCGACTGGTCCAAGGACCACAGTCACCTGCACGTCGCGTGGTGGGTGCTGGCCATGACCGGGATGCGGCGCGGCGAGCTGCTCGCGCTGCGCTGGCGGGATATCGACCTCGACGCGGGCACGATCCGGATCCGCCGATCGGTCGGTCTCATCCGGGTCAAGGGTGAGAAGGTGCGGATCCAGGAGGGCGACACCAAGACGAACAAGCCCCGGGTCGTCGACATCGACGACGTCACCGTGGCCAAGCTCCGCGCGCTCAAGCGGGAGCGCGGCGGCCTGGCCCTGTTGCTCGCCCGCGACGACGCGCTCGTCTTCGGTGACGCCGAGGGCCAGCACCGGCACCCGGAACGGTTCTCCCGAGGATTTAAGGACCAGCTCAAGCGGTGCGAGAAGCACCTCACCGAGCAGGAGCGGGACACGCTGCCGGAGATCCGGCTTCACGACCTGCGTCACACGCACGCCACGCTGCTCCTCGCCAGCGGCAAACCGATCAAGGTGGTGTCCGAGCGGCTCGGCCACGCGAGCGCCACCGTGACTCCCACCGTCTACGCGCACGTCCTGCCCGGCAACCAGAGGGACGCGGCCGACTCGTTCGCCGCGCTCGTCGCCGAGGCGTAAATCATGATCCACAGGCCGGAAGTATCAGCGAAGTATCACGGGGCCTCCGCGTGCCCAGATACGAGAAAGCCCCGAGCCTGTGACCTGCACATTCTCGAGACTGATCTTGTGTCCGAGGGGGGACTTGAACCCCCATGCCCCGTAAAGGGCACTAGCACCTCAAGCTAGCGCGTCTGCCTATTCCGCCACCCGGACCTGCTTGCGCGCTTCAACGCGCTGCGGCGGCCCAACCATACCAAAGGTCAGGAGTCGCGGCGAAGTCGATCGCGCGGCACGATGGAGACCGTAGGACCCGAGGCGCGAAGGAGAGCACCATGGACGATCGGCCGACCGCGGAAGAAGAGGTCGTCGAGCTTTGCCGCGACCTCATCCGGATCGATTCCAGCAACCCTGGTGATCACTCCGGGCCCGGTGAGCGCGAGGCCGCGGAGTACGTCGCGGGCAAGCTCGCCGAGTTCGGCCTGGAGCCGCAGATCTTCGAATCCCATGCCAAGCGCAGCAGCCTGGTCGTCCGCATCGAGGGCGAGGACCGCGCCAGGGACGCCCTGCTGCTGCACGGTCACCTCGACGTGGTGCCGGCCCGGAAGGAGGACTGGGCGGTCGACCCGTTCAGCGGCGAGATCCAGGACGGCTGCGTCTGGGGCCGGGGCGCGGTCGACATGAAGGACATGGACGCCATGATCCTCGCGGTCGTACGGCAGCGTCTCAGGGAGGGGCGGAGACCTCCCCGGGACGTGGTGCTGGCCTTCCTTGCCGATGAGGAGGCGGGCGGCAAGTGGGGCGCCCAGTGGCTGGTCGACGAGCATCCGGATCTGTTCGAGGGTTGCACCGAGGCGGTGGGTGAGGTCGGCGGCTTCAGCCTCACCGTGCCGGGGGACAGGCGGCTCTACCTGATCGAGACGGCGGAGAAGGGCCTGGCCTGGATGCGGCTCACCGCACAGGGACGGGCCGGGCACGGCTCCATGGTGCACCCCGACAACGCGGTGACCGAAGTGGCGGCCGCCATCACCAGGCTGGGGACCCACGAGTTCCCGATCAGGTTGACCAAGACCGTCCGGGCGTTCCTCGAGCAGGCCTGCGAGGCGTACGGGATCGAGTTCGATCCGGGCGACCCGGAGAAGGCCCTGGCGGAACTGGGCCCGCTGGCCCGGATGATCGGGGCAACCATTAGAAATACCCTTAATCCGACAATGCTGGAATCTGGCTACAAAGCCAACGTAATTCCCCAGGAAGCGACCGCCCATGTGGACGGCCGGTTCCTGCCCGGCCATGAGGACGAGTTCTTCGCGACCGTCGACCGGCTGCTCGGCCCCAAGGTGACGAGGGAGTTCATCCACCATGACTCCGCGGTGGAGACCGACTACGAAGGCGCCCTGGTCGCAGCCATGGAGACGGCGCTGAAGGCCGAGGACCCGGGGGCGTGGCCGGTGCCCTACTGCCTGTCCGGCGGCACCGACGCGAAGGCGTTCTCCCGGCTCGGCATGCGCTGCTACGGCTTCGCGCCGCTCCGACTTCCCCCGGAATTGGACTTTTCCGGAATGTTCCACGGTATCGACGAACGGGTCCCGGTAGACGGATTGCGCTTCGGCGTACGGGTTCTGGACCGTTTCCTTGATCTCTCCTGAATTAGTCAAAAAACCTTCTTGAAATGGCTTGCGGAACACGCGGACCGTGGTGCTACCGTGACTCTCCGTAGGGAGCCAGTTGGTGCTCCCTGGATGGCGGGGACACCGCCGAGGAGGATTCGTGACCGCTGGGCAGCCGCAGGAACGGACGGTCTCCGTCCGCCTGCGCTCCATGCTGTCCCGGCGTCATTCCTCGACGGTTCGCCGCCTGTTCGTGGTCGGGGGGATCGCGGCGACCGGCTGGTTGCTCGGCAGCGCCGGGCAGGCTCATGCCGACACCGCGGTTCCTGCACCCGTCGCCGCCATAGTGCCTCATGCCGCGCTCAGTCCCGTCGCCGCCGGCGCGGGGTTGGCGGACAAGGTGCGGCACGTGGCGCATGACGGCGTCCCGGTCCACGAGCTGTCCGTTCGTGGCTCCACCAAGACGACCTCCGGCGCCGCCCACTCGTCCCCGGGGCATTCGCGAGGTCGTAAGACGGGAAACACTGCGGACGAGGCACTCCCCGCACCCCGGGTGTCAGCTGCGTCACCGCACGGCATCATCAGTGATCTCGCGCACACACTGGCCGATCCGGTCCTCAACCTGTTCGGCCAGGGAGGGATACACGGCGCCGTCGTCCAGGTGAGCGACGCCCTGCCCGTACACCCATCGGCGATCTTCCAAGAACTGCCGGGCAAGATCAAGCAGGCGGTTGCCGAACTCGTGTCGGCCGGATCACCGATGGGCTGTACGCCTTCCGGCATCTCTTGGGCCCTATGGCAGCGCGAAGGTGCGGCTGCCGGCGGTGGTGACCGAAGGGCGGCGAACGCCGTCACGGTCCACACCGCCTCGGGGGCGCCCAAGAACGCCGGCAGCGGTTGGACCGTCGCTCATGCGGTCGTCTCGCATCCGGCACCCGGGCCGGAGTTTCCCCGGCCGACGAGCCCCCGGCCAGGAGGGGTGGCGGCCCTGTGCGGCTCCGCCCCCACCGGCACGGGGTTCGGGCATGTCATCAGGCCTGGGGCGAACGCCCGGCCGACGCTCGTCCTCCCGCCGATGCTCGGCGAGGTTCCTCCCGCGGTGCACGCGGCAACGGACGAGCCTTCTTTCTCACCTGACTAGTCACATCCCACCGGTCCCGGCACCTGCATGATCCCGGGCCGTGGCCGGGGCATGCCGTCCCCCTCGGCGGCATGTCGGCAGTCAACCGAACACCTTCAGCAAACCCCGATCAATCGATCTCCATTCAAGGGAGCATTCCATGCGAACGTGGGCTCAGGGCACGGCACGTGCCGTAGTACTCACCGCGAGCTTCGTCGCGCTCGGCGCCGGCACCGTCTTCCCGACCAGCGCATTCGCCGACACCAGCGGCAACCACAGCGTTCTCGGCGGCAACCAGATCGACCTGCCTGTCTCCGCTCCAGTCGACATCAGCGGCAACGCCGCCAGTGTCGCAGGCAAGTCCGCCGCGTCCTCCAAGGGCGGATCCGCTGTGCACAACGGAGGTGGTAAGGGTGGCGGCCAGACCAGCGGCGTGCACAGTGTGGGCGGCGGTAACCAGATCAACGCGCCCATCAGCGCCCCCATCGACGCCTGCGGTAACGCGGTGGCGATCTTCGGTACCGCGGACGCCGGCTGCAAGGGCGGGGCTTCCGTCACGAGCAGCGGCAAGAGCGGCGGGGGCAAGACCTCCGGCAAGGGGAGTGTGCTGGGCGGTAACCAGGTCAACGCGCCCATCAGCGCTCCGATCGACGCCTGCGGCAACGCCGTCGCACTGTTCGGCTCCGCAGACGCCGGATGCAAGGGCGGCTCGACCGTCCTGAACAACGGTGGCGGGTCCAAGGGCGGCAAGACCAACGGAACCTACAGCCTCGGCGGCGGTAACCAGGTGTACGCGCCGATCAGCGCACCGGTGAACGTCTGCGGAAACTCCGCGGCGCTCCTGGGCGATGCCGTCTCGGGCTGCAAGGGCGGCGCGAAGGTTCACAATGGCGGCGGCAGCGGCAAGCTGCAGACCTCCGGCCAGGGGAGTGTGCTGGGCGGTAACCAGGCCACGGCTCCGATCGGGGCGCCGGTCAACGTCTGCGGCAACGCCATCGGCAACGCCGAGGCGGGCTGTGAAGGCGGCACGCTGGTGCACAACGGTGGCACGGTCACTCACACCACCTCCGGCAAGAAGGGGGTCGGCTCGGGAAACCAGGTGTACACCCCGGTCGGCGTCCCGATCAACGCCTGCGGCAACGCCGCCGCGGTCCTCGGTGACGCCGCCGCGATGTGCCACGGCGGCTCGTCGGTGACGACGACGCCCGGCGACCCGACCACCTCCGGCAAGAAGGGTGTTCTGTCCGGAAACCAGGTGTTCGCGCCGATCACCGCGCCCGTGAACGTCTGCGGCAACGCCGCCGCCGTGCTCGGCGAGGCGGCGGCGGGCTGCGCCGGCGGTGCGCACGCCAATGGCTCGGGGGTCCCCAGGCTGAACACCTCCGGAAAGCACGGGGTCGGCGCCGGCAACCAGGTCTTCGCACCGGTGAAGGCACCGATCGACGTCTGCGGCAACGTGGCCGCGGTGGCCGGTACCGTCGACCCCAACTGCGGGGGCGACCACGGCTCCCGCGTGCAGCGACAGGCCGGTGAGCCGGTCGCCGCGGGTCTGCCCGTGCTGCCGATGCTCCCCGCCCTGACCAAGGCGCCGTCGGCCGTCCCTGCCGCCGCGCTTCCGGCCATGCCGCAGCTGCCGGTCCAGGGTCTCGCCCGGATGCAGGCGCCGCAGTCCGTGCTGCCGCTGCCGCACCTGCCCGCCCAGGCCCCGGCCGGATCGCCCCAGCTGCCGGTCGACCGCACAGTGTCCGCCCCCGGTTCTGAGTTCGCCAGTGCGCTGCCCGGCGCCCCGGCACGTCCGTCCGTCGGCAACCTCCCGGCCCCGCAGTTCGGCCAGGTCGCCGACAAGGCCAGTGCCCTGCAGCAGCAGGTCGGCGCGATGCGCCCGGCCGCCGACACCCAGCCGCTGAGCGGCGGGATGAGCGGCAACTCGTTGTACGTCCTGGTGATCGGCTCGCTCCTGGCCGGTGCGGCCGCCCTGGGTGGGGTCGTCCGCCGCCTCCGCCGTCGGTAATCATCTGACCACCAGGTGATCTAGCGGCCTACAAAAGACGCTTTGCCCTGCGGGCGGTGTTGGGCGGTCCCAGCGACCGCGCGACACCGCCGGCGGGCCGAGCCGCAGACGCTTTGCCCGTTCCGGAGGCGCGGTCTGGAGCGGGCAAAGCCATGTCTTGCGCAGAGTCATACAGCCCGCACGGATTGTGCTAAATCGTCCGCACCTGACGGATGATCTTTCGACGGAGTTGTATGTAACGGCTACCGTCGGGGTAGAGCCGCAGTCGGTCGAGTTCCCATCTTCCATACTCGGCGTGCTCGGTCAGGATCTGCCGGGCGGCTTCCCGGGTGGTGCCGCGTGGCAGTCGCAGTACGAGGTAGGTGTACTCCGCCATTGCATGCATTATGGCTGGGGTGAACGGATGGGGAAGCCCTTGGAGTACCGTCCTTCAGTGTTGAGGCGGTACGGGGGTACGAACTGAGACTCCCGCTCGGAGCAAGACAGACGACAAGACAGCGAGGTTGGAGCGACTGTGCCAGCCAACAACGGCACTGCCAAGTCCGGCGGCACCCGCCTGGTGATCGTCGAGTCGCCCGCGAAGGCGAAGACCATCGCGGGCTACCTTGGCGGCAACTATGTCGTGGAGTCCAGTATCGGCCACATTCGTGACCTTCCTGGGAAGGCCTCAGAGGTCCCGGCCAAGTACAAGGGCGAGGAGTGGGCCAAGCTCGGCGTCAATGTCGATCATGATTTCGAGCCGTTGTACATCGTCAACACAGACAAGAAACAGCAGGTCGCGAAACTCAAGAAGCTGCTGCAGGATGCCGACGAGCTCTTCCTCGCCACGGACGAGGACCGCGAGGGCGAGGCGATCGCCTGGCACCTGCAAGAGGTTCTCAAGCCCAAGGTGCCGGTGCACCGGATGGTCTTCAACGAGATCACCCGGGACGCGATCCGGGCGGCCGCAGAGAACCCCCGCGAGCTGAACCTCCGGCTCGTCGACGCCCAGGAGACCCGCCGCATCCTCGACCGTCTCTACGGCTACGAGGTCAGCCCGGTCCTGTGGAAGAAAATGATGATGCCGGGCCTGTCGGCCGGCCGGGTCCAGTCGGTCGCCACCCGCCTGGTCGTCGAGCGGGAGCGCGAGCGGATCGCCTTCGTCCCCTCCTACTACTGGGACATCCAGGCCCAGTTCACGCCTTCCTCCGGCCCCGCGGAGCCGGAGGATCCCGATTCCTTCGCAGCCAGTCTGGTCGCGGTGGACGGCAAGCGCGTCGCCCAAGGCCGGGATTTCTCCGCGCTGGGTCAGCTCAGGTCGGCCGATCTGGTGCACTTGGACGAGGCGGCCGCCCGCGGTCTGGCCGAGCGACTCGTCGGCCGGCCGTACGCGGTCAAGTCCGTCGAGCGCAAGCCGTACACCCGCAAGCCGTACGCCCCGTTCCGGACCACCACGCTGCAGCAGGAGGCCAGCCGCAAGCTGGGCTTCTCGCCGAAATACGCGATGCAGGTCGCCCAGAAGCTGTATGAGAACGGCTTCATCACCTATATGCGTACCGACAGCATCACGCTGTCGGAGACCGCGCTCACGGCCGCCCGGGCTCAGGCCACCACGCTGTACGGCGCGCAGTACGTCCCGGACAAGCCGCGCGTCTACGCCGGGAAGGTCAAGAACGCCCAGGAGGCGCACGAGGCCATCCGTCCCGCCGGTGACTCTTTCCGCACCCCGGGTGAGACAGGTCTGTCCGGCGACCAGTTCCGGCTGTACGAGCTGATCTGGAAGCGGACCGTCGCCTCCCAGATGAAGGACGCGGTCGGCCAGTCGGTTTCCATCCGGATCGCCGGCACCTCGACCTCGGGGGAGGCCGCCGAGTTCGGCGCCACCGGTAAGACCATCACCTTCTACGGCTTCCTCAAGGCCTACGTCGAGGGGGCCGACGACCCGGAGGCCGACCGGGACGACCGCGAGCGCCGGCTGCCCAACCTCGACGAGGAAGACCCGCTGACCGCGCTCAGTGTCGAGCCCGAGGGCCACAGCACCCGGCCGCCGGCCCGCTACACCGAGGCCAGCTTGATCAAGGAACTGGAAGACCGGGAGATCGGCCGTCCGTCCACGTACGCGTCGATCATCGGCACCATCCTCGACCGCGGCTACGTCTTCAAGAAGGGCACCGCTCTGGTGCCCGCCTTCCTGGCGTTCGCCGTGATCCAGCTGCTCGAGAAGCACTTCGGCAACCTGGTCGATTACGACTTCACCGCGCGCATGGAGGACTGCCTCGACGCGATCGCCCGGGGTGAGGCCGAGCGGGTGCCGTGGTTGCGGCACTTCTACTTCGGTGATGAGAGCCAGGGCGACGAGGGCCTGAAGGAGCTGGTGAGCGACCTAGGCGAGATCGACGCCAAGGAGATCAGCTCGTTCCCGCTCAAGGGCAGCAGCGACATCATGATCCGGGTCGGCCGGTACGGGCCGTACCTGGACCGGAACGGCGAGCGGGTGAACATCCCCGAGGACCTCGCGCCCGACGAGCTGGACGTGGCAAAGGCCGAGGAGCTGTTCGCCCAGCCCAGCGGGGACCGGGAGCTGGGCATCGACCCGGAGACCGGTCACCTGATCGTGGCCAAGTCCGGGCGGTTCGGGCCGTACGTCACCGAGGTCCTGCCGGAGGAGCCGGTTCAGGTCTCCAGCAACGGCGACAAGTCGGCTGCCGAGAAGCGGCCCAAGACCAAGAAGGCCGCAGCCGCCAAGCCACGTACCGGTTCGCTGTTCAAGTCGATGTCGCTGGACACCATCACCCTGGAAGACGCGCTCAAGCTGCTGTCGCTGCCGCGCACGCTCGGTGAGATCGACGGTGAGCCGGTGACCGCGCAGAACGGGCGTTTCGGGCCGTACGTCAAGAAGGGCACTGAAAGCCGTTCGCTGGCCAGCGAGGACGATCTGTTCACGGTCACTCTCGAGCAGGCCAAGGAGCTGCTCGCGCAGCCCAAGCAGCGTGGACGCGGCCGGGCCGCGGCCGCTCCGCCGCTGCGCGAGCTGGGCAACGATCCCGCCAGCGGTAAGCCGGTCGTGGTGAAGGAGGGACGCTTCGGTCCGTATGTCACCGACGGTGAGACCAACGCCAGTCTGCGCAAGGGCGACGAGGTGGAATCGGTCACGATCCAGCGGGCGGCGGAGTTGCTGGCCGAGCGCCGGGAGAAGGTCGCGGCGGGCGGAGGTAAGAAGACGCCCGTGCGGCGTGGGACCGCCAAGTCGCGCTCGTAAGACTTCGGTCATCCGGCCCCACCGGACCCCCGGAGCGCCGATACGCTGACCAACATGACCAGAACGGGCGCGGCCGAACCGCGTGGGCACGACAGCGGTGGCCGAAACTCCAGCGTGTTGTCGATCAAGCCGTTCCGGCGGCTGTGGATCGCGCTTTCGCTGTCCAGTCTGGGTGATTGGCTGAGCATTCTCGCCCTGACCGCTCTGGCCAGCAGTCTCACCGGTAAGACGGGTGGTTTTCAGGCTCAGTCGTACGCGGTCGGCGGCGTGCTCATCGTGAAGATGCTGCCCTCGGTGATCCTCGGCCCGCTGGGCGGCGCGGTCGCCGACCGGTTCGACCGGCGCCTCACCATGGTGATCGCGGACATCTGCCGGTTCGGCCTGTTCGTGTCGATCCCGTTGGTCGGCCGGCTGGACTGGCTGTTCATCGCCACGTTCCTGGTCGAATGCGTGACACTGTTCTGGATTCCGGCCAAGGACGCCACGATCCCCAACCTGGTCCCCAGGGACCGGCTGGAGCAGGCCAACCAGCTCAGCCTGATGGCGACGTACGGTTCGGCGCCGGTCGCCGCCGGGCTCTTCTCGGTGCTGGCCCTGATCTCCGGGGCCTTCTTCCGCAAGACCGACCAGGCCGACCTGGCGCTCTACATCAACGCCCTCACGTTCCTGATCTCGGCCTTCACGATCTTCACGCTCAAGGGCATCCCGCCCCGTGGCGCCGAACGGGTCTCGGTGCCGTCGATGCTCAAACAGATCGGCGACGGCTGGCGGTTCGCCGGCTCCACCCCGGTGATCCGGGGCCTCATCATCGGCCTGGTCGGAGCGTCCGCAGCGGGCGGTGTCGTCATCGCCATCGCCAAGGTCTACGTCCAGGCGCTGCGTGGCGGGGACGCCGCCTACGGAGCGGTGTTCGCCGCCGTCTTCATCGGGCTGGCGCTCGGCATGTTCCTCGGCCTGCGGATGCTGCGCGGCTTCAGCCGACGGCGACTGTTCGGGCTGTCGATCGTGGTCGCCGGGCTCACGCTGATCCTGATCGCGGTCATCCAGAACCTGGTCGTGGTGGTCTTCATGACCACCTTCCTGGGCGCCGCCGCCGGGGTCGCCTGGGTGATCGGCTACACCCTGGTCGGCTTGGAGGTCTCCGACGATCTGCGCGGTCGTACCTTCGCCTTCCTGCAATCGCTGGTACGGGTCGTCCTGCTTTTCGTGCTCGCCGTCGTGCCGCTGCTCGCGGGCCTGATCGGCGCGCACCAGGTCAGGTACCGCAGCGTCTCCTACCGGTTCGACGGCACCAACGCGGTGCTGCTGCTCGCCGCCCTGGTCGCCATCATGGTCGGCCTGATCGCCTACCGGCAGATGGACGACCGGCGGGGCATCCCGCTCGGCCGCGACCTGGCCGGTGCGCTGCGTGGGGTTCCGTACGTGGCGACGGAACCGATCGGCAACCGCGGAGTCCTGATCGCGTTCGAGGGCGGCGAGGGCGCCGGCAAGACCACCCAGTCCCGGCTCACCGCCATCTGGCTGCGCGACCACGGGTACGAGGTCGTCACCACCCGGGAACCGGGATCCACCAAGGTCGGCATGCGGTTGCGCGCCATCCTGCTGGACAAGGAGATGACCGGGCTGTCCACCCGGGCCGAGACCCTGCTGTACGCGGCCGACCGTGCCGACCACGTGGACGGAGTGATCCAGCCGGCGCTGCGCCGAGGCGCCATCGTCGTCACCGACCGCTACATCGACTCCACGCTGGCCTACCAGGGTCACGGCCGCAACCTCCCGGTAGACGAGATCTTCGAGATCAACAAATGGGCCACGGCTGGTCTGCTGCCCGATCTGACGGTCCTGCTGGACGTACCGCCCAGCGTGGGGCTCAACCGGTTCGCCTCCCCGGCTGACCGGATGGAATCCGAGCCCCATGAGTTCCACGAGCGGGTACGACGCGGATTCCGGGCGCTGGCCGATGCCGAACCGCACCGCTACGTGATCGTCGATGCCTCGCGGCCGCAGGCCGAGATCACCCGGGAGATCCAGGACCGGATCCGCGCGATCCTCCCCGATCCCATCCCGCTCGGCACCGAGGACGCCACCAGCACCTTCCCCGCCGTCACCGAATAGCTTTTGCTCGCTCGCGCCGGCGTCGCCTGGCGGCTCCGCCGACTACGTTCGCGGCTCGCTGGCGCGAGCGCTCCTGGACTCGCGCTCGCTTTCGCTCGCTTTCGCTCTGGGAGTTCGTACCGTCCCGCTAACGCGGGGCGGCGGCCTGAACATCTGGGTCGACCCGAAGAGCTACACCTTCACCGACACGGACCGTGCCCGCGTCCGCCGCCCCTTGATCGACCTCGACGATCTCGCGGAACACCTCATACGCAGGGCGGAGGAGGACTGCGCAGCACGCCGGGTGAGCCTCTAACCTTGGGCGTATGAGTGTGTGGGACGACTTGGTGGGGCAGGAGCCGGTCGTCGCGCAACTGCGTTCGACCGTTGAGGGGTCGGCCTCCGGTGCGGGCGGGATGACGCATGCGTGGCTGTTCACCGGGCCGCCCGGGTCGGGGCGGTCCACGGCGGCCCGGGCGTTCGCCGCCGCGCTGCTGTGTCAGGACGCCCCGCGCGGGTGCGGGCACTGCCCCTCCTGCCATCAGGTGCTTCAGGGGACTCATGCCGACGTGCTGGCGGTACGGCCGTCCGGGCTGTCCTACAGCGTCAAGGAGACCCGCGCGCTGGTACTGCGCGCCGCGTCGTCGCCCAGCGGCGGACGCTGGCAGGTCGTGCTGTTCGAAGACGCCGACCGGGTCACGGAGGCGGCGGCCAACGCGCTGCTCAAGGCGATCGAGGAGCCGCCGCCGCGTACGGTCTGGCTGCTCTGCGCGCCGGCTCCGGACGATCTGCTGGTGACCATCCGCTCCCGCTGCCGGCTGGTGAACCTGCGTACCCCCCCGGCCGCCGCCGTCGCGGACGTCCTCATCCGGCGGGACGGGATCGACCCGGAGGTAGCGGTCGGCGCGGCACGGGCCGCGCAGGGCCATATCGGCCGGGCCAAGCGGCTGGCCATCGACGAGGAGTCCCGGCGGCGGCGCAGCGAAGTGCTGGGGATGCCGTCCCGGCTCACCGGGGTCGGCCAGGCGGTCGGCGCGGCTGAGGCGCTGGTCAAGGCCGCCGACGCGGACGCCAAGGCCACCACCGAGGAGTTGAACGAATCCGAGACCTCGGCGATGCGGCTGGCCCTCGGTGAGAGCGCGAAGGGACGGATGCCGCGCGGCACCGCGGGGGCCATGAAGGAACTCGAAGACCGGCAGAAATCCCGGGCCACCCGAGTGAAGCGTGACTCACTGGACCGGGCATTGCTGGATCTGGCCTCCTATTACAGGGACGTGCTGACCCTGCAGCTCGGCTCTGACGTCGATCTGGTCAACATCGACCGGGCCGCGGAGTTGCGGTCGGCCGCCGCTGCGGGCGCTCCGGAGGCCACGCTGAAGCGGCTCGACGCCATCATGCAGTGCCGCGAGCGCCTGGAGGCCAACGTCAACCCGCTCCTCGCCGTCGAGGCGATGGCCCTGGCCCTCCGGACCGGTAGCTGAGGTGAGCAGGTCCATGACTGCTCACGAGTGGGATGAGTCGAGAGGGCCTGACGGCTCGGGCAGGATGGGCGCATGAGTGAGCCTTATCGCGTCACGTTCGTCTGCACGGGCAACATCTGCCGATCGCCGCTGGCCGAGCATGTGCTGCGCCGCCACGCAGAGGAGGAGGGGCTCGACGTGGAGGTGGACAGCTCGGGCACCGGAGCTTGGCACCTGGGAGACGAGGCCGACCATCGCACCGTGCAGACGCTGCGCGGGAACGGTTACACCTCGGCGCACCGTGCCCGGCAGTTCGAGGCGGAGTGGTTCGACGACTATGACCTGATCGTGGCGTTGGACAACGGTCATCTACAGGAGCTTCGCGCCATGGCGCCGACGTCCCGGGACCGCGACAAAATCCGGCTGCTCAGGGAGTTCGATCCACAGGCCGTGGACGCCGACCTCGATGTGCCCGACCCCTACTACGGAGGGCAGGAGGGCTTCGAGCATGTGCTGCAGCTGATCGAGGCCGCCGTACCCGGTCTGCTGGACGAGGTGCGCCGGGGGCTGAAGGCACGAGGTTAGGGCTCATGGACGAACTGCTGGGTTCCACCGTCGTACGGACGGTCAACCTCGGGGCGAGCCATTCCTGGACTCTGCACCGGGCGGTGCTCGCCGATGGCCGGGAGGTGTTCGTCAAGCGGGCGGCCGGGCAGGGAAGGGTGTTCCAGGCCGAGGCGGCCGGGCTCCGATGGCTGGCCGAGGCCGGCGGAGCACCGGTGCCCGAGGTGCTGGCGGCCGACGACGCGACCCTCGTACTGCCCTGGCTGGACAGCCGGCCCCCGACCGCGCAGGTCGCCGAGCAATTCGGACGGGAACTGGCGGCCCTGCACCTGCACGGCGCTCCGGCGTACGGTGCGCCCTGGGTGGGGTTCATCGCCGAGCTTCCCCTGGACAACACCGAAGACGATGACTGGCCGGCCTTCTATGCGCGGCGGCGGCTCGTACCCTTCCTGCGAGACCTCGACCCGGCGGGAGTACGGCTCGTAGAGCGGGTCATCGACACCATCGACGAGCTGGCAGGTCCGGCCGAACCTCCCAGCCGGATCCACGGGGATCTCTGGTCCGGAAACGTCCTGTGGTCGGGCGGCCGGGGCTGGCTCATCGACCCGGCGGCGCACGGCGGCCACCGTGAGACCGACCTGGCGATGCTCGCGCTGTTCGGCGCCCCGCACCTGGATCGGATCATCGCCGCCTACGACGAGGCGGCCCCGCTGGCACCGGGCTGGCGCGGCCGGGTCGCGCTCCATCAGCTGCATCCCCTGCTGGTCCACGTCACGCTGTACGGCGGTTCCTACCAGCAGGCGGTGGTACGGGCCGCCCGCGACACCCTGCGGGCTTTCTGAGCAACCCATGGCCACCTTCATGTGTCTTACAGGTCAAAGGTTCTCTTTTGACGGTGTGGACGAGCCTCGGTGCGGAAACCATCGAGGCCTCCACGCTTTCGGCATCAGATGAAGGGCGGATGACCGTGCGGAGGCTGCACCGCAGGGGGACGCCGGGCTCCCGGCTGACCAGGGGGCGGCGTTCCTGGGCCCGATGGGTGGTCCCCTCCTGCGCCTTGGTCGCCGTCGGCATCGTGATCGCGCTCACGGCCAGCATCTCCGACGACCAGTCCGCCGGATACCGGGCCCAGGTTTACGGGACCATGGCAGGCGAAGGCCCGCGTTATCTGCTGACCACCGAGCTTCCCGAACGCGTGGGGGCCGCCCAGCGGGTGGCGGTCCGGGAGGTGGCCACCGGCCGGATCATCCAGACGGTCCGTCTTCCCGCCGGGGTGAAGGAGTTCACCGACGTGGCGGCCGCCGGAGACGATCGCACGTTCTTTCTCACCGGAGCCGTCCGCGGCCGCACCTGGCAGATCTTCCGGTTGCGCCTCGACGGGAACGGCCGGGCGGCCGGGCCGGAGCCGGTACGGCACGGACAGGTGCGGGACCCCGCCGGGCTGGCGGTCACCCCGGACGGTTCCGGCCTGGTCTTCGGTGTGAGCCATATGGAAGTCAGCGGGAAGTACGGCGAGACACCGGGTGAGATCGACCTGCTGGATCTGGCCACCGGCCGACGGCGGGCCTGGAAGACGAACGTCTGGGGACAGCTTAAAGACGTGTCGTCATCGGTGGACGGGACACGGCTGGCTTTCAGCTGGTCCACGGCCTATGGCGGGCGCGGGAACGGCATCCGGGTGCTGGACACCTCCGTCGCCGGTGAGCTGCTCTGGGCAGCCCGGCTGATCGTACCCTCGGAAGGCGCTTTTCAGCAGGCGCATCATCCACTGCTCGGTCCCGATGGGACCACCCTGTCGATGGTCGTGGTGCAGCGGGATGGGCGGGCGCTGTGGAGCCGGTTGATCGAGGTGACGACGGCCACCGGCCGGCAGACCCGGGTGCTCTACCAGGAGCCCTACCTCGGTGATCCGGCCCAGAGTGGTTATGCCTTCAACGCCATCTGCCGGTCGGGACGCTACGTGCTCATCGTGAACGGCCGCCGGACCCTGCAGATCGACACCGCGAGCGGCCGTGCCGTACGCCTGCCGTACCCTGACGCCGACCCCGATCGGGTGGCCTGCTGACGCTGCCGCCCTTCAACCTCTTCGTCTCGCGACACCACGACAAAGACGAAAGGATGGGGTCAAACGGTGAGCTAGGCGTGGAAGGTGGGTGTGACGGCGGCTCGATGGACGGCAAGAACAACGGACTCCTGGTCTTCGTACGCGAGTGGCTCGCTCCGGTGGCCGTCGCCTCGGCCTTCGCGCTCGCGCTGGCGGGGATTTTCGAGTTCATCGACAGCACGGAGCAGCCCGCCGGGAAACCGCACCCGAGGTCGCGTTCCATGCCCCGCGCGCCCCGGGTGACCTCGGGTCCCCGGTTCGTCATCGCGATACCCCGGTCCGGCGCCGAAGTGGTCGTGCGGGATGTGCGCAACGGTGCGGTGGTGGGCAACGCGGCCCTGGCCGGCCAGCGGTTCCAGCAGGTGGCCGCGGCAGGCGATGGAACGTACGTCGTCTCCAGCTACCGCAAGGGCCGGGTGTCGTTCGACCGGCTGCGACTGGACGCCAAGGGAGGGCCGGCCGAGTTCACGCCGCTGGTCAACGCCGGACTTTCCGGCGTCTCGACCAAGTGGTCCGATCTCGCGGTCAGCGGTGACCGGATCGCGTACGTGACGTATCTGAAGAATTTCGCGCGGATCCAGATCGTGTCCATCAGCACCGGGGCTCGGCAGACCTGGACGAGCACGGTCGGCGGCAGCGTCACCAGCCTGTCGTGGGCGGGGCCGCGCCTCGCCTTCGTGTGGATTCCGCTCCGTACCGGCAAGCGGCAAGTCAGGCTGCTCGACACTCTCGGCTCGGGCGGTGCGCTGAGCTCCAGCCGGCTCCTGCTCACGCTGCCGGCGGGCACCGACGCGGCCGTGCTCAGCCAGGACGGCAAGACGGTGCTCACCGGGGTGACCCAGCCGGGCGGGGTGGCCGTCGCGGAGTTCTCGGCCGTGACCCGGGAGCGCACGGGCGTCATGTGGCAACGGCAGACGGAGGGGGCGGTGCGGCTGGCCCAATTGAAGCCTGACTCCACCGGCACTCACCTGCTCGCCACCACGACCGAAGGGGAAGTCGTCACCGACCCCGCACATGATCTGCCCGCCCAGCCGACCGGTGACCTCGACGCCGCCTGGTGATCTCGTTCTGACGGTTCGTGTGTGAACGACATAGGGTGGTGGGGATTCGGGCGAATGGAGTCAAGATGGGCATGGTGATGGCCGTCAGCTTCACACGGTACGGTCGGCTCTACTATCTGGATCCGGGCTCGCATTCCCCGAAAGTGGGCGATCGGGTGCTGGTGCCGACCGACTCCGGTCCCGAGGTCGCCGAGTGCGTGTGGGCACCGCAGTGGGTCTCGGAGGACATCGGCGGGCTGCCGGTCTGTGCCGGCATCGCCGAAGACGAACATCTGAGCCGGGACGAGGACAACCGGCGACGCCGGGTCGAGGGTCGCAGCATTGCCAAGCGCCTGATCCGCAAGCACGACCTGCCCATGAAGGTCATCGGGGTCGACTACCTCGACGAAGAGAACGTCTTCAAGGTCTATTTCTCCGCTCCGCACCGGGTGGACTTCCGGGCCCTGGTCCGGGACCTGGCCCGCGGCATGAAGGCCCGGGTGGAGCTCCGTCAGGTGGGCCCGCGCGACGAGGCCCGGTTGCAGGGCGGCATCGGCCCGTGCGGCCGGGACCTGTGCTGCGCGACCTTCCTCAAGGACTTCGAGCCGGTGTCGGTTCGGATGGCCAAGGAACAGGACCTGCCGGTCAACCCGCTGCGCATCGCCGGCGCCTGCGGCCGGCTGATGTGCTGCCTGAAGTACGAGCACCCGCTCTACACCGAGGCGCACACGCGGATGCCGCAGCTGGGCGCGCGGGTCGAGTCCCCCGAAGGGGAAGGCCAGGTGGTCGGCCGCAATGTGCCCGCCGACACAGTGACGGTGAAGCTGGACGGAGGCCGTCGCTGCGCCTGCCCGTCCGCCTCCGTCTGCTCGCCGAGGCAGCAGCACGAGGAGAGGTATCCCGAGGACCAGCCCTGACCCGCGCTATTTCGCCAGGTATTCCACGCTGACGTTGAGCACGGCCAGGACGCCGAAGACGATGCCCAGCGTGGCGTGCCCGGTCCGGTAGAGCGCCACCGCGGCCGCGTCTCTGGGCGGTACGGCTCGCGCAGGTCATCCCGATCGTCGAACGCGCCGTCGAGCGCGGGCAACTGCCCGCGGGTACCGACGCCGGCGAGGTGATCAGGCAGATGGCGGCTCCGCTCTACCATCGGCTCCTCGTGACTTTCGATCCGCTGACCGAATCGCTCGCCGACCGCTCCGTCGCGGCCGTCCTCGCCGCTGCTCGCGCCGGAGTCTTCGCGAAGGCCTGAGCGAACGGCCGGCCGAAGGTACCGGCCGAACGGCCCCGGCAAGGGCCTGAGCAAACGGCCTGGTCGAGAGATCTGACCAATCCGCACAAGATCAAACCGAACGTGGCTCTAGACAGCGGTCCGGGATCGGAGTACAACAATGAGACGGATTCCGGGTCTTTGTCTCATTGGAGTGGTCCATGGCCATGAGAGTGCTCGCGGACGCCCCAGAGGGCAGTGACCTCAAGCCGATCCCGGGGGATCCCGGCCTCCCCTTCCTCGGGCAGACGCTCGCCATGCTCCGTGATCCGATCGGCTCCGCGCACCGGCGGCAGGAGAGGTACGGCCTGGTCTCCTGGGGCAAGATCCTCGGCCGCCGGATGGTGGCGGTGCTGGGCCCGGACGCGGCCGAGGCGGTGCTGGTCAACCGGGACAAGGCGTTCGCCAACGGACCGGCGTGGAGCTTCTTCATCGGGCCGTTCTTCTACCGCGGCATCATGCTGCTGGACTTCGAGGAGCATCTGCACCACCGCCGGATCATGCAGCAGGCCTTCAGCCGCGACCGGCTGCGCGGCTACCAGCGGGCCATGGGCCCCGGGATCGAGAGCGGCCTCGACGCCTGGCGGCCCGGCCCGTTCAAAGTCCTGCCCCACATGAAGCAGCTCACCCTGGACCTCGCGGTCGACGTGTTCATGGGCGTGGAACTCGACCGGGCCGCCGCCGACCGGATCAACCGGGCCTTTGTGGACGCCGTCCGTGCCGGGCTGGCGATCGTCCGCTTTCCGGTGCCGGGACTGCGCTGGTCCAACGGGCTCAAGGCCCGCAAGGTCCTCGAGGAGTTCTTCTACCGGCATCTGCCCGCCAAGCGGGCCGAAGGCGGCGAGGATCTGTTCGCCGCGCTGTGCCAGGCCGAGACCGACGACGGTCACCGGTTCAGCGATGAGGACATCGTCAACCACATGATCTTCGTGCTGATGGCGGCGCATGACACCTCCACCATCACGATGGCGACGATGGCCTACTACCTGGCGAAGAACCCCGAGTGGCAGGAGCGGGTGCGTGCGGAGTCACTGGCCCTCGGCAAGGAGGCGCTGGACTACGAGGACCTCGACACGCTGGTCTCGATGGACCTCGTCATGAAGGAGTCACTGCGCTTGGTGGCCCCGGTGCCCGGCCTGCCGCGGCACACGGTCAAGGACACCTCGATACTCGGCTTCCACGTCCCGGCCGGCACCACCGTGACCCTCTCGCCCAACGTCAACCACCATCTCCCCGAGTACTGGCCGGACCCCGACCGGTTCGACCCGGAGCGGTTCGCCGAGCACCGCCGCGAGGACAAGGTTCACCAGTATGCCTGGGAACCGTTCGGCGGCGGTGTACACAAATGCATCGGCCTGCACTTCGCCGGTATGCAGATCAAGTCCGTCATGCACCAACTGGTGCGGCGCTACCGATGGAGCGTGCCCGCGGACTACGAATGGCCGCTCGACATGAGCACCCTGCCCGTCCCCAAGGACGGGCTCCCCGTCACCCTGGAGAAGATCTGATGGCTCGTTCCGCGCCCCAGCACCCACGTCTCGGCGGCACGGTCGTCGCGATCACCGGTTCCGCCCGAGGCATCGGCCTGGCCACCGCCACCGCTTTGAAGGCGGCCGGTGCCAAGGTCGCCATCGGCGATATCGACGCCACCGCGGCCAAGGAAGCCGGTGAGAGGCTCGGCGTCCCCGCGTTCACGGTCGACGTCACCGACCGAGAGTCCTTCACCGCGTTCCTCGACCAGGTCGAGGAGGAGCTCGGCGCGCTGGACGTGCTGGTCAACAACGCCGGGATCATGCCGATCGGCCCGATCCTCGACGAGAGCGACGCCGACGCCCGGCGCTGCTTCGACATCAATGTGCACGGTGTGATGCTCGGCACCAAACTGGCGCTCGCCCGCATGACGCCCCGGGGGCGGGGCCACATCATCAACCTCGCCTCGCTGGCCGGGGTGCTGCCGACGCCGGGACTGGCTCTCTACAACGCCAGCAAGGCCGCCGTCGTGATGTTCACCGAGGCGACCCGGCTGGAGGTCAAGGACCGCGGTATCCAGGTCGGCGCCGTGCTCCCGACGTTCACCAACACCGAGCTGGTGGCGGGCACCCGCAGTCCCAAGGGGCAGCGGAACTGTGAGCCCGAGGACATCGCCGCCGCGGTGCTCGCCCTGATCGTCAAACCGCGCCCGCAAGCGATCGTGCCGCGCAAGTTCGCGGCCAACGTACGGCTGCTGGGGCTCATCCCGGACCGCGTCAAGCAGGCGGCCAACCGGCGGTACGGTCTGGACACGATCTTCCTTGACTTCGATCACGATGCCCGCAAGGCCTATGACGAGCGCATCCGCTCCTAGCCCACCCATCGAGAGCCGGATCCTGGACGCGGCGCTCGCCGAGTTCAGTGCGTTCGGGCTACGCCGGACCAGCATGGAGGACGTCGCCCGCCGGGCCGGAGTGGCCCGCGGGACCGTCTACCGCAAGTTCGCCGCCAAGGACGTTCTCGTCCAGGCCGTCATCCTGCGGGAAGGCCGCCGGTTCATGGCCGAGTTCGCGATGGTGGTCGAGCCCTATCCCGCGCTGGCCGACAAGCTGGTCGAGGGCTGGGTGTTCTCACTGGCCCATATGCGGGGACATGCCCTATTCAGCGGCCTGTTGTTCGCCGACCCCGAGGCGATGCTGCCGTACCTCACCGTCAACAACAGCACCCTGCTCGCGGTCTGCCGGACCTTCGTCGCCCAGTTCCTGCGGGACGCCCAGCGTCGCGGCGAGCTCGAGCCCATGGACCCCGATCCCCCCGCCGAACTGATGGCACGCATCGTGACGTCGTACATTGTGAGTCCGGACGGCTGCTTGGACCTTGCGGACCAGCAGCAGCTCCGGGCCTTCGCCCGGCGTCACCTGGTGCCCATCATCACCGGACTTCGGTCAAGGGGCTGTCAGGAACACGGCATCTCCCGACCGGAAGGAGCCGCCGGGACGACATGATCTCAGTGGGAAGACTGGACTGCGACCCGGGGGTGGGGAGGGCATGAACCGCAGGGCTCTGGTCCGGTTGATGGCGACACTCCTGATCGTGACGCCGTTGCTGACGGCATGCGGTGCGGCGCGTGGCATCACCCCGCACCCGACTCCCGAGAAGTGGAACCTGCAGCGTTTCCAGCGGCTCATGAACCGGCTCGCCACCCAGAACCCGTCGCCGACCGCCCGGCCCGCCATTCTCGCCATCCGCGTCGGCGCCCTGTTCTACGACAACACTCAGGGCGACCACTACTGCACCGCCGGGGTGCTGGACAGCCCGCGCAACAACCTGCTGGTGACGGCCGCGCACTGCATCTACAGCCAGAGCGGCGGCTACAGCAAGAACATCGTGTTCGTGCCTGGTTACGAGGACGGTGAGATGCCGTACGGGGTGTGGGCGACGAAGTCGATGCTCGTCGACGACCGGTGGATCAAGTCCTCCGACCCGGATCTCGACGTCGGGTTCGTGTCTCTGCAGTCCAAGGACGGCAAGAACATCGAGCAGGTGCTCGGCGCCAACAAGCTCGGCATCAATAAGGGGTTCGACAACGTCGTCCGGGTCACCGGCTATCCCACCAACAGTGACGAACCCATCACCTGCATGGCCAAGAGCGCCCAGCAGAGCAGATTCCAGATGAGGTTCGCCTGCGGGGGTTACCCCCCGGGCACCAGCGGCAGCCCTTGGGTGGTGCACGTCAACCCGCGCAAGCGCACAGGTGAGATCGTCGGGGTGATCGGCGGTTATGAGCTGGGCGGCGACACCGACTCGGTGTCTTACAGCTCTTACTTCGACGACGACGTCAAAAGCCTCTACGACAGGGCCGTCAGCCAGAGCTGAGCAGCCGCAGCGCCAGCTTGGGGCAGAGGGCGGCGGCCTCCCGGGCATGCCCGCTCAGGGCCTGGGTGACCACCGGGTCCCTGATGATCGGATATCCCCATTCGTCACGGGAGATGAGCTCGGGCAGCAGCTCGGCACAGATGCCGGCGCCGTCACAGGTGATGCGATCGATCTTCATTTCCATGGATTCACCCCATGCTCGCGTGCTGCAGGGACTCGCAGCAGGTACCGGTAAGATGCCGCTCCACCTCATCGGCGAAGACGTGGAGGGCGCTGCTGATGAGGCGGGCGGTGCCGTCCGGATGGGCGCAGCCGCCGCGCCCGGGCAACAGGCCGAGCCGCCGCACCAGCCGGTCCAGGGCCACCCGGCTCCCCGTTCCGCAGACGAGCAGGTCGAGATCCGCGGCGACCGCGGGCAGGCCGAACAGGCACGGACCACACTGACCGGCCCCCTGATCGGCCATCCAGCGGGCGATGTCGGCCGTATGCGCCAGCCCGCACGCCCCGGCGGGAAGGACCGAGAGAATGCCCGGGCCCAGCGTCGTGCCCGCCTTCCCCAGGGACTCCGGCGCGAGCGGCACCGACCAGGCCTCCTGCCCGGACAGCCAGGCGCCCCCGTACCCCCCGAAGAGCATCGCGGCCGGTACGGGTCCGGCCCCTGTCTCCGGATCGTCGGCGGCGCGGAGCACGTCACCCACCCGGGTACCCACCGGCACCTCGTAGACGCCCGGCAGGTCCACTGCGCCGCTCACCGTCACCAAGGTCGTGCCAGGGGCGTCCGGGGTGCCCGCGGCCCGGAACCACCTGGCGCCATGGCGGGCGATGAGCGCGAGCTGGGCGTACGTCTCGGTGTTGCTCACCAGCGTCGCCCGCTTGTCCACGCCGCGGACGAAGGGGCGAGACGCCGTGGGCAGCGCGGCGCCGCCGTTGATCCAGTTCATCAGCGCGGTCTCCTGGCCCGACAGGTAGCGCTCCGGCCCCTCCACCACGGTGATCCCCACCGGATCGACGCCCCAGGCCGTACGTTCCTCGGTGAGCCGGCTCAGCGAGGGGCCGAGACCCCGGGCGGGGACGGCGACGATGATCCGTCCGGCGCCGAGGGCTTCGGCGGCCAGGGTCGCTCCGTCGAGGACCAGATGAGGCGCCTGGGCGAGCAGATACCGGTCCTTGCCGGAAAGCGGTTCGCCCTCCATGCCGTTGACCACGACGACCGGTGCGCGGCGTCCCGCCGACGCCGCGACGGCCTTGAGCTTACGGCCGGTCGGAAACCAGCCACCGCCCCGGCCGCGCAGCCCCGCGTCGCCGATCTCCGCGACCAGCGGGCCCAGCCGGCCGGGTCGTACAGCCCCGCGCAGCGGCATCGGGCCATTGCGGCGCAGGTGCGCGTTCAGGTCAGCGCCGGCCGCAGCCGCGCGCAGACGGTGCGAGATCATCTCAGGCTCCCTTCCAGGTGCTTCACGGGATGTGGCGGTGCCGGCCGCCGGTCGGCGCCCAGCCGGAGCAGGCCGGCGGCCGCCACGGCCAGCACGGACAGGCCGGTGGGCACGAGCAGGAGCAGCGAGCCGCGGTCGGTGCCCTGGCCGAGGCCGTGCGCCAGCGCTACGGGCCAGCAGGCGTACGCCAGCCAGTGCACCGCCCGCCAGGCCCGCAGCCCCAGCCGGGCCCGCAGCAGGCTGGTCGCGATCAGGGCGATCATCAGATCGAGGGCGACCGCGCCCAGCCCGGTCCAGAACGGCTGGTAGAAGGAGCCGAACGGCACCACCGCGTCCAGCCAGGTCAGCGGTGTGTAACCGTCGACGACACCGGTGATCACATGCAGCGCGACGAACGCGACCGCCAGCATCGACAGTGAGCGGTGCAGTCCGGTGACGACGAAGGCCGGCCCCCGCAGCGGCGCCCGCCGTCCGGTCGTGAGCAGGCCCAGCACCATGACGGCGCCGAGCAGCACCACGGAGATGACGCCGAAGGCCCGGGTGGCGTACCAGAGTGTCATCAGCCGGCCACCTTCACGCCGGGCCAGTCGGTGTCGGCGGGCCAGCCGCCGACGGTGGTGGTCCACCCGTCGGTGTGGACGAGCCGGGCAGGCAGCGCCTGGGTGGCCAGCCAGTCGCGGGCTTCGTAGCCGCGGACGATGGCGGCCGTAGTGGCGGTGTTGGCATCGACGCAGGTTCCGGCGGCGACGGAGACGGTGCGCCACGGCCCGCGCACCGGCAGGCTGGAGCGGGGATCGACGATGTGGGTGACGACGCGGCCGCCGCGCAGGATGCGCGTTCGCACCGCCAGGCTGGAGGTGGCCAGGCCGCCTGGTACGCGCAGGACGATGTCCTGGCCGGGTGGCAGGCCACCGTCGGAAGAGGTGCGGTGGTCGTCGGCGACGCGCACCGGCCATCCTTGGGCGGGCACGGGGCCCGCGACCGTGATGTCTCCGCCAAGCGCCACGAGCACCCCGCACCGTGCCCGGCCGGCGGCGAGTTCGGCGGCGCGGTCGGCGGCGAATGCCTTTCCGATCGACCCGAAGTCGAGGGTCGCCCCGGGGGGCAGCGTGACAGTGCCGGTCGGTTCGTCGATCCGGACGGACCGCCAGTCGGCCTGATGGCACCCGGCGGTGGGATCGACCAGGCCACGGGTCACCTCGGCCGCGTGCAGGGCCGTCCGCAGCACCGCGTGGAAGGTGGCTGAGACGGGGACCGGCCTGCCGCCCGCGGTGTTCACGCGAGCCAGTTCGGAGTCACCGCGGTAGGAGCTGCACGCGGCGTCGATCTCCGCGATCACCTGATCCACGGCCCCCCGGGCAACGTGGAGCCGGTCGGGCTCCGTCACCAGCAGCGTCGCCGTGCCACCCCACAACGGAAAGCTCTCCTTGCCGTAGGTCATCACGATCCCCCTGAAGTGACGGCCCCCGAGGTGCCGGAGGAGAACGGTGCCTGGGCCGGCTGCTGCAGCGTGCCGCTGCCGGAGCTCGACGAGGAATCCGACGAGCCCGAGGCGGAGGACGAGCCCGAGGACGAGGAGCCGGGTGAGGTCGAGCTCACCGTCGATACCGTCTTCTGCTCGGCCCCGGCGACTCCGATCACCACCGCCACCGCGAGCCCCCCGGCGGCCAGCAGGGAGGTGACGCGCCGGATCAGCCTCCGTCCCTCGTCACGGCTCCGTGCGGCCTCGTGCGTGTCCATGGTGGCCATCCCTTCTCTCTCGTTGGCCTCCAGGCTGCGCGGCACACCTGAGAAACGCCTGAACGGCGGCCTGAGGACTGGATGAGAGGTCTCTGCTCACCGCTGGGGGGGCTTCATCGGGTTCTCAGACGGCTCTCACCGTCCGCCCACGGCGGTTGTCTAGCTTCGTCGCATGACACTGCTGCATGAGCGCACGACCGGGCCTGAACGACCAGAGCCCCGATCACCGGTTCGCCGGCTGGCGCGCGGTCACCCGTCCGATCCGCCGTGGGCGCGTCCCGTGCTGATCGCGTTGCTGGCCGCGACCGCCGTGCTCTACCTGTACGGCCTCGGCGCGTCGGGCTGGGCCAATTCCTTCTACTCGGCCGCCGTCCAGGCGGGCGCGACCAGCTGGAAGGCCTTCTTCTTCGGTTCCTCCGACGCGGCGAACGCCATCACCGTCGACAAGACCCCGGCCGCGCTGTGGCCGATGGCGCTGGCCGCACGGATCTTCGGGGTGAACACGTGGAGCATCCTGGTGCCGCAGGCGCTCATGGGAGTGGGCACCGTGGGCGTGCTGTACGCCGCGGTGCGGCGCGCGCTCGGGGGCGGCCGTGTCCCGGCCGGCCAGGCCGCCGGAGCGGCGCTGCTGGCCGGTGCGGTGCTGGCGCTCACCCCCGTGTCCGCGCTGATGTTCCGCTTCAACAACCCCGACGCGCTGCTCGTCCTGCTGCTGACGCTCGCCGCGTACGGAGTCGTACGCGCTCAGCAGGACGCCCGCACCTCCTGGCTGGTCTTCGCCGGGAGCTGCGTGGGCTTCGGGTTCCTGGCCAAGATGCTGCAGGCATTCCTGGTCGTACCGGCCTTCGGGCTGGTCTACCTGGTGTGCGCCCCCGTCCCGGTGCGGCGCCGGCTGTGGCAGCTGCTGCTCGCGGGAGGAGCGATGATGGTGTCGGCCGGCTGGTGGGTGGCGGTCGTCGCCCTGGTGCCCGAAGGCTCCCGCCCGTACATCGGAGGTTCCCAGCACAACAGCGTGCTGGAGCTCGCCCTCGGCTACAACGGGCTCGGCCGGCTCACGGGAGACGAGACCGGCGGACTGGGCAACCTCAACCAGGACGCCGGCTGGGGCCGGCTCTTCGGCGCAGAGCTGGGCGGCCAGGTCTCCTGGCTGCTGCCCGCCGCGCTGATCCTGCTCGTGGCCGGGCTCTGGGTGACCAGGCACTCGCCCCGCGACGACCGGGCCCGTGCGGCGCTGCTGCTGTGGGGCGGCTGGCTGCTGGTGACCGGGCTGGTCTTCAGTTTCATGCAGGGCATCTTCCATGCCTACTACACGGTGGCGCTGGCCCCGGCGATCGCGGCGCTGGTGGGCATCGGTGCGGCCCTGCTCTGGTCGCGACGCCGTGACCTCGCCGCCCGCGGGACGCTAGCGGGCTGCGTGGCGGTGACCGCCTGGTGGGCGTACGTGTTGCTGGGCCGGACCCCGGACTGGAATCCCTGGCTACGACCGGGCGTGCTGATCGGCGGTCTGGCCGCCGCGGTGCTGCTGGTCGCGGGCGGCCGGTCGGGCCGGTTGCCCGCCGTCGCCGCAATCCTCACGGTGACGGTCTCGATCGCCGGTCCGGCGGCCTACGCCCTCGACACCGCGTCGTCGGCGCACATCGGGGCGATCCCCTCGGCGGGTCCCTCCACCGGTGGCCCGGGCGGCATGTCCCGGCCCGGCGGCGGGGCTCCCAGGGGCGCTCTCGGTGGGGGCCAGGGCGGACCGGGAGCCGGGGCGGCACCGGGCCGGCCAGGCAATGGTGCCGGGTTCCCGCAGCGGCAGGGGCAGAACCAGGGCCGGCCCGCGGGGATGAGGGGACCCGGTGGGGGCGGTCTGCTCAACGCGGGCACTCCCAGTGCCGCGCTGACCGCGCTCCTGAAGGCTGGCGCCAGCGAGTACACCTGGGTCGCGGCGGCCACCGGCTCCAACAACGCGGCCGGCTACCAGCTGGCGACGGGCGAGCCGGTGATGGCCGTCGGCGGGTTCAACGGCACCGACCCGGCACCCACGCTGGCGCGGTTCCAGCAGTACGTCAGCGAAGGGAAGATCCACTACTACATCGACGGCGGCACCGGAGGACCCATGGGCCGTCGCGGCGGGCAGAGCTCCGGCGGCAGCGATGACGCCCAGCAGATCAGCTCTTGGGTCCAGCGGACCTTCACCGCCTCGACCGTGGGCGGCACCACGGTCTACGACCTGACCAAGTCGTGAGCAGGTCGGTCGGCCCCGCGGTGGAGGGGGTGCGGAGGGGCGGCGGTCACGGGGGAAACCGCCGCCCCTCCGCAGCGGGGAGAGTGGTCAGTGGCCGCCATGGTCACCCGTTCGTTCGGTGGGCCATGACGGTTGGCCGGTCGGCCAGGTCGGCATCTTGGTCGGGAAGCCGGAAGCGGTCGGCCAGCGGTTCGGCTGGCCGTTGTCACTACCCGGCAGCGCATGCAGCACTATCAGGCAGTGTGCGATGATGTTCTGCTCGCCGCCGGCGGCCTTGAGCAGAGCCGCATAGCGGGGTTCGTCGGAAAGGTGGCGGGTCTTCCCCGAGGTGCCCTGGAACCCGGCCTTCTTCAGCCTGGCGAGGTAGCTGCGGCACAGCCCGGCCATGGTGGGCGCCGTCCCGGTGGCCTGGGTCGGTTCCGGGGATCCGACCGGGTGCGGGGAGACCAGCGGTGCGAGGGGGATCACCGGCTTGGAGGTCCGGGGGGCCGGCTGCCGGTGCGCGGGCGGCCCGGAATCGGTCAGCGGGGCCGGCAGCGCACCGGCCCCGGCGGCCAGCGCGGCACCGCCGAAGGCCGTGAGCGCCACGGCGGCCGCAGCCGCCTTGACGGTGAGGAATCTCGCCACCGCGGTCCTGAACCCTGAATGCGCCCGGGAGGGAGCAGCGGATCTGCTCGCCTCCCAGAAGGCGGTCAGGGCCGCGGACTCGCCGGCGAGCTCGCCTGCCTGGGCGGGGGCGGCCGCCGCGGCGAGCAGGCCGGCGAGAGCATCCGAACCGTCCGGGGGTAGGGCGGACCCACCGCGGAGTAGCCGCTCGGCGGTCTCCCGGTCGATCTTCCTTGGACGGTGTTCGCTCATCTCATGTCCTTTAGCGCCGAAGACGCCGCCAATGTCACTGCGCCGCAGCGCTCGGCCCGGAGGAAGGGTGATCGTGCTGTTCCGCGTGGCCGGAGCCGTCTTCCTCCAGGTGTTGCGCGAGCCTGCGCAGACCTCGGTAGGAGGCGGTACGGACCGCGCCCGCCCGCTTGCCCAGCACGTCGGCGGCGCTCTTCGCGTCCAGGCCCACCACGACCCGCAGCAGCACGGCCTCCGCCTGGTCACGTGGAAGCCTCGCGATCAGTTTTATGGCGGCGTCCGTCGACATCGCTTCGATCGCGGCCCCGGCGGTGTCCTCGGGTCCCGCCCGCTCGGCCAGGTCCTCGATCGACATGGCCGGGACCGGGCGCCGTCGCTGCCGCCGGAGATGGTCCATGGCCCGGTTACGGGCGACCGTCGCCGCCCACCCGCGGAACCCGGCGTCGTCACCGTGGAACGATCCCAGATCGCGCGCGATCTGCAGCCACGCGTCCGAGGCGACGTCCTCCGCGTCCTCCCCGACCAGGGCCTGAAGGTATCTCAGCAGCCGTGGCTGGACCGCCCGGTACAGGGTTCGGAAGCACTCCTCGTCGCCCTTCTGGGCCTGGCGTATCGCATGAGTGATGTCGTCCGGCCCGTCGACCGACGGGGAGTGGAGCTCGGTCAAGGTCGCCATTCGCAAGGTGTGCGGGTGATTCAGGATGCTGCCGCTGTGCACTGGGAACCCACAGCTGAATAAGCGCCGAATGGGTTTATTGCGTCACACCGTACAAACATGACCTGGGTCACACAACACCAGGGCGGACCCACACGATCGTGGATCCGCCCCCCGGTGCGGGGAATCGGTCAGGTCCCGCAGCGGTAGAGCTGCTCGCTGCTCGAGTTGGAATCGCTGGAGTTCGACCCGCTGGAGCTTGAGCCGCTGGAGGCGGTGCCGCCGTACTCACTCGCCTTGACCACCGCGCAGTTCTTCTGAACCCACGAGGTTACGTCGGAGGTCCCCCCGTGGTTGTCGCCGCCGAGCAGGAGATAACGCAGCGAGCCCTCCTTGACGTACTGCTGGAGCTTCGCCACCGTCATGGCCGGGTCGCTGCCGGTGAAGCCGCCCATGGCGATCACCGGCTTACCGGTCTGCAGCATGATCGACGAGGCGGAATGTACGTTGGTCACGGCCACCAGCCACCGGGCGCCGTGCACATTCTTCACCAGGTAATCGATCATCTTCGAGTCGATGCCCCCGCCGGGGCCTCCCCCTATGCCGCCGCCACCCGGCCCGCCGTTACCCTGGCCATCGCCGGCCGGCAGCCCCCCGGAGGCCTGACCGCCGACGGGCGGCCGACCGTTGACCATCCCGGGCGGACGCTTTCCACCGGGACCGTCCCCGCCACCCATACGACCGGGACCTCCCATCCCGCCGGAAGCGCCCATCCTGGGGCCGCCCATCCCGCCGGGACCACGCATCCCGCCGGGACCACGCATCCCGCCGGAGGCCGGCCCGGCCATGGGGTTGGTGCCATTGACCTGACTGGTCGTCGTCGACTCCGCGTACGCGGCGGGTCCGGCCAGCCCGCCCACCAGGCCGACGATCACCGCTCCGGTCAGCAACCGTGAGGCCGGCGTTGGTCCCGCCTGGCGCAGCAGGCGCGCGCCCACCAGGCCGACCACGGCGAGCACGGTGGCCGTCGTGACCGTCCACGACAGCCACGGATTCCAGTCCGGAGTCCGGCGCAGCAGGGCGAACGACCACGCACCCGTCACGGCAACGGCGAACGGCAGTGCCCACCAGCCGATGGAGCGCCGGTGGGCCTGGAACATCAACACGCCGCCCATACCGGCCAGGGCGCCGATGGCAGGTGCCAGCGCGGTCGTGTAGTACGGGTGGAAGGTGCCCTGGGCGAAACTGAACACCAGCAGGTGCAGGGCCAGCCAGCCACCCCAGAGCAGCAGTGCCGCCCTGGTGAGGTCGGTACGGGGACGACGACCGAGGAACACCACCCCGGCCACCAGGGAGATCGCCGCGAACGGGATCAGCCAGGAGATCTGACCGCCGATGATGTCGTTGAACAGCCGGCCGGCCCCGGCCGTACCGCCGAAGTTCGCGCCGCCACCACCAAGTCCACCACCAAGTCCACCGCCCTTGCGGCCGAAGATACGGCCGAGCCCGTTGTAGCCGACGACCAGGTCCCAGACGGTGCCGTCGGTGCTGCCGCCGATATAGGGCTTGTCGCTCGTGGGCAGCCAATCGACGATCACCATCCACCAGGCGCTGGAGAGCACCAGAACGGCTCCGGCCGCCAGCAGCCGGCCGATGCGGCGCGGGAATGCCGACGGCGCGCAGATCAGATAGACCAGTGCGAAGATGGGCAACACCACGAAAGCCTGCAGCATCTTGGTGTTGAAGGCGCAGCCTATGAAGAGCGCGCAGAGCAGCAGCGGTCGCAGTCGCCCGGTCTCGATGGCACGCTGGAGTGCCCAGGCGCCGGCCACCAGAAGCAGGACCAGCAGCGTGTCCGGGTTGTTGTCCCGGTTGATGGCGACCGTGATGGGGGTCAGTGTCATCACCAGCGCGGCGAGGAGCCCGGCCGCGTACGGAGCGCCGTTCACAGGCGGGCCGTTCCCTTGCCGGCCTGTAGAACGCACCGCGACGGCACGGCGCACCGTGGCGTACAGGACGCCTACCGAGGCGACTCCGGCAGTGGCCTGTGGCAGCAGCAGACTCCAGGTGGAGAACCCGAAGATCCGGGCCGACAGGGCCATCACCCACAGGGCCATCGGCGGTTTGTCGACGGTGATATAGGACCCGGCGTCCAGCGAGCCGAAGAAGAACGCCTTCCAGCTCTTGGTCCCGGACAGGACCGCGGCGGAGTAGTAGGAATTGGCCATTCCGCCGGAGGAAAGCGACCACGTGTAGAGCAGCGCGGCGAGGGCCAGCACGGCCCACAGGGCAGGTCGGGCCCAGCGCGGCTGGTCCGGTCCGCCCAGCAGGGCCCGGCGGACCGCTCCGGCGCGGCGATCCCGTACGGGCTGGGCGCGGGTGGGCGCGTCCGGCGGAGACAGATGCGTGGTCACTGGCTTTCCTCTCGAGTCGTGGTGGACGAGGTGGCGTCCGATCGTCCGAGGCGGCGCGGGTGGAAGACCCAGGCACGCAACAGGAGGAAGCGGACGAGGGTGGCGACGCCGTTGGCGCCGACCAGGGCGGCGAGTTCGACGCCGCGCGAGGCGTGCGGGTCCAGCGCGTGCAGCAGGGCCAGGCCGCCCGTGCTGAGCAACAGGCCGAGTAGGAAGGTCAGGCCGGCCTCCAGCTGCTGCCGGAAGGCGTTGGCCGGGCCGGTCACCCCGAAGGTGAACCGACGGTTGGCGGCCGTGTTCGCGACCGTGGTGAACAGCAGAGACAGCGCGTTGGCCACCAGCGGCGACAGTGCCGTGCGCAGCACCAGATACAGCAGCAGCTGCGCGATGGTGCTGATGATGCCGATCACCACGAAGCTCGGCAGTTGCCTGGCCATCCCGCTGGGCAGCGCCACCGGCCCGGCCGGGCGGTTCCGCCCGCCAACCGGTGCGCGGAACGCCCCGCTGAGCATCCGCCGGCCGACCCGGATCATGCCCCGCAGATCGTCACGGGCGGTCTTCACGACATCGACCCGGCTGTCGGGATCGTCCACCCAGTCCACCGGGACCTCGTGGATGCGCAGCCCATTGCGCTCGGCGAGCAGCAGTAGCTCGGTGTCGAAGAACCACTCCTCGTCCTCGACCGTCGGCAGCAGCGCCTGCACGATCTCGGTTCGGGCCGCCTTGAACCCGCACTGGGCATCGGAGAATCGCGCCGCGAGGATGGTGTGCAGCAGCAGGTTGTAGGACCGGGAGATGAACTCCCGTTTGGGACCGCGTACGACGGCGGAACCGCGGGACAGCCGGGTCCCGATCGCCAGGTCGCTGTGGCCGGAGATCAGCGGTGCGACCAGCGGCAGGAAGGCGTCCAGGTCCGTCGAGAGATCGACGTCCATATAGCTGACGACATCGGCGTCACTGATGCTCCACACATGGCGGAGCGCTCGGCCCCGTCCCTTGCGGTCCAGGTGTACGGCTCGGACGTGGACCAATTCCTGAGCCAGTTCACGGGCCACCGTCCAGGTGCCGTCCAGGCTCGCGTTGTCGGCGATCGTGATGCGGAAGGAGTAGGGGAAGTTCATCGTGAGGTAGGTGTTCAGCCGGTGGACGCTCTCCGCCAGGACGTGCTCCTCGTTGTAGACCGGGATCACGACCTCGACCAGGCGATTGCGACGGGCGCCGACGAGGTCCTCCGGGGGGCCGCCATCATGCGGACCGACGATCCGCGGGCGATCGCGTCCCCCGTCGCAGGGCCCGGTCTCTCGGGTCTCCGGGATCTGGATCAGTTTGGTCATGGAACCCACGGTCGGCAGCGGTCGTGGGAACGCTGTGATCCCGGAATGAGAGCCCCATGAGAAATTCCCAGCGGACAGATCGATCTCATCCGATTCTCATCCGGGCATCAGATTAAGCCCACCCATCGGCAAGAGCATCTGGCCCATGAAATCCCTCTTCCAACGCCGATCTCTCATGGTCAACGGCGCGCTGGGCGTGCTGCTGGCCGGTGGGGTCGGCTTCGCCTACTTCTCGCTCACCGACCAGGGAGCCAGCGCGGGCTCGAGCACCCGCACCGCCCAGGTGACCCGTGGCACGGTGCAGACGTCGGTGTCGGCGTCCGGCTCGGTCGCGAGTTCCACGACCCGCTCGGCCGACTTCGAGACATCCGGCACGGTGACGCACATCTACGTAAAGGTCGGCCAGAAGGTCGCCAAGGGCAAGGTGCTCGCCCGTCTCGACCAGACCTCCGCCCAGGAGAACGTCAATGCCACGAAGGCCGCCCTGGCGGTGGCCGCCGCCGCTGACACCTCGACCACCCAGGGCTATTCCAGCTATGTCTCGGCGAAGAACAACTACAACAGCGCCGAACGCGAGCTCGCCGGCACGGTGCTGAAGGCGCCGATCGCGGGCACCGTCACTGCGCTCAACGGCTCCGTGGGCGGCAGCTCGAGCGGCTCATCGACTTCCTCCGCCTCCGGTTCGTCGGGCTCCTCGGGCTCCTCCTCGGGCTCCTCGGGGTCCTCCGGCAGTAGCGGAAGTTCGTCGTCCAGTTCGAGCTCCACCTCCTCGTCCACTTCCAGTGGCTTCATCGAGCTGTCGAACACCTCCCACCTCGAGGTCACCGGCGAGTTCACCGAGGCAGACACCACCAAGCTGAAGACCGGGCAGGCGGCGAGCATCACCTTCGACGCCCTCAGTGGGGTCACCGCCACCGGCAAGGTCACCGCGATCGACGTGTCTCCGACCACCACCAGCAACGTCGTGCAGTACGGCGTGACCGTCGCCCTGACCACTCGCCCGTCCTCGGTGCGGATCGGCCAGACCGCGACCGTCGTGGTCAGCACCGGCTCGAAGTCGAACGTCCTCTATGTGCCCTCGGCTGCGGTGAAGACCGCGGGCGGGCAGAGCACCGTGACCGTCCTGCAGAACGGCAAGTCGGTCGTCAAGACTGTACAGATCGGACTGGTGGGTGACAGCGGAACGGAGATCAAGTCCGGTTTGAGCGAAGGCGACCAGGTCGTCATCGCCATTGCCACCCCAGGTTCGACCGGCACCACCGTCCGCATACCCGGCGGCGGCCCCGGCGGCGGCGGTGGGATACCCGGTGGTGGTGGTGGCCCCGGTGGCGGCGGCGGGGGGCGGGGATGAGCGCGGCGCCCGCGGTCCTCGACGTGCGTTCCGTCACCAAGGTCTACGGCGAGGGCGACACGACCGTCCACGCCCTGCGCGGGATCACGATCAGGGTCGACCGCGGCGACTATGTGGCGATCATGGGGGCCTCCGGATCGGGCAAGTCGACCCTGATGAACATCCTCGGCTGCCTGGACATCCCCAGCGCCGGCCAGTATCTGCTCGACGGCACCGACGTGGGATCACTCGAGGAGCGTCAGCTCGCGATCCTGCGCAACCGCAAGATCGGGTTCATCTTCCAGTCCTTCAACCTGATCCCGCGGATGACGGCGCTGGCCAACGTCGAACTGCCGCTGGCATATGGCGCGGTGAAAGCGGCCGAGCGGCGCCGGCGTGCGCTGGCCGCTCTGGACGAGGTGGGTTTGGCCGATCGGGTCGGGCATGAGCCGAACGAGCTGTCGGGCGGTCAGCAGCAGCGTGTCGCGGTCGCCAGGGCACTGGTGACCGCCCCCGCGCTGCTGCTGGCCGACGAGCCGACCGGCAATCTGGACTCCAAGTCCACCCTCGACGTGCTCGGCATTCTGGACCGGCTCAGCATCAGCGGCCGGACCATTGTGCTGATCACCCATGAGGACGAGGTCGCGGCCCATGCCAAGCGGGTGATCCGGTTGGTGGACGGCCAGGTCATCGAGGACCGGCGGCAGGCCCCAGTGGATGGGTATCCACCCAAGTTCGCGCCGCTGGCGGAGGGAGTCCGATGACACCCGCGGAGATTCTGAGGTTCGCGCTGCGCGGGCTCAGCGCCAACAAGCTGCGCAGCGCGCTGACCACACTTGGCATCATGATCGGTGTAGGTGCTGTGATCATTTTGGTGGCGGTGGGCAACGGCTCGTCGGAAGCCATCAAGCAGAGCATTTCAAAGCTCGGTGCCAACTCGCTGACGATCTCCAAAATGACGACCGGTGGTGGCCGGAGCGGTGGTGGCGGCGGCTTTGGCGGCGGCGGTGGGGGACCGGGCGGCGGCGGTGCGGGATCGGGCGGCCAGAGTTCGGGGCCCCGGACCCAGGCGCACGACCTTACGATCGAGGACGCCAAGGCCCTCGTCTCCGCCTCCGCTCCCTCGGTGAAGAGTGCGTCTCCTGTGGTCACCTCGTCCTCGGTGACCACGACGTACTCCGGTACCAGCCACGACATCAGCCAGTTCGTCGGTAGTTACGCGTCGTACTTCGAGGCCTCCAACAAAATCATCGACAGGGGGGCCGCCTTTACCCAGGACGATGTCACCGGTGGCCGCAAGGTCGTGATCATCGGCACCACGGTCGCCACGGACCTGTTCGGCACCGTGAACCCGGTCGGCAAGCAGGTAAACGTCGGCGGGATGATGTTCACGGTGACGGGAGTGCTGAAGACGCAGGGCGGCTCCGGCTTCCAGGACCCGGACGATGTGGCGATCGCCCCACTGTCGGCGGTACAGCAGAGCCTGACCGGTTATGGCGGGCTCAACCAGATCCTGGTCTCGGCGACGAGTTCCAGCACGGTGAACACCGCGCAGGACGAGGTCACCCAGATCCTCGACCAGCGCCATGGGATCAGCGGATCGACGTCGGCGGACTTCCAGATCCTCAACTCGGCCAGTTTGCAGGAGACCGTGACGAGTTCGACCAAGACCTTCACGGTGCTGCTGGGCGCGGTGGCGGCGATCAGTCTGCTGGTGGGCGGGATCGGGATCACCAACATCATGCTGGTGACCGTCACCGAGCGGACCCGGGAGATCGGCATCCGCAAGGCCATCGGCGCGCCGAAGGGGGCGATCCTCGGCCAGTTCATAGCCGAGGCCACCGTGCTCAGCCTGGTCGGGGGGGTCCTCGGTGTCGTCATTGGGCTGCTCGGCAGTTTCTTCAAGATCGCCGGGATCCAGCCGGTGATCGTTCCGTCGTCGGTCGCGCTCGCGCTCGGGGTCTCCGTGGCGATCGGACTGTTCTTCGGCAGTTACCCCGCCAACCGCGCCGCCAAGCTGCGCCCGATCGAAGCACTACGGCACCAGTGAGCGGCGGTGAGCCGAGGCCCGCATGGCCGTGGCCGCGGCGCGCGGTTCGTCCCGGATACGGCGGCGCGCATTGAGATCCGCAGCGGCACCAGTGACTCAGCACGCACAGCAGGGAGAGGCAGAGTGAACAAGAGCCGACGGCGCAAGCCGAGCCAGCAGAGCCTGGCCGTGGACGAACCGAGCGGCGGCGATCTGCTCTCGACGTCTCCGTTCGAAGGCGATCTCGAGGCCGAGCTGGCGGCGAGGCCGCCCCGGATGAAGCCGGGCCCGACGCTCTATCTCGGCGCCGCGATCCTGGCCGTGGTCGGCTTCGCCGGCGGGATCCAGGCCGACCGGACCTGGGGTGGCGGCTCGGGCTCTCAGGCCAAAGGAGCGGCCGCCCAGAACCCGTTCGGCGGCGCCCGACCCGGTGGTGCCCAGTTCGGCGGCCTGGGGAGTGGCCCTGGCGGCACCGGAAACACAGGGAGCCCAGGCAACATGACCATGGGTACCGTACAGCGGATCGACGGGAAGACGATCTATCTGAAGACCGCCGATGGCACGACCGTCAAGGTCGCCATCGACGGGTCCACCAAGGTGAAGGTCTCCAAGAACGGCACGGCCAAGGACCTGAAGTCCGGCACGTCCGTGGTCGTACAGGGCTCCGCGGACAAGAGCGGCACGGTCACCGCCACCACGGTCAACGAAGCAGGCGCACCCGGATCGGCAGGCGGATCGCCCGGCGGGGGATTCCCGAACCGCGGCGGAACCGGCCCCGCCGGCTGAATCCGGCCACTGGAATACGCGGACCAATCACCGTATGTGCGCACTAATCACCCATTGATCGCAAGTCACCCATTGAATCGCAAGGAGAGAGATCGAGATGAGTTCGATGAAGACGGTCAGGCTGCTGGGCGGGACGGTCATGGTCGGTGCCCTGCTGTTCACGGGCGCCTGCGGCGGCAGCGCAAAGAGCGGAACCAGTGCCGCAGGTACGTCGAACGGATCGACAGGTACGTCGAACGGATCAACCGCACCCACGCAGACCTTCGCCGAATGCCTTAAGGCTCAGGGGGTCACCCTGCCCGGCCGCGCCGGGGGCGGCGGCGCCGGGCGGCCCAGCGGCATGCCCTCGGGGCGGCCCACCGGGGTGCGCCCGACCGGCAGGCCCGGTGGTGGGCCGTCGATGTCCGCGGCCCAGCAGAAGGCGATGAAGGCCTGTGCCTCGTTGCGCCCCCAGGGCGGCCAGGGCGGCGGTGCGGGCGGCCAGGACGGGGGCACCGGCCAGTCCGGCTGATGACCTCGGGCCGCTGATCTGCACGGAGGTCCCGGCCGGAAGAGATTCCGGCCGGGACCTCAATGTTTCCGCAGGTTTCCGCTCGTCCGGTTCAGCCGGGCTTTGGCCGGGGGCGGCGGGGAGGTCCAGGCCACCGGTGGCGGCCGTGGGCCGAGGCTACCGAGAGGCGCCGGGCAGGGCCAGGAAGGCGATGGTGCCGCCGCCGGGGGCGCGTTCGAGTCGTACCTCTCCACCGGACTCGCCGGCCACCCGGTGCACGATCGACAGCCCCAGCCCGGAGCCGGGCATGCTGCGTGCCGATGGAGAGCGCCAGAAGCGTTCGAAGACGTGCGGCAGTTCCTCCTCCGGGATGCCCGGGCCATGGTCCCGTACGGTCAGTTCGCCCTTCCGCAGATAGACCTCCACGGTGCCGGCCGGGGGGCTGAACTTCACGGCGTTGTCGAGCAGGTTCACCACCGCACGCTCGAGCGAGCCCGGGTCGCCGTGGACATACCAGGGCTCGGCGGAGACCTCGATGCGCAGGCCGAGGCCGCGCAGCCGGGCCCGGCCGACCGCATTCCCGACGACCTCATGCAGTGCGACGACCTGTTTCGGTTTCGCTGTCTCGTCCTGCCGGGCCAGTTCCAGTAGGTCGCCCACCAGGCTGGACAATTCGAGCATTTGTGCTTTGACGCTGACCAGCAGCTTGGCTCGGGTCTCCGGCGGCAGGGCGCGGCCGGTCGCCTCGCTGCGCATCAGTAGATCGATGTTGGTGCGCATGCTGGTCAGGGGAGTGCGCAGCTCGTGTCCGGCATCGGCGATGAGCCGTTGCTGGTGATCCCGGGAGCTGGCGAGCGCCCTGGTCATGGCGTTGAACGACCGGCTGAGCCGGGCGATCTCGTCCTTGCCATCGATGGGGATGGCGGTGTCCAGATCTTCGGTACGGGCGATGTGCTCGACCACATCGGTCAGGTGGTCCACCGGCTTGAGGGACGCGCGAGCGATCGCCAGACCGGCCCCTGCGGAAACAAGGACGCCGAGGGCGGAGACCGAGATGAGCATGAGCGCCAGACGGCCGAGCGGCCCTTCGACCTGATCGACCGGGAGCGCGTAGGAAACGGCCCCACCGGCTCGATGTACGGTGATGATGCGTACCGGGCTCTCGGCTCCGTCGGTGGTGGTGATGCCGACGCCGTCGTGGACGGCCTGCTTCAGTTCGCCCCTGGCGACCTTGATGTCCTGCTGGGTGACGGTCAACGCGCCATTGTCGGGGATGGTGCAGGGCGCCCCGTCGGCCTTCAGCACCTGCATGAAAGAGAAACCAGGTGGTGGACCGAAGCGGGTGCCGGTGGTGGTCGGCTTCTGCGTACAGTCGTTCAGTGCTTGCTCCACCTGCGCGGACAGCAGGTCGCCCCGCAGTCGCCCGTCGCCCGGTGGTCTGTTACTCGTCACGCGCAACCGCCGGTCCAGCTCCTCGTAGAGCTGGCTCTTCACCAGGAACCAGCTGAGGGTGGCGCAGGCGGCGACGGCCACGGCCACGGCCAGCGCGATCAGCAGCGCCAGCCGGGCCCGTAGCGTCAGCCGTCGGATCACGGGGTCGCCGCCGAGCGGAGCACGTAGCCGACCCCCCGTACGGTGTGGATCAGCCGGGGCAGTCCATCGATCTCGGTCTTACGGCGCAGGTACATCACGTATACGTCGAGCGAGTTGGAGGCCGGCTCGAAGTCGAATCCCCAGACCGTCTCCAGGATCTGCTCGCGCGTCAGCACCTGACGCGGATGGAGCATGAACATCTCGAGCAGCATGTACTCGGTGCGGGTGAGCTCGAGCGGCTTGGCTCCCCGAGCCACCTCACGGGTGAGGACGTTCATCCTGAGGTCGTCGAAGGTGAACTCTTGTCTGTCGCCCTTGGCCGGCGGCGCAGCCAAGGTGCTGCGCCGCAGCAGCGCTCGGATACGGGCCAGTAGTTCATCCAGCTCAAAGGGCTTCACCAGATAGTCGTCGGCCCCGGCGTCAAGCCCGGTGACCCGGTCGCCGACCATGTCACGAGCGGTCAGCATCAGCACTGGCAGCGTCGAGCCCTGGGCGCGCATCCGCCGGCAGGTCGTCAGCCCGTCCATGCGGGGCATCAGCACGTCCAGCACGACCAGATCAGGCTCCGAGCCCGCCGCGCGCTCGAGCGCCTCGACTCCATCGGATGCCTCGACGACCTCATACCCCTCGAAGGTGAGGCTGCTCATCAGCGATTCCCGGACCGCGGGCTCGTCGTCTACGACCAGAATGCGGGCACGCCGATCCAGCTCATCATGACCGTCCATGCACCCTACGCTAACGAGGTCTTGGGCCGCTGCGAGCCCTTGGCGGACCCGGTCAGCCTGTTCTCAGCCAACTCTCATCCAGGCTTGACTCCCGTCTCATTTCCTCAGCCGGTTTTCGGCCTCGCGAACTCTGTTCGTCTCTGGAACCGGTGCGGCGGGACGCTCGGGCCTGAAGGTGATCAGGAGGGTGAGCGACCCCAGCAACGCGATCCCCATCGTCCACATGCAGGCTACGTGCATCGCGTGGATGAAGGCCCG
>JAOPYK010000202.1 GCA_025964695.1 Streptosporangiaceae bacterium | reverse complement strand
AAGACCATCAGCCGGGGTGGCGGGGCTGATGTCGTCGTCGACCCAGCGTTCGAGCGCCTCGAAGGCGGAGTCGTACCAGGGTTGCATCGGGCGCAGACGGCCCGGAAAGAGGTCGCAGTAGCCGTCGACGTGGTTCCCGCCCTCGATCCGGTACAGCCGGTGCAGGGCTCCCCGGCCGGCCTCGGCGACCAGCCTCGCGTAGGCGTCGGCATGCAGGCTGATCGGGAGCAGCGTGTCCAGCGTGCCGTGCAGGGAGAGCAGGGGCTTGCCGATGGCGCCGGTCAACGCGATGGGCGAGACTGCGTCGTGCACCGTTGCGGGGCGGGCCAGGTAGTCGTAGTTCTCCTCCGCTCCCTGGTAGCCGGGGTCGAGGTCGGATCGGTAGATCCGCTGGGTGATCCCCCAGTAGGTGCGGTGATGTTCCTCCCAGAGGAATTCCGAGCCCGGCGCGTATCCGGCGGCGAGCATCGCTTCGTGGTCGGCGGTGCCGCCGTGGTCTCGCCATGGCGGGTAGTGCTTGAGGGCGGCTGGTAGGTGGGTGAGCAGGTTCGGACCTTCGGTCCGCCAGAGCGGTCCCTCCCAGTCGACGCCACCGTCGACCAGATCCGGGTTGTGCTCGAGCTGCCAGCGGGTGAGGTAACCGCCGTTGGAGATTCCGGTGACGTACGTGCGCCGCGGCGGGCTGCCGTACCAGGCGGCGACGGTCTCGCGGGCGGCGGTGAGCAGCTCGGTCAGGCGCTGGTTCCAGCCGGCGAGGGCTCCGCCGGGGCGGGTGCCCGCGGTGAAGAACTCCGGTCCGCTGCTGCCCTTGTCGGTGGCGGCGTAGGCGTATCCGCGGGCGAGCATCCGGTCGCCGATGACGACGTCGGTGGCGTACTGACGGCGTACTCCCGGCGCCCCGGTCACCACCAGTGCGCCGTTCCAGTCGTCGGGCAGCCGGAGCACGAACTGCGCGTCGTGGTCCCAGCCGTGATGGGTGTTGAGCCGGGTCGGCGCCGGGAAGAAGCCGTCGATCTGCAGACCGGGCACGGCGGGGCCCGCGTGGCGGGGGACCGACGAGGCGTGCAGGCCCGCCCAGTCCGCCGCAACGGTGTGGCCGGTGCGGGCCGTACCCGCCGTGGTGAGATCCGGCAGCCGGGCGGTGACCTGATGCTCGGCTGCCGGGACCTTGGGGCCCGTCACACCGCGGCCGCGTTCGCCAGATGCTCCAGGAGTGCCGCGCCGAACTCCGCGGGCTGGTCCAGGTGTGGTCCGTGGCCGGAATCGGCGATCACGGTCTCGGTGTAGTGGCCGCCCGCTTTGG
Source organism: Streptosporangiaceae bacterium (assembly GCA_025964695.1). Classification (GTDB taxonomy): domain Bacteria; phylum Actinomycetota; class Actinomycetes; order Streptosporangiales; family Streptosporangiaceae; genus Actinomadura_E. The sequence continues at coordinate 3,375 of JAOPYK010000202.1, read as the reverse complement.
CGTAGCCGTCGAGAACGTGGCGGGTCTGGGCGACCATCGGCTGCGGCGGGCAGGCCTCGGCGCCCGGCCAGCCCGGTACGGCGCCGATCGAGCCGAGGTAGGCCAGGTCGTAGAGGGAGGTGTCGGAGACGATGACGTCGTCGGCCCCGCGGATCCACAGGATGGGCGGTTTGGGATCGACGCCGTCCAGGTCGTCGATGCGCAGGTGCGTCGGGGCCATCGTGTTGAGCACTCCGCGGTCGCCGGGGGCGAACCCGGGCCAGTTCTCGGTGGTCGTCGCCGTGCCGGGGTAGTTGTCGTCGCCGGTGACGGTGGAGAGCATGCTCGCCACCATCGTCTCCAGCGGCTGCGGGACGAACCCCTCCTTGACGTAGTGCGCGAGCAGCACCTGCCGGGGAGACAGCGGGGAGTCGCCGGTGGTGTCGCCTGCGGCGAGGCGGGCCACGAAGTCCGGGTTCGCGGCTCCGCCGCCCGATCCGGCACCGTCGGGGGAGCACAGCTGCCCGTCGGGGCCGCGGGTGCCGCCGAAGCCGTACGGCGAGACCGGGTTGACCAGTGTGAGCGAGGAGACCCGGTTCGGCGCGTCGAGGAGGTACTGCAGGATGATGCCGCCGCCCATGCTCCAGCCGACCAGGTGGACGGCGGGCAGGTCCAGTGCGTCGAGCAGCGCGCCGAGGTCGTCGGCGAAGTCGCGCAGGCCGCGGGTGGCGTCGACGGGCGCGGGGTCGGTGGTGCCGAAGCCGCGCAGGTCGAGTGCGAGCCCACGGTAGGGGGCGGGCAGCGCCAGCATCGCCGACTGCCAGAACAGGTTCGACGACACGTTCCCGTGCACGAAGAGCACGGGTACACCGGCCGGATCGCCGGCCTCCAGGATGCCCGTGGTCAGCCGGGCGGTCGTTACCCGGCGTGTCGTGATACCGGTCATGAGCTCGGTCATCGTTGCTCCTCCTCGTCAGTTGAGCCAGGCCGTGACCTGGGCGGCCACCGTGGTGTCCCAGCCCAGTTCCAGGTGGTTGGCGGTGGTCACCAGCGCGGTCGCGGCGACGTTGCCGATCCCGGTCTTGTCCAGGGCGCTGGTCTGGAAGACGACCCCGTCGCTGGGGCCGCGGTTCTCGTTGTAGATGCCGACGACGTTGGAAGCGCCGCCGGCCAGCAGGTAGGTCTGCACGGAGGTGGGCACGCCGGCCTGCTGGATCTGCTTGATCAGGGAACCGGCGTCGATCGCGGCCTGGATACCGGGGCCGGAGGTGTAGACGCCTTGTCCTCCGTAGTAGGTCGTGTACCAGTCCTGCTGGGTCTGGTCGATTCCGTACGTCCCGTCGAAGCGGGCGAGCATCTGGCGCTGGCCCGGGTAGTCGTCGTATCCCTGGGTGGGCACGAAGGAGAACTCGGGGTGTGAGTAGGAGACGCCGTAGCAGACCATGGACAGGTGCGGGGACGGGGAGTTGACCGATCCGCCGCATTCGGGCCAGATCGACAGGTCGTGTGCCCAACCGTGCGCGAACGGGTAATCGTAGCCGCCGTTCGGGCCGCCGAGGGTGATCAGCTTGCGGACGTCGCCGGCGTACGGCCTCCCCCATGAGGGGCGCACCGACGAGACGTACATGCGGGCCGACATCTCGCCCTTGCTCCACCCGACGAGGTCGACCGAGCCCACGCCCAGCCGCGCCTTGATGAGCGCGATGGCGTCACCGACCTGTTGGGCCTGCATGAGGTTGTCGCCCTCTTTGTGCGCGAACCCGATGGCGAAGACCCGGCGGCCGCGGCTCGAAAGGTACTGCATCAACCCGGTCGACGGGCACGAGGACGCTCCGCAGCCGAAACCGCCGGACTCGCCCGGGTTGGCCCAGGCGCGATCGGGATTGTCATTGGCGCCATGGACCAGCAGGACGGGAGTGCCGGTGCCACTGTTCCAGCCCGGCGCCGAGTAGAGCAGGAAACGGCCCGAGAACGGCTTCTTCACCCCGCCGAAGAAGGTGATCCGCTGGCCGTCCTGGTCGCCACGGCCGTCCGGCGGATAGCCCTCCTGGGTGAACCCGGGTGTGGTGTCGAGGTACCGCTCCGCCTGCGCCCAGCCGTTCTGTATCTGGGTGAACACGGCCTCGCGGGTCAGGTACGTCGGGTCGGCGTGTGCGGCTTGGACGGGCATGACCACGAACGCCGCGAGTGCGGTACACAACGCCGCAAGCAGTCTCGCGGGGCGGGCCGGGATCCTGCCGGTGCGGGGAAAGGCCATGAGGTGCTCCCTGAGGGGGTGGGTGCCGGCCGGGGAGGCCCGGAGGCATCAGGAGGTGGAGACACCGTAGGTCGCGGCCGTGCGCGTGACCACATGCCTGGGCGCCACAGCGACGACAATCGGCATGTGTGCGAGGTACATGGCGGTTGTCGGTCCGCCGAATGTGTCGCACCGCCGCATGGTCCGACCTGGGAGCCGTTCCTCACGGCCTGACCGGGAGGACTTCGTGGGCAGAGTATTGAGCGCGGCGGTCGACTCAGTGTGCGGTCCAGCCGCCGTCGAGGGTGAGGGAGGCGCCGGTGATGAAGGAGGCGTGCGGGCCGCATAGATAGGCGGCCAGTTCGGCGACCTCGGCCGGCTCGATGAGCCGCTTGATTGCCGCCGGGGCCAGCATGACCTGCTCGATGACCTCGGTGGCGGCCAGGCCGTGCGTGGCGGCCTGCGCGGTGATCTGATCCTCGACCAGCGGGGTTCGTACATAGGCGGGACAGATGCAGTTGGAGGTCACGCCATGTTCGGCGCCCTCAACCGCGATCACCTTCGACAGTCCCTCCAGAGCGTGCTTGGCGGTGACGTAGGCCGACTTGTACGGTGAGGCCCGCAAGCCGTGGACCGAGGAGATGTTCACGACCCGGCCCCAGCCGCGCTCGTACATACCGGGCAGGGCACGCCGCACGATCCGGAACGGGGCCTCCACCATGACGCGCAACATCAGCGAGAACCGCTCGGGCGGGAACTCATGCACCGGCGCGATGTGCTGGAGGCCGGCGTTGTTCACGACGATGTCGACGTCGGCGAGGTCGAGGGCGTCCACGGCCTCGAGATCGGACAGGTCGGCGTCGCTCGCGATGGCGCCGATCTCGGCGGCGACGGCCTCGGCTGCCTGGCGGTTCATGTCAAGCACGACTACGTCGGCTCCGGATGCGGCGAGCCTGGTCGCGCAGGCCCGGCCGATTCCGCTCGCGCCCCCGGTCACAAGCGCGCGACGCCCGGTCAGGTCGATCCCGTTGAGCTCGGTCATGCCGTGAACGTAGAGCAACCGGTCCCGGCCCTCCATGTGTCAGATGTATATGGACAGCGGCTTGAGCATGTCCTGACCACCTATAGGTCGGAAAGACACGCGATCACATTCGCCAGTT
>JAOPYK010000106.1 GCA_025964695.1 Streptosporangiaceae bacterium | reverse complement strand
GCTTGATCCCCTCATCGATGAGCAGACCGATATTGATCGCCCGCCGCACCCCACTGACATCCACCTTCGCCAGATCCGGCTGACCCACGATCAACTCAACGACCTCACCGGGGATCCCGAGGCACATCGGAGTCTCCATTCGGCGAGTAGGTGAGGGATTCCAGGATGAAGTCGTCACCGGGGACGGTGACGAGTTCGATGGCGGCCCCGTCGGCGACACTGCCGGCGGCGACCATCTCGAAGGACTGGGCCAGCGCGGGCTCGGCCACCGCGTGCTGGGCGCCGATCCGTACCCTGACCTGCGTCACGCGGCGGCCGTGGGCGCGGTTCTCGACCGCGTCCAGGATCGCCTCGCAGAGCCCGAACTCATGCATCACATCGCCCGCATCTTCAGGTAGCGCCGGATGTCGGGGAGGGCCACGAAGAACAGCAGGAGCAGCAGGACGGCGATCACGACGATCACCCAGAGCCACCAGGCCATGATCGGCTCACATCTCCCGCATCTTGAGGTAGCGCCGCACGTCCGGCACCGACTGGACCACCAGGATCACCACGCCGACCAGCAGTGCGGTGAGCAGCAGACGTTTCACCATGCCTCCTCCAGGAGTTCTCGAACAGTTCGTACGGTGTCGTCGAGCGCGCGGGCGACGGGCTCGCTGAGCCCCATCCCCTCGCTGACGTCCGCGGGCTCGCAGCCGACCACGAGGACCCGCGGGACACTTCCCCCGAGGCTCTGCAGGGACGCCAGCACCGACTCGGGATTCAGGTCGTGGGCGTCCATGGGTGCCGGCTCGCCAGTGGGCGCACCGGGGTCGATGACGTAGACGGTGCCGGGCTCGCCGCCCCGCTGCACCGCGTCGATGAGGATCAGCAGGTCGTAACCGTTCAGCAGTTCGTAGGCCAGGTGCACGCCGCGGATCCCGTAGTCGCCGGCGGTGACGCCCTCCGGCAACGGGGACGCGGCGAGCCTGCGGACGGCCTCGACCCCGAAGCCGTCGTCGCCGAGGAAGACGTTGCCGACCCCCGCCACCATCGCCCTCATAGGGCCTCCGTCTCGCTCATAGGGCCTCAACCTCGTCCGGGGCGAAGTAGAGGTAGCGGCCGATCTCGTCGTTGAGCTCGGCGGCGGGGTCGTCGTCGATGGTGACGGCGAGATGGGTCTCACCGTCCACGTCGAACAGCACCGCGGCGACCGTGGCGGTCCGACCGGCCAGGAACATGTCCTGGATGTCGGCCCGCCGCCGACCGGGGCGCAGCCGTACCTTCGCGCCGCGCGCGACCCGGCCGCCCGGCACCTCGACGCCGTCGGTCTCGGGTGACACCGAACGGTCGGCTCCCGGATCCCACCACGGGGTCTGCGGCTCGGCCGCCGGCCGTAGTGAGCGGATGGCGCCGTGCAGCCGTTCGAAGATCTCGGGCTGGATGGTGTCGGCGTAGTCGACGATGGCTGCGGCCCGTTCGTCGGTCGCCCTGGCCTCGGCCTTCTCCTCGTCGGTCAGGGTCATCGTGCGGAGCACGAGCAGCTCGTCGATCTCGGTGGAGTCGCAGAACCCGGCCCGGCTCTCCGCGGCGATCTCCGGGCGGTCGTACAGGATGATCGGTGAGGACAGCATCGTGGTGTCGTCGATCAGCACCGGCCAGGTGTGCCGGTTGTCGCAGGAGGCGACCGCGCCGCCCGCCCAGTGCGGCGGGTCGAGCAACGACAGGAAGACACCGTCCCGTACACCCAGCAGGCTGTGCGCGGCCACCAGCGAACGGCGCAGCATGTCCGGCCGTGGGCCGCCCGCGAAGGCGGTCCGGTTCTCCACCGACAGGGACAGCTTGAGCAGGTCGTACGGGCCCGGAACCCGCTCGACGGAGACGGAGACGGCACCCGAGAGCGGCCACCATCGCCGTACGCCCTCTGCGCCACCGGGCAGCTCGAACTCCCGTTCCGTGGCCGCGGGCTCCAGTGGCACGGAGACGTCGATCTCGCGGACCGCGCCCTCGTCCCACGGCGGATCACCGTCCCTGGTCACCACCTGGAGGAACCGCACCCGGACGTCCAGCACGGCGTCCCCGGCGCGGGGTTCCACCAGACACTCGGTCCGCGACGAAGACGTCTCCGAAGGGTCGGCGCCGGGCGGGGCGAGCACCCCGAACTGCCACCGCACCTGGTTCTTGGCGGCCGACGCGCGGTAGGGGTACAGGACGTACCCCTCGAACAACACCGCGTCGGCGACCGCGCCGGCCTGGTCAAAGCTCATCGGCGGCCGCCTCCTTGAGCAGGACGGCGATGGTGTCGTCCCAGGTGGGCAGTGCGCGGGCGTGTTTGAAGGCGCGCAGGGCGTCGAGGTTGCCGCAGGTCAGCCGCAGCCAGCCGGAGCCCGGAAAGAAGCCGTCCATGAGCTCCCGCCAGATCGGGACCGGCAGGCTGTAGTCGCACTCCCGGTCCCAGGGGACCATCGTGACCGCGCCGTCGGCGAAGACCGTCCCGCTGAACAGCATCAGCAGCGGGATCCCGCCGTCTTCCAGCGCGTGGAAGTACTGGCCGGAGGCCACCTCCAGGTCGTACGTGCACGGCACGGGCAGCTCGATCTCGGTCGCGCCGGTGAACCGGGGCACCATGATCGACTGATGCGTGAACTGGAGGGGCTTGAGGGTGTCGGCCCAGCGTTCGCGTCCCCCGAACAGGTCGGCGAGCCGGGCGGCCTCCTCGTCGGAGTACTGACGGCGCTGCGGCTGGATGCGCATCTGGCAGCGGAGCGCGATCGCCTGGATCCGCTGCCCGGAGGTCTCGGTGATGCGTAGCCGGAACAGCAGCGTCGGGCCGGCCGCGTAGGGCTCGGCGCGCGCCTCGATGCAGTCGAAGACCAGGTCGCTCATCGGGCACGTTCCCGGAGCCGCCGGAAGACGCCGTCGATCTCCCGGTGCGCCTCGGTACCGCCGTCGAACCCCTTCCAGTACATCCGGACCCGGCCGACCAGGTCGTAGCAGACGTCGATCGGCACCAGGAAGCACTCGACCGGTTCGCCTCTGGGCTTGCGGAGCAGCAGCGCCTCCACGTCGTCGGCGGGTTCGGGCAGGCCCGGGTTGGCCGCCAGGATGTCGGTCCAGGTGTCCATCGGGAGCAGCGACTCGGTGGCCCCCGCCGGGCTGGGATAGAACGCGGCGACCCGGCCGAGTTCGGAGTTGCGGAAGAAGAACGCCATCCCCACCGGGATCTGCAGCGCGTCCCACTGGCCGTCGGTGATGGCGAATTCCGGGGCCCGCACGACCCGGTCGGGCACCGCGCGGTAGCGGCCCTGCCCCGCACCCTCCCGGGTGAAGAGCAGATAGCAGGGCCGGCAGGCGCACAGCAGGGCCCGGTTCTCCACGGTCACGACATGGCCGTGCTCCGCGGCGAGGTCGACCCCGCACATCTCACAGCGTTCGGCCGGTGGCGCCGTGGGCGGCGGCGCCTCCAGGAACCTGCGGAGCCCGGTCACGTCGGCAGCCCCTCCACCAGCGGGGCGGGACACGCCAGTGGCGGCCGTGGCTGGATCTGCAGCAGCTTCGGCGGCGGTTCGAGGTTCTCCACCTCGACCCCGGCCACCTCCGGGGCCGCCGCCATGATCGCCGCCTCGATCGCGTTCTTGACGGTGAGGGTGGAGGACGGGCAGCCGTCGCAGGTCCCCTGGAGGCGCAGGCGTACGACCCCGTCGCCTCCCAGGCCGAGCAACTCCACCCCGCCGGCGTGCGAGCCGAGGTACGGGCGGACCCGGTCGAGCGCCTGGACCACCCGCTCACCGACGGAGAACGGGTGAAGATCGTGCAGGATGAGCAGGCTCGCGATGAGCCCGTCGGCGGCCAGTTTCTCCAGCTCGGGCGTGGGAAGGAGCCCGGCGATCCGGCCGAGCCCCTCCCCGTACAGCTCCATGAGCAGCCGGACCAGTTCCTCGGCCCGCGCTCGTACGTCGGGACGCCCGCTCAGCTCGGCGAGCAGCGTCTCGATGCGCTCTTCGGTCGTCCGCGGATCCGCCATCGGCTCAGATCTCGCCGCCGAAGGCGGTGGGCGAGTGCAGCTTCTTGAGCACCTGGCCCTCGCCGAGGTACATGTGCACCCCGCACGGCAGGCATGGGTCGAAGCTGCGGACCGCCCGCATGATGTCGATGCCCTTGAACTTCTCCGGGGGATTCTCCTCGAAGATCGGCGTGTTCTGGACGGCGTCCTCGTACGGGCCGGGGGTGCCGTAGCTGTCACGCACACTGCCGTTCCACGGCGTCGGCGGGTACGGGTGGTAGTTGGCGATCTTCCCGTCCCGGATGACCATGTGATGGGACAGGACGCCGCGAACGGCCTCGGTGAACCCGCAGCCGATGGCCTCGTCCGGCACCTTGAACGGCGTCCACGTCTCGGTCCGGCCGGCCCGCACCTCGGCCAGCGCCTGCTCGACGAAGTACAGAGCGGCGGCGGCCGAGTAGGCCTGGAAGTAGGTCCGGGCGCGGTTGCGCTCGATGGCATTGGACAGCAGCTCTCCGTTGCGCTCGGGGATGTGCCACTCGAAGCTCTTCTCCGGCAGCGTGGCGGTGCGCGGCAGGTTGATGACGACGCTGTGGCCGGTCGCCTTGATGTATCCGATGTCGACCAGCCCGGACAGGGCGGTGGACCACAGCCTGGCGATGGGTCCGCCGCCGGTGTCGAGGGCGAGATGGTCGGTGCCGTCGAACCAGCGCGGTGACATCACCCAGCTGTAGTTCTTGTCGAAGTCGCGCTTGGCGGGCCGCGGGATCGTGTGCTGGTTCCAGGGGTGCCGCTTGTCGACCGGGTTGCCGAGCGGATCCCGGTCCACGAACGTCGGCTGGTCCTCCCAGTCCTGGTAGAACGAGGAGCCGAGCAGGATCCGGATCCCGAGGTTGATGTTGACCAGGTCGTTGGTGACGAGCTTGCCGTCCACGACGACGCCGGGGGTGACGAACGCCTTGCGACCCCAGTCGCTCATGTTGCGGTACTGGAAGTCGCAGTGCTCAGGGTCGTTGAGGCTGCCCCAGCAGCCCAGCAGCACCCGGCGGCGGCCGACCTGCTCGTAGCCGGGAAGCGCGTCGTAGAAGAAGTCGAACAGGTCGTCGTGCATGGGCACGACCCGCTTCATGAACTCGACGTAGCGCATGAGCCGGGTGAGGTAGTCGGTGAACAGCTGGACGGTCGCGACCGTGCCGACGCCGCCCGGATAGAGGGTGGACGGGTGGACGTGCCGGCCCTCCATGAGGCAGAACATCTCCCGGGTGGACCTGCTGACCTGCAGGGCCTCCCGGTAGAACTCGCCGGACAGCGGGTTCAGCGACGTCATGATGTCGGAGATGAACTTGTAACCGTGCTCGCCGGCGTGCGGAGCCTCGGTCCTCTTGGCCAGCTCCCAGACGCCCGGGTTGGTCTCGCGGACCATGCGCTCGCAGTAGTCCACCCCGACCAGGTTCTCCTGGAAGATGTTGTGGTCGAACATGTACTCGGCGGCCTCGCCCAGGTTGAGGATCCACTCCCCCAGAGGCGGGGGCTTCACGCCGTAGGCCATGTTCTGGGCGTAGACCGAGCAGGTGGCGTGGTTGTCGCCGCAGATGCCGCAGATGCGGCTGGTGATGAAGTGCGCGTCCCGGGGATCCTTGCCCTTCATGAAGATGCTGTAGCCGC
>JAOPYK010000105.1 GCA_025964695.1 Streptosporangiaceae bacterium | reverse complement strand
GCTTGATCCCCTCATCGATGAGCAGACCGATATTGATCGCCCGCCGCACCCCACTGACATCCACCTTCGCCAGATCCGGCTGACCCACGATCAACTCAACGACCTCACCGGGGATCCCGAGGCACATTTCCCTCTCCCACCGTGATGGATTCGAGGACGAACTCGTCGCCCGGCACGGTGACGAGTTCGATGGCGGCGCCGTCGGCGACACTGCCGGCGGCGATCAGCTCGAACCCCTGCGTCAGCGCGGGCTCGGCCACCCGGTGCCGGGTGCCGATGCGGACCCGCACACCGGTCACCTGCCGCCCGGCGGCCCGCTTCTCGACGGCGTCGAGAAGGGCCTCGCATAACCCGATCTCATGCATCACATTTTCCTTATCCGTAGATACCGGCGGATGTCCGGCACCGATTGGACGATCAGGAAGACCAGTCCTGCCAGCAGGACGGTCATCAGAACCTTCTTGAGCACGGCGGGCCTGCCTTTCCGGTTGTCTCGCGCCGCAGTCCGTCCAGCAGCTCACGGACGACGCCGGCCGCGTCGTCGACGGCGCGGGCGACCGGCGGGCTGAGCCCGATGCCCTCGCCCACGTCGCCCGCCTGGCAGCCCACCACGAGCACCCGGCCGAGCTCACCGCCGAGTGAGGCGAGCATCCTCAGCACCGCCTCCGGGGTGAGGTCGTGGCCGTCCACCGGGCCGGCCGCCTCGCCGGGCGTCTCGCCGGCCGGCTCGGGTTCGATGACGTACAGGGTGCCCGGCACGCCGCCCCGGTCCACGGCGTCGACCAGGATCAGCACGTCGTACCCGTCCATCAGCTCATAGGCCAGATGCAGGCCGCGGATGCCGTAGTCGGCGACCCGGACCCCGTCGCGCGCCGGATCCCGCGCCATCCTGCGGGCCACCTCCACGCCGAACCCGTCGTCGCCCAGGAAGATGTTGCCGACCCCCGCCACCAGCGTCTTCAAGGGATCTCCACCTCTTCCGGGGCGAAGTACAGGAAACGGCCGGCGGCGGCGTTGAGGTCGGCGGCCGGGTCGTCATCGATGGTGACGGCCAGATGGGTCCCGCCGTCCACGTCGTGCAGGACCGCGGCGACCGTGGCCGTACGGCCGTGCAGGAACATGTCCTGGACGTCGCCGCGGCGCTGCGCGGGCCGGATGCGCACCCGTACGCCGCGGGAGGCGACACCGCCTGCCACCTCGACTTCATCGGTGTCCGGGGACACTGAGCGGTCCGCGGCGGGATCCCACCAGGGCGTCGCGGGCGTTTCGGCCGCGGGGGCGCCCGCGCGGGCCGTTCGGGGGGAGACCGACCGGATCGCACCGTGCAGCCGTTCGAAGATCTCGGGTGGGATCGTGTCCGCGTGGTCGACGATCGCCGCCGCGCGGGGGTCGGTGGCCCTGGCCTGGCGTTTCTCCTCGTCGGTCAGGGTCATCGTGCGCAGCAGCAGCAGTTCGTCGATCTCGGTGGCGTCGCAGAGGTCGGCGGTGCTCTCCGGGGCGATCTCCGGGTGGTCGTAGAGAATGATCGGAGAGGACAGCATGGTGTCCTCTCCGATCAGCACCGGCCAGGTGTGCCGGTTCCGGCAGTCGGCCGCGGCGTCCGCCGCCCACCCGGGCGGGTCGATGAGCGACAGGAAGCCGCCGTCCTGGACGGCGAGCAGCGTGTGCGTCGCGACCAGCGAGTGCCGCAGCATCTCGGCCCGCGGCCCGCCCGGCCAGCTCGTCTGGTTCTCCACCCTCACCCGGACCTTGAACAGGCGGTAGGGGCCCGGGACCGGTTCGGTGGCGACCCTGATGACCCCCGACAGCGGCCGGGTCCGGCGGGCACCGTCGGCGTCGGCGGGCAGATCGAAAGGGATCAGCTCTTCGGCGCCGGTACGGAGCGCCGTGTGGGCGTCGATCTCACGTACCGCGCCTTCGTCCCAGGGCGGTTCCCCCTCGCGGGTCCTGACCTGCAGGAAGCGGATCCGCAGGTCGAGCGCGGGGGCCGCCCCGGGCGTGATGAGGCACTCGGTCTGCGCGAACGAGGTCTCCGAGGGGTCCGCGCCGGGCGGTGCCAGCACCCCGAACTGCCAGCGCACCTGGTTCTTCGGCGCGGAGGCCCGGTAGGGATAGAGCACGTACCCCTCGAACAGCACGGCGTCGGCGACTCTGCGCGCGGCCTCAAAGCTCATCGACCGGGGCCTCCTTCAGCAACGCGGTGACCGCCGCGTCCCAGGTGGGGATGGCCTGGCGATGCTTGAACTCCTGCAGCGCGTCCAAGGTCTCCCGGGTGAGCCGGAGCCAGCCGCCGCCCGGGAAGTACATCTCCATGAGGTCGCGCCACACCGCCACCGGCATGCGGTGACCGCACTCCCGATCCCAGGGGATCTGGACGATGCCGTCCGCGGTGAAGACGGTGCCGCTGAAGAGCATCAGCAGCGGGATCTCACCGTCGTCGAGCGCGTGGAAGTACTGCCCGGAGGCGACCTCCAGGTCGTAGGAGCAGGGCAGCGGGACCTCTATCTCGATCGAACCGGTGAAGGCCGGCACCATTACCGGCAGCACGGCCAGCTGCAGCGGCTTGAGCGTGTCGCCCCAGCGGGCGCGCTCGCCGAACAGGCCGGCCAGCCGGATGGCCTCCGCGTCCGAGTAGTGGCGCTGGATCGGCTCGATCCGCAGCTGGCAGCGGAGCGCGATGGCCCGGATCCGCCGCCCCGAGCTCTCACTGATCCGCAGCCGGAACACCAGCGTGGGCGCGGCGGCGTACGGCTCGGCCCGGGCGCCGAGACAGTCGAAGACGAAGTCGTTCATGGTCTGCGGCTCCGCTCTCGCAACCGGGCGAAGAAGTCCTCGATCTCCTGCCAGGCCTCGGCGCCGCCGGCGAACCCCCGCCAGTGCATCCGGACCCGGCCGACCAGGTCGTAGCAGGCGTCGATGGGCACCAGATGGCAGTCCACCCGGCCGTCCTGCCTGCGCAGCAGGAGGGCCTCCACGTCCGGTTCGAGATCGGGGACCGCCGGGTTAGCGGCGAGGATCTCGCTCCAGGTGTCGGCCGGCAGCAGCGACTCGGTGGCCCCGACCGGACTGGGGTAGAAGGCGGCGAACCGGTCGAGCGCCGAGTTGCGGAAGAAGAACGCCATGCCGACGGGGATCTGCAGCCGCTCCCACTGGTCGTCGGTGAGGGTGAACGACGGGTCGTGGAGATAGCGGTCGGGCACGGCACGGAACCGTCCCCGCGCGGTCCCCTCCTGGATGAACAGCAGATAGCAGGGCCGGCAGACGCACATCAGGCCGCGGATCTGCACGTCGACGAGATGCCCGTGCGGCGGCCCGATCAGGCGGTGGCACATCTCGCAGCGTTCGTCCGCGGACCGCTCGCCGGCCGGCGAGGCGGCGGGCCAGGCGGCCGGCGAGGCGGCGGGCGGCTCCCGGAAGCGGCGCAGACCGATCCCGCTCATGGCCGGAGCCCGTCCTGCAGCGGCGCAGGGCACTCCAGCGGCGGACGCGGCTGGATCTGCAGCAGCGCGGGCTCACGTTCGAGGCCGTCCACCCGGACCCCGGTCACTTCGGGCGCGGCGTCGAGGATGGCCCGTTCGATGGCATGCTTGACCGTCACCGCCGAGGAGGGGCAGCCGTCGCAGGTGCCTTCCAGCCGAAGCCGTACCACCCCGTCGTCACCGACGCCGAGCAGTTCGACGCCACCGGCGTGCGACCCGAGGTAGGGGCGTACGCCTTCCAGCGCCCGGTGCACCCGGTCCATCGTCGAGTGCGGATGCAGGTCGTGCAGGATCAGCAGGCTGGCCACCAGATCGTCCGCGGCCAGGCGTTCCAGCTCCGCGGGCGGGAGCACCCCGGTGATCCGGCCCAGCCCTTCCCCGTAGAGGTCGATCAGCAACCGGACCAGCTCGTCGGCGCGTTCCCGTACATCCGGTCGCCCGCCGAGCTCGGCCAGCAGTTCCTCGATGCGCGACTCGACGTCGCGGAGATCGGCCATCGGATCAGGTCATCTCGCCGTAGGCGGTCGGGTTGTGCAGCTTCTTGCGCACCTGCCCCTGGCCGACGTACATGTGCACGCCGCAGGGCAGGCACGGGTCGAAGCTGCGCACCGTCCGCATGATGTCGATGCCCTTGAAGGTCTCCGGCGGGTTCTCCTCGAAGATCGGCGTGTTCTGGACCGCGTCCTCGTACGGTCCCGGCACTCCGTGCACGTCACGCACGCTGGCGTTCCAGGGCGTCGGCGGATACGGATGGTAGTTGGCGATCTTGCCGTTCTTGATCACCATGTGGTGGGACAGTACGCCGCGGACGGCCTCGGTGAAGCCGCAGCTGATGGCCTCTTCTGGCACCGTGAAGGGAGCCCAGGTCTGGGTGCGCCCGGCGCGTAGCTCGGCCAGGCCCATCTCGACGAAGTGCAGGGCGACGGCGGCGGAGTAGGCCTGGAAGTAGGTCCGGGCCCGGTTGCGTTCGAGGGTGTTGCTGATCGGCTCTCCGTTGCGCTCGGGGATGTGCCACTCGAAGGTGACCTCCGGCTTGGTGAGGGTGCGCGGCAGGTTAATGATCACGCTGTGCCCGGTGGCCCGGACGTAGTCGTTGTCCACCAGACCTGACAGGGCCGTCGACCACAGCCGGGCGATCGGGCCGCCGCCGGTGTCGAGGGCGAGATGGTCGGTGCCGTCGAACCAGCGCGGTGACATCACCCAGCTGTAGTTGCCGGCGAAGTCGCGCTTGGCCGGCCGCGGGATCGTGTGCTGGTTCCAGGGGTGCCGCTTGTCGACCGGGTTGCCGAGCGGATCTCTCGTCACGAACACCTCCTGCTCCTCCCAGTCCTGGTAGTAGGAGCTGCCGAGCAGGATCCGGATGCCGAGGTTGATGTCCACCAGGTCGTTGGTGACGAGCCTGCCGTCGACGATGACGCCGGGCGTGACGAACATCTTGCGGCCCCACTCGGGCATGTTCCGGTAGTCGAAGTCGCAGTACGCCGGGTCGTTGAGGCTGCCCCAGCAGCCCAGCAGCACCCGCCGGCGCCCGACCTGCTCGTAGCCGGGAAGCGCGTCGTAGAAGAAGTCGAACAGGTCGTCGTGCATGGGCACGACCCGCTTCATGAACTCGACGTAGCGCATGAGCCGGGACAGGTAGTCGGTGAACAGCTGCACGGTCGCGACCGTGCCCATCCCGCCCGGATAGAGGGTGGAGGGGTGGACGTGCCGGCCCTCCATCAAGCAGAACATCTCCCGGGCACTCCTGCTGACCTGCAGGGCCTCCAGGTAGAACTCGCCTTCGAGCGGGTTCAGCGAGGTCATGATGTCGGAGATGAACTTGTAGCCGTGCTCGCCGGCGTGCGGAGCCTCGGTGCGTTTGGCCAGCTCCCAGACCGCGGGGTTGGTCTCGCGGACCATGCGCTCGCAGTAGTCCACCCCGACCAGGTTCTCCTGGTAGATGTTGTGGTCGAACATGTACTCGGCGGCCTCGCCGAGATTGAGGATCCACTCCCCCAGCGCCGGCGGCCGGGCACCGTAGGCCATGTTCTGGGCGTAGACCGAGCAGGTGGCGTGGTTGTCGCCGCAGATGCCGCAGATGCGGCTGGTGATGAAGTGCGCGTCCCGGGGATCCTTGCCCTTCATGAAGATGCTGTAGCCGC
>JAOPYK010000188.1 GCA_025964695.1 Streptosporangiaceae bacterium | reverse complement strand
TCCGGCACGGGAACCGGCGTCATCACGGTGCCCGCCGTGGCGGTACGGGTCACCCCGGTGGCCACCTTCGATCGTGACCTCTCCTGGTTCTGGGTACAGGGTGAAACCACCGGCCCGGCCCGGCCCTCGGCGGCCGCGCACCGGGCCTGGGAGTCCGCCGTCGCGGCGGCCCGTCGGGCGCTCGCCGCCGAAATGATCGGTGCCTGTGCGGGCGCGCTGGCCCTGGCCGCCGAGCACACCACCGCGCGGGTGCAGTTCGGCCACCCGATCGCCTCGTTCCAGGCGGTCCGGCACCGGCTCGCCGAAGCGCACGTCGCACTGGTCGCCGCAGAAGCCGCCCTAGCGGCGGCGTGGTCGGACGGCGGCGGCTGGGCGGCCGCGATGGCCAAGGCGACCGCCGGCCGGACGCAGGCGGTGGTCTCCCGGCACGTGCTCCAGGTGTGCGGCGCGATGGGGCTCACGGAGGAGTACGACCTGCGCCGGTACGTCACCCGCGCGGCCGTGCTGGACACCCTGTACGGACCGCACCAGGAACTTGAGGAGACCATCGGCGCCGCTCTGCTCGGCGGCCTGGATCCGCCTCGCGTCGCCGAGTTCTGAGCCGGGGCGACGCCGCTGTGGTGCCCACCGCCGGCCGACGATGGGCACCACTCCGCGGGACTACTTCGGCTGGAAGCGCTGGGCTCCGTCCAGCCGGACGACTTCGCCGTTGAGGTAGTCGTTCTCGAAGACGTGCTGCACGAGCGCCGCGTACTCCTCGGGGCGGCCGAGCCGCCGCGGGTTGGGGACGGCTGCGCTGAAGCGGGCGAGCGCCTCCTCGCCGACGGACTCCATGATCGGCGTGCGCATCGTACCCGGCGCAATGGTCACCACCCGGATGCCGAGCACGCCGAGGTCCCGGGCCGCGGCCAGGGTCAGGCCCACCACACCGGCCTTGGCGGCCGCGTAGGCGCTCTGCCCGATCTGGCCCTCGAAGGCGGCGATGCTCGCGGTCATGACGACCGCCCCCCGCTGGCCGTCGCCGTCCGGGTCCGACGCCCCGATCTCCGCGGCGGCCAGCCGCAGCACGTTGTAGGTGCCGGTGAGATAGAGGTCGATCGTCTTGGTGAAGCCCTTCAGCGCGGCCGGTTCGAGCGCGCGGCCGACGACGCGCTCCGCCACGCCGAACCCACCGTGCGCCGTGACCGCCCACCGCAGGGTGCCGAGCTCCCGGGCCGCTTCCACGGCGGCTTGGACGCTCGCCTCGTCGGTGACGTCGGTCCGTACGTAGACCGCCCGCGCACCGAGCTCGTCTGCGAGCTTGGTGGCCTTGTCGTCCGAAAGGTCCGCGATGACCACCCCGGCGCCCGCCGCCGCCAGCTTCCGGACCGCGGCCTCACCTAGGCCGCCCGCCCCTCCGGTGATCAGCGCGACGCCACCTGTCAGATCCATGTGCTCTCCAATGTCGGTTTGCTTGTTCAGGTCTGCTCCGGCGTTTCGCCGGAGAAGCGTTCGCGCAGCTCCGCCTTGGCCGGCTTGCCCAGCCCGGTTTGAGGCAGGCCGTCGAGGACTTCCAGCTGCTCGGGGAGTTTCTGGATCATCAGGCCGGCGTCGACGAGGTGGTCGGCGATCTGATCAACTCCTCCGCACGGCCGGCCGGCCGTGGACCTTGCCGCCCGGGCCACCCTCTATATAGCTAAACTAGTTATCTAAAGTGAAGGATTCAAGTGACCGTGACGGCGGTCGATCGAACCGGCGCCTCGCAGCGGTGTCCGCCTCAGGGCTGGCGGCCGCAGGCGGGCCTGCGGCCGCGATCGCCACCGGCCGGTCCGGGTTCCGGGAGGTCCTGTGGAAGCACTCGACGCCGTCGGCCTCGCCTTGCGCGCGGTGCTCGGCATCACCATGATCGCGCACGGCTACAACCACTGGCGCGGGCCGGGAGGATTGGCCGGAACGGCCCGGTGGTTCAAGGGCCTCGGCCTCCGCCCGGCCCGGCTGCACGCGCTGGCGAGCGTCCTGGTCGAGTTCGCCGCCGGCGGTGCGCTGCTCGTCGGCCTGCTGACGCCGCTCGCCGCCGGCGCCGTCGTCGGCATTATGGTCGTCGCGGGGCTGGCCGCCCACCGCAGGAACGGCTTCTTCGTCTTCAAGGAGGGATACGAGTACGTCCTGCTCATCGCCGTGGTGTGCGTCTGTCTCGCGGCGGCCGGGCCGGGCAGGGTGTCTCTCGACCATGCGCTGGGCATCGTGCTTGACGGTAGGGCCGGCGCGGCGATCGCCGTCGTGGCCGGGCTCGGCGGCGGCCTCGGGCTGCTCGCCGCGTCCTGGCGCCCGAGTCGCGAGCACACCGAGGTCTAGAGCCTGTTGCGAAGGTGCTGGGAGGTGGTTGATCCCGCGCTCGACAGCGCAACAGGACCTCGGGTTGGCTACGTAGTGCTGCCGTCGGCGCCGTTGGGCGGCTGTCCCATGAGTGTGGCGACTCCGGTGCCCCGAGCATGGCGTTGTTCATCGGAAACCAGCCCGCTCCGCCGCCGGCCGTCACGGCCTGTACAAGAATCAAAGAGATTGTTTAGACTAATCATTCAACTATAAACGCTCCCGTGAGGATGACGGATGACGGACCCGATCAGAGTGGGGATCATCGGCGTGGGATGGGGGGCGCTCGTCCAGGCGCCCGCCTTCCAGGCGGTCCCCGAGTACGAGCTGGTGGCGATCTGCTCACGCAGGCCGGACCGGGTGGCCAAGGCGGCCGACCGGCTCGGCATCAGCGAGACGTCCACCGACTGGCAGGAGTTCGTCCGCCGCGACGACCTCGACCTGGTGTCGATCTGTACGCCCACGGTGCTGCACCACGAGCAGACACTGGCCGCGTTCGAAGCCGGCAAGCACGTGCTGTGCGAGAAGCCGGTGGCGCTGGACGCGAACCTGGCCGGGGAGATGCTCAAGGCCGCCGAGAGTTCGGGCAAGGCCCACGCGGTCTGCTTCGAGGGCCGGTGGAGTGAGGCACGGCTGCCCGTCTGGGACATGGTGCGCGACGGCTATCTCGGCACGCCCTATTCCGCCCGGGTCAACGTGGCCGCCGACTACTGGCACCCGAGCCGGGGCCTGCAGTCGGAGTGGATGTACCGCAAGGCCGACGGCGGTGGATACCTGCTGGGCATGGCCTCGCATGACCTCGACTACCTCAGCTGCCTGTTCGGCGAGCCGGAGGCGGTGTGCGCCGACATCCGCACCTCCGTCCCCCGCAGGACCCGTCCGGACGGGAGTGAGCTCATCGTCGACGCTGACGACACCTCCACCGTGCTGCTGCGGATGAGCTCGGGTGTGATCGCCTCGGTGAGCGTCTCCACGGTCGGCCTGCACACCGGCTCCTCCTACCGTTTCGAGGCGTTCGGCAGCCAGGGCACCGTCACGATCGACGGGACGATCTTCTCGGCCGGGATCCGTGCGGGCGGCGTCGACGACGACGGCCTGGCGGAGGTGCCCGGGAGCGGCCGCATGCCCCGGGCCGGGATCGAGCTGCCCCGTGGCCGCGCCGCCTCGGCCATCCGGTCGATGGCGCTCCTGCTGGAGGACTGGCTGCCCGCCTTCTCCGGACGCCCGGCTCCGGGGATACCGACGCTGCGGGACGGATGGCTGGTCGCGCGCATCGTGGACGCCGCGCACCGCAGTTCGCAGGGCGAAGGCTGGGTGACGATCTGAAGCCCGCCTGGCCGGAAGGTCGATATGCTCTTTCCCTATGGTACGAAGAGCTAGATGAATGTTCTCGTACGCCGCCCCGCATCTAGGAACGGTCCACCGACCGCACGTGCTCTGTACGAGCCACAGGCGCTGATACGAGAAGGTTCATGACCATCCAAAGCCGCATACGTGTCCCGAAGGCCGGGGAGCTGGTGGCCGGCCGCCTGCGTCGTCAGATCATCCTGGGCGAGCTCAAGGAGGGCGAGGCGCTGCCCTCCGAAACGGCGCTGATGGAGCACTACGGCGTGTCGCGCCCGACGTTGCGCGAGGCGTTCCGGGTGCTCGAGGCGGAAGGCCTGATCAGCATCCACCGGGGAGCCCGTGGCGGAGCCCGGGTGCACGTCCCGGACGTCTCCACGTCCGCGAAGTACGCCGGCGTGATGCTCCAGTACCGCGGGACGACCCTGGCCGATGTCTATCAGGCGCGCAGCATCCTGGAGTCGCGGGCGGCCGGCCTGCTCGCGGCGCGCAGGACGCGCACCGAGATAGACGCGCTGGAGGAGGCTCTGGCGGAGTCCCGGGAGGCCGCCAAGGACCCCCCGCGTTTCGTCCACGTCGACGAGAGGTTCCACCTGCTCGTCGTCGAACTGGGCGGAAACGAGACCCTCGCGCTGCTCGTGCAGATGCTGTACCACATCATCGCCACCGCGAACGCGACCGTCACCGCGCTGGAGACCCATCCCCCGGACAAGGCGCTCTCCCTGGCCCGGCGGGCGCACCGCATGCATGAGCAGCTGGTCAGCCTGGTCCGCGACGGCGACCCCGGGCAGGCCGAGAACCTCTGGCGCAAGCACCTCGACGGCATCGCCAAGATGCTGACCGAGGACATGGACGTCCAAACGGTGCTCGACCTGCTCAGCTGAGCCCTCAGCCCCCCATACGCAGGCCCGGTGCTCTGGTCCCGAAGACGTCGGTGGCCAGCCGGGCTCCGAGCCTGGTGGCGTCCCAGCGTGATCCGCCGTTGGAGATGGTGGCGGCCTTCGTCCAGCCCTGCATGAGGTCGAGGGTCTCCCCCATCGCCCGGATGACCTGGCCACTGACATGGCCTGCCTGGTCACTGGCGAGCCAGGCCACCACGGGGCAGCACAGCGCGGGGTCCTTGGGGTCGAACTCGTCCTCGGTGCGCTCGTCGGGCTCGCGCGGCGCGTCCTGGCCCGGCATCGTGCCGGACAGCCGGGTCAGCCCGCCCGGGCTGATCGCGTTCACCGTCACTCCCATGCTCGCCAGTTCGAGGCTGAGGGTCAGCGTCAGCCCGGCGATCGCCGCCTTGGCGGTGCCGTAGTTCGACTGCCCGAAGTTGCCCAGCAGTCCCGCGCCCGACGTCGTGTTGATGATCCGGCCGTACACCGTGCCGTCGCCGTCCTTGGCGATCCGCCGCCACCTGCGGGCCGCCGCCCGGCTGGTCAGCCAGGAACCGCGCACGTGCACTCGCATGACGAGGTCGAAGTCGTCGGCGCTCATGTTCCATATCGCGCGGTCCCGTACGATGCCGGCGTTGTTCACCACCACATCGAGCCGGCCGAACTCGTCAAAGGCGCGGGCGATCATCGCCTCGACCTGTGCTTCGTCCCCGACGTCACCGAAATCGGGGATGGCCTTCCCGCCCCGGTCGGCGATGATGCCGACAACCTGCTCGGCGTCCCGGCCGGAACCCTCCCCGGAGACCGAGGTGCCCAGGTCGTTCACGATGACCGTGGCGCCATGCTTGGCGAGTTCCAGGGCGTGTCCGCGGCCGATGCCGTGCCCGGCCCCGGTCACCAGGGCGATCTTCCCTTCCAGAAGGCGCGTCATACCGGTTTTCTTTCCTTTGCTCGAAGGTGAGGCGGGCTCAGCCGGCCGGGCCGAAGACCGGAACGGTGATCTGGTCGGTGAGGTCGCAGAACCGCACGGTGAGAGCCATGCCGATGCGCAGGTCGGCCGGCTCGCAGTCCACGAGCGTGGTCATCACCCGCGGGCCTTCCTCGAGTTCGGCCATCGCGGCGACGTAGGGCAGCCGTTCCTTGAACGGCGGCAGATCGTTCACATGGACCGTGGAGTACGAATAGAGGGTCGCGCGACCGGACGCCCGCACGGGCGACACATCGTCGCCCCAGCAGAACGGGCAGAAGGCCCGTGGATAATGGTGGACGCGACCGCACGCGCCGCACCCGGCCACCAGGAACCGGCCCTCGCGGTAGGCGTCCCAGTACGGCCGGCTCACGTCGTCGATGGTGGGCAGTCCCGGCTCGGAACTCACGTCAATTCTCCCTTCACCAGCCGCGGTACTGCGGGGACCGGCGTTCGACGAACGAACGGATGCCCTCCGCCGAGTCCGCGGCGTACGACTGGATCTCCTGCGCCATCCCCTCCGCGAGGAAGGCCGCGGCCCGGTCGGCGTCCGGGGAGGCGTTGAGCAGCCGCTTGGTCAGGGCGATCGCGCTGGTCGGCGCCGCGGCCAGCCGCTCGGCGAACTCGTCCGCGGTGGCCGCCAGCCGGTCGGCGGGGACGACCCGGTTGACCAGGCCGAGGGCGAGCGCCTCCCCCGCCGGGAGCCGGTCCCCGAAGAACGCCAGCTCCTTGGCCTTCTGCATGCCGATCCGGCGCGGGAGCAGGTAGGCGCCGCCCGCGTCGACGACCAGGCCCCGCCGCACGAACGACTCGATGAAGGTGGCGTCCTCGGAGGCCACCACGAGATCCGCGGCCAGCGCCAGGTGCGCGCCGAGCCCCGCAGCGGGCCCCTGTACGACGGCGATCACCGGCTTGCCGCAGTCCAGCACGGCCGAGATCAGGCGTTGCGCGCCGGTCATGATGCGGCGCATGCCGTCTCCCACCCGCTTCGTGCCGGTGGCTCGGTTGCGCGCCAGTGAGGTGACGTCTGCCCCCGAGCAGAAGTGCCGTCCGTTGGCGGACAACAGCACCACCCGGACGTCATGGTCGGCGTCGGCGTCGGTGAGCAGGTCGATGAGGAGGTCGCGGTCCTGCGGGCGCAGGGCGTTGGCGGCGTCCGGCCGGTTCAGCACGATCCGCCGGATCCCGTCCTGGTCGCTGTGCAGAACGGCGTCCCCCGCCGTACCCCCGGCCGTGTCACCGGTCGTACCCTCGGTCGCGCCGCCGCGGACACGGCCGACCGCCTCGTCGGCGCTCACCGGGCGGCTCGCGCCGAGACGGAGGTGAACTCCGCACGCAGGTGCTTGAGCCCGTGCAGGAAGTTGGACCGCAGCGGCTCGGGCTCACCGGCGGCGCGGATATCGGGCAGCGTCTCCAGCAGCACCCGGAAGACCACCGAAAGCTCCAGGCGCGCGAGATTCGCGCCCAGGCAGTGGTGTGGTCCCGGCGCTCCGTATGCCAGGTGCGGGTTGGGCCTGCGGGTGATGTCGAAGGCGGTGCCGTCACGGAAGTGGTCCTCGTCCTGGTTGGCCGAGCGGTACCACAGCACGACCTTGTCACCTGCGGAGAACTCCTGGTCACCGAGGCGTATCCCGTCGGCGGTGACGGTCCGGCGCATGTGCAGCACCGGGGAGGCCCACCGCACCACCTCCTCGACCGCCGCCTTGGTGTGCTGCTCCGGGTCGCCCTGCCACAGGGCCCGCTGGTCGGGGAAGCGGGTGAGCGCGAGCAGCCCGTGCGCGATGGCGTTGCGGGTCGTCTCGTTCCCGGCGCCGACGAGCAGGATGAAGAAGGCCGCCAGCTCCTGCGGCGTCATGTTCTCCTCGCCCTGGGCCGCGACCAGGGTTGTGATCAGGTCGTCGCGGGGCGAGGCGATGCGGTCCTCGGCCAGTTCCCGCAGCAGCTCGACCATCGCCTCACAGGACGCCGTGATCGCGGCGGCGATCCCGCGCGGGCTCTGGTCGGCCACGTACTCGAGGTCGCTGGCGCCCAGCACCACGTTGGTCTGGTCGAAGATGAACTTCTCCTGGCTGCGCGGGATGCCCAGCATGTTGTTCACTATCCGCAACGGCACCAGGGCCGCGACCTCGGTGACGAAGTCGCACTCGCCCCGGTCCGCGACCGAGGCGATGATCTCCCGGGTGGTCTCGGCGATGTCCTCGCGGAGCGCCTCCAGCCTGCGAGGGGTGAAGCCGCGAGACACGATCCTGCGCATGCGGGCGTGCTCGGGGTTGTCCATGTTGATGATCGACCAGCGGTAGTCCCGGATCCCGGGCGGCTGATCGAAGATGTTCGTGCCCTGGCCGGAGCAGAAGTCGAGTGGGCGGCGGCTCACCTCCTGTACGTCGTCGTACCGGGTGAGCGCCCAGAATCCGCCCCCGCGCGGCTTCCCGTTGATGTCGAGTTCGGACACGTACGGGCGGGGGTTCTCGGCCCGCAGGCGGGCGAACGCCGCGTCGCGCTCGGCGACCGGCCGCATCCACCAGCTGAGATCGTCCATCTCGATGGCGGGAAGGCTCTGGGTACTGGTCATCTCAAAGGTCTCCTTGCCTGGGCGGCTCAGCCCGCGGCGGGGTACCGCAGGACCCCGCGCAGGAAGCGGCCGGTGCGCATGTCGGCGTAGCCGTCGTTGATGCCCTCGAGCGGATAGCTCCGGGAGACGATCCCGTCGAGATCGATCAGGCCGGAACTCCACAACTCCAGCAGCTTCGGGATGTCGGCGCGCGGGTTGGCCGAGCCGTACAGCGTGCCGACGATCTGCTTCTCGGTCAGCGTCAGGTCCATCAGGTTGAGCTGGACGGACTGCTCGGCGGCCGGGTGGATGTTGGTCACCACGAGGCGGCCCCGTTTGGCGGTCATCTCCAGTGCCCTGGCCACCAGCGCGCCGTCGCCGACGCCCATGGTGGCGATGAACTTGTCGGCCCCGCGGTTCCAGGTGGCCTCCGCGACGACCCCCGGCGCCTCCGCCCAGGAGCCGGCCACATGGGTCGCTCCCATCGCCAGGGCCTGTTCCTTCTTCTCCGCCGCCGGATCGATCGCCACGATCACCCGCGCCCCGGCCAGCTTCGCGCCCTGGATGGCGGCGGCGCCGATGCCGCCGATGCCGGCCACCACCACAGTGTCACCGGGACGGACCTCGGCCGCGTAGACCGCCGAACCCCAGCCGGTCACGAACCCGCAGCCGAGCAGGCAGGCGCGGTCGAGCGGGACGGCTGAGTCGATGCGGACGCAGCTCGCCTCGTTGGCGACGGTGTGGTGCGCGAAGGAGCCGACCAGGCACGCCGTGGACAGGTCCTCCCCCCGCGCGTGATGGCGGGCGGTGCCGTCGGCGATCTGACGTCCGGAGTAGAGCCGGGCACCGAGGTCGCACAGGCTCTGGTGGCCGGTGGAGCAGGACGGGCATCTCCCGCAGGACGGCATGAACCCGAACACCACATGGTCACCGGGAACCAGCGAGCTCACCTGCGAACCGACCTCGACGACCACGCCGGCCCCCTCGTGCCCGCCGACGCACGGCAGCCGGAAGGGCATGTCCCCGGTCACGATGTGCTCGTCCGAGTGGCACATCCCGGAGGCGTGCAGCTCGACGAGGACCTCCTGGGGCCCGGGCGGGTCGAGCTGCACAGTCTCGACGGACCATGGTGCGCGGCGCTCCCAGAGCACCGCGGCGAGAGTCTGCACGGAGGGTCCTCCTGGTCAACTGAGGGGCCTGGTCAACTGAGGGGCATGACGATCGTCTGGTGCTCGACATAGGCGGTGACGCCCTCGGGGCCGCCCTCACGCCCGACACCGGAGCCGCGCATGCCGCCGAACGGGCTGCCGAGGTCCATCGGGGCCGTCGAGTTCACGGCGACCGATCCGGTGCGCAGGCGGCCGGCGAGGGCCGCCCCCCGGGCCGGGTCGGCGGTCCAGACCGCGCCGGCGAGCCCGTAGTCGGAGTCGTTCGCGATCCGGACGGCGTCGTCGTCGGAGTCGTACGGGATGACGGCCGCCACCGGCCCGAAGATCTCCTCGCGGGCGATGGGCATCCGGTTGTCCACGTCCGACAACAAGGTCGGCTCGATGTACCAGCCGCGGCCCAGGCCCGGCGGCCGGCCACCGCCGGTCACGATCCGCGCACCGTCCTGGACGGCCTGCGCGATGTCCCGTTCGATGCGCACGCGGGCGGGCTCGGAGATGACCGGGCCGAGTTGTGTCCCGGCGTCCGCCGGGTCGCCGATCCGGAGCTTCGCCACGGCCGCGCCGAGCACGTCGACGACCTCGTGGTAACGCCACCGGGGCGCCAGGATCCGGGTCTGGGCCATGCACACCTGCCCGCTGTTGGCCATCGCCCCGTCGACGAGCCGGTCCGCGAGGGCCTCGTCGAGCTCGAGGTCGTCGAGGAGCACGGCCGCCGACTTTCCGCCCAGTTCGAGCGTGCAACGGCGCATGTCATGCCCGCAGAGTTCACCGATGCGGCGGCCGACCGCCGTGGAGCCGGTGAAGCTGACCTTGTCGACGCCGGGGTGCCGGACCAGGTGCTCACTCGCCTCCGGGCCGGCGGGCACGATGTTGAGCACCCCGTCGGGCAGCCCGATCTCCGCCGCCACCTCCGCGAGCAGGTAGATCGACAGCGGCGCCTGCGGCGCTGGTTTGAGGACGACCGTGCACCCGGCGGCGAGCGCCGGAGCGATCTTGAGTGCGGCGATGAACAGCGGCGCGTTCCACGGGACGATGGCCGCGACGACGCCGACCGGCAGCCGGTGCACCCGCACCTCGTTGCCGAAGACCCCGGTCCTGCTCTCCACCCAGGGGTAGGCGGCCGCGATGTCGCGGTAGGCGCGCAGCACACCGAGACCGGTGGCGATCTGGCCGGTGCGGGCCCAGGTCCGGGGCGATCCGACCTCGTCGGAGATCACCTCGGTGAACTCCTCGGAGCGGGCACGGAGCGCCTTGCCCAGCCGGCCCAGGAGGTCGACCCGTTCCCCGGGGGTCGTCCGCGCCCAGGGACCCTCGTCGAGTGCCCGGCGGGCGGCCACCACGGCGGCGTCGATGTCGGCCGGAGTGCCGTCGGGAACCCGCCCGATCAGCTCCTCGGTCGCGGGCGAGCGGACCTCGATCGACCCGTCTCCCGTCGAAGCGCGCCGGCCTCCGTCGATGAAGAGATGGTCGTAGCCGCGCACGTCCCGCTCCCTTGTTCGTCTGCAGGCTCAGCCTGGTTCAGCACACTGACTCCAGGTTCACCCATGGGCGTGGCTATTCTGACAGTCATGTCACGAACATGCAAGCAATCTTCCAGGGACTGGGACAGCGCTGGTCTGGGCTGTTAGATTCTCAGTGGTATGAGGGTCGACAGATGTATCTGACATCACGTCGCCCAACGCGGCGACCCGTGTAGCGGGGGCGAGGCCCGACGTGAAGGGAGAGACCAGCTCATGGTGGACAGCCCGGCAGGCACCCGCGGCACCGACTTCGAGGTGGTGGTCGAGCGGGGCAAGATCCGGGAGTTCGCGGCGGCCATGCAATCGGCGGATCCCGCCTATCAGGGACCCGGCGCCCTTACCCCGCCGACGTTCCTGATCAGCGGTGCGCTCTGGGCCCCGGAGGGCGCCCGCGTCAACGTCGGTTTCGACCGGCGACGGCTCCTGCACGGCGAGCAGGAGTACGTGTTCCACGGGCCTCCCCCACGGGCAGGCCAGGTCCTCACGGCGGTCGAGCGCATCGAGGATCGCTACGAGAAGCCCGGCAGGCGCGGCGGGACCATGCGGTTCGCCGTCGTGGTCACCGAGTACCGGGACGAGCAGGACACCCTGGTCGCCGAGGCCCGGGCCACCTTCATCGAGACGGCGGCACCCGCCCGTGACGCCGGGTGAGCGGCACGGTGGCGACACCGGTGGCCGTGGGCACGAGCGCGCCGCCGAAGGACTTCGGGCCGATGACCACCCGGATGTTCGTGCGGTACTCGGGGGCCTCGGGCGACCTCAACCCCATGCACTACGACGATCAGGCGGCCCGCAGCGCCGGACATCCCTCGGTCTTCTCCCAGGGCATGCACTCCGCGGGCCTGCTGGCGGGTTACGCGGTGGAGTGGCTCGGTGCGGAGAACGTCCGCAGGTTCCGCGTCCGGTTCCGTGAGCAGGTGTGGCCCGGAGACGTGCTCACCTGCACCGGCGAGATCACCGCGATCGAGGAGGTCACCCAGGGCCGGATGGTCATGGTAGAGCTCACCGGCACCCGGCAGACCGGGGGGACGGCGCTCACCGCTTCCGCCGCCTTCCTGCTGCCGGCCTAACGGTATCCTCGGAAAACGATGTCAGAGGACAAGACCCTGCGGCGGGAGGGGTACGCGCCTTCCAATCTGGTCGTGGGGCAGCGCGGCGCTCGGACCCGACAGAAGATCATCACAGAGACCCTGCGGCTGTTCGAGTCGCAGGGCTTCCACGCGACGTCGGTCGACGGCATCGCCAAGGCGGCCGGCACCTCCCGCTCGACGCTCTATCAGTACTTCGAGAGCAAGGAACAGATCTTCGTCGAGCTGCTCGAGGAGTGCGGTTCGGCGCTGATCAGGGTGGCGCGCCGGATCGGCCCGCTCGGACCCACCCGGCTGGGCTTCGACAACCTGCACTGGTGGCTCGGCGAGTGGGCCTGGGCGTATGACAAGTACGCGACGATGTTCGTCCAATGGGCCAACGTCGACACGCCCGGGACGGCCATCCGCCCGCTGGTGAACGGCTTCGTCCGCTCCTATGACGCGCGCATCGCCGAGCGGCTGGCCTCGAGCGGCATCCAGGGCATGGACCCGCTGGACGCCGCCACCGCCATGAGCAGCCTGGTGCACCGGTTCAACTACTTCCGGCACATGGACTTCGTGCCCTCGCGGACGGGTGAGGAGCTTCTCGACGGTCTCGCGGTGTCGGTTCAGCTGATGCTGTTCCCCGACACGCCCGCCGACGTCCTCACGACGGTCCTGCAGACCTCCGGGCGCAAGGCCCGGCCCACCCAGCCGCTGCCGATGTTCGCCACCGGGAGACCGGCCGGGCCGGTGCCCGAGTGGGAGAACCGGCTCGACGGGCTGCGGCCGCGGGCCGCGGCAACGGTACGCCAGATCATCGACGCCGGGGCGACGCTCTTCGCCGATCGCGGCTATCACGGCACCGGCGTCGACGACGTGGTGGCGCAGGCGGGTCTCGCCCGTGGCACCTTCTACAAGTACTTCGACGAGAAGCTCGACCTGCTGCTGCAGCTCACCTACGAGTGTGCGGAAGAGATGAAGCCCCTGGTACAGCGGTTCGCCCTGATCGATCCCGCCGACGACGGTGAGGGCGGGCTGCGGTCCTGGCTGACCGACTACCTGCCGTTCCACACCCGCTATTTCGGGGTGCTTCGTGCCTGGCAGGAGGGCACGTCCAACGATCCCCGGCTGCTGGCCACCGCCCGGCGGATGAGTGCCGCGATGCTGGGGGCGGCACTGAAGGTGCTCGGCCGGGTCGAGCGGAGCTACCCGCTGGACCTGGAGGTGGCCGCGACGGTGCTGGGGGCGATCCTCGAACGGATGCCCGAGGCACTGCATCAGCAGGAGCCCGAGCGCACCCCCGCCCAGATCGCCGAGCTGATGGCGGCGGTCATCGGCCGCGGGCTGCTCAACGGCGGCACCGCTGCCTGAGCCGACCGGCTCCTTCGTCGCCAGCCGCGCGACCGCGACGGCGACGCCGGCCCGGCCCACGCTCAGGAGGGATTGCGCAGCGGAGGCCGTACGCGACCGGCACGCGCCCCCGGGTCCGTAGCGGAGCCGGCATCGTTCGGCGTAGTCATGGCCGCTCGGTTCCGAGGATCAGGGTGCCGCTGGAGCAGAACCAGCCGCCGGTGCCGCTGACGCAGGCGAGCCCGGCGTCCGGCACCTGGCGTGGCCCGCACTCACCGCGCAATTGGCGGACCGCCTCGACGATGAGGAACAGACCGCGCTGGCCCGGGTGGCAGGCCGAGAGGCCACCGCCGTCGGTGTTGGTCGGCAGCTCACCGCCGAGTCGCAGCCGCCCGTCGGCCACGAAGGGGCCGCCCTCGCCCTTCTTGCAGAAGCCGAGGTCCTCCATCGTCATGAGCAGCATGTAGGTGAAGGCGTCATAGATCTCGCACACGTCGATGTCCTCGGGCCGGACACCGGCCCGGGCGAAGGCGAGCGGCCCGGAGACCGCGGCCGGACCGGAGGTCATGTCGTCCCACTGGCTGGTCGACACATGCGACACGCTCTCCCCGGTGCCGAGCACCCACACCGGCGTGCCGGGCAGGTCGGCGAGCCGGTCCTCCGCCACCAGGACCGCAGCGGCGGCACCGTCCGAGCGGATGCAGCAGTGCAGCTTGGTGAACGGGTCGGCGATCATCCGCCCCGACAGCACGTCGTCGATCGTGATCGGGTCGCGGTAGGCCGCCTCGGGGTTGTCGGCCGCGTTGGCCCGGGCGGACACCGCGACCTCGGCGAGTTGCTCGATCGTGGTGCCGAACTCGTGCATGTGCCGGCGGGCCGCCATGGCGTACTTCGCGATCAGGGTGTGCCCATAGGGCGCCTCCCACTGGAGCGGGCCACGGGAGCCCCAGTTGAGGCTGGCGGTGCGCAGCCCGCGCCGCAGATCGGACCGGGCGGTCGATCCGTAGGTGAGCAGGACGACGTCGGCGTGACCGGCCGCGATCGCGTCGGCCGCATGGGCCGCCATCACCTCCCACGACGCGCCGCCGACCGCGGTGGAGTCGATCCAGCGCGGCCGCAGCCCCAGGTACTCCGCGACGTCGATCGGCGGCAGGGTGCCGAGCGAAGTGGAGGCGACCCCGTCCACCTCGCCGGGGCCGATCCCGGCGTCTGCCAGGGCGCGCCGGGCGGCCTGCCCGACCAGGGCGTACGGGTCGGTCGCGAGACCGCCTCCGCCATCCGCGAGCGCCACCCCGGCGATGACCGTACGGCGGCTCACTGGGCCGCGCCCTGGACGAGCAGCCGGCCGAGGTGATCGGTGGACCGGCCGAGGAGTTCGTGGAACACATGGGCGCGTTTCAGAAAGAGATGCGCGTCGTGCTCATAGGTGTAGCCCATGCCGCCGTGGATCTGGATGTTCGCCGCCGCACCGTCGAGCGCCGCCCGGCCGGCCACCACCTTCGCCGCCAGGACCTGGAACTCGGCATCCCGGTGGGCCGAGCGAAGGCCGATCGCGGCGAACAGCGTCTGGGAGAGCGCCGCTTCGGCGGCGACCGCCATGTCCGCGCACGCGTGCTTGATCGCCTGGTTCACCCCGATGGGCCGGCCGAACTGCTCGCGGGTCCTGGCATGTTCTACGGCCTGGTCACGGACGGCCTCGGCCAGCCCGACGAGCATGCCCGCGGCGAGAACCAGGCCACGTAGGCGAATGGGGTCCTGGCCTGCCGTGACGCGGCAGAGCACCCGGACCCCGTCGGCCCGAGCGGACGCGAGCCGGGTCCCGGGATCGATGCACTGCACCGGGCTCATCTCCACGATCCCGGCCGTCTCCACCAGGCAGGCGGCGTGGCCGTCCACGACCAACAGGTAGCGGGCGCCCGCCGCGTCGAACAGGTCGAAGCGTCCGGACAGCGTCATGCCGTCCGCGCCGTCCGCGCCGTCCTGGCCGTCCTGGCCGCCCGCGCCGTCCTTGCCTCCAGGGCCACCGGTGCCGTCCTTGCCTCCAGGGCCACCGGTGCCGTCCGCGCGGCGTTCCGCGAGGCCGACCGGCGCGTCACCGGCGATGATCGAGCGGGCGAGGTCCGGCTGACCGGCCAGCGCGGCGACCCGGGCGCCGAGTACCGAGGCCAGGAACGGCCCGGGCACCAGGCCCCGGCCCAGTTCCCGGAACAGCAGAACCTCCTCATCGAGCTCACGGCCGGAGCCGCCGAGGTCCTCGGGTGCGCTCAGACCGAGCAGGCCGAGCTGGGCCCCGGCAGACCAGATCTTGTCGCTGATCGCAGTCGGCTCGTTGCGGCGCTCCCGGATGGTGCCGACCGGTAGCTGCTCGGCGAAGAACTCCGAGGCCGCACCGGCCAGTTCGAGCTGGTCGGAAGAGGGAAGAAGGTCCACGGTGCCGTCCTCTCAGCGTGGGAGACCGAGCACGCGGTCGCCGATGATGTTGCGTTGGATCTCCGAGGTTCCGCCGCCGATGGAGGTGGAGAACGAGTAGAGATAATTGCCGGACCAGCCGAAGGGACGGTCCCAGCGCGAGGTCGCGGGCAGGCCGTCGGGCCCCAGGATGTCCATCGCGAGCCGGGCCACCTTCTTGGCGATCTCGGCGTAGTAGAGCTTGAGCATCGAGCCTTCCGGGCCGGGGGTGTCCGACCGCATGTTGCGGCAGATGCCGGCGTAGGTCATCGCGCGCAGCGAGGCCACCTCGGCCCGGGCGGTGGCGAGCCGGCGGCCCAGGTCGTCGTCGGCGATGGCGGGGCGGCGGCCGTCGGGGCCGGTGCGCTCGCGGGCCAGGCCGATGAGCTTTTCGACGGTGTCGGACAACCGGACCTGGCTGGCGGTGTAGGCGGTGCCCCGCTCGAACGACAGCGTTGACATCGCGACCCGCCATCCGTCATCCCGCCGACCGACCACGTTGGCCAGCGGGACCCGTACCTCGTCGTAGAAGACCTCGCAGAACTCCGCACCGCCCTCGATGGTCTCGATCGGGCGCACGTCGATCCCCGGGCTGCGCATGTCACAGATCAGCCAGGTGATGCCGTGGTGCTTGGAGCCACCACGGTCGGTGCGGACGAGCAGTTCCTGGTAGTCGGCGCACATCGCGAAGCTCGTCCAGATCTTCTGCCCGCTGATCACCAGGTGATCGCCGTCGAGCTCGGCCCTGGTGCGCAGCGACGCCAGGTCGGAGCCCGCGTCCGGCTCGGAGAAACCCTGGCACCAGACATCGTCGCCGCGCAGGATCCGCGGCAGGTGGAAGGCCTTCTGCTCCTCGTTCGCGCGGGTGATGAGGGTGGGCCCGGCATGGTTGAGCCCGACGAAGCAGGCGTCCACGCTGGGCAGCCCCGCGCGGGCGTACTCCTCGTACCAGATCAGTTGCTGGAGCAGGGTGAGCCCGCGGCCGCCGTACTCCTGCGGCCAGGAGATCCCCGCCCAGCCGCCGTCCCACTGGGTGCGCTGCCAGCCGAGGTCGTAGTCGCGCATGGCGGCGGGGTCGTGTGGGCGGGGCTCCCGGGGCGCGTTGTCGGCCAGCCAGGTCCGTACCTCCTCGCGGAACCGCACCTGCTCGGCCGTGAAGTCCAGATCCATGGAGCCTCCGTTTCTCGGTCGTTGACCCTCCGGGAGTCCGGATCGGGTGTCGGTCGGATCGGGTCACCGGCGGGGGCCGGGCGCCGATCAAGGGTGGCGATCAAGGGTGGTACGGGTCGGGACCGGGCGCCGGTCAAGGACGGGTCGTCCGGTAGCGGGCCGCCAGCTCCTCGCTGCCCCGGGCGAGCAGCGTGACGTCGGCGCCGACGAGGACGAGCCGGGCGCCGAGGGACAGGTAGCGGCGCGCCATCGGCTCGGCGAAGGCGTTGACGCCGGCGGACTTGCCGCAGGCCGTCACCGCGGCGATCGCCCGATCCACCGCGTCGACGACCTCCGGATGCTCCGGGTCGCCCAGATGCCCGAGGGAAGCGGCCAGGTCCGCGGGGCCGATGAAGACCGCGTCGACGCCGTCCACGCCGGCGATCTCCTCCAGCCGCTCGAGCCCCTGCCGGGACTCGACCTGCACGGTCAGGGTCAGCCCGTCGGCGGCACTGGCGAGATAGCCGGGTACCCGGCCCCACCTCGAGGCCCGGGCGAACGCGGCGCCCACCCCGCGGATCCCGTCCGGCGGGTAGCGGGTCGCGGCCACCAGCGCCCGCGCCTGCTCGGCGGTCTCGACCATCGGCACCATGAGGTTCCGTACGCCGAGATCCAGCAGCTGTTTGATCAGCACCGGATCGCCGGACGGGGCCCGGACCAGAACCTCCACCGGGTAGGCGGCGACGGCCTGCAACTGCGGCAGCAGCGACGGGAGGTCGTTGGGCGCGTGCTCGCAGTCGATGATCAGGCAGTCGAGTCCGCCGCCCGCGCAGATCTCGGCGTTGTAGGCGCTGCCGGAGACCACCCACATGCCGATCAGCGGCTCGCTGCCCCGCAGCCGCTCCCGCCACGCCGGGCTCATCCCGGTGCCCGTTCGAACCGGCAGCCGACGGTGCCCAGCGGGCCGTAGTCGGCCAGGAACACGTCGCCGTCCTCGGCGTGCACCGGCCGGGTGAACGAACCGGCCAGGATCACCTGTCCCGCGTCGAGCCCGACGCCATGGGGTGCCAGCCGGTTGGCCAGCCACGCGACTCCATTGGCCGGGTGGTTGAGCACCGCCGCGGCGACCCCCGACTCCTCGATCATGCCGTTGCGGTATAGCACCGCCGCGACCCAGCGCAGGTCGACGTCCATCGGGCGGACGGGCCGGCCGCCGAGGACCAGACCCGCGTCGGCGGCGTTGTCGGCGATGGTGTCGACGATCGTGCGCAAATGGCCTGTCTCTGGGTCGCTCATCTGCACCCGGGCGTCCAGGATCTCGATCGCCGGGGTGACGTAGTCGGTCGCGTTCAGCACGTCGAAGACGGTGGCCCCCGGGCCCTTGAGCGGCCGGCCCAGCACGAAGGCCAGCTCTACCTCTACCCGAGGCCGGATGAACCGGCCGTGCGGCACGGTCGCACCGTCGTCGAAGAACATGTCGTCGAACAGCGCCCCGTAGTCGGGTTCGCTGATCGACACCGCCTGCTGCATGACCTGCGAGGTGAGGCCGATCTTGCGGCCGCGCAACTTCTGGCCGCCGGCCAGCTTGTCCGCCACCCAGGCGCGCTGCACCGCGTAAGCGTCCTCGATGGTCATCTCCGGGTACTGCAGGGAGAGCTGCCGGATCGGGGTCCGGGTGCGCCCGGCCTCGGCCAGCCTGCGCGCGGCGTCGAGGACGGCGTCCTCATCGAGTGCTCGCACGCCGGTCAACCTGCCAGGAAGCGGAGCGCCGCCTCGTTGAACGTCTCCGGGTCCTCGAAGTGCGGCCAGTGCTTGACGTACGGCATCTCCAGGATCTCCGACCGGGGCAACAGGGCGGCCACCCGGTGGGCGGTGCTCTGGTACTCGTTGTGGTCCTTGCCCGAGGCGATGACCAGAGCCGGCGCCTCGATCGACGACCACTGCGCCTCGGTGAGCAGGTTGCGCTCACGGGCGTCCGGATCCTGGAGCACCAGCAGGTGGTCGATGGTGGCGCGGGTGTCCGGCAGCCGGTAGATCGCCTGGCGCAAGGCGATGACGTCGGGGATGCGGTTGCACTCCTCGGCGATGAGGTGGTCGAACATCGCCTTGATCGACTGCCAGGTAGGGTCCTCGACCGCGCGGGTCCGCTCGGCGCGGATGCGGGCCATGTTCGATGCGGTGGCGATCAGCCCGGCCGGTGACATCAGGATGAGCTTGTCGACCCGGTCCGGGGCGTCCAGCCCGAGCCGGGCGGCCACCCACGCGCCGAGGGACATGCCGATGACCGACGCCCTCGTGATGCCGAAGTGATCCAGGACGGCGAGCACCTGACGTACGTAGACCGCGATCTCGTAGTCGTAGTCCGGCTTGTCGGAGAAGCCGTTGCCGATCATGTCGATCGCGATGCAGTGGAAGTGTTCGCTGAGCGGGCCGAGGTTGGGGGCGAAGGTCTCCCAGTGCCCGCCGGTGCCGTGCAACAGCAGCGCGGCCGGCGCGCCCGGATCGCCGGCCTCGGCGAAGCGGGTGCGCACCCCGCCGACGTCGACCCAGCCCTGCCGGAACGCGACCTCCCGAAGTGACGTCCAGATGCTGCGGTAGGCATCGCTCATCCGCGCGCCTCCGCTGCCGTACCGAGCCGCTCGGCGAGCGCGGCCTGCCAGGTCTCGACCGCGGACCAGGTGGCCGACTCATCGATCAGCTTGGCCGTCTGCTCCTTGATGACCTCGTCGGACTCGTCCAGGTCGAGCGCGACCCGCCAGGGCTGGCTGACGTACCACGGCGTCGCGGTGTAGATCTCCAGGCGGTTGCCCTCCGGGTCCAGCAGATAGATGCTCCAGCTGTTGCCGTGGTTGCGTCCCTCGACGTCGGCGACGCCCAGTTCCAGCGCGGTGTCCCGGAACCAGCGCAGGCCTTCGAGGTCGCCGTCCGCCAGCCGGAAGGACACCTGACCGAGCAGCACGACGTCCTCGGGGGCACGCCGCCCGGAGATGAGCACCAGCTGATGGTGCTCACCGGCATTGCGGCTCATGAAGGTGAGGTATTTGCCGAGGAATTCTCCCTGGTCAGTCACCACCATGCCCAAGAGGCGTTGATAGAAGTCGGTCATCCTGTCCATGTTGGTGACGTAGAGACCCACGTGTGTGAGCTGGGCTTGAGGTGGCTCAACCATCGCCGACCCTTCGCGTCGAGGGATTGTTTCTGACAGCACGTGCATGATAGAACCACAACGTGGCCGCCGTCGATAGGAACCCTGCTCCGATGCGGGACACCGAGCCCGGGCCCGGCCCCGCACCCGATGAGCCCGCATCCCATGAGCCCGCATCCCGCGAGCTCGCGGAGCTGTGCAACGAGTTCGCGTCCGTGCGGATCTCCCTCGACGAGCGCGGTAACGGGCCACGACTGCTCGTCCAGGACCTCGAGAACGGGATGCGGATCTGGTTGTCCCCGCTGGAGCTGGCCAGCCTCTGCCTGGCCACGCCCGAAGATCGGGTCGACTGGCTGCGCGTCGGGCACTACCGCGAAGATCGCCGATGAACCGGTCCCCGGGCGTGTCCGGCCCAGCCGCCATCGTGGGGCTCGGTCTGACCCGCATGGCCACCCGGCCGGGCGGCTCGGCGGCCGAGATGGCGACCGAGGCCGTGCGCGCCGCGCTGACCGACGCCGGCCTGCCGCACACCGCGGTCGACGGGCTGCTGGTCGGTTCCAGCCAAGGGGTCCGGCCCGACCGGGTCGGCGTCACGCTCGCCCAGCACGCCGGCTTCTCCGACCTGCGCCTGCTCGAACACGTGGAGATCAAGGGCGCGACGACGGTGGCGATGGTGCAGCGCGCCGTGCTCGCCGTGCGCGGCGGCGCGGCCCGGACCGTGATCTGCGTGTTCGCCGACGCCCCGCTGCGCGCGGGAGGCGGCGCCGGATCCACCTATGCCCACAGCGGAGGTCACTCCGGGGTACGCGGGCTGGAGCGCGCGTCCGGAGTGCTCGGCTCGGTGCCCACCTACGCGCTCCTCGCCGCCCGCTGGCTGGCGGTCCACGGGGGCTCCCCCGACGATCTGTGCGCGGTGGCCGTCTCCGCCCGGGCCTGGGCCCTGGGCAACCCGGACGCCGTGCAACGGACCCCCTTGGATGCGGACGGGTACCACGCCAGCCCGATGATCTCCACTCCGCTCCGGCGGCTCGACTGCGCCCGCCCGGTCAACGGGGCGGCCGCGGTGGTGATCAGCGCCGATCCGGGCATCGGGCGGCGCGGCCGGGTGCGGGTGCGCGGCAGCGGCCGGGACCATCCGGTACGACGGCGCCGCGCCGGCGGCGAGTCCTGGTTCGGCGGCGGCCGCCATGCGCTGGAGTACGCGCTCGCGGAGGCCGGTATGAACCACGGCGACCTCGACGTGCTGGAACTCTACGACCCCTTCACCGTGGTGACCCTGTGCCTGCTGGAGGAGTACGGGCTCTGCGAGACCGGTAGCGCGGGCGAGCTGGCCCGGGCCGGCGCCCTCGCGCCGGGCGGCTCGCTGCCGGTCAACACCGGCGGCGGCCAGCTCTCCGGTTTCTATCTGCAGGGCATGACCCCGCTGGTGGAGGCGGTGGTCCAGCTGCGTGGGAATGGCGGCGAGCGTCAGGTGCCGGGCGCCCGCACCGCCCTGGTCGGCGGGATCGGCGGCCGTCTGGACCATCACGCCTGCCTGATCCTGGAGGCGGCATGACGACCGCTCAATCCGGGTCCTCCCGCACGGCCGACCAGGCGGCCGACCAGGCGGCCGACGACTGGCTGCTCAGTCCAGGTCTGGCCCCCGACCCGGAGGACGACGCCCTCGCCCCGCTCTACCGCGGGGCGGCCGTGGGCGAGCTGCGGCTGCCGTTCTGCCCGGCCTGCGGGCTGGCCCTCGAACTCGAGCAGCGCGTGTGCGACGGCTGCGCGACGGCCGGTGCCGACTGGCGCACCGTGCGGCCGGCGGGCACCGTGCACTCGGTCACGGTGATGCACCGCCTCGAACCCGGGCTGGTCAGGACCGGGCGCCCCTACCCCATCGCCGACGTGGAGCTGGCCTGCGGCCACCGGCTGGTCGTGACCTCGGTGCGGCCGCTCACCGAGCCGCCCGCCATCGGCGATCCGGTGACGATCGGTTTCCGCCGGGTCGGCGGCGTCGCCGTTCCCGGCTTCCTTCCGCTGCCGCGGCAACCGGCGGTGGCCCAGAAACCGGCGGCCGACGCCACCGATTCCCCTCCCATCCGAGCAAAGGACCCATCATGACCCAGCTGGACGCGCGGTCGACCGCGCCGTTCCCCCCGGTCGAGGACCTGGTCCGTCCCGATCGAGTACGGAGGGAGGTCTATACCGACCCGGGCGTGTTCGAACTGGAGATGGAGAACATCTTCCGCCGTGGCTGGGTGTACGTCGCCCATGAGAGCGAGGTGCCCGAGCCGGGCGACTACGTCACCCGGCGCATCGGACGCGAACCCGTCATCATCACCCGCGGCGCCGACGGCGTGGTCCGGGTGCTGGCCAATCGGTGCGCCCACCGCGGCAACCGGCTGTGCAACGCCGAACGCGGCAACAGCACGACGTTCCGCTGCCCTTATCACGGCTGGACCTTCAAGAACGACGGGACGCTCGTCGGCATCCCGATGCGGACCGGCTACTCCGCCGATTTCCTGGCCAAGCGCGGGGAGTACGGGCTCGCTCCCGCCGCCCGGACCGACGACTACCGCGGCTTCGTCTTCGCCTCGATGTCCCCCGACGGGATCGCTCTGCGGGAGCACCTCGGCCGGGCGATCACCGCCATCGACCGGCTGCTGGCACTCTCCCCGGACGGCAGGCTCGATCTGCGCGCCGGCTGGATGAAGCACCACCAGCGCGCCAATTGGAAGATGGTGATGGAGAACAACGTGGACGGCTACCACGCGTTGTTCACCCATCAGTCGGTCTACGAGGCCGTCCGCGAGGCCAAGGTCTCGCATGTGCCGAGCAAGGTCGAGGTGTACGTCCGGGATCTCGGCAACGGCCATTCCGAGATCGACTACGCCGCCGAGTACACCCGCCTGGATGAGGAGTTCGTCTGGTTCGGCCGGGCGCCGCGGGCGAAGCTGCCGGACTACGTGGCCGCCATGGAGCAGGCGTACGGCGCGGAGGAGACCCACAAGGCGTTCGTCGTCGGCCCGCCGCACACCTTGATCTTCCCGAACCTGTTCCTCGCCGAGATGAACATCATGTTCGTCGAGCCGCTGGCTCCGGGCGAGACGATCGCCTACACCACGCCTGCCCTGATGCCGGGGACCGAGGAGATGAACGGCCGGATGCTGCGGCGCACCGAGGGCGCCATGGGCCCCTCCGGCTTCCTGATCGCCGACGACGGCGAGATCGGGGCGCGCAACCAGATGGGACTGGCCGCCCGTTCTCCCGAGTGGATCATGCTGAGCCGTGGACTGGAGAGCGACCTGCACGAAGAGACCGGCACGGTCAACCATGACAAGAGCGCGGAGACCCCCCAGCGCGGCTTCTGGCAGCACTGGGCGTCGGTCCTGCGGGGCCCCGCGGCAGCACCGGAGGGTGAGCGATGAACAGCATGACCGAGATCGCGGTCGGGACCGGGGTCGACCCGGCGATCGCCGGCTTCATCACCCTCGAGGCCCGGCTGGCCGATGAGGCGCGTTACTCCGACTGGGAGTCGCTCTGGGACGACGACGGCGTCTACTGGGTGCCGATGCGGCCGGACGCCGACCCGGCGAAGGACCTGTCGTACATCTATGACAACCGGCGAAGGATCCGCAGCCGCGTCGCACAGCTGAACTCCGGGGCGCGGCACTCGCAGACGCCCCCGTCGGTGATGCGCCGGCTCATCTCCAACCTGGAACTGCTCGACCGGGACGCCGACACCGTCACGGTGGGGTCCAACTTCGCCCTGTACGAGTACCGGTACGGGATCACGGTGTGGGCCGGGCGGGTCGTGCACCGGATCCGTGTCGGCGGCGGGGAACGCGGGCCGCGCGTGGCCGCCAAGACCGTGCATCTGGTCAACGCCGGCGGACCGATCCCCACGCTGGCCTTCCTGCTCTGAACGCCGGACGGCAGACCTTCCGTGATCGAAGGAACCACGTTGACGGACCTCTCTCTCACGCCCGATGGGCCGCATGCGGGCCCGCCGCAGGACCTCGAGGCCGACACGATCTGGCGGCTGGTGCACCGCCGGGCCGTGGCCACTCCCGACGCGCTCTTCGCGGTCGACGAGCACCGCCGGCGGCTCACGTTCGCGGAGCTTCGGGACGCCGTCGAGCGGACCGCGGCAGGCCTGTGGGCTCAGGGCGTGCGCCCGGGTGACGTGGTGTCGTGGCAGTTGCCCAACCGCTTCGAGACCATCCTGCTCACGCTGGCCCTGGCCCGGCTCGGCGCGGTCCAGAACCCGCTGGTGACCATGCTCCGGGACCGGGAACTCGGCTTCATCTGCCGCCAGGCCGGCAGCCGGTACCTCTTCGTGCCGGGCACTTTCCGGGGCGTCTACCACGAGGCGATGGCGAAGGGGGTCGCCGCGGGCCTGCCCGGCCTGGAGGTCGTCGTCCTCGATGACCGGCCGCCCGAGGGCGATCCCGCCACGCTGCCCCCCGAGCCCCCGGCGGAGGCGGCCGGCGGCGGACCGGCGGCGCGCTGGATCTTCTACACCTCCGGTACGACGTCGGATCCGAAGGGTGCCAAGCACACCGACCGCGGCCTCATCGCCGCCTCCGACACGTTCCGCGCCAACCTGGGGCTCCGCCCGGACGACAGGGTCGCGACCCTGCTGCCGCTCGCCCATGTCGGCGGAATCGCGCACATCCTCAGCTCGCTGGGCACCGGCAGCGCCATCATCACCAGCGCGATCTTCGACCCCGACACCACGCCCGATCTGCTCGCGGCCGAAGGGGTGACCTTCGTCGGCTCCGGGCTGCCGTTCATCCAGGTCTACCGCGCCAGGCAGCGCACCCACCCGGACGTTCCGCTCTTCCCGCAGACCCGGGTCGTGCTATGCGGGGGTTCGCCGCGGCCGGAGTCCCTGCACTACGAGGTGAAGCGCGAGCTCGGCGGGGTCGGCGTCGTGTCCGGCTACGGCATGACCGAGTGTCCCTACCTCACCTGGGGCCGGATGGACGACACCGACGACGACCACGCCCGGTCGGAGGGCCATCCGGGACCGGGCGGGGAGGTCGTCGTGGTGCGGCCGGACGGTAGCCGGGCGGACGACGGTGAGCGGGGCGAGCTCCGGGTCAAGGGGCCGCAGCTGATGGTCGGTTACGTCGACTCCGCGCTGGACGCCGACGCGTTCGACGACGAGGGTTACTTCCGTACCGGGGACCTCGGTTTCCGCGACGCGCGCTCGTACGTCACGGTGACCGGCCGGATCAAGGACGTGATCATCAGGAAGATGGAGAACATCTCGGCGCGTGAGCTGGAGGAGCTCCTCATCACCCATCCCGCCGTCGCGGACGTCGCGGTGATCGGGCTGCCCGACGACGAGACCGGCGAGCGGGCCTGCGCGGTCGTCGTGCCCGGCGACCCCGCCGCCCCGCCCGCCCTGGCCGACCTCTGCGATCACCTGCGGGCCGGCGGCCTCAGCATCCGCAAACTGCCCGAGCAGCTGGAGCTGGTGGACGAGCTTCCCCGCAACGCGATGGGCAAGATCGTCAAGCGCAGCCTGACCAGCCGTTTCGCCCCCCTACCCGGAGCACCATGACCACTACAGCCAGGACGCCCGATCCCACCACCGTGCTCTTCGATGTCGATCACCACGTCGCCACGATCACGCTCAACCGCCCGGACCGGCTGAACGCCTTCAACCAGACGATGACCACCGAGGTGGCGGGAATCTGGGAGCGGGTACGCGACGATGACGACATTCGGGTGGCCGTCCTGCGCGCCTCCGGTGACCGTGCGTTCTGCACCGGCCTCGACATGGCCGAGGGCCCGTGGTGGAACGACGAGAACGTCTGGAGCCAGCGGGATCCGGGAACCCTGCTCGGGCCGAAACAGCACCGGGTCTGGAAGCCCGTCATCGCCGCCGTGCACGGGATGGCGGCGGGCGGCGGCATGTACTTCATCAACGAGGCCGACATCGTCATCTGCTCGGAGGACGCCACGTTCTTCGACCCGCACGCGAACGGCGGCATGGTCTCGGCCCTCGAACCGGTGGGGATGCTGCGGCGCGGAGTACCGCTGGGTGACGTCCTGCGGTGGGCACTGGCCGGCAACGAGGAGCGGATCACCGCCGCGACCGCGCTACGGCTGGGCCTGGTGACCGAGGTGGTCGTCCGCGACGAGCTGTGGAAGGCCGCCCGGACGCTCGCCGACGAGATCGCCGCCCGGCGCCCGGAAGGCGTGCAGGGCACGGTCCGGGCGATCTGGGAGTCGCTGGAGGAACCACCGTCGGTCTCCCAGCGGCACGGCCTGGGCTATGCCCAGATCGGCAACCGCGGCCGTCCCGCGACCCCTCCGGCCACACGCCGCGAACGGCGCTTCCGGTGACCTCCGCCCGGCGGTCCACCTCAGGACGGCGCCGATCCGGCGAGCCCGGGGCCGACGAGTTCAACTCCCCGTCCACTGGACGGCGTTACCGTGGTCAGCCTCGAACACGCCGTGGCCGCGCCGTTCGCCACCCGGCAGCTCGCCGACCTCGGCCTTCTCCGGCATCCTCGCCGCGCTCCTGCAGCGGGCGACCACCGGACGAACCCCGGCGGTAGAGGTGTCGCTGTTCGAGGCACTGGCCGAGTGGATGGGCGCACCCGCCTACTACACCGAGTACGGGGGCCGGGCGCCCGAGCGCACCGGCGGCGAGACGGCGTCATCTGATGCGCCGTCATGTGATGCCGTCGCCTGCGCCGCACGATCGGAATGAGGAGGAGCCAGGGTGGAGTTGAACGCCGAGGAGCAGGCGGTCGTCGAGACCGTACGGGACTTCGTGGACCGCGAGGTCCGGCCCGTGGCACGGGACCTCGACCACGCGAACG
>JAOPYK010000180.1 GCA_025964695.1 Streptosporangiaceae bacterium | reverse complement strand
TCTGACACCATTCTTTGCACGGGTCTCGGGGTGAAGTTGGTAGGGGGATGAGTCCATGGGGGATGACACGGGATCGCT
This sequence comes from Streptosporangiaceae bacterium, assembly GCA_025964695.1. Classification (GTDB taxonomy): domain Bacteria; phylum Actinomycetota; class Actinomycetes; order Streptosporangiales; family Streptosporangiaceae; genus Actinomadura_E. The sequence goes on along the minus strand of JAOPYK010000180.1, from coordinate 24,023 downwards.
CCGGTCTCGATCACGTGATCCGGAGCTTGTCGCGACGACGGCGCGGCTGGTCGAGTTCCTCCGCGATCTGACCAGTGCCCGGCGCGAGCGGATCCGTGAGGTCTCCGGCTACGAGCGTGTGCTGTGGCTCGCCGATCTCCCCGATCAGGTCGTCGTCCAGCAGGACTCTGAGCAGGAAGAAGCGCTGCTCAGTGTGGTGCCGCCGCCCGGCGAACCCCTGCCCGCCGTGCCGGACGAGCTGACCGGCTGGCTGCGGCCGCAGGAGGTCGCCGACGCGGCGGGCGACGCGCCCGGGCTGGCCGAGTCCGGGCCAGTGGAGCTCACCGAGGTCAGCGCGGACGGAGAGCGGACCGCCCGGCGAGAGATCCGTTTTCTCGACGAGGTCCCCGGGGTGCGCAGGGCATACGAGTCCTGGCTACCGGCGTGGTGGGCATGGGCGAGACGTGAGCGCGAGGTGGCCGTTCAACGCCGCTGGCATCAGGAGCTGCGGGCGATCGCCGAACGGCTGTCCCAGCAGGACGATGAGTACGAGCTGATCCTCGCGGTCGGTCTGCTGACCTGGAAATCTCCCGACGGCATTGCGGTGCGCAACCATCTGCTGGCGACCCCGGTGCGGGTCACCGTGGACGGTGGCACCGAACGGGTCGAGGCGAGGTTCACCGAGCGTGGGACCTCGATCCAGGACCGCGAACTGCTCGACGGCCTCGAAGGCTTCGACGCTGTTCGGATGGAATGGGTGCGCGAGTCCGTCCGCTCGGGGGAGGGCTTCGGGCTGCAGTCCTCCACGGCCAAGGTGCTGCGTGAATGGTGCGACCGGGCGTTCGACCACGGGGCCGTCTTCCGCGACGACTGGAAGGTGGAGCGCTCAGGCGCCTCCGCCGAGGTACGGCTCGCGCCCGCTCTGGTGCTGCGCAAGCGGGACCGGGCCTCCCTGATCGCCTACTACGACAGCATGCTGGCCGCGCTGTCGGGGCCTGACGCCGTGGCCCCCCTCGGGCTGGCCCAGCTCGTGACCGCGCTCGAGACCGACGAGCGCATGGACTTTCTGCGGGAACAGGGCGCGGCCTCCGGTGACGCGCTCGGAACCGACCCCCTGTTTCCGCTGCCGGCCAACCCCGAACAGCGGCAGATCATGACCCGGCTACGGCACGACAACGGGGTCGTCGTGCAGGGCCCGCCCGGCACCGGCAAGACGCACACCATCGCCAACCTGATCGCCGCCCTGCTCGCGCAGGGTCAGCGGGTGCTCGTCACCAGCCAGAAGGCGCAGGCCCTCAGAGTGCTGCGCGACAAGCTACCCCCAGAGGTGGCCCAGCTGTGCGTGTCGGCGACCGACCAGGGGCGCGGCGGCTCGTCGGAACTGGAGGGCAGTGTCAAGGCGCTGTCGAGTCGTTTCGCCTCGTTCGATCCCGGTCTGCAGCAGAGGGACATCGCCAAGCTGACCGACCAGCTCGACGCCGCCGGCCGCGATGTCAGCCGCCTCAACGAGCGCATCCGGGCGCTTCGGGAGGCGGAGACCTACCAGCACGGCACGATCTCTTCAGGCTATGCGGGAACGCTCGCCGAGATCGCCCGGCTTCTCAAGCGGCATGAGGCCGGCTGCTCTTGGCTGCCCACCCCGATGCCGGCGCACGTGCCGCAGACACCACCGATCAACGCGGCGGAGGCGGCCGAGCTGCTGAGCCTGCTGGCCGGAGAGACTCCCGAGCGCCGGGCGCGGACCTCTCAGCAGCTGCCCGACGTCTCGGCACTGCCCACGGCGGAGCGGGTCCGCGCGATGGTCGCCGACGAGGCCGCGGCCCGGGGCCACGCGCAGCAGGCGGCGTCACAGCTCTCCGACCGCCTGAGCACCTGCGACGACGAGTTGTTCGGCAGGCTGGAGCAGCACACGGCTACGGTGGCCAGGACCTTCCATCAGCTGGGCCTGCCCGAGGATCCCCAGGTCTGGGACACCGGCGACTGGGCCGTTCGTGCGATCGCCGACGGTCTGGCCGGGCGCGAGGCAGCGGTCTGGCACCAGCTCGCCGAGCACGCCAACCGGGCCGAATACGCCCGCCGGATGCTCCAGCAGGTCGGCTTCCGTGAGGTCACGTTGCCGGCTTTCGAGGCGAGCGGCCCGGGCAGCCAGGTGGCGCAGCTTCAGGCGGCCCGGCAGTTGCGCGACTACCTGGGCGGGGGCGGCAAGCTCAAACGCGGCCCCTTCAGGCCTCCGGCTCAGAAGCAGGCGGAGCCTCTGCTGCTGGGTGCCGCGGTGGACGGGATCGCTCTGACGACACCCGAGCTGCTGGACGTCGTCATCGCCGAGTTGGAGGGCCGCACCACCTGTGCCGAGCTGGCCCGCGGCTGGAGGATGGTCGGTGTCGACTTCCCGGCGGGTCAGCCGGTGCAGCGCACGGCCGCACAGCTCGCCGACACCTATGCCCGGCTTGCCCTCGTGCGGGAGGCACTCGCTGCCGTCTCGGACACCGTACGGCTGCTCCTGGCTGCCGGGATCAATGTCCCGCTGGCCGATCCGCGTGGTTGGCGCGCCTACGCCGCCGCTCTGTCGGCGGTCAGGCTGCGGCTCCAGGCGGAACGCGCCACCGCCGCCCTCGCCACTATGCACAGAATCTTCGAGCTGGGGATCCAGGCAGGCCAGGCCCCGCCCGAACTCGTCGGCGCCACCGCGGCCGTGGCGGGGCGCGACGCTGCCGGCTACCAGCGATGCCTGGCCGCACTCGCGCATGCCCACCGCGAACGTCTCGAACAGACCCGTTGTGAACAGCTGAGGGACCGCCTCCGCGACCGTCACCCGGCGCTCGCGTCACTGATGGCAGCCGAGCCGGCCGCGGAGGGCTGGCGTAGCCGCCTCGGCAGCTGGGAGCAGGCGTGGGCCTGGGGGATCGCCGCCACCTTCTTCGCGACCCAGCGCCGCCCGGGTCTGGAAGGTGAGCTTGAGGGCGAGCTGGAAGCCGCCACCCACCGGCGGCTCGACCTGACCGGTCGGCTCGCCGCTGCCAAGGCGTGGGGTGCCTGCCTGGCGAAGATGACGGCTCAGCAGGCGCAGGCACTGCGCGCCTACCAGGACCACATGAGCAAGCTCGGCAAGGGAACCGGCCGCTACGCCGAGCGTTACCGGTCGCGTGCGCGTGAGGCGATGGGCGAGTCGCTGGGTGCCGTGCCCGCCTGGATCATGCCCCTCCAGCAGGTGGTACAGACGATTCCGGCGCTCCGCGACTCCTTCGACGTCGTGATCGTGGACGAGGCCAGCCAGGCGGGGATGGAGGCACTGTTCCTGCTCTGGCTGGCGCCCCGCATGATCGTGGTCGGTGACGACAAGCAGTGCGCGCCGTCGGCGGTCAGCCAGGGTGAGTTGCAGCCCATCTTCGACAAGCTGGAGACCTATCTCCCCGAGCTGCCCGCCTATCTCCGCGACGCCTTCACCCCCAAGTCGAGCCTGTTCGACCTGCTGGCGACCCGGTTCGGCTCGGTGATCCGGTTGAAAGAGCACTTCCGGTGCATGCCGGAGATCATCGACTTCTCCTCCCGGCAGTTCTACGCCGACGAACCGCTGGTGCCGCTGCGTCAGTTCGGTGCCGATCGGCTCGACCCGCTGCGCGTCGTACGCGTGGACGGTGCGGTCACCGAGGGCACCGCCACCCGGCTGCGCAACGAGGCGGAGGCGCACGCCATCGTCGGGCAAGTACTCGCCTGTATCGCTGACCCGGCGTATGACGACAAGACCTTCGGCGTCGTGGTTCTGCAGGGCACCGGCCAGGTCCAGCTCCTGAGCACCCTGCTGCTGGAGCGGATAGACCCGAAGGAATGGGACCGGCGCCGATTGCGCGTCGGCACCCCGCCCGACTTCCAGGGCGACGAACGCGACGTGGTCTTCCTGTCCCTGGTGGTGGCGGAACGCCGTTCGGCGGTGACCAGCACCGAATGGCAGCGGCGTTTCAACGTCGCCGCCTCCCGCGCCAAGGACCAGATGTGGCTGTTCCACTCCGTCAGCCTGGACCTGCTGTCCCCGAGCGATCTGCGTCGTTCGCTGCTGTCCTACATGATCGCGCCGCCCGCGAACACTGCCGGCGAGATGCTCACCGATGTGACCCCGGATGTCGTGCACCGCGACTTCGACTCGCTCTTCGAGCAGCGCGTCTTCCTGCGCATCGCCGAGCGCCGCTACCACGTGGTTCCCCAGGTGGAGGTGAACGGGCGCCGCATCGACCTGGTCGTCAGCGGCGCGAAGGGCCGGCTCGCCGTGGAGTGCGATGGCGACGCCTGGCATGGCACGCCCGAGCAGGTTCAGGACGATCTCGACCGGGAGCGTGAGCTCAAGCGGGCAGGCTGGCGATTCTGGCGGGTCCGGGGCAGTGAGTTCTACTTCGACCCGGACGCGGCACTGGCCTCCCTGTGGGAGACGCTGGATCGGTACGAGATCTCACCCGGCGAGGTCATAGCGGCAGGGTCACCCGAAGGGGATCCCGGCTGGTCTGGAATCACGCTGGCCGGCATTGAGGGCTGGGACGGTCTCGAGGGCGGTGATCCCAGCGAGATGGACGACGTCCCGGCGGCGGCCGTCCGTACGCCCGTGCGGCGCAGAACCATACCTGCGGCACCTGCAGCACCCACCAGACCTGCTGTACGGACCTCGCGGCGGCAGCTGGTTGAGGAGCCTGCGACCGGTACGGCGGAGGCCGCAGCGAAACCACCGGAGCAGGCCCCGGCCGTGCGGCATTCGGCGGTGGGCGCGCAGGCCGTACGGCCCGCTCTGGCCCCGGGCAAGGCCGTCACGGCGCACTCGCGTGCCGATCTCATCGCCCTGATGCGCTGGCTGGAACGCGACGGACGTGACCGTACAGTCGCCGAGCTGATGGACGAGGCCGTGAGCGAGCTGGGCGTCGAGCACACCCGGGCCGGCACCGAGCTTCTCCAGGACGCGATCCGAGCCTCACGTAAGGGGCTGCGGCGGTCTGGGCACGACATCGAGGGCAGTGATTGGTACGCCGGTGCCGACGAGGTACGGGCCTGGGCGCGCGCTTCGAAATATGGGCTCGATGAGGACGGGGGCATCCCCGACCAGGTGATCATCGCCTACAACCGGGCCAACCCGGACCGGCCCCACACATGAGTACGTCTTTGTGCTTGTCAAGACCTGCAAGGTTCGCCAAGTGCGCCGTGGTGACAACGTCAGAGGAGCTCGATGTGGTCGCGGTAGGGGTCCAGCGGTTTCTCCGATGCTCAGTTCATCGGGGAGCCGCTGGTTTTGCGTTGACACGTTGTGGGTCCAATGTGGGTCCAGAGCGGCGAGGGACCTCACACCGCAGCGGTCGCCTCGGCGGCGGCCTGAGCCGGCTCGGGTCGTCCTTGGTCGTCCTCCTGCCCGGACGGCAGCACGGTGGCCAGGGGCAGCGGGACAACATGAACACCGCGACGAACCGCGACTCGCGCTGGATGTTCCCAGGCGCCGGGCCGGACAGATGCACCCCGACGCACTCGCGGCGCTGGTCAACGGCCTCGGCATCCCCACCGTCGCAGGCCGGGCCTTAGCGATCCGCCAGCATGTCCTGGAGATGATGCCCGCACCCGTCGTCGCCACCACGTCACCACACCAAGCTGGCCGCCCAGACCGGAAGCACCTGGAGCCCGTACGCCTCCGGAGACCACCTACGGTCACCATCCGGCTGAACACCGCAGGGAGTTCATGACAGCTGATTACGCGAGCTCACCAGCCCCATGGCCGGTGCTATTACGGCTTGCGCCAGACGAAGACCTCAGTGCTTGGCTGGCGTTCGCAAAACCGACCGGAAGGGGAGGCGTCCCGAAGCAGCCGATCGAGGTCTGCTTCACAGGCGTCGCGGCGCCCGCCGAACAGGTGCGGTGCGGAGGACGAGAGTTGGAACACCCATGCGGCGACATCCTCGCGAGTGCGTTCCAGCGCTTGCCCGGCAAGTTAGCTCACCGCTACCGGGGTGCGGCCCAGTGCTCCGGCCTTCACCCCTCGGCCACGCCGACCCCCGCACCACCCGCCGCTACGACCAGGCCCGCGAAACCCTGGACCGCTCACCCGCCTACGACCTCGGCCAGCTCCTGGCCGCCGGCGTCGCCCGCCACGCCCAGACCTACGCCGTCTGATATCCGCCGTCTGACATCACCTCGCCAAGCACACAAGCAAAGGAAGGCAATGCCCAGGTCGCCGACATCTCTTTGGGCGGAGCATTGCAGTGGGCCGCGGCCGGACCTACGCCACGCAGAACTCGTTGCCTTCCGGATCCTGCATGATCCACCAGTGCCCGGCCGGCCCCTTGTTGACCTCGCGGACGCGGGTCGCCCCCAGGTCTTCCAACCGGGCCACCAGCTTGTTGAGGCCGCCAGACTCGCTGTGGACGTCAAGGTGCAGGCGGTTCTTGCCAAACTTGCCCTCGGGCACGTCCTGGAAGAGCAGCCGCCGACCGCGGCCGACGCCGCTGGTCTCGTCGAATCGGTCATCAGGGTGCCGGATCGCGGCGTAGCCGCGGAAGGTCTTGCGGCCCCGGTGCTCGATGACCGCCTCCTCGTCGATGTGACCGGCGGCCAGGAGGCTCTCGATAAGGGCGCCGGGGTCCTCCACCTCGTAGTCCAGTGCCGCTGCCCAGAAGTCCGCGAGGTCGGGTGCGTTCGTGCTGTCGATGACCAGCTTCCAACTCAATGCCATGTAACCAGTTATATTGGTTATGGACTTCTCCGCAACCAGAGGGCTGACGCTCCACTCCCATACCGGCGTCGCCTATCGGTTCGACCCCGGCGCACTGTGCCTGGAACTGTTGACCACCGGCGGCCCCGGTCCTTACCGCCGGTACGAGGTGCTGCACCAGCCCGCCGACCTGGGTGCCTGGGCGGACCGGTCACGGCTCACGCCGACGCCCGTGCTGGAGATCTCCGAAGCCGAGGTGGCGGACGCGCGACGGCTGCGCCACGCACTGTTCCAGGCGGTCCTCGCCCACACGCGTGGCGAGCCGCACGCGCCCGGCGACGTGGAGGTCATCAACGAGGCGGCCGCTCGCCCGCCGCTGGCGCCCGCGATCGGGCCAGGCGGACAGCAGCAGTGGACCGGGACCACCAGCGGCACGCACCTGCTCGCCACCGTCGCGCGGGACGCCGTCGAGCTGCTGACCGGCCCGTTCGCGCACCGCATCCGCACCTGCGCGGCCGAGGACTGCCACCTCGTCTACGTCGACGCCTCACGCCCCGGCCGCCGCGCTGGTGCTCCATGGAGCACTGCGGCAACCGCCACAAGGTACGGGCGCTGCGCGCCCGCCACTCCGAGGAAGGATGCCGGTCGTCTCAATGAAGCCGGCCCGTTGGTCTTGTGGTGGGGGGTGCTGCCGGCCGAGGCGCTGGCACTCACTGGTGTTCTCTGTCGGACTTGCGGGACGCGGCGGCGACGCGCGCCTGCCAGACGAGTAGCACAGGCGCGCCGACGAGCTCGATGAAGAGCGCGCCGAGGAACACCGGGTGCGGCACGCCGTGCACCGCGATCGCGAGCAGCCGCGCCAGTCCACCGAGGAACACCGTGCCCAGGGCGGCACGAAGCACGCCGGTTCGCCGCTCTACGCGGGGGATCGCCCAGAAGACGACAAGACCGGCGGCGAACCAGAACGCGTTGGTGAACCGGAACTCCCCGTCGAGCGTCGCGGTCACCTCGTCCTGGGCAAACGGCCACGCCGCGGCACCAGCGAGCATGCCGTAGAGGCCGGAGGCCAACGGCACTGCCGCAAGTACACCGAGGAGGATCTGCAGCGCGTGCCGACTACCTGTCGGCTGTGGTTCTCCATCCGCGTGGTCCGTCTGCGCCATCATCGGGACCGCCCTCACCAATGTCGCCCACCTGAACTACCGGGACGCGTTGCCCACCGATCACGGTCCTACAGCGTTGCCAGCGCCCGCAACCGTAACAGCGACCACCAACCAGCGGGTACCCGCAGGTGCCCTGAAAGCCATCGGACGAACGACTATGGCACACACCGCCGAACGGGCCAGATTCCAGACACGCCAAGACGCAGCAAGGGGCCATCGGGCCAGACTCGATGAGACAACCGGGCGAGGACGGCCCTCCGGGCCCGGATTGCATGAGACGACAAGTCGGTTGTCATCTCAATGAATCAGGCCCGCCCAGTTCACAGCCTCGCGGCGGGCGAGTCGCCCTGAGCCTTCGACGGCGGCGCAGGTGGTCTTTGCGTCACTTGACCTCGGCCGTGACCGGTGCCCAGGATGTCGACTCCCGGTAAGCGGGTGGGAGACTGACCAGGGCGCACTCAGCAGCCCGGTGCCGGCGTCGACGAGCTCCCGAGCCCGCTGGGCCAGGCGGAGCTGGTAGCGGGAGAAGCGGCGATGCCGCCCTCGGAGCGCAGCGGCTCGATCAGCTTCGCGACACCCAGAGCCCGCAGGAAAGCCGGAGTCACGCCGAGGATCTCGGCGGCCCGTCCCATGCTGTAAGCGCGACCGGGACCTGGCGCGGAGCCGATCAGCCATAGCGGTACAGCGTCACTCCACTGTTGGTGGAGGAACTCGTCGTGGAGGTTCCGCCGTACTGGCCGGCGGACACGATCGTCAGGTTGCTCTTGATCCAGCTGGTGACCGCCGAGTCGCCGCCGCGGTTGTCGTCACCCAGGATGACGTAGCGCAGCTTGCCCTCCTTGAGGTACTGCTGGAGCTTCGTGACGGTCATGGCGGGATCGCTGCCGGTGAATCCGCCCATGGCGATGACGGGCTTTCCGGTCTCCAGGATGATCGAGGACGCCGACTGGGCTCTGTTGACCGCGACCAGCCAGGTGGCGCTCCCCTGGTTCTGCTGCAGGTACGCGACCAACTGCGAGTTGATCTGGCCGGATGCCCCGCCTGGTCGGCCACTGGAGGCGTCCGCAGACGAACCCGTTGACGAGCCGGTTGACGAAGGCATACCGGTGGGCGCCTGGCCACCCAAGGGCCGCGACCCGCTGGGCGCGCCGGACCCGCCGGGCCCGCGAGAGCCGCCGGGGCCGGAGGACGCACTGGCCGGACCGGCCGTAGGGTTGGTGCCGTCGCCGGTGCCGCTCAGTGCCGTGGTGGTGGCGTATGCGGCCGGACCGGCGAGCGCGGCGACCAGGCCGATGATCGTGGCACCGAGCGCGAGCCTGGATCGGGTGCGTGGTGTCAGCCGTACGATCACCAGCCCCGCGACGGCCAAGACGGTGGCTGCGACGACCAGCCAGGCCAGCCATGGGTTCCAGCTCGGTGTGCGCCGCAGCAGGACGAACGCCCAGCCTCCGGTGACCGCGATGGAGGCCGGAAGTGCCCAGGCCCAGCGCCGGGTGGTGGTGAACATCACGACCGTGCCGGCGCCGACGAGCGCGCCGATCGCCGGGGCCATCGCGGTGGTGTAGTAGGGGTGGAAGGTGCCCTCGCTCAGGCTGAACACCGCGAAGTGCACGGCCAGCCACCCACCCCAGAGCAGCAGCGCTGCCCTGGCCCGGTCGGTGCGGGGTGCCCGGCCGCGCAGGATCAAGGCGACCACCAGCGCCATCGCTGCGAAGGGGATGAGCCAGGAGATCTGGCCTCCCATGATGGAGTTGAACAGCCGGCCGATGCCGGCCGTACCGCCGAAGTTCGCGCTGTTTCCGCCGCCCCCGCTACCGGAGCCACCGAAGATGCGGCCGAGGCCGTTGTAGCCGATGACCAGGTCCCACACGGTGTTGTCGGTACTGCCACCGATGTAGGGCCGGCTGCTTGAGGGCCACAGGTCGACGATGAACATCCACCACAAACTCGAGACCGCCAACGCCACCCCGGCCGCCGCCAGGTGGCCGAGCCTGCGCCGCAGACCACCGGACGCGCACGCCAGATAGACCAGGGCGAACCCCGGCAGCACAATGTAACCCTGGAACATCTTGGTGTTGAACCCCAGGCCGATGAACACCGCGCAGCCCAGCAGCCAGCCCAGCCTGCCGGACTGAACAGCCCGCTGCAGGGCCCACGCGGCGAGCACCATCGTCAGCACCAGCAGCGTGTCGGGGTTGTTGTCCCGGTTGATCGCCACCGTGATCGGGGTGAGCGCGAGCACCAGCGCTGCGATCAGCGCCGCGGCAGGCGCCCCCGTCCGGCCGAGGGCGCCCTCGAACCCTCGGCGCACCGTGGCGTACAGCACACCGGCGGCGGCGACCCCCATCAGCACCTGAGGTCCCACCAGGCTCCAGCCGTTGACCCCGATCACCCGGGCGGCCAGCGCCTGCACCCACAACGCCAGCGGCGGCTTGTCCACCGTGATGTAGTTACCGGCGTCCAGCGATCCGAAGAAGAACGCCTTCCAGCTCTTGGTACCCGACAGCACCGCGGCCGAGTAATAGGAGTTCCCGGACTGGGACGATATGCCCCAGCCGTAGAGCAGCGCCGCCAGGGCGAGGACCGCCCACAACGCCGGGCGGGCCCAGCGAGGATCTTCGGGACGGCCCAGGAAGGTCCGGCGGACCAGTCCCGGGTTCGGCTGCCGGTGGGCACCCGAGTGGGCGGAATTCACCGGCGAGCCGTGCCGGACCGAAGGGGACAGTTGGGTGGTCATGGGACTCTGCTCCTCATGTATGCGGATCAAGCCGCGGCGGGCAGGCTGGTGTGGGGTCGGCTCCGGGGCGTGACCGCCGCACCGAACTCGCCCTTGCGGATACGCCGGTTGACCCGGGCGATCCCGTGCAGGTCGTCCAGGGCGGTCTGCAGCACGTTCACCCGGCTGTCGGGGTCGTCGACCCAGTCGACGGGGACCTCGTGGATGCGCAGCCCCGAACGTTCGGCGAGCAGCAGCAGCTCGGTGTCGAAGAACCAGGTCTGGTCCTGGACCGACGGAAGCAGCACCTGCACGATCTCGGTGCGGGCCGCTTTGAACCCACATTGGGCGTCGGAGAACCTCGCGCGCAGCGTCGCACGGAGCAGCAGGTTGTAGCAGCGGGAGATGATCTCTCGCTTGGGTCCGCGCACCACTGACGAGCCACGTGCCAGGCGAGTGCCGATGGCCAGCTCACTGTGGCCGGAGATCAGCGGCATCACCAGTGGCAGGAACGCCTCGAGACCCGTGGACAGGTCCACGTCCATGTAGCTGACCACGTCGGCGTCGCTGGTGCTCCACACCTGGCGCAACGCTCGTCCCCGGCCCTTGCGGTCCAGATGTACGGCCCGTACGTGCGGAAGTGATTCCACCAGCCCGGTGGCCACGTCCCAGGTGCGGTCCGTACTCGCGTTGTCGGCGATGGTGATCCTGAAGTCGTACGGCAGGTTCACGGTGAGGTAGGCGTGCAGCCGGCCGACGCTGCCTGCCAGGACGTGCTCTTCGTTGTATACGGGGATGACCACCTCGACCAGATGCCGGCGTGGGCCGGCCCCTGCCGTCTTCGCAAACTCGATCAGTTCGTTCATGACACCCACGGTCGCGAACGCCTCTAGGAACCGAGTGATCTGCGAATGAGGCCTGGATCAGAAATCGGCGGGCGGGCACAGGGCCGGTCTCATCTGGCCTTCAAGAATCATTCAGAGGGCCGCTGGGTGGGGTCGCCGATGTTCGCGAACATGCAGCGGATGAGGCCCGGCACCGACCGGCCCGTGAAGAGCCCGTGCGAATTCGACGTCCCGCGGCCCTCGCGGTCACGACGGCTGCTCTGGCCGGATCCGGCCCGCTCGTCGGGCAGCAGTGCTCAAGGCCAATTATCGAGCGCGCACGCCCCAGGTGCCGGCCCATCGTGATCGGGCCGTTCAGAAACCCACGTGCAGGGCGGTCAGGGTGGTCGCCACGACGATGGCCGTCAGGGTCGTGGTCGCGGTGGCGCCGCTGCTCCGGTCACGCGTACCGCGGGCGGCCGCCAGCCGGTAGGCGATCAGCGCGGTCCGGATCAGGACCCCCGCGACCAGGGACGTCAGGATCGGCGTCGCCTGGTCGGGCAGGTGTGTCGCCTGCAGGGTCAGTGCGCCCAGAGCCGGCGCGGTGCAGGCCAGCAGGAGCCACCCGGCAGTCCTGCGCCGTCGCTCGGCATCCAGCAGTGAGGCCATGGCGAATCCCTCACTACCGGCGTGCGCGACCAGCCCGAGGACCAGGGGAAACGAGGCGGTGACCGCCAGAGTGGAGCCTTCCAGCGCGCGATGGAGGCCGATGGCCAGCGTCGTGCCGATACTCCCAGTGAGGCCGGGTTGGCACGCACAGCCGCGCCGCGTCAACCAGCCGACGGCGGCGCTGCCCGCCACGCCGACCGGCAGCGGCGTCCACCAGGGCAGCCCGGCCTTGGCCAGGTCGCTCCAGATATCGGGGGCCAGGTCGGCCGGCACCACTGCGAGCAGGATGCCGGCCGACGCGGCCAGTGGCACCGCCGAGGTGTGCGGCAGCCGTCGGCCGATCGCCGCACCCGCGACCGTCGCCACCGCGATCAGGGCGACTCCGATCCAGGCGATCGCAGGCACGGCTCAGGGGCCCGCGGGGTCGGCATGGCAGTGCTTGCTCGCGGGTGCAGGCACATCGAGTGTCGGATTCCGGTCGAAGAAACCTGACGGCTTCAAAGTGAAACCGCACCGGTCGACGGGCATCACGGGCCAGTCCTCCGGCCGGGGGAAGTGCGTGGGCCCGAAGGTGTGCCACAGGACCACGTCGGTGTCGGTGATGTCATGGTCCTCGGCGACGAACTGCGGAATGCCCGCACCGCCCGGGTGCTGGTTGACGAGATCGCCCGCAGGGTAGCGGTCCGCCGGGTCGTACCTGGTCACCCACAGGTGCTTGGTGGCGAAGCCGGCGCGGCCGTAGAGCGAGGAGGTCGGGTCCGCCAGCAACGTGGGATCGGGCTGGGGGAACAGCGTGAACCCGACCGGCTGCCCGAGACCGTTGGTGACCGAAGAGTTGACGATGCGCCAGACCCGTCCGCGCTCCGGCGCGGCGAGCCGCCCGGCGTCGGATTCGCGCCGCAGACGGGTGATCGTACGGGTCAGCGCATTGCCGTAGGGGTTGTCGGGACCGACGGGGCAACCATGCACGTCGATCTCCTCGACGGAGTTCTCCAGGCCGTCGACCATCATGTCGAGTCGCGCGCTGAACAGGTGCTGATGCCCGGGTGCTCCCAGGCCGGGAGCCACCTCGGTCGCGTACGGCCAGTCCTCGCCACGATAGGCGGAGGTGAACAGGATGCCCGTCAGCTTGATCTCCAGCTCTATGGTCCCGTCGAGATAGAGGTACCAGTAGAAGCCGTAGTCGTAGTTGCCGACGGTCGAGAAGAAGGAGATCACGAGGCGGCGCTGCCGGCGGGTCTGCGCCGATCCGCTGAAGATGTCGGTGTGCTTCCACAGCACCCCGACGTCCTCCTCATGGATGCAGATGGCATTGCTGATGGTCCGCGGTCGCCCGTGGTCGTCGGCGACGGTGGCGTCGAGATAGCGGATCTCACCGAGGCAGTCGCAGCCGAGTTCGAGGGAATTGGCGAGGCGGCCGACAAGGTATTCGCCGCTGTCGAAGTAGTTCTGCCAGTACCGGGTGGGTCCCGGGTCGCCGTAGGGCACGACCATCTCGGGCACGGAGGCGCGGTAGATGATCGGCCGGCGCCGGCCGCCGTCGTCGTACCCGATCTGGTGGAGGGTGAGACCCTCGCGCGCGTCGAAGCCGATCCGCAGCGACCAGTTCTGCCACTCCAGCGCGTTGCCGTCGAGGTTGAAACTGGGACCCTCGGGCTGGGTGATCTCGATCGGTTTCAGTCCGGTCCGGGGCGGACCGCTGACGTCCGGATGGTCGTAGTTGCCGGACTGTGCGGGGATCGGCAGGTCGAGTTCGTCGACGAGCTTGAACACCCGTCCCTCGACGAGGTCGACGTACGCGGCGACCCCGTCGACCGGATGAGCCCACGCCAGGTCGTGCTCATCAGTCTGCAGGAAGGCCAGGACGCGCACCATCCGCCGGTTGTGCTCGTCCTCGAAGCCGTAGGACCCGGCGGTCAGCGGGCAGGCCCGGAGCTTGGAAACGTCGGTGAGCCCACGTCTGGCCATCGCCGCGCGCCAGCCCTCGTCCGCGTGCACGATCTCTTCGGCGCGGACGAAATCCTGCTCGAGGATCGGGACCTGGCCGTCGATGGCGGGGTCGAGTGGCCGGTGTGAGGTGATGGCGCGGTCGGCGAGGCAGAGCACTACGTCACTGAGCTCACCGGAGACCACATCGATCAGCAGTGCACGCAGCGAGCGCTGGGCGGGGGTGCCGGGCTCATGGGCGAGTACGGCGTCCTTCGGCTGCTCCTGCAGCCCGTAGTAGGCGAACCGGGTCTGCGGTCCCAGCAGACCGTGCTCCGCCAGGATCTCCCGGCCGGCCAGGAACTCGTCGGCGCCGACAGGGTCGAGCGGGTGGCGGGCGTCGATGTCGAACGCCTCGGGAACGTCTGTCACGTCAGATCTCCTTGCACGAGAGGGACACTGTGCTCTGCGTCGTCGGCGAGAATCGATCCGACCCGGTCGGCGATACCGGGGTCGCGACGCACCAGGATCGTCGCGTAGATCATTGATAGGACGACCAGGGCGAGCGAAGCCCAGGGGAACCAGCTGTAGGGCGCATGCTGGCCGGACTTCGCCAGGTAGTAAAGCGGTACGATGATCATGATTGCTCCGGCCGCGGGCAGCACCCCATGCCGGATCACCGAGAACTCCTGCGGCCGGTGGCGACGGTAGTAGACCGGCAGCGCAAGGTTGGTGAACAGGTAGACCACCAGTACCGGGATGGTGCCCATGGTCCCTGACTCGGAGAAGAACGTGATGGCGTCGAGGTGCCCGGTGGAACCACCGATCACATGGCCGAGGGCCCATCCGCCGAGGACCACCATCGAGATCACGACAAAGGTGACGGTGGCGTTGACCGGAGTGCGGCGGGTGGGGTCGACCCGCCCGATCCAGCGGAGAAGCAGGCCCTCGCGGCCCGCGTTGAACAGCAGGCGGGCTTGCGCGTTCACGCCGGCGATGAGTGCGCCGAGCGTCGAGGTGAGACCCGCCAGGTAGGCGAAGAAGGCGAGCACCCCCAGGGTGGTGTCGGCGACGGAGATGAACGGAACGCCCGCCTGCGACAGCTTGTCGATGTCGTAGCCGAAACCCGTGACCGTCGCGTAGGCGAAGAGCAGATAGCTGACGACCATGATCGCGATGGAAAGGAAGATCGCACGAGGCACGTTGCGGCGCGGGTCGTCGGTCTCCTCGGCGAGCGCGGCCGAGTTCTCCCAGCCGATGAAGAGGTAGATCGCCAACGGGAATCCGGGAGCGAGACCGGACAGTCCGTTACGGATGTGCGAGGGCTCGAACGGGGTGAGTGACAGATGGCCGGAATGGTGAATGATCACTGCCACCGAGACGACGATGAGCACCAGCATCTCGAAGGCGAAGAAGAGCCCGGCCACCTTGGTCGAGATCGCGACACCGCGGATCATCACAAGCACCGCGAGACAGGTGAGGATCACCGTCAGCACGCCCCATGGGATCGTGACGTGCAGGTAGCGCTCGAGCGCGATCGACAGGAAGCCACCGGAGATCGCGATGATCGACGACATCGCGATGATGTAGCCGACCACCGCGACCAGCGCGGTCGTGACCGCGCTGGTCGGGCCGAAACTCTTGCCGACATAGGTGATGAACCCGCCGGTGGAGGGCAGGGCGCGGCAGAACTGGGCGAGTGTGTTCCCCAGCAGCGCGATGGCGATCCCGGCGACCAGGATGGTCAGCGGAGAGGCGACACCTGCGGTGGTGGCGAGGAACGCGAAGCCGAAGAAGAAGCTCATGGCCGGGCCGATGTTGGCCATCGTGGCGGCGGCGATGTCGACCAGGCCGAGTGCGCCACGGCGCAGCCGCTGGTTCTCGCCGGGTGCCGGTCGGATGCCCGCCGGCTCGAGGTTGGCCGTCATGTCAGTAGGGGTACTGAGCCGGGACGGATGAGACCGTCAGCCAACGTCGTTCGGTGAACTCCTCGATGTTCGACTCGCCGCCGGCACGGCCGCCGAGGCCCGAGTGACCGATGCCACCGAACGGGGCAAGCGCCTCGTCCTGTGGGGTCGCGTCGTTGACATGCACCATCGCGGAGTTCAGCCTGCGGGCCACCTCGGTGGCCCGGTGCACGTCAGAGCCGACGACGGCGCCGACGAGTCCGTAGCCCGTGTCGTTGGCGAGCGCGATCGCCTCCTCCGCGCCGTCGACGATCGCGATCGGTGCGATCGGAGCGAAGATCTCCTCGGTCCACAGCGCGGAGTCCTGATCGACGTCGACGACGACGGTGGGTCGGAAGAACTTCCCCTCGTTCGTTCCGCCCGTGAGCACCCGGGCACCTTTCGCCACCGCCGCGTCCAGCATCCGCCGCGCCCGGGACAGCTGCGTGTCGTTGATCAGCGGACCGAGCCCGGCTTCCTGCCTGAGGGGATCGCCCACCGTGATGGCCGCCGCGCGTTCGGTCAGGTTGCGGATGTAGGTCTCGGCGATCCGCCGGTCGACGATGTGCCGCCCCGCACTGATGCAGGTCTGTCCCTGGTAGTGGAAGCTCGACCAGGCACCGATCATGGCGGCCTGTTCGACGTCCGCGTCGTCGAGGACGACCAGGGCGTTGTTCCCGCCGAGTTCCAGAGAGATCTTCTTGAGCAGGGATCCGGCGGTGCGGGCGATCTCACGCCCGACCTTCGTCGAACCGGTGAAGTGGATCATCGCCACCTCGGGATGCTCGACGAGCCGGCGCCCGACGTCCTGGCCTCCGGGCAGCACCTGAAGGATGCCCGGAGGCGCTCCGGCCTCCTCGAAGAGCAGGGCGATCGCGAGGCCACCCGAGGCGGGGGTCTCCGGCGACGGCTTGAGCAGCACGGCGTTGCCGAGCGCGAGGGCGGGCGCGATCACCCGCATGCCCAGGACCAGCGGGAAGTTCCACGGGGTGATCGCCCCGACCAGGCCGATCGGCAGGCGCTCGGAGATGGAGAAACGACCGGCGTGAGTGGTCTGGAGGACTTCCCCGGCAGGCCGCGACGCTAGCGCCGCCGCCTCCCTGAGCTCGCTGGCCGCAGCGGAGATCTCGTACTCTGCCTTGCCGCCGATACAGCCGGTTTCGCGCATGATCAGTTCGCGGAATTCGGTCGAACGCTCCAGGGCGCGGGCCGCCCGCCGGAGGATCGCCGCGCGCTCCGCATAGGTGGTCGCGGCCCAGCTCCGCTGCGCCGCGACGGCCGAACGGACCGCCGAGTCGACATCGGACACCTCGGCGCTGCCGGCGACGGCGAACACCTCGTCCGAGGATTTGTCACGGATGTCGAGAGTGCCACCGCCGGTGGGCGGCCGGAAGCGGCCGTCCATGTAGAGGGCGCCCGACCACGGGTGATCCTGCTTCTGCATACTCGGCTCCTTGTCGGTAAGCGCTTACCCCGAAGTGTGAACAGAACTGGTGCGGTTTCGTCTCGTGGTGGTCCTGGGCGGGCTGAGGCCCTCAGCCCGCAGTGGCGGGCCGTAGCTGGTCGATCTTGGTGTCGTCCTGGTGGTACAGGAATCCGTCGATGCCGAGGCCGCGCAGACGCGCGAGCTCGCCAGCGATCAGCTGGGCGGGGAGGATCTGCAAGATCCCCCTGGACGGGTCGGGTGCCCGCCGGATGGGCAGCACGCTCAGCCCCTCCTCCTGCTCTACCGACTCGGACGTGATCAGCACCGTGGTCACGCCGGCTCGCGCGAGGTAGCGGGCGAGGGCGACCTCGCGGTCCTCGCCCAACAGCACGCAGGCGTGCTCGGAGGTCAAGCACTCCATCGGGCCGTGCAGGTACTGGTAGGTCTCGTAGGACGCCGTCGAGATACGGGTCGATTCCCGGAACAACAGCGCCGCCTCGGTGACGGAGGCCCGTGAGGAACCCGAGCCGACGAAGTCGATCGACCGGGCCTTGCTCAGCACGGGCGCGACGTGGGCGGCGGCGTCTGCGAGTTCGTCCAGAGTGACCTGCACTAGTTCAGGAAGGCTGGCCCACTGGTCGGCGGCGTCCTGGCCGTCGATCGCGGTCGCGAGCAGGCCGAACGCCTGCAGTGTCGCGGTGTAGCCGACGGTGTAGACCCGGCTGTCCTCGCCGTGTTCCAGGCCCACGAGCGCGTCGACCACGCCGGAGATCGGCGCGCTCGGCGCGTTGGTGATGCCCAGCCGCGCTCCCGGCGGAACGAGCGCCGCGGCCTCGACCGTCTCCCGGCTGCGGCCGCCCTCGGAGATGAAGACGTAGCTGTCGGCGATGTCGGCCCCCGCGCCCAGTGAGATCAGATCGGAGGCGTCGATGTTCACCGCGCGGCGGCCGGCGCGCGCCAGGCGATGGACGAGCGCGTGGCCGGCGTGTGCGCCGGCGCCCATTGAGGCCACCGCGAGCACGCCGGTGCGCCACGGGCTGAGGTCCAGGCCGGCGAGGGCGCTGGTCACGGCCGCGGCCGAGGCGGCGAGCTTGGCGGGCTGTGAGGCGACGGCCTGGTAGTAGTCCATGTGTGCGGTCATCCCTTCACTGCGCCGGCGGACAGCCCGCCGACGACGAACCGTTGAAATGTGATGGCCAGCAGCACCGGCGGCACGGAGGCGATGAGCCCGCCCGCCGCCACCAGGCCGAAGTCGGTGCTGTAGCGGCCGGCGAAGTCGGCGATGGCTACCGGAATCGTCTTGGAGGCGGAGGTGGAGGTGAAGATGAGGGCGTAGAGGAACTCGTCCCAGGCCAGCAGGAACGCGAACATGATGGTGGCGAACAGGCCGGGCCGGGCGGCGGGCAGAATGATCCGGAAGAGCGCGCCCATCCGGGAGCAGCCGTCCACGCGCGCCGCCTCCTCCAACTCGGCCGGGATCGTCATGAAGTAGTTGCTCAAGATCCACAGCACGAACGGGGTGACGTACGAGCAGTAGATGATGATCAGCCCCAGGTCGCTGTCCAGCAATCCGAGTGAGCTCATGATCAGATAGAGCGGTACGAGCAGCGCGATCGGCGGCAGCATGTACGTGATGAGGAAGATCATCAAAGTCAGTCTGCGGAATCGGAAGCGCAGCATGGCGAACGCGTAGGCACCGAGGATGCCCACTCCCATGGAGATGATCACCGTTCCGGCGGCGACGATGGTCGAGTTGATCACCGAATGCCGGAACGAGGCCGCGACGTCCTGCCCCTTGCCCTGGAAGATCTGGCTGTAGCGGCTGAAGTCCAGGTGCTGGGGGATCCAGTGATAGGGCCGGGTGATCAGCGCAGTGGGCTTGGAGACGCTGGCGGTCAGCATCCAGGCGAAGGGCGCCAGGATGACCACCGCGACGAGGATCGCCGCGACATGGACGAAGATCAGGTACCGCCTGCTCGCTTTCACATCAGGCTCATCTCGTTGCGGCGAAGGGCGCGCAGATAGACCGCGGAGAGCACCAGGATGCAGACGACGATCACATCTGCCAGGGCGGATCCGTATCCGAACCGCTGGTCGGAGAAGGCCTGCACGTAGGTGAAGTACGCGATCGTCTGGGTGCCGTTGGCCGGGCCGCCTCCGGTGAGGATGTAGACGAGGTCGAAGACCTTGAAGGCCTCGATGGTGCGCAGGATGAGCACCACCGACACGCTCGGGATCAGCAGCGGTGCCGTGATGGACCAGAACGCACGCACCGGTCCGGCTCCGTCCACGCGGGCACTCTCGTGGATCTCGCGCGGTACCGACTGGAGGCCGGTGAGCAGGAAGAAGGCGACCAAAGGAGTCGTCTTCCAGACATCGGCGACCACGAGCATATTCAGTGCGCTCGTCGGAGTACCGAGCCAGGAGCGGTAATCCGGGATGAGGTGCAACTGCGTCAGCAGTGCGTTCAGCGAGCCGTACTGAGCGTTGAGAACGCCGCGCCACATCGCGCCGTTCACGACGGTCGGCAGCGCCCACGGCAACACCACGATCGCCCGGAACAGCCAGCGCATCCGCAACGGCGCGTTCATCAGCAGCGCGAGCCCCAGGCCGAGGAGGAGTTCCAGGCTCGTGGAGAGCACCGTGAAGTAGAGAGTGCGCCCCATCGTCGACCAGAAGTCACTGTTGCCGATGATGTCGGTGAAGTTGCGGATCCCGACGAACGGGGTCGACGTCGCGACCGCGCTGTCGACATCGAAGAACGAGATCAGAACGGTGCGCAGGATGGGATAGACGATGATGCCGAAGACGACGACCGCGGCGGGGAGTAGCAGTAACGCCGCGAGTCCGCCCTGTCCGGACGGCCGCCGGGATCTGCCTCCGCCGCCACCCTCGGGTGCGGCGGACGGCCGCCCGCCGCCCGGCAGTCGCACAGTGGCCAACTATCAGCCCGCCATCAACGGTGCCGCCGACTTCACGGCGTCGTCCAGAGCCGCTTGGGCTGTCTTCTTGCCGAGCAGGGCGTTCTGCAACTCGACCTGAATGATCTTCGAGACGCCGTTGTAGTTCACGACCTGGGGTCGCACGAGGAGGTCGTCCAGTTGCTTGGCCGCGGCGGCGAAGGTCTCGGGTGCGCTCTGCAGGACGGCCGGCTTGGTGTAGGACGCCTTCCAGATCGGCAGGGCCTCCTTGGCATAGGGGTCCAGCTGAGCCTCACTGGTGAGCCACTCGATGTACTTCCACGCGGCGTCCTGGTTCTTGCTTCCCGCCGAGATCGACAACGCCATCGAGCCGTTGACGCCGGGGCGTTTGCCCGACGGGCCGGCCGGAGTCTGCAGGACGCCGATCTGCCCGACCACCTTGGAGTTCGCGGGAGTGTTGGACGAGCCGAGATAGTAGGTCCAGTTGATCCCCATGGCGGCCTGCGCGTTGTTCATGGTCTTCTCCACGTCCTGTTCGAGGAACGTCGTGGACGCGGGGTTGGTCAGCCCGTCGACGATCGTCTGCCGCATCCAGCTCAGCGCCTCCACGGCTCCCCCCTGGTTCACCGTGAGCCGGCCGGAGCCGTCGACCAAGGTGCCGCCGAAGGCGCCGACGAGCTGGGTGTAGTCGCACATGATCGCCTCGGCCTGCGACCAGCTCCAGGCGAGGGGGTACTTCACGGTGCCGGCCTTCTTCAGGGCGCGGGCGGCCTCGAGCACCCCGGTCCAGGTACCGAGGGTGCCCGGGTCCACACCGGCCTTGGCGAGCAACGACTTGTTGTAGTAGAAGGACTTCGTGTCCATGCCCCACGGCACGCCGTAGTACTTCTTGTCGTACTCGGCGGTGAGGAGCGCCCCGCCGAGCATCGACGACTGCCAGTCAGCGGGATAGCGCGAGGTCAGGTCGGCCACGATGGACTTCTTGCCGAACTCGGCGGGCCAGATGACGTCGATCAGCACCACGTCGTAGGTGGCGGCCGCCGCCGCGGTCACGATCTTGTCGTGCAAGGCCTCGTAGGCCACGAAGACGGGCACGATCTTGATGTCGGGGTTCTGCTTCTCGAACGCGGCGGTCATCGCGTTGACGTCGCTGGTGCTGTAACCCGCCTGCTGCATGAACAGGGCGTTGATGACTCCGGTGCCGTTGCCGGTGCCGCCCTTCTTCGTCGAGGCGCCGGTCACGCTGCAGGCCGACAGCAGCGTGGTCGCGCCGGCGGCGAGCCCGCCGACCAGGATCTGGCGGCGTGAGGGGAGCATCCGGCCTGCGGGAGCGTGGTGGGGGGAAGAGTTCATGATGTGGCCTCCGGGGTGAGGGGTTGGGTGTGGTGTGCCTGCTCGGCATCTGGTGACACCGCGGCGAGGGCGATCGCCCCGATGACCGGTGCCCGATCGAGAATGGACACCGTGATGCCCGGGTGTGCTGCCTTCAGCGCGTCAAGGAACCGGTCGCGCAGACGCGATTGCGCCTGGATGACCGCGCCGCCCGCCACGACCTGGTCGGTTCGGACCCCGCGACCGAGCAGGCACTCGACCAGCAGGGCGAGTTGGTCCGCCGCCTCGTCGATCACTCGCCGAGCGACCGGTGATCCCTCATCGGCTGCGGCGAATACCTCGCCGGCCCGGCCGCCCCACGACTCCGCGGAACTCGACAAGGTGAGGGCCATGGCCAGCTCGGCACCGTCGGCGGCGTCGAAGCCTGCCAGCAGACGCGAGGTGAGAGGGTCGGATGACCGACCGCGGTCGAGCTCGGCCAGCACCGCCCGCGTCGCCTCGCGGACGATTCCGGACGCACCCCCTTCGTCGCCGAGTATCCAACCCCAGCCACCAGCGGTCATGAGGCGATCTCGCTCGTCGCGTGCGACCGCGATCGAGCCCGTTCCGGAGACCACCCCGATGCCGCCGGACACCCTCATGGACCACGGCATGAGCTCGGCGTCGTTGACCACCCGGACCGGCGCCGACACGTGGTGAGCCAGCTCCCGCTGCAACGCCAGGCATTGCGCGGTGGTGTCACAACCGTGGGCGCCCACCGCGAGGGGCCGGTGCAGGGCGTCGTCGCCGAGGCACTCGCGCACCAGCCCCGCCAGCGCCGCCGCGTCCTGCTTCACCGACCTGGACCGCCACGTCGAGGTCCGCACGATCTGCTCGCTCACGACGACTCCTTCACGCGCGGCGGCGAGGTGGGTCTTCGTAGCACCGACATCAACGCCGACGACGTACCCGCCGTCAGTGCTGTCTGGGCTTGCAGCCGGTCGCATGGTGTCGGTCACCGAACTCTCCGCCGACGCGTATCGTTAACCGCCTGGTTGGGCAACATGCCGGGCGACCAGAGCGGCAGAGTCCTGCCGGAGCCTGCTGTCGTGCGACCATTGCGTGTCATCAAGGGCTATCCTCGGTTCCGCAAGCGTCCGGTTCGGGTCGTCCGCATGGCCAGTCGTCAGCTCGAAGAGGCGGACGTTCGTTAGGTTAACGAACTCCATGTGTTGTCACAAGGTCGGCTATGTAACCTTGTGATTAACCGGCGACCGACGATGAAGGGGGGCTGGTGAGCACATCGCCGATTGCCACACGTTACGAACTGCCCGACAGCGCTCGGGCGGTGCTGCGTGCGCTCGCCGTGGGCAGTCCGTCGACCAGGCCCGCACTAGGCGAAGCCCTGGGGCTGTCGAAGGTCACCATGTCGGCGGCCATCGCCGAGCTGTCGAAGCTCAATCTCGTGGAGAGCCAGGGCTCCTCGCGGGGCCCGACCGGTCGCAGCGCCGTGCTGTACTCCCTGTCGCCGGCGGCAGGCCACGTGCTGGGCGTCGAGGTCGGCGCGACCCGCGTCCGGGTGGCCGCCCACACACTCGACGGGCGCCAGATCAGCTCGCGGACCGAGCCGCTGTCCACCCACAGCCGCAACGTCACCGAAGCGGCCGCAGCCGCCGCGATCAAGCTGACCGAGCAGGTATGCGCCAACGTGGGCGACAGCAGCGGCGTACTGCGCGACGTCGTGATCGCGGCTCCTACCCTGCCGTCGCACGGCAACGGGGACACACATCTCCTCGATGGCGTCCAACAGCTCGCGACGATGCTCCCGGTGCCGGCCGATGTACAGGTCGTCGTCGAGAACAACGTCAACTGCGCGGCGATCGCCGAACACCGACTCGGGGTCGCCCGTGACCAGCAGATGTTCGCCTACCTGCAGGTCGGCGTGAAGATCGGTGTAGGGATCGTGGTGGGAGGCAAGCTGCTGCGTGGTGGCCACGGCGCGGCAGGTGAGGTGGCCATGGTGCCGTTCCCGTGGTCACCGAGTGCGCCACCCCGGCGGGCGGGACTGGAGGAGTACCTGGGGTCGGATGCGCTGATGGAGCGGTGCGCCGCCTCCTGGCCCAGCAACGCCGGGCCCGCCCCCGAAGACGCGGAGGCCCTCTTCGACGCCGCGGCCCGAGGTGACGCGGACGCGCGCCGCATGGTCGACCGGCACTCCCGCGACATCGGGCGCCTGGTCGTGACCGTCCTCGCCGTCATCGATCCGGGCCTGATCGTCCTGGGTGGCGGTGTGGGAAAAAACCAGTTGGTCGTCCCCGAGGTACGCCGTACGATCCAGGCCCTCGCATGGGACACCGAGGTGACCGTCGGCGCCCTCGGCGACCATGCCACCCTGCTCGGCGCGGTCCACACCGCCATCAACAGATCACTCGACCGGATCGCCTGACAGCCGGCCACCGAACGGCCAGC
>JAOPYK010000154.1 GCA_025964695.1 Streptosporangiaceae bacterium | reverse complement strand
CTGGTGCTCAGCTTCAAGAAGGCGTGGGGCAGCGACGAGGTCGGTGCCATCGCGCTGACCGGCGCCGGCGACAAGGCCTTCTGCACCGGCGGCGACCAGAAGCAGCGCATGGAGACCGGCGACTACGGCCCGTCCGAGAGCGGCCTCTTCGAGGTCGACAACCTGCACCGCGTCATTCGCGACGTCCCCAAGCCCGTCATCGCGGCGGTCAACGGCTTCGCGATCGGTGGTGGCCACGTGCTGCACCTGCTGTGCGACCTGACCATCGCCGTCGAGAACGCGAAGTTCGGCCAGAACGGGCCGCGGGTGGGCTCCTTCGACGCCGGCTTCGGCACCGGCCTGATGGCCCGGGCCATCGGCGAGAAGCGCGCCCGCGAGATCTGGTTCCTGTGCCGTCAGTACAGCGCGGCACAGGCCCTTGACTGGGGACTGGTCAACAAGGTCGTCCCGGCCGACCAGCTACGCAAGGAGGTCCGTGAGTGGGCCGACCAGATCCTCAAGCTCTCGCCCACTTCCCTGAAGGTGCTCAAGCAGTCGTTCAACACCGACACCGAGCACTTCGCCGGCATCGGGCAGATGGCCTACTCGAGCCTGAAGATGTTCGGGGAGACGGCGGAGGCCAAGGAAGGCATCACCGCCTTCAACGAAAAGCGCAGCCCCGACTTCTCGGCCTACCGCGGCAACTGACATGCAGCTCACGAAGGCGCAAAAGCAGTTCGCGGAGACCATCCGCGAGTTCTGTGGTCGCCAGTGCGGGACCTTGGCCCAGCGTGACGCCCTCACCGAGGGCGGCACGCTGGCCAACAGCCCTCAGCTGCTGAAGAAGCTCGCCGACCTCGGCTGGCTGGGGGTGTCGCTGCCGGCGGAGTACGGCGGCGGCGGCGCGGGTTTCGTCGACGAGTGCGTCTTCCTCGAGGAGACCTCACGCGGGCTGGCGCCCATCACGGCGTACTCGACCGGTCTCACGGCGGCCCAGACCTACCTCAAGTGGGGCTCGGAGGAGCAGAAGCACACCGTCATCGGCAACATGACCGCCGGCAAGCTCGAGGCGATCGCTCTCAGTGAGCCGGGAGCCGGCTCCGACCTCGGCGGGGTCCGTCTGAACGCCGTCCGGGACGGCGGGCAGTACGTCATCAATGGCCAGAAGACGTGGACCTCGGCGGCGCACGTCGCCGAGCACCTGCTGGTGCTGACGCGGGAGGACACCACCGGCGGCAAGCACCAGGGCCTCACCTTGCTGATGGTACCGGCGGACAGTCCCGGTCTCGAGATCCGTGCGATCGAGACGATGGAACCGCACACGGTGAACGACGTCTTCTTCACCGACGTCCTGGTCCCGCTCTCGGCCGTGGTGGGCCAGCCCCGCAACGCGTGGAAGCAGCTCATGCGCGGACTCAGCGTGGAGCGGCTCATCATCGCCGCCATGGGGCTCGGCGCTGCCCAGCGATCCCTCGACGACGTGATCGCCTACGTGGGCCAGCGCGAACAGTTCGGGCGCAGGATCGGCAGCTTCCAGGCCGTGCGTCACCGCATCGCCGACCTGGCGACGGACATCGAGTTCGCTCGGTCTTTCGTCTACGATGTCGCCGGCCGCGTCGACGCGGGCCAGGAGGATGCCCTGGCGCGCGAGAGCGCCATGGCGAAGATGCGGTGCACCGAGATCGCGAAGAACACTGCCCTGGAAGCCATGCAGATGATGGGTGGCTACGGCTACGCCCGTGAGTACGGCATGGAGGGGCAGGTGCGAAAGGCCCTGGCGCCGCCGATCTACGGCGGAACCAACGAGATCCAGCGAGAGATCATTGCCAAGAGCCTGCTCTGAGCGATCGGAGGCCCGGCGGCCAACAAGGCGCAACGCTCTGTCTGACCTCGCTGACACGCCAAGGGCCCTGCACCGGCAATCGGTGCAGGGCCCTTGCCTTGTGTGTGTCAGCGCATCGTCGGCCGGTAGGTGTACGAGCTGCTGCGGGTGAGAGCGAACTCGAAGATGCCGCGACCCGGCGTACCTTCCCATGTGAAGGATGCGAGCCGGTCGGTCAGCGCCGAGTCGAGCGTGCGGGGCGAGACGGAGCCATCGAGCGGGTAGACGTCGTACTCGACGTGGTCGCGCCCCATCGGTCGGCCATGGTGGCCTCCGTAGCCGCCACCCGCCATGTATCCGCCGCCGGCGGAGGCGTCGGTGTCCACGACGTACGACGCCCCGCTCTCGGTCCTGACCTCGACGGTGCCGCTCTTCAGGTCGAGCGCGTCATCGAACCGGAGGTCGTGCCTGACGTCCACGATCGGGTCGAGCTCGCCGTTCTCGTGCATGACGGCACCCTCCAGGAGCAGCCGATCGTGCTGCCTGGTCTCGACGAGCAGGAACCCGATCGAACGATCTGGGAACTGTGCCTGGTACCAGATGTGCAGGCCCTGCCCGCCCGACATGGTGCGCACCCCACGCGAGCGGTCGCGCTGGCCGTACCAGCCGTCGATGTGGTTGTCCTGACCGTCGATGCTGAGCGTGCCATCGTAGAAGCCTGACTGGAACAGGTGCTCGAACGACGACGGAGTGCCGTCGTCGTTGGTCACGCCCACATCACCGATCCACGCGGGTGTCCGCGCGCGCCAGGTGAGGTCGAACTCGAGCCCGGTCGGGTTGGGCCCGAGCGCGACGTGCCACGTCCTCATCGGCTCCACGACACACCACGAGAAAGGCCCGGCGCTCGAGCCGTCGGTGGCGCTGAGCTCGGTGGAGAAACGCACGTTGCGCTGCTCGGTCCCGGTGACGAGGATCGCGAAGCCGTCGACGGTGTCCTTCGGCGGGTAGATGCCCAGACCGAACAGGATCGACGGAGCGGCCTCATCGGTCGGGTGCAGGTTGAACACGAAGCGGTCGAAGAACCGCTCAGGCAGGTCCGGCGTGCCCGGAGACACCAGCTCGTCGTGGAAGGTCCGCGTCATCGCGACTCCTCTGCGTACTCGTCTTGGGATGGGGCGGGCGGTTCGTCGAGGCCCGCGGTCCGGTGTGCGGCCTCGAGGAAGGACTGCACGAGGGCCTGATCGGCGTAGTACGAGTCGCCCACGCCGCGCACCGCCCGGCGACGGCCGTACTCGTAGAGCACCGCCAGCTTCCACAGCGCGAGCGCGGTGTACCAGCCGAGGCCGGCCAGGTCGCGCCCGGTCCGCTCGGCGTAGCGGTCGGCGAACTCCAGGCGAGTCGGGTACCCCTGCTCGAGCATCGCGGTGCCGAAGTCCTCGGTGGGCGTCCGCGGACTGCCCGCCTCCGGCACCGACGACAGGAAGTATCCGACGTCGAACAGCGGGTCGCCGATCGTGGCGAGCTCCCAGTCGAGCACCGCGGCGATGCGGCCGGGAGCGTCGGGCGCCAGGACGACGTTGCCGATGCGGTAGTCGTTGTGGACGATCGCGGCACCCGACTCGGCGGGCACGTGTGCTCTGAGCCAGGCGTCGATGGGGGCGAAGTGCGGCGGCGGATCGCCCTCGGCGTCGGCGACGAGCCGTCCCATGCGCCGCAGGTGACGTTCGTTGAAGCCCTCCGGTCGCCCGATGTCGTGGAGCCCGGCGGCGCGCCAGTCGACGGCGTGCAGGTCGGCGAGAGTGTCGATGAGCGCCTCGCCGACCTCCCGCCGTGTCCGCGTCGTGTCGAGCGGTGCCGGGGTCGATGTGGTGACGACCGGGCCCTCGGCGAAGCTCATCACGTAGAACGGCACGTCGATGACCTCGCCGGCCTGCGCCGTCGCGAGCAGCGTCGCTACGGGCACGCGGGTGGTGCCGAGAGCACCGACCAGCCTGGCCTCACGCAGCATGTCGTGCGCCCCCGGCGGTGTCGGGGGCGGTGGCGGCCTGCGTACGACCACGCGACGCGTCCCGTCGGAGACCAGGAAGGTCAGGTTCGAGTGGCCCTCACCGATGCGACGAACCGTGAGTTCGCCATCGCACAGGCCTCGCGCGCGCAGGAACCGCGCGAGTGAGTCGAGGGTCTCGGGAGTCCAGTCCGCTGTCATGCCTTGGACCTCATCTTCCCGTGAACCGGGGTTCGCGCTTCTCCTTGAAGGCGGCCAGCGCCTCAGGCATGTCCTCGGTGCGCGACATCAGAGCCTGCCCACGGTTCTCGAGCTCCAGCGCGGCGGCGTACGAGCCGATCTCCTGGTTGCGCTGGATCGCACGCTTGGACATGCGCACACCGCCGGGCGAGTTGGTCGCGATGAGACGGGCCATCGCGACGGCCTCGTCGAACAACCGCTCCGTCGGCACCACCCGATTGGCCATACCGATCTGGACCGCCTCTTCGGCGCCGACGAGACGGCCCGTGAAGCCGATCTCGGCGGCGCGACCGGGACCCACCAGGCGGCTCAGGTTGTACGACGTGCCGAGCTCGCCCATCGAGAGCCCCACCTTGACGAAGGCGGCACTGAACTTGGCCGTGGGAGACACCAGCCGGATGTCGGCGGCGAGGGCCAGCGCCATGCCACCACCGGTGGCGGCGCCATGGACCGCCGCGATCACCGGGAACGGGAGGTGGCGGATCGCCTGGATGCCACCGGTCGCGGTCTCCTGGAACTTCAAGAAGTCACGCACGCCCATGCGGGTGATGACATCGATCTCGTCCAGGTCGAACCCGGCACAGAATGCTCGCTCGCCGGTGCCGGTCACGATGAGTGCTCGCAGGCCGCTGTCTCGCAGCGCGCGTGCGGCGGTGTTGTACTCGGCGAACATCCGCACCGTCTGCGAGTTCATCCGTTCGGGCCGGTTCATGCGCAGGACGGCGATGTCGCCGTCGAGCAGGTCGACCTGCAGCGTCTCAAGCTCGGGCAGTTCCAACGTGGCCATGCTGGGTCCTTCGGTCGAAAAGGTCGTCGTCATCGTGGTCATCGCCCGGTGAAGACCGCGTCGCGCTTCTCCCTGAAGGCGGCCAGTGCCTCCGGCATGTCCGAGCCCCGGGTCAGCAGGGCCTGTCCACGATTTTCCAGTTCGAGGGCGGCGGCGTACGAGCCGATCTCCATGTTCGCCTGCAGCGCACGCTTGGACAGCTGCACCCCGCCCGGCGAGTTCGACACGATCGACCGCGCCATCGTGAGCGCGTCGCCGAGCAGGGAGCCGGGCTCGCTGACGGCGTTCACCAGGCCGAGGCGCAACGCCTCATCGGACGCCACGAACCGCCCGGTGAAGCAGATCTCACTGGTCGCGGCCGGGCCGATGAGGCGGGTCAGCAGCCATGAGGCGCCGAGGTCGCCGGCCGACAGGCCGATGCGCACGAAGGCTGCGTTGAACTTCGCATTGGACGCGGCAAGCCGGATGTCGGCGGCCAGCGCGAGCGAGAAACCGCCGCCCGCGGCCGGCCCGTTGACCGCGGCGATGACCGGGACTCGCATCGAGCGGATGGCCAGCAGCGCCCGTGCAGCGCGCTCCTGCTGGTCGAGCATGCCGAGTGCACCGAGGTGCGGCAGGTCGTCCGCGTGGGCCAGATCGTAGCCGGAACAGAACGCCTTGCCCCTGCCGGTGAGGATGACCACCCGGCAGTCGTCCTCGTCGTCGAGCGCGATGGCCATGCGCTCCAGCTCGTCGAACATGGTGTTGGTCATCGCGTTGTACCGATCGGGACGGTTCAGCGTGACCACGACGACGCC
>JAOPYK010000152.1 GCA_025964695.1 Streptosporangiaceae bacterium | reverse complement strand
TGACCACCTGTCCCGCTTTGCGTTACCAGGTTCCCGGGCGCAGTGGAGTGTGCATCCAAGATCCACAAACCGTCCTCGAGCACGTCTCCGGCCCCACCGAGGAGCACCCGGAATCGCTCCGTGAACTGGTCGATATGGCGGCGGAACGGACCCCGGGCCCCTCATCATGACACTCAGTCGCCTGCGAGTGACTCCACGATGGACGCGCGGGCCGCCCGGCGGCTCGGGACGACGGCGGCGAGCAGGCCCGCCATTCCCGCGAGCAGGATGAAGGCGAGAACGCGCAGGACCGGGAAGCTCAGGACGGCGCCGTCGGTGTTGGCGCTCAGCGCCGCCCAGCCGAAGCCGGTACCCAGGGCCACGCCCAGCAGCGCACCGATCACCGCCATGATCACAGCCTCCAGCGACAGCATCCAGCGCAGCCCACGCTTGGTCAGGCCGAGGGCGCGCAGCAGCGCCGACTCGCGCGTGCGCTCCACCACCGACAAGGTCAGCGTGTTCGCGATGCCGATCAGCGAGATGATGATCGCCAGCCCGAGCAACGCGCCGACCAGTACGAACAGCTGGTTGAGCGCCTTGGTGTACTGATCCTTGAGGTCGGTGAGACTGGCCACCTTGACCATCGGGTACGCCTTGGTGACCTGATCGATCACCTGACGTGATGCATCCGCCGACGCACCCTTGCGGACCATCACGGCGATCGCCTTGTCGTCCTTGGCGCCGAAGGCGCGGTCGAAGTCGGTCTCGGTGATCGTGACGGACGGTGCCGGGGAGTTCCCGCTGAAGATGCCCGCGACCTTCAGCGGGAGCGTGCCCGCGCCGGTAGTCAGACTCAGCTCCCGGCCCACCCCCACGCCGAGGCTCTTGGCCTCGCTCTCCTCCAGCGCTACGGTGCCGGGCGCGAGGTCGACGATCGAACCGGCCACCACCTTCGGCTTGATCGACCGGCCCAGGGCCCGATCGGAGATCGCGCCGATGTCCAGCTTGTGCCCGGACAGGCGCCCGGTCGCCTCGCGCTGCTCGATGACGTCGGCCAGTTGCGGCTTCGTACGCAGGTCGGCAGCCACCTGCCGGGGGATCAGCCGATCGCTGCCGAGCTGGGTGGTCAGCTGGTAGTCGACCGGGAACTGCTCGGTGAGTTTGGCGTCCGCCGTCGCCTGGGTGGAGGCCAGCGCGACCGAGAACATCGTCATCAGCGTGACGCCGACGGTGAGCGCGATCGTTGTGATCGCGGCGCGCTTGGGGTTGCGGCCGGCGTTCTCGCGGGCGAGCCGCCCGGGCGCGCCCATGAGACGGGCGGGCAGCCAGCCGACCAGCGCGCCGAGCCACCGCACGATCAAGGGACTGAGCGCGACGACGCCGAAGAAGATCGCCATCGCGCCCCCCATCACGAGCATGAACGCCCCCTGGCCCGGAGGCGAGACCAGCGCCAACCCCATCAGCGCCAAGCCGAGGAGAGCGGCTAGCAGGCCGATGATGATGCGGACGAGGCCGGCGCGGCCCTTGACCGGCCCCTCCAGCTGGCGGTTGAGTGCCGCGATCGACGGCACCCTCGTGGCGGCGCGGGCGGGCAGCAGCGCCGCCACGAGTGTGACGAGCATGCCGGCCACCATGCCGACGATCACTGGAGTGGCAGACACGGTCAGCGGGCCCGCTGACGCGTTGTCGGCTGTGGCGAAGATCGCGGCACCACCGGCGCCCAGCCCGACGCCGGCGACCACGCCGAGCGCGGAGGCGACGAACCCGACGACCACCGACTCGGTCAGGATGCTCCGGAACACCTGCCCCTTGGTCGCGCCGATGCATCGCAGCAGCGCCATCTCACGCGTCCGCTGGGCGATCAGGATGTTGAAGGTGTTGTAGATCACGAGCGCCGAGACGAACAGCGCCACGATGGCGAACGCCAGGAAGAAGATGCCGATCTGGTCCGGGCTCACACCGGATGAGGCGGACAGCCGCTTGGCGAGTTGCGCGCTGGTGACCACGTCGTACGACCCGCCGGCTGCCGCCGCCACGGCGGCGCGCAGCCGGTCGTCACCGGTGCCGGGGGCGGCCTTGAGGTCGATCTCGGTGAAGCCACGCTCGCCGGTCATCGTGGTGGCCGTGGCGGGGGCGAACCCGACCGCGCCGCGGTAACCGATCTCCCCATCGACGCCGAAATCCATCAGGCCCGACACCGTGAACGCCTGCGGACTGCTCGCGCGGTCGAGCACTTTGACCGTGTCGCCGACCTTGACGCCGTTGCGCCGGGCGGTCTGGGTGTCAAGCACGACCGTGCCGGACGCGGTGGGTAGTCGGCCGGCCTTCAGCTGGTATCGCTGCAGGGGTCCGGTGGGGATCGACAGGCCGAGCGTGGGGATGTCGCCGTATACCTTGCCGTCCCTGCCGATCAGCGGGGCGTCGCCGCGTACCTGGCCCTGCGCGTCCTGGATGCTGGGCAACGCTCTGATCCTGGCGAGCAGCGAGGCCGGGATCATCTGCTCGTCGTGCCCCTTCCTCAGCACCGCGACCGAGACCTTGTCGGCGGAGGCGGTGAACTGCTGGTCGAAGCCCGACTTCATCGTGTCGGTGAGCACGAACGTGCCGGACACGAAGCCGACGCCGAGGGTGATGGCGAGCGCGGTGAGGACCAGGCGCACCAAATGCGCGCGCAGGCCGGCGAGTGTCGTCTTCAGCATCTCAGGACTCCAGTCGCTTCAGCGTGTCCAGCACCGACTCCGGCGTCGGGCCGGCCAGCTCGGCGGTGATCCGGCCGTCGCGCAGGAACACCACCCGGTCGGCGTACGAGGCCGCCACCGGGTCATGGGTGACCATCACGATGGTCTGTCCCATCTCGCGCACCGATGAGCGCAGGAAGCCGAGCACCTCGGTGCCGGACCGCGAGTCGAGGTTCCCGGTCGGCTCGTCGGCGAAGATCACTTCGGGGCGGTGGAGCAGGGCGCGGGCGCAGGCCACCCGTTGCTGCTGGCCGCCGGACAACTCGCTCGGCCGGTGCGACAGCCGATCGCGCAGCCCAACGGTGTCGATGACGTGGTCCATCCATATCCGGTCGGGTCGCCGGCCGGCGAGTTCGAGCGGAAGCAGGATGTTCTGCTCGGCGGTGAGCGTCGGCAGCAGGTTGAAGGATTGAAAGATGAACCCGATGCGGTCGCGGCGCAGGTGGGTGAGCTGCCGGTCGGACAGGCGGGTGAGCTCGACCTGCCCGAGGGTCACCGAGCCCCGGTCCACCGTGTCGAGCCCGGCAAGGCAGTGCATGAGCGTGGACTTGCCGGAGCCCGAGGGCCCCATGATCGCGGTGAACGCGCCCTTGGCGAACCCGACGCTGACCCCGCGCAGGGCGTGCACGGCGGCGTCTCCGGAGCCGTACACCTTGGTCACGTCGGTGGCGACGACAGCGGGCGGGGCGTGGATCACTGTGCTGGTCACGGATGGCTCCTTGGTCACTGGGGGGAACGTGATCAAAGTTAGAGACGGCGGAGGTCCCTGCCATCGGCCTCGCGGCTAGCGTCACCTCGGTCTGCGCGATGATCCGGATGCGACCTGAGACGTACGAAGACCCCCGCACGGTAATCCGTACGGGGGCCCTCGTTTCGAGATGTCACCAGGGGGCCGGCCGCCGGCGTTCGACGCCCAGCCCTACAACACCTTCCGCCAGCGGCAATCGAACCACCGACCGCGTAATACGATAATTACTTTGCGTTACCGTTCTGTCCGCTTCTGATGAGACCCGTCTCGTATGCGAAGACCACCACCTGTACGCGGTCACGCAGGCCCAGCTTGGCCAGGATTCGCCCGACATGGGTCTTCACGGTCGCCTCGGAGACGTAGAGCCGGGCGGCGAGCTCCGCGTTGGACAGGCCGCGCGCGACGAGTTTCAGTACTTCCAGCTCCCGCACGGTGAGCGACTCCAGCGCGCTGTCCTCCTGCGGGTCCTCGTCCGGGACGTGCTGCACGAAGCGGTCGATGAGCCGGCGGGTGGTGCTCGGCGCGACGACGGAGTCACCCGAGCTGACCGCGTGGATCGCCTCGATGAGCTGCTTGGGCCCGGCGTCCTTCAACAGGAACCCGGCGGCCCCGGCCTTGAGCGCCGAGAAGGCGTACTCGTCCAGGTCGAACGTGGTCAAGATGATCACTTTTGGGCCGTCGGGAGTGGCGCAGATGTGCCGGGTGGCCTCGATCCCGTCCATCCGTGGCATGCGCACGTCCATCAGCACGACGTCGGCCGTGGTGGCGCGCAGCACCTCCAGGGCGGCGCGCCCGTCGGCCGCCTCGCCGACTATCTCGATGCCCGGCTGGGCGTCGAGCACCATGGAGAACCCGGTCCGTACGAGCTCCTGGTCGTCGACGAGCAGCACCCTGATGGTCACGCCTTGGCCTCCTCTTTCACCGGCAGCCGCGCGATGACCTCGAAGCCGCCGCCCGGCACCGGCTCGGCGCTCACCTGCCCGCCGTAGACGGCGGCGCGCTCGCGCATGCCGACCAGACCGTGGCCGTGTCCGTCGGAGAAGGTGGCGCCTCGCCCATCGTCGCGAATTCGTACCTCGATCGCCTGATCACCGTAGTGCAGCGCGACGTACGCGGTGGCCGCCGGACCGGCGTGCTTCATGACGTTCGTGAGCGCCTCCTGCACGATCCGGTAGACGGTGAGCCCCAGCCCCGCGGGCAGAGCTGCGGACTCGCCGCTGACCGCGAGCTCGACCGGGAGCCCGGCGGTGCGTATCTGCTGGACTAGGTCGGGGAGCTGGTCGACGCCCGGCTGTGGCACGAGCGTGGCCTCGCCGTCAGTCTCGCGGAGCACCCCGAGCATGCGGCGCGTCTCCATGAGCGCCTGCCGGCCCGTGGCGCCGATCGCCGTCATCGCCCGCTTGGCCCTCTCGGTGTTGGTGTCGACGGCGTACGAGGCGCCGTCGGCTTGGACCACCATCACGCTGATGGCGTGCGCGATGACGTCGTGCATCTCGCGGGCGATCCGGGCGCGTTCGGCTGCGGCGGCCGCCTCGGCCTGCGCGTCGCGCTCACGCTCGAGGCGCTCGGCGCGTTCTTCCAGGCTAAGGGTGTACTTGCGCCGGGTGCTGATGTACAGCCCGCACAGCCAGATGGCCCCGATCGTGACCGATTGGGGGATCACCGACTTCCACTGCCCCTGAGGCGGGACCTGCTCCACCGACCGCCACAGCGTCAGGACCATGCCGATCTCGGTGACCAGCAACGCAGCCAGCGTCCACCGGAGGACGCACTGCGCCGCGATGGTGTACATGGCGATGAGCACCGCCACGTCGTACGCGGCGACATTGACGCCCGCGAGCCACTGCACGAGCGCCACCAGCGCGATGAATGCGAACACCGCCCGCGGCCACCGGCGCCGCCAGACCAGCGGCAGGCACATCGCAACGGCCAGCGCGTAGTGGGCCTGGAACCCGACCATGCGAGGCAGGCCGTCCGGCGTCAACGTGACGTACCGGGCCCGCACGAGCAGCGAGGCCGCGCCGAGCGGCAACATCAGCATGAGGTCGACGAGCCGCTGGTGCTGCCTCAACCAGGCGAACAGTCGGGGGAACATCGCCCCAGCGTATTGACCCTTGGGCCAGCGCGCGTCGATCCCAGGACGGAGCCCGCGTAC
>JAOPYK010000149.1 GCA_025964695.1 Streptosporangiaceae bacterium | reverse complement strand
TCCGGCAGCTGCGCTCTGTTCGTCTGTGACATCGCCTCGTTCGGGGCCGAAGCACGGACCGACCACATCCAGGCCCACGTACGAGCATCCCTGTACGAACGGCTGAGGCGCAGCTTCGACGAGGCAGGCGTGCCCTTCGACAGCTGCTAC
Organism: Streptosporangiaceae bacterium; assembly: GCA_025964695.1. GTDB lineage: Bacteria > Actinomycetota > Actinomycetes > Streptosporangiales > Streptosporangiaceae > Actinomadura_E. The sequence goes on along the minus strand of JAOPYK010000149.1, from coordinate 88,227 downwards.
CGGGAGGATCGCGGCGACGGCGTCATGGTCGCCGTACCGCCGGAGGCCGGCACGGCTCTGCTGGTCTCCTCGGTGGCCGACCGGCTACGCGCCGAGCTGCGACGGCATAACGACGTCTCCAGCGAAGCGGCGCAGATCCGCTTGCGCGTAGCGGTGCACATCGGGGAGGCACACTCGGACGGCAACGGCCTCGTAGGCACATCGGTCAACCACGCGTTCAGGATTCTCGACGCCGCCGAGTTCAAGGCCGCGCTCCGGAGCACCGGCGCGCATCTGGCGCTGATCGTGTCGCAGCGCGTCTACGACGACATCGTCAGACACGGCAGGGATCTCATCGACCCCGCCGACTACAGACAGGTGGAGATCCAGGTCAAGGAGACCGCTGCGATCGCGTGGATCCGAGTGCCGGGCATGCGCGTGCCGGACACGACTCAAGGCCGGAACATCGCCACGCGCCAAGAGACACCGCAGCGCACGCGAGCCGTGGACGGTCGCACGGCGCCCAACCAGATCCTGTTCGAGCTCGTCGACAGGCTGCTGGAGATCCCCATGATGACCACGGCCGGCGGCCGAGAGCAGGTGGTGAGCGCGCTCTCGCCGGAGATCGCCGGAGTGATCCCACGGCATGCCGAAGCCCGGCACGACACGTACGCCATCATCCGGACCTGCCTGGACTATCCACAGGGGCTGCAGGAACTGCTCGACGACATCCGGGGCTTCGCCGGCGACTCGTTGCCGGTGCGCAGGCTGGAGCAAACGATCGCCCGTCTTCTGCTCCAATCATGAACAATCCCTTACGCTACTGTGGGATCAGTCGTCAGAGGGTCTGCGGAGGTTCTGTTGCCAGGTCCGCAGCCTTTGCAACCGGACGACCCCCAGCAGATCGGCGACTACCGGCTCACCGGGTTGCTCGGCATGGGCGGGCAGGGCACGGTCTACCTCGGTGTGGGTCCCGACGGTCCTCCTGTCGCGATCAAGGTCCTGCACCGTCGTTTCGCGGGCGACGCGAAAGCCCGGCAGCGGTTCGTCCGCGAGGTCGAGACCGCGGGCAAAGTCTTCGAGTTCACCGCACGCGTTCTGGAAGCCGGAGAACACGAGACCGCCCCGTACATCGTCAGCGAGTACATCGCGGGTGAGTCGCTCGAGGACTTCGTCGCCTCCCACGGCCCGTACGAGCCGGGCGCGCTGCGACGGCTCGCCTCCGGCACCGTAACCGCGCTGGCCGCGATCCACGCCGCCGGAATCGTGCACTGCGACTTCAAGCCCGGCAACATCCTGCTGGGCTCCGACGGGCCACGGGTCATCGACTTCGGTATCGCGCGGGCGCTGAGCACCGTCTCGCCCCTGGGAGGCAGCAAGATCGGCACGCCGGCGTACATGGCGCCCGAGCAGATCACGCAGGGCACGATCGGGCCGCACACGGACATGTTCGCCTGGGCCTCCAGCATGGTCTACGCCGCGACCGGCACACCCGCGTTCGGGCAGGACGACAACAGTAACGGCGTCATGTACCGCATCGTCCATGACGAGCCCGACCTGTCCGCGGTCCCGGACACGCTCCGCGACGTGGTCTCCGCCTGCCTGATCAAACAACCTGACCGCCGTCCCGCCGCCACCGATGTGCTGCTCAGCCTGCTCGGACACCAGCCCTCCCCCAGCCTGATGCCCTTCGGCGCCCAGATCGGGGATCCGCTCACCGGTCATACCGGCGCGGTCGTGTGCATCGCCTATGGCGTGCTCGACAGCGGCCCGATCGCCATCACCGGCAGCCACGACCACACGCTGCGAGTCTGGGACCTCACCACCCAACGCCAGATCGGGGATCCGCTCACCGGCCACACGGGGGCCGTCATGTCGGTGACCTACGGCGAACTCGACGACCGCCCCATCGCCATCACCGGCAGTCATGATCACACCCTGCGGGTCTGGGACCTCACCACCCAACGCCAGATCGGGGATCCGCTCACCGGCCACACGGGGGCCGTCATGTCAGTGGCCTACGGCGAACTCGACGACCGCCCGATCGCCATCAGTGTCAGCGCCGACCGGTCCGTGCGCGTATGGGACGTCGCGAGGCGGCAGCAGATCGGACCCGCGCTCACCCGGAACAACACCGTGATGTCCGTGACCTGCACCCGGCTCGACGGCAGGCCTGTCGCGGTCATCGGCGGCAGTTACGACCAGGCGGTCCGCGTCTGGGACCTCACCAGCCGGCAGCAGATGGGCGGACCTCTCACCGGCCATACCAGCACGGTGATGTCCGTTATCACCGGCCGGCTGAACCGGCGGCCGATCGCGATCACCTGTAGTTACGACCAGACGGTACGGGTATGGGACCTCGCCACCCGGCAGCAGACCGGGCCTGCCCTCCTCCACAACAGCGCGGTCATCTCCGCTGCCTACGGCTGGCTCGGCAGCCGGCCGATCGCCATCACCAGCAGCGCCGACCGGTCCGTGCGCGTGTGGGACCTCACCACCCGGGAACAGCTCGGTTCACCCCTGACGGTGGGTCACCACACCGGAGCGACGATGTCGGTGGCCTACGGACAGCTCGACGGACGACCGATCGCGATCACCTGTGGCGGCGACCTGGCCGTACGGATCTGGAGCCTCGGGCCGCCGTACACCTTGCGCTGACACGTGTTGGGCTGACACGTCGTCCCGCGGGTACTGAATGATCAGGGGACGCGGCGGGCGGAACGAAGAACCGCGCCCCCTCAAGGGGACGCGGTCCGAACGTACCTGAATTGGTAGCGGGGGTAGGATTTGAACCTACGACCTCTGGGTTATGAGCCCAGCGAGCTACCGAACTGCTCCACCCCGCGGCGATGCCTTAACTGTATGGGGCCCGGCACCCTTAGGCAAATCCGTTGCCTAAGGGTGCCGGCGTCCCGCTCAGCTCTTGGGGGTCGCGGTCGGGTTCACGGTCGGGTTCACGGAAGGCGTGGCCGCCGGCGATGACGAGGTGGCCGGGGTGGGCGAGGTCGCCGGCTTCTTCGCCGCCGCCTGCTGGGCCTTGTTCAGCTGGTCCAGTGCGGCCTGCAGCCGTTTCTGGGCGTCGCCGTACGCCACCCAATCCTGCTTCTTCAAGGCCTCCTGGCCATCGGTGAAGGCCTTGCCCGCCGCCTCGATGGCCTTCCGTACGTCGTCGGAGAGAGTCCCGCTCTGAGGGCTGCCGTTCGGGGACGGCAGAGCGGTGCTACCGCCCTTGAGGACCTGGTCGAGGGCCTCCTGGAAGGTCGACGCGAACCCGATGGTGTCGCCGAACGACACCAGCACCCGTTTGAGCAGCGGGTACGTCTCGCCATTGGACGCCTGTACGTACACCGGCTCCACATAGAGGAACCCGCCGCCCAACGGCAGCGTGAGAAGGTTCCCGAAACGTACCTGCGAGCCCTTGCCCGCCAGCAGGGTGAGTTGCTGAGAGGCCGTCGGGTTGTTCTGGAAGGTGTTCTGCACCTGTCCGGGCCCCGCGATCACCTGGCCGCGCGGCACCTGCAGGATGCGGATCTGACCGTAGGTAGAGTTGGTGGGCACGCTGTCGACCGCCATGTACGCGGCCAGGTTGGGACGGCCTTTGGGCACGAACGTCGAGGTCAGCGAGAAGCCCGCGGCGGGCTGCTCGGGCATCTTGACGCTCAGGTAGTACGGCGGTTCGGTGAACCCCTCCTTGGTGGGGTCATCCGGGATCTGCCAGAAGTCCTGCCCGCTGTAGAAGGCCTGCGGGTTGGTGACGTGGTAACGCGACAGGATGCGCCGCTGCACCTTGAACAGGTCCTCGGGGTAGCGCAGGTGCGCAAGGAGCTCGGGGCTGATGGCCGACTTGGGCTTGACCGTGCCGGGGAAGACCTTCTCCCAGGTCTTCAGCACGGGGTCGGTCTCGTCCCACCCGTAGAGGGTGACGCTGCCGTCATAGGCGTCCACGGTCGCCTTCACCGAGTTGCGTATGTAGTTGATGCGATCGCTCGACTGCGCGGTGACCGACGGGCGCACCGTGTTGGTGTCCCTGGTGGCGTCGGCGAGGCTGGTCTGCTCGGAGTAGGGGTAGCCGTCCGAGGTGGTGTAGCCGTCGACGATCCAGACGATCCTGCCGCCGACCACCGCCGGATAGGGGTTGCCGTCCACGGTCAGCCACGGCGCGGCCTTCTCCACCCGCTCCCGCGGCGTACGATCATAAAGGATCTTGGACTGGGAGTTGATGGCCCCGGACAGCAGGAGGTTCTTCTCCTTGAACCGCAGGGAGTACAGCATCCGGTTGAGGAAGGACCCCACGGGCACCCCGCCCCGGCCCGTATAGGCGTTGTTGGCCTGACCGGAAGCGCTCTTGTCGTCGGGGTAGTCCAGCTCGCGCGTCTTCGTCCCGCCCACGATGGAGTAGTACGTCGATTGCTCCCCGAAGTAGACCCTCGGCTGGTTGATGTTCAGTACGCCCTTGGGCGGGATGCCGCCCTCACTGAAGATCGGAGCACCCTGGGCGTCGACCTGGTTGCCGGGCGCGGCGACGAAGCCGAAGCCGTGCGTGTAGACCAGGTGCGAGTTGATCCAGTTGGCATCGCCCTGCGGCGGGCCGGCGAGCTCGCGTACGGCCACGACCGAGTCGCGCAGCGCCCCGCCGTCGGTCGGATACCGGTCGATGTCGAGCGGGTCGGCGAACTTGTAGTAGCCCCTGATCTGCTGGAGTTGCTGATAGGTGGCCGAGACGACGGCCGGGTCCAGCAGCCGGACGTTCGGCAGGGTCGTGGTGTCGTCCTTGACCTGTGCCGGGGACAGCTGGGTGGAGGCGTTGTACTCACTGACCTTGGCGGCCGCCACGTTGTAGGCGTCACGGGTCGCGACGATGTTGCGGCCGATGTAGGGCGACTCCTTGTCGACCTCGTTCGGACGCACCTGGAACTGCTGGATGAGCAGCGGATAGAACCCGCCGACCAGGATCGCCGACAGGACCAGCAGTGCCAGTCCCACACCGGGCAGCGTCATCCCGCGCCGCACGATGTTGACCAGGAACAGGGCCGCGCAGATCAACGCGATAACCGCGAGGATCGTCTTGGCCGGCAGCACGGCGTTGACGTCGGTGTAGGACGGTCCGGTCACCACCCCGCGCTCGGACTGGGCCAGGCCCCACCGGTCGAACCAGTAGCCGACGGCCTTCAGCAGCACGAACACTCCGACCAGCACCGACAGGTGGGCTCGGGCGGGCGGGCTGGCCTTGTCGCCGGGGCCCTGCAGCCGCAGCCCGCCGTACAGGTAGTGAACGACCAGTGACACCAGGACCGAGAGGATCACCGTGGCGAAGATGTAGCCCAGGATCAGCCGCAGGAACGGATAGGTGAAGACGAAGAACGAGATGTCCTTGTGGAACTGCGGGTCCTTCACGCCGAAGGGCGTGCGGTTCATGAAGGCGAGCCAGATCCGCCACTGCCCGGCGGCGGACGACCCGGTGAGCAGCGCCAGCAGCGCGAGCAGGCCGCCGCCGATCAGCCTCCGGTGCGGATCGATGACGGAGCGGTAGCGCTCCAGGCCTTGCTGCTCGACCGACAGCGGCCGGTACGCGGGCCGGAGCCGGTAGGCGGTCACCATGTTCGCGCCGACCACAAGGGCCATCAGGATCCCGGCGCCGATGAACAACAGCACCTTCGTCCGCAGCTGGGTGGTGTAGACCGACGAGAAGCCGACGGATCGGTACCACAGCAGATCGGTGTAGATGGCGGTGAACACCAGGAAGAGCACGAGGAGAACCGCGAGCACCACCAGCGTGGGTATGAGCACCCGTGATCGGCCGCCGCCGATACGGCGCCCGAAACCAGGAGTCCGGAAGGTCAACTCTCCACCTCGTTCTTCGCAAGCGGGTGCTTCCTGTGCAACTTACTCAGCATGCCGTGGGTTCCCGGCGTTAGCCGGGCCGATTGCCTGGAAAGATGATGGCGTGACCCACTTGGAAGAAGTCGTACGGGACCTCGAGCGGCACACGGCCGACGAGGGCTGGGACGCTCCGCCGCGACTGTACGCACTGGTCGAGAGCGCGGAACTGCGCCGCCAGGAGCCCGGATTGGCCGAACAGCTTGGGCTTTCGGCCGACAGCGACACGATCGCGGCATTGGAACAGCCGCCGCTGCCCGACGCGGTCTCCATCGAGGAGGCCCTGGCCACGATCGTCTGGCCCGAGGCCGTCACCGGCTGCGCCCTGGTCGTCGAGCGGGTCGTACTCCCGCCGGCGGTCGAGGAGCAGATGCCGGACGACGACGGCGAGGCGCTGGCCTGGCTCGCCGAGCATCCGCTCCGTGAGGAGGTACGGATGGTGGTGGGGGTGCTGCGTGACGGCAGCCGCCACTCGGCGCTACGGCTGCGCAAGCACGACTCGGTCGACGAGGTGCTGTCGGAGGCCGATCTGGTCCCGGCACTGGCCGACGCCCTCGCGGCCACCCTCGAACCCGAGTCGGAGCACTGAGGACGCTCGGGGCCTGCGGGCGGGCGCGCCATCAGGATCTCGGGCAGGCGGGGAGTGAACCCTGGCCGGTGCGCAGGGTGTCGAGCGACTTGATGGCACCGTCGAGGGTGTCGGCCCGCACCAGCCGCAGCCCCTTGGGCGCCGTGGCCACCGCGTCCTTGCAGTTGTCGGCCGGGGTGAAGAACACCGTCGCCCCGGCGTTGCGGGCGCCGATCAGCTTCTGCTGAATGCCGCCGATCGGGCCGACCTTGCCGTCGGGGGTGATGGTGCCGGTACCGGCGATGAACTTGCCGGCGGTGAGGCTTCCCGGGGTGAGCTTGTCGTAGATGCCCAGCGAGAACATCAGGCCCGCGCTGGGGCCGCCGACGTCCCCCACGCTGATCTTGACGGTGAACGGGAACGTATAGTCGTCCTGGAGGATCACGCCCATCACGGCCCGCTTGGGATCCCCCGGCGCGGCCACGGTCTTGATCTCGACCGGCTGCTGCTTGGAGCCGCGGTCGATCACCAGCTTGACCGTGTCCCCCGGCTTGTGCGTCTTCATGACCGTGGTGACCCCGCCCATGTCGGCGGCCTTGGTCCCGTCGATCGAGATGATCTTGTCGCCCGGGCGCAGCCGGCCGTCCGCCGGCAGGCCCTTCGTCACCGAGGCGATCGAGGTGACGGTGGTCACCGGCACCTTGAGCTCCTTCAGCGCCGCCGCGACGGCGTCCTGCTGGGAACTCCGCATCTGCTGGGTGTTCTCCTGCTCGACCTTCTGTGCGCTCTCGTCCTTGGGAAAGATCGCCTCTTGCGGCACAACGGAGGTCGAGCTGTTGAGCCAGCCGCGCAATGCGGTGAGCAGGCCCAACGGCTGGGCCGGGCCGCCCTGATAGGAGACCGTGGTGAAGTTGAGATGGCCCCCATCGTCATAGACCGGGTGGCCCTGGATCTCGATCAGCGGGGTCTTCTTGTCCGAGGTCGCGCCCAGCGTGTTGGTCGTCGGCCCCGGATTCAGCGCGACATACGGCACCGGCATGAGGGAACCGACCGCGCCCAGCACCAGGATGAGCACGCTGACGACCACGAGGGTCAGACCACGACGAGACATGGGCCCGAGAGTAACCCGTTATCAGCAGGCTCCGACCCACTCTGTGTCACCATCAGCGAAGACTTGGTGTTTCCAGATCGGCACCTGTGCCTTGAGATCGTCGATCAGCCGCCGGCAGGCCTCGAACGCCTCGCCCCGGTGCGGGCAGGCCGCGGCGACCACGACCGCGAGGTCACCGATCTCCAAGTCCCCCACCCGGTGGACGGCGGCGAGGGCCTTCACCGGAAAGTCGGCCACGATCTTCTCCATCACGGCGCGAAGCTCCCGCTCGACGCTCGGATGGGCGCTGTAGGACAGCCGGGTCACCGCCCGGTCATGATCCTCGTCGCGCACCGCGCCGACGAACAGCGCCGTACCGCCCGCGCCAGGATCTCCCACGGCACGCAGCACCTCGTCGACCGACAGCGCAGTGTCGCGTATCCCGACCAGCCGAATGACGTCCACCCAGAAGAATCTACCCCGCTCGCGAAAGGGCGGCGGCATCAGGAGCGGTCAACCCCGTCGTTTCCGCCGCGCCCGCACGACGGCGGCCGCACCGATGACTGCGGCGGTGGCCCCCGCGGCGGTCGCCATCGTCGCCTCCTTGCCGCCGAGCCTGCGGCCGACAACGGCGTACCGGCCGGCGGTCTCCTCGAGAAGCGCGGTGAGCGCGGTGGCGTTGTCGTGCGACGGCTTCCAGCCGGTCGCTCGCAGCGAGGCGCAGTCCACCACCCACGGGTAGACGACATAGTGGAGTTCGGCCGCCGGTGCCGGCGTGACGCCCAGCCGGTACAGCCGCTCCGCGGTGCCGAAGGTGACCGCGGCGGGCAGTTCGAGCCTGCGCTTACCGGTGATCCGCTCGACCTCGTCCTGCTGCAGCCAGCCGTCGCTGCCGACGGCGACCGCGGAGAACCGCTCGTGCGGGGCCTCCCGCCCGGCGACTCCGGAGACCTTGCCGAGGACCACCAGCTCCAGGGCCGACGCCAGGTCGTCGACGTGGCAGAACTGCCAGCGTGGCGAAGATCCCCTGACCCCCAGCAGCCGGGGCGACTCGAAGTGCCGGCTCACGATGGTGTCCATGCCGGGTCCGACCAGCGCGGCGGGCCGTACGGCCGTGACCTTCATCCCCGGATGGGTCAGCGGCGCCACCTGGGCCAGATCCTCGATCTCGAGGAAATCACCGATCAGGCTGGCGTTGCGCTCGCCGCGCAACGGAGCGTCCTCGGGCAGCGGCACCGGGTTGTCGGGGAACGCGCCGTAGACGGCGGCACTGGTGACCAAGACCACGTGGCGGACCCGGGCCGCGCCGGCGGCGGTCAGAACGGTCTGTGCGCCCCGCACATTGCGGGTCCGGCGCTCCCGGGCGTCGGCCTCCGGGGAACGCTCGACGTCGAGGTGGACGATCACGTCCACGTCCGCGAGCCGGCCCGACAGCAGCGGATCTCGTACGTCGACGACGCGCCAGGTCACCCCTGGCACGTCCCCGCGGTGGTCGTCGAGCGCGACGACCTTGCGAATCTGCCCTGACTGGGCGAGCCTGGTGGCCAAGCCACGTCCGGCCCCCGTCGCGGCGCCGGTGATGGCGACGACGGGACCCGTGCTACGCCGAGCGCGAATACTCACAGCCGAGTCATCCCCCCTTTGGCAGGACCGACTAACGTGAGCGTATGACCCATCTTCCGGCCTGTGGTCACCACCATGAGTAACACACCTTTCGGCTTCGGGCGCCCCAGCGACGAGGGCGACGACAAACCCGGTCAGCCCAACGACCCCTTCGGCGCCATGGGCGGCGATATGGGGCAGTTCGCCGACATGCTCCATCGTTTCGCCGACATGCTCGGCAGCCAGGGCAGTGGCGGCGAGGGCCCGCTCAACTGGGACCTCGCCAAGAACATCGCACGGCACACGGTCACCGAACAGGGCGATCCGTCGATCGTCAGCACCGAACGCCGGCAGGTCGAGGACGCACTGCGCCTGGCCGATCTGTGGCTGGACGAGGGCACCACACTGCCCGCGGGCATCCGGACGCCCCAGGCGTGGAGCCGGTCGGAGTGGATCGAGAACACGCTGCCGGTCTGGTCGAAGGTCTGCGACCCGATCGCGGCCCGCATGGTCGACTCCATGGGGGGCGCGCTGGGCGGCGGTGACCTGCCCCAGGAGATGCAGGCCATGACCGGCCCGCTGGTCGGCATGATCCGGCAGATGGCGGGCGCGATGGTGGGCGGCCAGGCCGGCCAGGCGCTGGGCACCCTGGCCCGGGACGTCGTCGGCTCCACCGACGTGGGCCTGCCGCTGGCTCCCGAGGGCGTCGGCGCCCTCCTACCGGCCGGGGTCACCGCGTTCGGCAAGGGCCTGGAGATCGAGGAGGACGAGGTACGGCTGTATCTCGCGTTGCGGGAGGCCGCGCACCAGCGGCTGTTCGCCCATGTGCCGTGGCTGCGGTCCCACCTGCTGGGGGCGGTCGAGGACTACGCGCGTGGCATCACCGTCGATCTGAGCGGAATCGAGCAGGCCGTCGCCGGCCTGGACCTCAACGACCCGGAGGCCCTGCAGCAGGCGCTCGGCGGGGAACTGCAGCTCCAGCCCGAGGAGACCCCGCAGCAGAAGGCGGCGCTGGCCCGGCTGGAGACCGCGCTCGCCCTGGTCGAGGGGTGGGTCGACACCGTGGTCAACTCGGTCGCCGAGGGCCGGCTGCCCGAGGCCGCCAGACTGGCCGAAGCCGTACGGCGGCGCCGCGCCACCGGGGGGCCCGCGGAGCACACCTTCGCCACTCTGGTGGGATTGGAGCTACGGCCACGCCGGTTGCGCGAGGCCGGTGCCCTCTGGCGGGCGCTGACCGAGGTCCGTGGCCAGGATGGCCGCGACGCGGTCTGGGAGCACCCCGATCTAATGCCCACCGCCGATGATCTCGGCGATCCGGACTCCTTCGTCCATGACAAGCAGTCCGATCTGGATCTCTCCCAGCTCAACGACGCTCCGGACGCCCCTCCCGAGGACGGCCCCGGTGACAAGGACGACCCCGCATGACCCCCGCTTCAGCCGTGATCGCGTGATCCGCCGACGGATTGCATGATCACGAACGCGCACGACACGTTGCACGCGGACGCGGTACGGGTGCTCACCCGGTGGCGGGCCCCCGACGCCGAACAGGACCGCAGACGGCGGGAGTTCCTGGAGCATCTCGCCGCGTATCCCGACGGCATGTGGCGCAGGTGCGCCGCCGGGCACATCACCGCCAGCACGGCGGTGCTCGACGAGTCCAGATCACGGGTGCTCCTGACCCTGCACAGCAAGGTGAAGGCGTGGCTGCAGCTCGGCGGCCACTGTGAGCCCGCCGATCTGACCCTGTCCGAGGCGGCGCTGCGCGAGGCGACCGAGGAGTCCGGCATCGCCGGGCTGCGGTTGCTGCCCGACCCGGTTCAGATCGACCGGCATTTCGTGCGCTGTCATCCGGAGGGCTCCTACCATCTGGATGTGCAGTACGCGGCGATCGCCCCTGCCGGAGCCCGTCATCACATCAGCGACGAGTCCGAGGACCTGCGCTGGTTCGAGGTCGGCGCACTGCCGGAGCCGACGGACGAGGCCCTGCGCCGCCTCGTCGGCAGGGCCACAGTCCGATGACGCTGGGCACGGTGGTGCTGACCGGGGCGGCCGGCCGCATCGGCACGCTGCTCCGTCCCCTGCTGCGGACGGACACGGCCCGGCTGGTGCTCGTCGACCGGGTGCCGCTGACCGCCGAGACGCCGGCCGAGGACGTCCGGCGCTCCGAACTCGCCGGACCTGCGGAGATCGCGGCACTCATCGGGGGCGCCGACGGCATCGTGCACCTGGCCGGGGTCTCCGACGAGGCGCCGCTCTCCGAACTGCTCGAAGGCAACGTCCTGGGCACCCACCATGTGCTGGAGGCCGCCCGCCGCACCGGTGTTCGGCGCGTCGTCCTGGCCAGCAGCAACAGGCTGACCGGCTGTTATCCCGTCACGCAGCGTGTGTCGCCGGAGATGCCACCGCGGCCGGACGGCCTGTACGGGGTGAGCAAGGTGGCGGTGGAGGCCCTCGGCCGGCTGTACGCCGACAAATTCGGCGTGGAAGTGGTCTGCCTGCGCATCGGCAGCTTCGAGGTCGAACCCACACAGCCCCGGCATCTCGCCACCTGGTTGAGCCCGCGTGACTGCGCCGGTTTCGTACGGGCCGCTCTCACCGCCCCGCTCACCGGCTTCAACGCGGTCTACGCGATCTCCGACAACACCAGGCGGTTCTGGAGCCTGGACGAGACCCTCGGGTACCGCCCCCTCGATGACGCCGAGGCGTACGCTGACCGGATCCCCGGCGCCGACGAGTTCTTCGCCGCCGGCGGACCGCAGGGTGGTGCGTTCGCGAGCCGGGAGTTCACCCTGCGCCACATCGAGACCTGACCGCCCGGCCGGCGAGCGGTAACCGAAGGCGCCCGCTTCCACAGAACCGGCGTCAGGACAGGCCTCCACGGGGCCCCCTGGCTCAGCCGCCGAGCAGCACCCGGGTGTTGTCCCATCCCTCCAGGCCGGGATCGAGGCGGGCGATGTCGGCGGGCCCGCGGAGACGGTGCCAGCCGGGGCCCGACTGGACCAGACCGGGGCGGGGAGCGGCTGCTCGGAGCCGTGTGAAGGCGTCGGGTGTATCGAGATCCACGGTCGCCAGTGCGGTGCGCAGCCAGTCCGGGAGCGGCAGCCAGGCGGCCAGGGCGACCAGACCGCTGTCGGCAGGGCAGGCGGCCACCGGAGCGTGACTCAGCGCGCGGAACAGCTTGCCGATGAGCAACGGCGGCAGGTCGGGGGCGTCCGCCGCGATGATCGCCGCCTGATCGGCCCCCAGCCCGTGCAGCCGGGTGAATGCCTCCGCCAGCCCCACGGCCGGCACGATCGGTGTCCCCGGCCAGGTGATCGACTCGATCTCCGGTGGTATGGGAGGGGCGGCGACCATGGCGGGGGTCACCAGATCCAGACCCGCGGCCACCTCGTAGGTGTCCTCCAGGAGGGCGAGCCCGAACTCGGCCGGATCGATGCCCGGCGGGCTCGCGCGCCCGGTCAGGTCGGCCAGCACCGCCACAAAGCGGCTCGTCACCCGGCGACCTCGTGCCGTAGCTCGCCATCGGCGTGCGGTTCGTCCTCGGCCTGAGGTTCGTCCTCGGCGGGCATGTGCATCGCGGCGGCGACCCCCTCGAGGTAGCCGCGGGCCCGCTCGGACTTGGGATAACCGGCTACGAGCTCCCAGAACCGGGGACCGTGTCCGGGCACGAGCAGATGCGCCAGCTCATGGACGAGGACGTAGTCGATCACCCAGCTCGGCATGCCGCGCAGCCGGGTGGAGAGCCTGATCGTCCCGTCGTCCGGCGTGCACGAGCCCCAGCGGCTGCGCTGGTTGTCGACCCAGCGAACACTCGCCGGCTCTGGAGGCCCGGGCAGATAACGGCACGACAGGTCACGAGCCCGCTCCAGGAGTGCCTCGTCGCTGGGGCGCCTACGGCGCTCCCGTTCGGCGAGCCGTTCCAGGATCGTGGCGACCCATTGTTCTTCTTCGGCTTGGGTCAGGCGGGAGGGCAGCAGCACGACGGTTTTGTCACCGTCGCGGTAGGCGGAGACGGTCCGTCTGCGTCGGGCGCTGCGGCGGACCTCGACGTTAGGGGGCACGGCAAGAACCGTACCGAAAATTTTGCTTTCTCCACAGGGGGTAGATCGTATTTGACCAGGTCAGCTCGGATTTTTTAGGTTCTCCCCAGAACTGTCCACAGGCTGGGGTCTTGTTTTCCACAGGAAACCCACCACGGTTTCCACGACCTGTGTCCCATCCTCGACAGGAGTTGTCTCACGCCTTGGACGTTCCTGAACACCCGCTGTGCACGCCGCCATCAACGGCCGCTGAAGTTCGGACGGCGTCTGTCGCGCTGGGCGGCCAGTCCCTCCAGCAGGTCCTGCGAGGTCATGGTCACCGGCTGGGCGAGCGACTCCCAGCGCAGCGCGGCCTCCAGGCTGGGCGGTCCCCCGTCGGAGAGCGCCACCTTGGCGAGCCGGGTGGCCACCGGAGCCTGCGCCGCGATCTCTCCGGCGATCTCGAGCGCTTCCTGGAGCACCTGGGATCGTGGCACCGCCCGGTTGACCAGGCCGATGGCCTCCGCCTGCGCGCCGGTCACGGTACGGCCGGTGAACAGCAGCTCACGGGCGCGCGGCAGTCCAACGGTCTCCGGGAACAGAAAGGTCGCCGCCATGCCCGGGTGCAGGCCCAGCGCGGTGAAGGGCGCCAGGAGTTTGGCATCGTCGGCCACGTAGCGCAGGTCACAGGCGAGGGCGAGGCACAGTCCCGCGCCGACCGCGGGCCCGTTGATCGCCGCGATCGTGGGCACTTCCAGCTGCCGGATCGTCAGCCAGCTCCGGTAGAACTCCAGCATGTGATCACGCAGTGCCGGGAGCTCGATGTCGTTACGCTCCGCGAGCCAGGACAGGTTGCCACCGGAGGAGAAGGCGCTGCCGGCGCCGGTGACCACGACGCACCGCAGCGCCGGGTCGGCCCGCAGCTCGCTCATCGTCTGTTTCCAGGCCGCGGTCATCTCGTCGGACATGGCGTTGCGGCGCGCGGGGTCGTTCAGCGTGAGGACGACGATCCCGTCGGGACGGCGGTCCACGGTCAGCTCTTCGAACATGCCAGGAGGCTATCCGTGCCGGAATGGACGCGTGGGCCGGCCCGTTCGCCGCCCTCGTTGCCATGGTGTCAAGAGCTGGCCGGATGCGTGAGAAAGGCCACGCGGCCGATGTTTCGCCAGCTAGCCACCGTAAGCTACAAAGCTCTGGCCAGGATTCGTCAAGGTCGTTGTGGCGTAAACGACCACTTATCGCGGACAATGGGCCGGTGACCGATCTCCCTCGCCGCGCGGTGACGCGGACGGCAAAGCTAGCGACCCTGCCCATCGGATTCGCCGGGCGTAGCGCTCTCGGCTTCGGCAAGCGGACCATCGGCAGGCCTGCCGAGCTCGTCGCCCAGGAGATTCAGACCCGCACCGCCGAGCAGCTGTTCAGGGTTCTGGGCGAGCTCAAAGGCGGGGCGATGAAGGTCGGCCAGATGCTGTCGATCTTCGAGGCGGCGTTGCCTCCGGAGATCGCGGGCCCGTACCGCAGCATGCTGACCAAGCTGCAGGACTCCGCCCCTCCAATGCCCGCGCGGACCGTGCACGAGGTGCTCGCGCAGAGCCTGGGACCGGACTGGCGCGGGCAGTTCACCGAGTTCGACGACAGGCCCGCCGCGTCCGCCTCGATCGGCCAGGTGCACAAGGCCATCTGGCGCGACGGCCGTACCGTCGCCGTCAAGGTGCAGTATCCCGGTGCGGGAAAGGCCCTGATCAGCGACTTCAACCAGCTGGCCCGGATCGGCAAGCTGTTCGGGGCGCTGATGCCCGGGCTGGACATCAAGACCATGCTCGCCGAGCTCAAGGAACGTGTGGTCGAGGAGCTCGACTACTCCATCGAGGCCGAGTCGCAGGCCATCTTCCACAAGGCCTACCTCGATGACCCCGACTTCTTCGTTCCCGAGGTCGTCTCACAGTCGGGAAACGTGCTCGTCACCGAGTGGATGGAGAGCGGCCTCCCGCTCTCCAAGATCATCAACGAGGGCACGCAGGAGCAGCGCGACCATGCCGGGCTGCTGTACTGCCGGTTTCTGTTCTCCGGGCCGGCCCGCAGCGGCCTGCTGCACGGTGACCCGCACCCGGGCAACTTCCGGTTGCTCGACGACGGCCGGCTGGGAGTCCTGGACTTCGGCGCGATCGACCGGCTGCCCGGCGGTTTCCACCGCCGCATCGGCCGGCTGATGCGGATCGGCACGATCCTGGACATCGATGAGATCGAACGGACGCTGCGCGAGGAGGACTTCCTCCGCGAGGGCGTCACCGTCGACCCCGAGGGACTGCGTGCCTTCATCGCACCGATCGCCGAGCCGCTCATCGAGGACACCTTCAAGTTCAGCCGGGAATGGCTGCGCGAACAGGCCGCCCGGGTCACCGACCTGCGCCCGACCAACGTCGTCCGGCAGCTCAACCTGCCGCCGTCGTACGTGATCATCCACCGGGTGGTGTCGGCGGGCACCGGCGTGCTGTGCCAGCTCGAGGCCGAGGGTCCGTTCCGCGGCGAGGCACTCCAGTGGGTGCCCGGCTTCGCCGACGACGAGGACGACACCGCTGCCGACGAAGAGCTCACCGGGTGACCCGCCACCTCGCTCATGAGGTCGGCCGCAGGTCATGGATTGACGGAAGCGGGGCCCCTGCTTTTGGCAGGGGCCCCGCTTTTCTGTGCTCGTCCCGGGAACCGCCGGCCGGCAAACCATCCAAGAAGGCCGGGCGGCGGTTCGGCTACCGGTTCACGACCGGGCTTACCGGGCGAGCAGGAGGCGGCGCACTCGCAGCGCCCGTACCCGGGCGTCGCGGCGGGCGCGCCTGACGGCGCGGACCCTGGCGGCCGCATGGACGTTCTGGTTGATCTCCCGGTCCAGGACGCGTATTCGCTCCCTGGACAGTTCTACGCTGAGCAAGCTCACCTTGCGCTCCTTGATCGCGGAGGGGCTGAGGCCCTCCGGTCGGCTGATGGCGGGGACGGCGATCGGCGTGATGTCGACCGCGGAGACGGTGCTCATACAGTGACCTCGTTGGCCTCGCGAGCGTCCTTGCGCGGCCGGCCACGCGGCCGCTTGCGCGCCACGATCTCGCCGCGTACGAACAGCTCGCCACCCCAGACGCCCCACGGCTCCTGCCGCTCGAGCGCACCGGCCAGGCAGGCCTTGCGGATCGGGCAGTCCAGGCAGAGTGCCTTGGCCAGCTCGACGTCGGCGGGCGCCTCGGCGAAGAACAGGTCCGAGTCGGTCCGGCACGGGAGCAGCAGGTCCTCCGCGTTCGCGGTAAGGGCCAGCTCCTGCATCGGTGTCACCCCATTTTCCTCTCGTTGGATCTCAACGGGTTCAGTCGGTGTTGGTCGTCCGGCCAAATAAAAGAAGGCCGCGGATCCGATGTGCTGGATCCGCGGCCTGGGGGCTAACCGGTGCTTTGTTAGACCGGTGGCCTCCAGGGGTACGGACCCGACACGCCACGCTTGGTGGCGCCCATGTGGGCCGTCAGAGCGATCGGGCCGGTGGCAGTGCCGGTGAAGACACTCCGCCCCTGCTCGTCCTGGCTTTGCCTGTTCAGAGCAGACTGCTGCTCATCGCGCAGTCGCTCCCCATTGACGGAGAGCGGTTCGCCGACGGCCGCGAGCTGGTTCTGGACGTCCCACGACGTCATGAACGCCAACTCGGGCATGAAGGCTTTGGGCGCGGAGGCATAGGAGCCAGGGCAGGTGTCGGCCCAGGTCGGCTCTATACGCATTGAGATTCTCACCGGATCGGACACCACCTTCCTGGCTCTCGGGCCTCACGCACCGGGCGCTTGGCTGTCTAAGTGCTCGAGTAGAGCGTACGAGGATTACACGAAATCAATCAAGGTATTTTTGACCTGCGATTTTGTGGACGATTCCACGGAACCAGCAGGCCCTCTCCAGCGTCGGCGGCCCCGCTGTCACTCGCCGGTTTCCTCCGGATCGGTGACCCGTACGAGGCCCTCCTGCATCACCGAGACGACGAGCTGCCCGTCCTGGGTGAAGACCTGGCCGTGCGCCAGGCCCCGGGCGCCGCCGGCGAACGGGGTGTCCTGGGCGTAGAGCAGCCACTGGTCGGCGCGGAAGGGCCGGTGGAACCACATGGCATGGTCCAGGCTGGCCCCCATGGTGCGCCGGTCGCCCCAGGCCAGCCCGTGGTTGAGCAGCACCGTGTCGAGCAGGGTCATGTCCGAGGCGTACGTCATCAGGCAGACGTGCAGCAGCGGATCGTCGGGCAGATCTCCGTCGATCTTCAGCCATACCTTGGACTCGGGCGTGATCAGCGACGGATCCTTAGCCGCCTCCCAGGTGAGCGGGGTGGCATGCCGGAGGTCGAAGGGACGGCGGCGGCTGAACTCCTCGGCGAAGCGTTCACCGAACAGCGGTACGAGCCGGTCCCGGTTGGTGGGCAGCGTCTCCGGGTCGGGTGCGTCCGGCATCGTCGCATGATGCTCCGGCCCGTCCTCGGCCACCTGGAAGGAGGCCGACAGTGTGAAGATCGCCTTGCCGTGCTGGATGGCGGCCACCCGCCGGGTGGTGAACGAACGCCCGTCCCGGAGCCGGTCCACGGTGTAGACGATCGGCACCAGCGGGTCTCCGGGCCGGATGAAGTACGCATGCAGCGAGTGCACGGGCCGGTTGACGGGGACCGTACGACCTGCCGCCACCAGCGCCTGCCCGGCCACCTGCCCGCCGAAGACCCGTTGCTGGCGGTCCTCCGGGCTCCGGCCACGGAAGATGTCGTTCTCGATCTGCTCGAGATCGAGGATCTCTAGCAGCTCCTTGAGCGCAGCGCTCATCATTCGCTCCGCTCACCTTGCGCCGTCCGGCGCGCTCGCGACACGACGTGTTTCACGCCGGTCAGTCTCCCAAATCGACCAGTGTGGGCGGTGTCTCACCCCGGCCCAACGCAAGTATGGCGGCACCATAACGGTCCAGCTTCACCGAGCCCACGCCGGGGATACCGGAAAGGTCCTGCTCGACGACGGGCTTGCGTTCGGCGATGGCCTGCAGGGTCGCGTCGGTGAACACGACGTAGGCCGGCACCTTCAGAGCCTTGGACACCTCCACCCGCCACTCCTTGAGCCGGGTGAACAGCGCCTCGTCCAGATCGGCGGGGCAGGACTGGCAGCGCGCCAGCTTGCGCTCCAGCGCGGCCATCAGCGGCCGGCCGCACACCCGGCACGGCTGGGGGCCGCTGCGTCCGCCGCCGCGCTTGGCGCGCTCGACGCGGGCCGGTGTCGGGGTCGAGGTCCGCGGGGCGAGACCGTCCAGGAAACGGGACGGCCGGCGGATCTTCCTGCCCCCCGGCGCTCGCGCCAGCGCCCAGGACAGCGAGAGGTGCTCCTTGGCCCGGGTGATCCCGACGTAGAGCAGCCGCCGCTCTTCCTCGATCTGCGCGGTCGTCTCCGCATAGATGATCGGCAGGGTGCCGTCGACCAGGCCGATGAGGAAGACCGCGTCCCACTCCAGGCCCTTGGCCGCGTGCAGCGAGGCGAGCGTCACCCCCTCCAGTGGCGGCGCGTGCTGGACCTGTGCGCGCTCCTCCAACTCGGCGACGAACTCCGCCAGACCGGCCTTCGGATCGTCCGCCGCCATGTCCTCGGCGAGCTGTGCCAGCGCGGCGAGGGACTCCCACTTCTCCCGTGCCGCCC
This sequence comes from Streptosporangiaceae bacterium, assembly GCA_025964695.1. Taxonomy (GTDB): domain Bacteria; phylum Actinomycetota; class Actinomycetes; order Streptosporangiales; family Streptosporangiaceae; genus Actinomadura_E. The sequence goes on along the minus strand of JAOPYK010000149.1, from coordinate 69,417 downwards.
CGGTGCCCCCGGGCGCCTTGTCGGTGAAGCCGCTGCCCGACAGCACGTGGCGTACGGTCGCGATCAGCCCGGTGCCGTCGGTCTCCGCGTCCGCACCGGCCCGGGCCGCGCCGCGCAGCCGGACGACGGCCTCGCGCACGGCTGGCCGCTCGAAGAACCGCTCGGCGCCGCGCAGGACGTAGGGGATGCCCGCGTCGGTGAAGGCCTGCTCGTACGCCTCCGACTGGGCGTTGATCCGGAACAGCACCGCGATGTCACGGGCGGGCACGCCGTTCTCGATGAGCTTGCGCGCCTTCCGGGCCACGTCATCGGCCTCGGCCACCTCGTCGTCGTATTCGGCGAAGGCCGGCTCGGGTCCGTCCTCGCGCTGCGCTATCAGCTCCAGCCGGTGCTGGCGGCCCGCTGCCCTGGCCGCCTCCAGCACCCCGTTGGCCAGCCGGACCACCTGGGGGGTCGACCGGTAGTCGCGGACCAACTTGACCACCGTCGCCCGCGGGTGGTCCTTGGTGAAGTCGAGCAGATAGGACGGGCTGGCACCGGTGAAGGAGTAGATCGTCTGACTGGGGTCACCGACCACGCAGAGCTCGTCGCGACCGCCCAGCCAGGTGTCGAGGAGCAGTTTCTGCAGCGGGTTGACGTCCTGGAACTCGTCCACCACGAAGTGGCGATACTGGTCCCGCACCTGTTCGGCGACCTCCCGGTGCTCGGTGAGCACCGCGGCGGTGAGCTCCAGCATCCCCTCGAAGTCGAGCAGGTTGCGCTCGCGCCGGAGCGTTTCGTACATCGTGTAGACGCGGGCCACGTCGACCGGGTCCACCGGGGCCTTCCGGGCTGCGCGGACCATCGCCCCCGGGTAGTCCTCGGGCCGGAGCTGGGTGACCTTGGCCCATTCGATCTCGCCCGCGATGTCGCGCAGCTCCGTACGGCCGAAGGACAGGCGGCAGCCGCGGGCGGCGTCGGCGACCAGGCCGATCTTGGATTCTAGGATCTTGGGCGGCTCACCGCCGATGATCCTCGGCCAGAAGTAGGTGAGCTGGCGCAGCGCCGCCGCGTGGAAGGTGCGGGCCTGCACCGCCGGAGCGCCGAGCGCGCGGAGCCGTCCGCGCAGCTCGCCCGCCGCGCGGGTGGTGAACGTCACTGCCAGCACCCGCTGCGGGGCCATGACCCCGGTCAGCGTGGCGTAGGCGATCCGGTGGGTGATCGCGCGGGTCTTGCCCGTGCCGGCCCCGGCGAGCACGCACACCGGCCCGCGTACGGCCTCGGCGACCGCGCGCTGCTCCGGATCGAGTCCCTCCAGCACCGCCTCGGCATCCATGTCACACATCCTTGCAGGAGCCACAGACGGATTGGTCGCTACCCGGCAACCTGTGGATGACGCGCTTGGATGACGCGCTCGTCACCCTCCGGCCACGCATCCCCGGCACCCGGAGCTCGCCTGCGGGCCATCGGGCGCCTGCTGGAATGTAGTTCCAGAGCAGAGCGTTGCGCTGTGTGCGATCCCCCGATCGACTGCGGAATGGTACGGACCACCTCGAGGAGCGGCTCACATGTCCACTGCCCCCACCGGCCGGCTGACGATGTACACCACGACCTGGTGTGGATTCTGCCGACGGCTCAAGAGCCAGCTGGCCCGCGAGGGCATTCACATGGTCGAGATCGACATCGAGCACGACACCTCTGCCGCGGAGTACGTGATGAGCGTCAACGGCGGCAACATGACCGTCCCCACGGTGGTCTTCCCGGACGGCAGCGCCGTGACCAATCCCAGCGCCAAGGACGTCAAGGCCCGCCTGGCCTCCCTGGCCTGACTCCCGCCCCGGACCTCCCTCCGGCCCGCGCGGTTCCGGGACCGGCGGTCACCCGGGAAGCCGGGTGTGATCAACGGAGCCGGAGGGTGGTCAGGGAAGGCGGGAGCCGCGGAACCGGGAAACCTCGCCGCCGTACCAGTGGCTGATCATCCGGCTGGCGATGGAGAGCTTGCCGGGGGCCATGATCTCGCCCGCCTCGACCGCCGCCCGGAACTCCTCACGGGTATACCAGGCGGCGTCGAGGATCTCCGTCGGGTCCGGCCGCAGGTCCTCGGGCGGGGTCGCGCCCTCGTCGACCCGGCAGAAGAAGCCGAGCATGAGGCTCTGCGGCAGCGGCCACGGCTGGCTGCCGACATAGCGGATGTCGCGCACCACCAACCCCACCTCTTCGCGCACCTCACGGGCGACCGCCTGCTCGAGGGACTCCCCCGGTTCGACGAAGCCGGCCAGCACCGACCGCATGGCCTCGGGCCAGGCGGGGCCACGGGCCAGCAGGACCCGGTCGGCCGCGTCGGCGATCAGCATGATGACGGCGGGGTCCAGGCGGGGGAAGTGCTCGGATCCGTCGGCGGGGCAGACCCGTACATGGCCTGCCGCCGCCGGTTCCGTACGCGCGCCGCAGCGCGGGCAGTGCCGGTGGGTCGCGTGCCAGTGCTGCAGGGCGACCGCGTGGGTGAGCAGCCCGGAGTCACGGTCGCTCAGGAGCGCTCCGATCCGCCGCAGGTCGGACTGCTCGGCTCCCTCGATGACCGGCAGCGGACCGGAGACCGCGAAGTAGGCGACCCCGTCGGTGTCGACGCCCATCAGGTATCGCTCGTCTGTCTCGGTCAGCTCCGCGGCCGAGACGAACACCAGGGAAGGGATGTCCCGGACCTGGACGAGCGCCTGCCCTTGCTCTATCGCGAAGACCCGGGTGCGCGGGTCTGCCCAGATCTCGGCCACCCACGCGTCGTCCCTGCGCCGCTCGGCCATCCGGTCGAGAGTGCCGCGTGCCAGTGCCAGCCAGCCCAGTTCGGTCACGAAGGTCCTTCCATCTGGTCGCGGTGTCTTCCGGTCCCGGTCATCGCGGGTCAGCCGAGCGCCCGGCGGGGCAGGCTCGTGGCGAGCTCGTCCCAGAAGTACGCGGCCGACTCCGCGCCTTTGAGCAGCATCGGCATCTCGACCTTCTCATTGGGCGCGTGGATTCGGTCGTCGTCCAGGCCGACCGCCAAGAACACCAGCGGGGCCTGCAGGATGTCGGCCAGATCGGCCTCGGGGCCGCTGCCGCCCTCCCGGGTGAACAGGACCTCCGTGCCGAAGGCCTTCTCCATGGCCCGCTTGGCGGCCTGCACGGCGGGAGAGCCGATCGGCGAGAAACAGGGCCGCACGCCGGGGCCGGAAATGGTGACCTTGGCCTTGATGCCCGGCGGAATGTGCACGGCGACGTACGACTGCAGGGCCTCCTGCACCTTCACAGGGTCCTGACCCGCGACCAGCCGGAAGGAGACCTTGGCATGAGCTTCCCGACCGATGATCGTCTTGCCGCCCGGGCCGGTGTGGCCGCCCCACATCCCGTTGACCTCGGCGGTGGGCCGGGCCCAGATGCGTTCCAGGGTGGTGAAGCCCTGCTCCCCGTACGCGGCTCGGCTGTTGCCCGCGGTCTTCAGCCAGGCGGCCTCGTCGAAGGGCAGCCGGGCCAGCAGCTCGCGTTCCTCGTCGGTGAGCTCGATGATGCCGTCATAGAAGCCGGGCAGCGTGACCCGCCCGTCCGCGTCATGCAGCCCGGCGAGCAGCGCGGCCATCGCGTGCAACGGGTTGGGCACCCCACCGCCGAACGAGCCGGAGTGCAGATCCACCTCCGGGCCGTACAGGTCGATCTCGGCCTCGGTCAGCCCGCGCATGCCGACGCACATGGACGGGACGTCGCTCGCCCACATGGACGTGTCGCTGATCACGATCACGTCGCAGCCGAGCCGGTCACGCTCCCTGGTGAGCAGGTCGGCGAAGTGGATCGAACCGGACTCCTCCTCGCCCTCGATGAGGAGCTTGAGGTGCACCGGCGGGGCGGTGGCGTCGCGAGCCGTCAGGTTGGCCTTCAGCCCCAGGGTGTGGAAGAGAACCTGGCCCTTGTCGTCGGAGGCGCCTCTGCCGATGAGCTGGTCGCCGCGCTCGACGGGCTCGAACGGCGCGGTCAGCCACTCCTCGGCCGGTTCTCCCGGCTGTACGTCATGGTGGCCGTAGACCAGCACGGCGGGCGCGGCGGGATCCTCGGCCGGCCACTCGGCGAAGACCGCCGGCAGACCCGGCGTCTCCCAGACCTCTACGGTCGGGAAGCCGACCTCCCGCAGATACCGGGCCAGCCACTGCGCGGAGTCGCGCACATCGCCGTGGTGCTCGGGGTCCCCGGAGACCGAGGGAATGGTCAGCCATTCCTTGAGGTCCGCGAAGAACCCGCTCGCGTTGGCTTCGACGAAGTCACGAACATTCACTCCCATGCCCCTTTGCATGTCGTCAGGCGTGTCACTCTAGTTCGGGGCCCATACGGGGCTCGAAGGGAGGGATTGCAGTGATCTTCATCGACCCGCCGTTGTGGCCGACGCGCGGGCGGGTGTGGTCTCACCTGGTCAGCGACGAGTCCTTCGACGAGCTGCACCTGTTCGCGGCCCGGCTCGGTATGCCGCCCCGGGCCTTCGAACGCGACCACTATGACGTGCCGGCCGAGCTGTACGACGCGGCGGTCGAGCTGGGTGCCGCGCCGGTCGGCTGCCAGGAACTGCTGCGCCGCCTCACGGCATCCGGTCTGCGCCGGCCGAAACACCGTCCCGCCCCCACTCCGTGATCATTCACGGTTCGTCGATCGCGGCATGATCATGGAATGGGCCGGGCGCCCAGGAGGGTGAGCTCGGTCTCCACGTTGTGGCGGGCCTTCCCCTCGAAGCGTTCCCGGGCCGCCGGTGTGTGGAAGAGTGCGGGCAGCGCGAGAAGATCCGTCAGCACCTGGGCTCGGCCCGCGGCGAAGAGATCCTCCGGTACGAAGGCGTACTCCTCGCGTACCGCCGAGGCGTAAGCCGCGTAGTCGGCGGGCGCGGCCGCGAGGATGGCCAGGTCCGCGTCGCAGAGCACCTGCCCGTTGGAGTCCCCCGGCTCGGGAGCGTGGGTGGCCGTCAGCCGTACCAGCCGGGCCACTTCGGCGATCGTCTCCGGCGGCAGGTCGGTGTCGGCCAGCATCCGCTCGGCCAGCCGGGCGCTGCGTTCCTCGTTGTCGCCGCGTTCCGGGTCGTAGACGGCGTCGTGGAACCACGCCGCCAGCCGTACCGCGCCGGCGTCGGCGGCGTGCCCGGCGAGTTCCTCGACGAGGTCCAGCACCACGGTGAGGTGCTCGGTGGTGTGATAACACCGGTGCTCCTCGCGGTAGCGCCCGACGAGATCGTCTCCCAGCCGCCGCGCCTCCGGGCCCACCAGGGCGTCCCACCGCTGCACAAGGTCCATGCCCGCCATCTTCGCCGACTCGTCCCGGCCTCGCACCCGGCACCCGGCACCCGGCACCCGGGAAGCGCATCCGGGAAGCACGCGTGTCGACCGGTTTCCGGACGCGGCGCCCGCCTGCCCGTTAAGGTGACGTGAGTTAGGCAAGGCTTACCTCACTCGACGCTCGTCCCGTTTCAGCGGCTCATCTCGCTCGGGAGGCACGTCTCGTCCAGGAAAGCCATCTCCTTCAGGTCCTTCAGGAAGGGTATGCGTGTGCGGCTCTATCTCGTCGCGGGCAAGGTGACCGACTCAGTGACGCAGGGGTTCCTGCCCGCCGCCGTCCGGCTGGATCTCGAGGTAATCGTGCTGACCGATCGGCCGTCCGACCACGAGCGGGCGTACGCCTCCGGCCTCGGGCCACAAGCGTCCGGGGACCTCCGCCGCGTCTCCGTGACCGGATGTGAGGTCACGGACTTCCGGGAGATCATCGAGCACGCGCGCACGCCGGACGCGATCTTTTCCAACAGCGACCACCTGCAGGCGCCCACCGCCCTCGCCGCGGCCTACTTCGGGCTGCCCGCCAAGGACTGGCGGGCGGCGACCAGGACCAAGAACAAGGCGCTCATGCGGCGGCATCTGGCGGACCTGGGCCTGGACAGGGTCGCCATCGGGGACCCCGCCGACGCCGTGCCCTTCCCCGCCGTGCTCAAGCCCCGGGAGGGCGTGGCCAGCGAGGACGTCTTCCTGGTCAGCGGCGCCACCGAACTGTCCGGGCGGGTGGCGGAGATCCGCCGGCACCGGGCCGATCCGCTGGTGCTGGAGGAGTACCTGCCCGGCCCGCTGCACACTTTGGAGACCCTCGGTGACGGGCGGAGCCTCGCCGTTCTCGGTTCCTTCCGTACGGCTCTGTCGCCGCCGCCGTTCTTCGTGGAGGAACGGCTCGACTGGGCCCCGCCGCCACCGGAGACCGGCCAGGTCCTGACCCAGCTCGCCGCCCTGGGGGTCGGATTCGGGGCCTGTCACACCGAGTTCGTCGTACACGAGGGCCGGGCCCGGCTGATCGAGGTCAACTATCGGATCATCGGTGACCACGTGGACTTCCTGCTCGCCGATCTCCTCGGTTCGCCGATCTTCGAGTACGTCCTCCGCGTCCATCTGGGCGATCCTCTCGATGACCTCGTCCGCCGCGACCCGGTGGTTCACGCCGGCTCGGGCAGCGTGTGCGCCCCCGGCGCGGATGCGGGGGCGGTGCCATCCGATCCGCGCGTGGCCGAGATCGCGGCGGCGGGGGCCGGCGGCGTCCGACGTCTGGTGGCCGGCCCCCGGTACAGCGCACCGGCCTCATCCCAGGAAGACCTCACGGGCTCACGGGAAGATCTCTGGCGTGGCGCTGCGGACGCCGGATGGCATGCGGCCGTGGACAACGTGCTGGCCGAACGCTCCGGGACGCTCACCGCCGCTCCCGGCCCGCTGGATCGCCGGGCCGACGGCGTACGGCTCACCTACCGGCCGCTGCGGGTCCCTGGCGACCAGATCACACTGACCCGCACCAACCGCGACTATCTCGGCATCATCCAGGTCATCGCCCCCAGCCCGGCCGCCGTCGAGGCCGCCCTTCGGGACTTCCGCGCCGAGCACACCTGGGAGATCACGTGATCGAGGCCCGCCTTGCCGCACGGCTGCTCGACGCACTCCTCCGTGAGGACTACGGCGGCCTGCGACGTCTCGTCGCGTCGGGCGCTCCGCTGCCGTCCGGCTCGCCTCGCCCGGACGTGGCCGGGTCGTTCCTGCGGCCCGCCGCCTTCCTGTCGGCACCACCGGTGACTCCCGGCCTGCGGCTCGAGGAGGTTCTGACCTTGGTACGGCTCGTGGCCGACCCGCGCGACGACGTCGCGGCCTTCGAGCGGGAGTGCAGGGAGTCCCTCGCCACGGAACTGCTGCACGATGGGGTTCATGCCGGGGTCCTGGCGGCGCTGCGGCGCGGCGATCGATCCGCCGAGCCGGGACCGGGGGTCCTCCATGACACCCTGGCCGCCTACACCGACCATCCCGTACATCCGGCGGGCCGCTGCCGGCTGGGACTGAGCGAGCAGGATCTGCGACGCTACGCGCCCGAGTTCCACCCGATCTTCTCGCTGCGCTGGGCCTCCGTCCCCCGGGCACGCGTCACCTCGGCCGGAGAGCGGCCGGCCTGGTGGCCCGACCCCGAGGACGTGGGGCTCTCCCCCGACCCTTCCCGCGTGCTGTTTCCCGTGCATCCCCTCACCGCGCAGGGACCTCGCTTCGCGCGGGAGACCGGCCGGCGCGAGTTCCGTACCGTGTCCATGGCAGGCCGGCCCGGTCCGCACTCCGCTTCGCCGGCGAGGGACCTCTACGTCGTGCCCGAGGCGCGCCGCGACTCCCCGCCCACCGGCACCGACCGTGACATCACGACCGGGATCGTGCTCGCGCCCAAGCCGTACCTCGAGGTCAGGCCGACCCTGTCGATGCGGACCGTCTGCGCGGTGGCGGACCCGCTGACCCATCTCAAGGTGCCCTTGCCGACCAGCACGCTCGGGGTGCGCAACCGGCGCACGATCGTGCCACGGAGCCTGCGGGACGGGGCGCTGGTGGAACGCGTGTTGCGACGGGTACTCGACCGCGAACCCGGCCTGCCGGTGCTGCTCGCCGACGAGCAGACCTACGGGCACGCGGCCGATCCCTACCTCGGCTACCTGGTCCGGCGATTCCCCGCCGAGACCGCCGGCGCCCGGGTGATACCGGTCGCGGCCTTGCTCGCACGGGCGCCCGCCGGCCGGTATGTCATCGAGGAGCTGACCGACGACGTCGGCGGGTTCTTCAGCCGCTACCTGCGGGCACTGTTCGCATGGAACGTCACCCTGTTCGTCGGGTACGGCATCGCGCTGGAGGCCCATCAGCAGAACGTCTCGGTCGTGCTCCGCCCCGGTTCTCTGGAGCTGCTGCTCAAGGACAACGACAGCCCGCTGGTCGATCCCGTCCGCCTCGGCGAGTCGCTGGGCATCACCTTCGAGCCCGCCGACGAACGTCTGCTCACCACCGGCCCCGAGGCGCTCGCCAAGGTCTTCGTCACGATCACCCTGCATCTGTGCGCCGGCGCGATCGCCTTCGGGCTCGCCGACCGCGGGCTGCTGCCGCTCCGCACTGGGCTGGCCCTGATCCGTACCCGGCTGGACGAGGCGCTGGAAGCCTTCGGAGCGCAGTCGGCGTTCCTCCGGAAACGGACGCTGGACGCCGAGACGCTGCCGGTCAAGGCGATGCTCACCGCCGGAACCCTGGTCGACAAGACCCGCACCGGCGCCGCCGACATCAACAAGCACTACGGGCCGCCCGCACCCAACTATCTGCGAAGCGTCACTCCATGAACTCTCGATCCATGAACTCCCGAACCATGAACTCCCGAACCATGAACTCACGAACCATGAACTCACGATCCGGTGATCACGCGGTCAGCCGACGAGGTTCATGATCACCGAGGCAGGTCTTCTGACGCCGTTTCGCGGAACATGTCAGGATGAATTCCGGGTATGCAGGCACCATTCCAGAGGTCGGCGGGTATGGCAGCCGCCGTGCCACGGGCGGGAGTGGCCGGCGGGCCGAGCATGGCCGGGCCGGCCGGAAGAGGAGACCCTCAGTGCTGGTCGACCAGGTTCGCAGACTGGGACGGACGATCACGGAGCGGCCGCAGCGGTATGCGGGGTTCGGAGCGGACGTCGTGCGAGGCGCCTGGAACTCCAGGGTGCTGCAGCCCATGCGGCCGGATCGGGCCGCACGCCTGCTCTTCCCGGTCGCCCGGTTCGGGATGACCCCGGCCACAGCGGGCGCGGTGGCGGCGCTGCGCCATCCCGACCGCATCGCCGTGATCGACGAGCGCGGCGAGCTGACCTTCGCCGAACTCGAGCACCGCGCGGCGGCTCTGGCGACCGCACTGCGCGCACGCGTCGCCGAAGGACGGCGGATCGGCATCCTGTGCCGTAACCACCGAGGTTTCATCGAGGCGGCGCTGGCCGCCTCACGGCTCGGCCACGACGTCGTTCTCCTCAACACCGACTTCTCGGCCAAGCAGCTGAGCGACGTCCTCGATCGGGAGAGCATCGGTGCGCTCGTGCTGGACGAGGAGTTCGACGCGCTGCTCGACGACGCGTCCTTCGCGGGCGCAATGGTGACCGCCTGGCACGATGGCCCGTCCCGCAACCCCACGATCGACGAACTGGTAGCGGCCACCGAGCCGGAACCGCTGGTGGCCGAGCGGACCACACGCATGATCATCCTGACGTCCGGGACCACCGGGACGCCGAAGGGCGCCCAGCATGATCTGTCGATCGGAGCCATCATCCCCGCGGTGCTCACCCATCTGGTGCGGGTGCCGCTCCGTTCCGGGGAGCCGATCGTCATCGGACCGCCGCTGTTCCACGTGCTCGGTTTCGCCTATCTGATGAGCGGCCTAGCCCTGGGTCTTCCGGTGGTCCTGCGCCGGAAGTTCGAGGCGAAGCAGGCACTGGACGCCATCGCCCGGCACCGGGCGGGCGCGCTGGTCGTGGTCCCGGTAATGCTGCGCCGGATCCTCGAAGTGCCGCCGTCCGCCCGGCCCGGCACGCCCTCGCTGCGGGTGGTGGTCTGCGGCGGAGCGGCACTGCACACCGAGTTGTCCCTGGCCTTCATGGACGCGTTCGGCGACGTGCTGCACAACGTGTACGGCGCGACCGAGACCGGGTGGGCCACCATCTCTACCCCCGGAGATCTACGGGCCGCCCCGGGCACGGTCGGCCGACCGTCCCTTTGTCTCACACTGCGCATACTGAAGCCGGGCGGGGGTGAGGCGGCCGCCGGGGAGACGGGTGAGATCTTCGTCGGCGGCGGACTTAAGTTCGCCGGCTACACCGGGGGCGGCGGCAAGGAGGTCCGCGACGGGCTCACCAGCACCGGTGACCTCGGGCATCTCGACGAGGAGGGACGGCTGTTCATCGACGGCCGCGCCGACGACATGATCGTTTCGGGTGGCGAGAACGTCTTCCCCAGTGAGGTCGAGGACCTGCTGGAAGGACACGACGGCGTCGCCGAGGTCGCGGTGGTCGGTGTGGACGACGAGAAGTTCGGCCAGCGCCTGGTCGCCCATGTCGTCCGGTCCGGCGGCGGCTCCGGAGACGGCCCGGGAGACGGCCCAGGAGACGGCCCAGGAGACGGCGAGGTCACCGAGGACGAACTCAAGGACTACGTCCGCCGGCACCTGGCGCGTTACAAGGTGCCACGTGAGTTCTTCTTCGTGGACGAGCTTCCCCGTACCACCACCGGCAAGATCAAGCATCGCGCCCTGCGCGGCTGAAGCGGCGGCTCTTTCCTTCCGGAACCGGTTCACTCCCGTGACCGGGCGAAGGACGGTGCCAGCCACCACCACGCGGTCCGCCGTCAGGGAGACGGTGAGGTCACGTCCCGGAGTCCTTGACCGCCAGGCAGATGCGCGCGAGGTCGCGCAGCGCGTCGGCCCTGCGTTCGTCGAGGCTGCGCGTGTCACCCGGCTCCGCGGCACTGAGCGTGTCGAGCACGAGCGAGAACACCGGCCACTCGGCGGGGCCGATGTAGCCCTCCACGTCGAACCCGCCCTCCGCGGCCTCCTCGATGTCGATATTGCGGGCGAACGTGGCGAACGCGGCCTCGGCCGCGACGACCCCGATCCGCATCGCCAGAACCGAGGGAGAGGCCTCCTGCCGGTCAGCGGCCTGACCGGGCGAGGGCCGTACACCGATCATAGAACCCATGTTCGAAGCCTAGCGTCCATCACCGCGACGTGTCGAACGTTTGCTCGAAAAGCCTGGTCAGGAGGCGGTGGCCGCCAGGAACACATGGGAGTGGGTGAAGGAGAGCTCCCCGCCGACAAGTTCCGGGCGCAGCCCGGTGGGCGGGCCGCCCGCCAGCTCGGCCGTGAGCTCGGCCCGGATCCGTTCGGCCGCGTCCGGTGGTGTCCGCGACTGCTCCAGCCACTGGCCGACGGGACGTACGACCTCGAACGACTCCCGCCGCTTCTCCTCGGCCCCCGCCTCGGCGAGCAGCTCGCCGATCTGGTCTGCGGTCAGCAGCGCGGCATGCGAGGGATCACGCAGCCGCTCGATCTCATCCGGATCACCGGGCCCCTCTGGGCGGACGATATCCACCAGAATAAGGCCGGCACCCGGCCGGCTCACGCGGACCATCTCCCGCAACGCTCCCAGCGGATCCCCGAAGTGGTGCAACGAGAACCGTGTCACCACGAGGCTGAAGGAGCGAGCGAGGTACGGCAGGTCGGAGGCATCACCCCTGGCGAAGGTGACATTGGTGATCCCGTCGCGGTCGGCCCGCCGTTTTCCCTCTTCCAGCATGGCGGTCGACGCGTCGATCGCGGTCACATGCCGGACTCGCCGGCCGATCGCCCTGGCCACCAGGCCGGTCCAGCAGGCGACCTCCAGGACGATGTCCTCCTGGTCGAGCTCCGGTTCGGCGAAGTCCATCAGGCGGCCGAGCGCCTCCGTGACCTCCCAAGCGACCTTGTCCTGGTGCATCACCGTCACACCGACCTCCCTGCGTCGTTCCCAGGATCATCTCCGTAACGACGCGCATAGACCAGGAACAGTGAGCCAGATGACACTGTCCGGGTCGGCCGGGCCGGCCCGGTCATGTCGTCCGGGAGGTGCCGGCCGAGGCGGCCCGGATCAGACGGTCCGGATCAGACGGTCCGGATCAGACGGTCCGGATCAGACGGACGGGACCTGATCGAGGAGGGCGGCGAGACCGTCGGCGTCGAGCAGGTCTGCGGGGCGGATGGTGACGCCGGCGGACACATAGTGGAAGGCGGCGCTGACCGTCTCCAGCGGGACCTCCTGGAGGGCCGCCCACGCCAGCCGATAGGCCGCCAGCTGCACCGCGACGAACTCCGCCTCGGCGCCCGACGGTGGCGCACCGGTCTTCCAGTCCACGACCTCGTGACCACCGGCGGTCCGGAAGACCGCGTCCATCCGGCCTCTGACCAGGCGATCACCGATCACCATCTCGAACGGGACCTCGACGTCGAGAGGCTCCCGCGAGGCCCATTCCGAGGCCTCGAACTTCTGCTGCAACGACGCCAGGAACACGTCGTCGGCCGCGCCCTCGTCGGCGGCGCCGGGAAGGTCGTCGGGGTCGAGCAGCCGTTGCTGGCCCCACCGTGACTCCAGCCAGCGGTGGAAGGCGGTGCCGCGCCGGGCGTACGGAGCGGGCGGCCGGGGCATCGGACGGCGGATCTGCCGGGCCAGCGCCTCCGGATCGCGGGCCAGTGACACCAGCGACGAGACCGACAGGTTGCCGGGGAGTTCCACCTGCAGGCCGTCGCCGGAACGGCCGCGGTCCCGCTCGGCCAGCAGCAGTTCCACGTCGCGCGCCCAGGCCGACATCCGGCCCCGGTCCGCCTCGGTCAGCCCCTCGTCACCCGCCCAGCCGCGGGTACGGCCGGTCATGGCGGCCTCGACCATTCGGGCGCCCTCGTTGATCGCCGCATAACGTTCGCCGTCCGGGCTCGCCGGCCAGGAGCGTTGCTCGGGTTCGGCGAGCAGCGGGTTGGCCGCCCCGTCCTCGGGTGGGTCGGCCCAGGCCGCGACCGGCCCCGCTCCGGCCAGGCAGACCTCCCTGATCTCCTCTAGGAACGGGGACGGTTCGAGCGCCCGGGTGGCCGATCCCCATCGGTAGCCGGTCGCGATGAGCAGCGAGCGCGCCCGGGTCACCGCGACATAGGCCAGCCGCCGCTCCTCCCGCAGGTCCCGCTCCGCGCAAGCCTCGTCGAAGGCGGCCAGCTGGTCCTTGTCGAGCCCGCCCAGCCGTGGCAGGTCACCCGCGTCCCCGCGCAACGGGAACGGCAGCATCCGCGGGTTGGTGGTCCACTTGGAAGATCTCTGCGGCGGTGACGGGAAGATCGACCCCTTGCCCGGGGAGCCGTTCTTCAGCGGGGCGTACGCCAGCCCCGGCACCACGACGACCTGCCATTCCAGGCCCTTGGAGGCGTGCACGGTCAGCAGCTTGACGCTGTTGGTCTCGCCGACCCGGCCGGCCTCCAGCCCGAACTCCTCGGCCTCGGCGGCCTTGAGGTAGGCCAGGAACGCCCCCAGCGTGGGGTCCTCGGCGTCGCCGGCGAACCGGGCGGCGGCGTCGACGAACGCGTCGAGGTCGGCGCGGGCGGTCACGGGATCGAGCCCGGTCCGGGCCGCCACCTCGATGTCCAGGCCGAGTGTCCGTTCCACCTCGGTGACCAGGTCGGGCAACGGCAGCCCGACCTGCCTGCGAAGGTTGCGCAGCTCGTCGCGGAGCCGGGCGAGCCGCCCGAACCCCTCCGGCGAGTAGGCGTCCGGCGAGCCCAGATCGTCGAGCGCGTCCACCAGGCTGCCCGTCTCCTGGGACAGCTCGTTCACCATCGCCCGCAGCGGATCGACCTCCGCGATACCACGCGCCCCTTCCGCCGTGGCCTTCGCGTCCTGCCGGAGCCCTCCCGGATGGTCGCCGGAGTGATCGACCGTACGGTCCCGCCCGGTGGGGGCCTCGTGAACCATCACGTCACGGGAGGACTCGCGGGCCAGCTCGCGGGCACGGCGGCCGAGCACCACCAGGTCCCTTGGCCCCATCCGCCAGCGAGGTCCGGTGAGCAGCCGCGCCAACGCCGCACCGGCCGTCGGATCGTGCACGACCCGCAGGGTGGCCACAACGTCCTGTACCTCGGGTACGGTCAGCAATCCGCCCAGCCCGACCACTTCCACCGGGATGCCGCGCGCCTCCAGGGCCCGGCGGATCAACGGGAACTGGGACCGTTTGCGAGCCAGCACCGCTATGTCCGAACACTGCAGCTCGGCCTCCTCGCCGGAGCTCCACTGCTCGGCGGGTCCACCGTCCGGCGCGATCCCAGGCGGGGCGGCGAGCAGATGGCCGATCCGGGTGGCGATGCGTTCGGCCTCCTGCTCGACGGTCTCGAAGAGCCCGCACTCGACCCGCCCGCGCCCCCGCCGGTTCTCCCCCGGCCCGAGCGGCGGTACGGATTTCATGTCGGCGCGCAGTTCCAGCTGCACCCGGGCCGCCGCCTCGAGGATGTGCTCACCGTTGCGGAAGCTCATGGCCAGCTCCGCCATCCGCGCGGGAGTCTGCTCCCGGATCGGGAAGTCCTGCGGGAAGCGCAGCAGGTTTCCGGCGCTGGCCCCCCGCCACCCGTAGATCGACTGGCAGGGGTCGCCCACCGCGGTCACCGGGTGGCCGCCGCCGAACAGCGACGTGAGCAGGACGAGCTGCGCCTGGCTGGTGTCCTGGTACTCATCGAGGAGTACGACGGCGTAACGCGAGCGCTCGATCATCCCGACCTCGGGATGGTTGGCCGCGATCCGGGCGGCCAACGCCATCTGATCTCCATGGTCGACGACCTCGCGCCGTACCTTGGCCCGCCGGTAGGCCTCCACCAGCGGCAGCAGCTGCTCGCGTACTCCTTGCCCGGCCAGGATGTCCCGCTGGGCCTTCAGTGGCTTGGGCAGTCCCGCGAAGCGCTCGGACAGCCACGCACCCACACGGCGTACGTCGTCCGGTGTCCGCAGGTGCTCGGAGAGATCCCCGGCCAGATCCATCATCGCCTTGGTGACCGAGTCCGGGGTCCACTCGACCTTGTCCATCGGCCCGTCGTAGGAATCCACCACCCGGGAGGCGATCTGCCAGGAGACCGCCGGGCTGATGAGCCGCATCGTCGGTTCCAGCGCCTCCCTCAACGCGTGGTCGCCGAAGAGCCGGGCGGCGTACGAGTGGTAGGTCGACACGGTGGGCTCACCGTCGAACACCGAGGAGCCGCCCAGCCGTTCCAGCTCGTCCTCGGGCAGTTTGTCCCGAAGCTGATCCAGCCGCCTGCGGACCCGTACACCCAGCTCGGCGGCGGCCTTCCGGGTGAACGTCAGCCCCAGCACCCGCTCCGGCCGGACGAAGCCGTTGGCGACCAGCCACACCACCCGCGCGGCCATGGTCTCGCTCTTGCCCGAACCGGCACCGGCGACCACGGCCATCGGCGCCAGCGGTGCCTCGGTGACCCGCGCCTGCTCGGCGGTCGGCTCCGGTATCTCCAGCAACCGCGCCAGCTCACCGGGGCTGACCAGGGCCATCTCCACCGCCTTCTAGCTCGGAGATACGAGCGTACTTCCCCTGCGCCCTGGCCAGACGCCCGTTCACCGAGCACGCATCGATACCGGGTTGCGGAATTTCGCAAGGAATATTGACGTATTTGCGGAAACGGAGAACGTTCGTGCCAGCAAGTTGCAGACGGATCCTCCACCGGATACACGGATCCTCCACCGGATACACCGTGAGTGATACCTGGAGGTGAGCCACTGGCCGTCCGCCTATACCCCGCACCCCCGCTCGCCCCGCACCCCCGCCGCTCCGCGATCACGCAACCGCCCTACGATCACGTGATCACGTGCGGACGGGGGCCGGGGCGGGGGCGGACCGGTCCGGGCAGACGGGGACCGGGGCGGACCGGTCCCGCAGCAGGCGTCATTCCCCGACCTGGCCGCCCTCGTCGTGGATCGGACAGCAGGACCTCACCGGGCAGGTCCGGCAGCCGTCGTTGGCCCTCGCCTCGAAGATGGGGTTGCCCATGCCCTCGGCCACCCGGTCGACGAGCTTCTTCGTCCACTCCGGATCCTCGTCGGCCGCGGGCTCGTCCTGGCGCTGCACTCCCTTGGTCTTGATGCGGAACCCGTTGCCGACCTGGACCAGCTCCGCGCCGCCGGGCTCGATCAGCCCGTGCCGCTGGAAGGCGCCGAGCATCACGGCGTACTGATAGACGCCGAGCTGGGGATGGCGTGGCAGGTCCTTGTCCGGCACCGCCGTGCCCGTGGTCTTGATATCGATGATCACGGCGCGGCCGTCGCTGTCGCGCTCCGCCCGGTCGATGCGGCCCTTGATGACGACCCGGCCCAGATCGACCTTGAAGGACTCCTCGATGGCCATGATCTCGCGGGGGTTCTCCCGGTGCCAGGCCAGGAACCGGTCCACCATCTTCTCGGCCGTCTGGCGCTGCTTCTTGGCGTACCAGGCGCTCCGGAAGTCCAGTTCGTCCCAGATCTCGTCCAGCCGCTTGGCCACGTCGACCTCGGTGACCACCTGATCCTCGCCGGCGAGCTCGGCCACCGCGTGGATGACCTTGCCCATCTGGCTGTACTCGTTGTTCCCGGCGTCCTGGGCGCCGACCGCCATGGACAGCAGCCACCGCAGACCGCACTTCTCGAACGTCTCCACCTGTGACGGCGAGATGGTGATCTGTTCGTCCTCGCCGAACGCCGGGCCCTCATCGGACAGCGAGGTGATGGCGTACCAGGCGGACGGCTTGGCGCCGCGTACACCCGCGCGCGCGAGCCTTGCCAAGTGGTCGGCGGCGGCGCGGCGCATCGGCATCGGCCGCACCGGGTCGGCGACCACCGAACGCAGGTCTGCGACGAGCGCGGACAGCGACAGCCAGCGGGTCTTCTCGTCCAGGGTGGACTGCTCGAACGCGCCGGGCAGCAGTTCGTTGAGGAACCGCGACGGACGGTCCTCGCTGTCCGCGCCGCCGACGGCGGTGGCGATGAGCCGCTTGCGGGCCCGGGTGGCGGCGACGTAGAACAACCGTCGTTCCTCGTCCAGCAGCTTGGCGCTCACCGACGCGCCGAAGACCTCGCCGGTCAGTGGATCCCCACCGCCGGCCAGCTCGACGAGGTCCTCGATACCGAGCAGGGAACCGCGCATCCGCAGGTCCGGCCAGACGCCCTCCTGGACGCCGGCGACGATCACGACGTCCCATTCCAGGCCCTTGGACCGATGCGCGGTCAGGATCCGTACGGCATCGCCATCGGGTGCCCGCTCGGCCAGCGAATCGCCGGCGATCTCCTGCGCGGCCAGGTCGTCGACGAACAGCTCGGGCCCCGCCTGGGGCAACCGGTCGACGAACCTCGCGGCGTGATCGAACAGTGCGACGACGGCGTCGAGGTCCCGGTCCGCGGCCGCGCCCCGCCCGCCCTTGCCTATCTGTTCCACCAGCAGGTCGGCCTGCCCGCTCTCCTGCCAGACGGCCCAGAGCACGTCCTCGGCCGTACCGCCCTGCCGCGCGCTCTCCCGTGCCGTCTCGATCAGGTGCGCGACCCGTTCGGCGGGCTCCCTGACCCTCGGATGCACCAGGAGCAGCTCGCGCGCGTCGTTCAGCGCGGCGACGAGCAGTTGATTCGGCGTGCGCTGTTCGGCGCCGTTCTCGCGGGGGACCAGCGTGTCCAGATCCCTGAGCGCCCTCTTGAGGCGCCGGAGGGCGAGCGCGTCGGCGCCGCCGAGCGGACCGGCGAGCAGCTCCTCGGCGGTCTCCTCGTTGAGATGGCCCTTCTTGAGCGCGCAGCGCAGCAGGAGCAGCAACGGCCGTACGGCGGGTTCCTGCTGGAGCGGGACCTCGTCGCCGGCCACGACCACGGGCACTCCGGCCTGGCTCAGCGCCCGGCGAAGCACCGGCACCTGCCGTACGGCACTTCTCACCAGCACGGCCATCTTGGACCACGGCACGCCGTCGAGCAGGTGGGCGCGGCGCAGCTCGTCGGCGACCAGCGCCGACTCCTGGCTGGGGCTGTCCGCGATGATGACGTGGACCTCGCCCTCCTCGGCGGCGTCCGGCGACCGTAGGTCGCGGTGCGCCACCATCCCCGGGAGCCTCCTGGCGATCCGCCGGGAGGCCTCCAGGATCGTCGGGCCCATTCTTCGGCAGGTCTGCAGGGCGACGACCGGCGCCGGATCGCCGTCGATCGTCGGAAACCGGCGCCGGAATTCGAGAATGCCCCGGACATCGGCTCCCCGGAACCCATAGATCGACTGGTCCGGGTCACCGACCGCGATCAGGTCCCGGCCCTCCCCCGCGAGCTGTTGCAGCAGATATTCCTGGGCCGGGTCCGTGTCCTGGTATTCGTCGACGAAGACGATGTCGTACGACTCGCGCTCGCGGAGCCGCACCTCCTCCTCCGACAGCAGACCGGCCGCCGCCCTGATCAGCTCGGCATAGTCGAACGAGGGCACCGGGTCGAGGTCGAAGCGCTCGGCGTAGCGGTCCATGAAGTGGCCGATCGCGGCCCAGTCCGGTCGTCCGTGCAGTCTGGCCAGGTCGCGCAGGTCGTCCGGACCGTAGCCGCGCTCGGCGGCCCTGAGACAGAAGTCCCTGAGCTCGTCCGCGAAGCCCCTGGTGCCCAGGGTCTCGTGCAGGTTGCCGGGCCAGCCACGGGCGCCGTCCTCTCGCTCACCCTCGAGCAGCCTGCGCACCTCGAGAAGCTGCTCGGGTCCGGACAGCAGCCGTGGCGGAAGGTCGTCGGCGAGCACGGCGTCTCTCCGCAGCAGCGCGTAGGCATAGCTGTGAAAGGTGAGCGCGAGAGGCGTTCGCGTGGTCCGATGGAGTCTGCCGGTGATGCGCTCCCTGAGCTCGACGGCGGCCTTGCGGCTGAAGGTGAGGACCAGGATCTTCTCGGGATCCATCCCCCGGTTCTCGATCCGGTCCACGACCGCCTCGACGATCGTGGTGGTCTTGCCGGTACCGGGACCGGCGAGCACCAGCATTGGCCCCTTCTCGTGCTCGACCACCCGCCGCTGCTGTTCGTCGAGCAGGGGTGGCTGCGCCTTGGCGTAACTGCCGCGGCGCACGAGACGGTAGGGGGCTACTGGCACAACTGTTGATTCCAGCAGAAGATCGGCCCATGTCCGACCAGGTTGGCGGCATGTCGCAAATGCCGCTTTAAACGATCACCCCTCGGCCACCACCCGATGCGCTGTGCCGTGGCCACAAGGCACGGCGTCTGGGTGGCGCTCGTCCTGGACGGGCTGGACCCGCAGGGATGTCCCTGGACACACCCGGTATGTAGTCTCGATTTCAACCATCGGACACAGCGAGGTGTGATCATGATCGATCTGGCCGCGATCGAGGCCGAGCGGTCCCGGATCCGGGAGACGTACCTCCGCGAGGACCGCCCGGCCAGCTCTGCCCAGGGACTGCACCATTTCGCGATGCTCTCCTCGGACGTCGAGCGTACGGTGCGCTTCTACCAGGACCTGCTGGAGTTCCCGCTCACCGAGATCTTCGAGAACAGGGACTACAAGGGCTCCAACCACTTCTTCTTCGACATCGGCAACGGCAACCTGCTGGCGTTCTTCGACTTCCCGGGCTTGGATCTGGGCCCGTACCAGGAGGTGCTGGGCGGCCTGCACCATGTCGCCATCTCGGTGGAGCGGGCGAACTGGGAGCGGCTGCGCGGCAAGCTGGACGCCGCCGGGGTGGAGTACCACCTCGAGAGCGACGCCTCGATCTACTTCCGCGATCCCGACGGAGCGCGGCTGGAACTGCTCGCCGACCCCCTCGGGGAGATGTACGGCCACCGGGTAATGTGACGTCCTCCACCCGCCTGCCGTGTCGTTGGTGAAGGCACCGTCAGATCAGGTCACCTCCTCGAGCCCCCAAAGGACGTGACGACCATCCACCAAAGTCAGGCCGAACCGGAACCGGGCTCCCGCGGGCGCCTCTCCAGCGTGAAGGCGGTCACCTCGTCGAAGCCGCGGGCGACAAGGGGCCCGACCTGGCTGAGCTTGAACCGGCGGCGACCGGTCAGGCCGGCGCTCATGCGCGCGTCCACCAGCACCTGATCCGGCGCCGCCAGCGCGGTGAGCCTGCTCGCCAGGTTCACGGTGCTCCCGAACACGTCCCCCATTCGCGCGAGCACCGGGCCGAGCGCGACGCCGACCCGTACCGGCGGAACGGTCCGCTCCCCCGCGTGCACCTCCACCAGCTGAAGCGCGATCTCCGCGGCCTCCGGAGCCGAGTCGGCCACGAACATCACCGAATCACCCAGGGTCTTGACCACCCGGCCGCGCCCGGCGGTCACCAGGTCAGCGGACCGGCCCTCGAATCGGTCGACCAGCCGGGCGAGGTCCAGTTCCTCCAGGTGCCGGCTCAACCGGGTGAACCCGACCAGGTCCGCGAACCCCACGGCCAACCGGGTGGCGCGAGCCTCCTGATCGGTCTGCAGGACCCGTCCCACCGAGGCGGCGAGCTGCCTACGCCAGGTATAGGTCAGCAATCGCTCGAGGTCGGGCAGCAGGTCCGGCACCGTACGGCTCAGGACCTGAGCCCGTTCGTCGGCCGCCACGCCGACCTGGTCGAGCAGTTCCCGGCTGAGCTCCGCCTGCGACTCGGCCAGCCTCGCCGCCGCACGCCCCAGTGACCTGGCCAGCAGCAGCGCATGCTGCTCGTCGAACACCCCTTCGGTGACCAGCCGGAGCAGCACCACCAGTGCGTCCACATCCGCGTTGGTGAACTCCACCGCCTCATCGCCGACGTTCGCGAAACCCAGCGCACGCCAGAACCGGCGCGCCCGGTAGACGGGCACACCGGCGAGACCGGCCACCTCCCTGCTGGTGTACCGGCGGCGATGCTGCAAGAGCAGGTTCTCCAGCTCATACGCCGCTGGATCTTCGGCCGCCATCACCCCACCCAGCTCCGCGCCGACGTGGCCCAAACCATGGCAAACACTACGCTCGGCCGGCAGCCGACATTCCGCCCGGGGGGATCCCTGAGCCTTACCGCCAGCGCCGGTTCAGCGGGCCTGGGCCGGGCCGGCTAGGCACAGAAGGACCCCGGTGACGGGCGTTGGTACAACATATGGATACTCGATCACGCTCGTCAGATCACGGAACGAGGAGGGACCGACATGCCGACCGAGGTTCTCGGAGTCGACGATCGGGAGAAGGTCCGGACGCTGACCTTCCAGCGGCCGGAGGCGGCCAACGCCTTCAACGAGGACCTCTATCTCGCGCTCGCCGGCGCGCTGGACGCGTCGGGCCGCGACGATGGCGTGTCGGTCGTGCTGCTCACCGGTGCCGGGACGTCCTTCTCCTCGGGCACCGACCTGAACGAGATGGCCGTCATCGCCCAAGCCCACGCCGCCGGTGAGAGCTCGGCGGACACGGGCAAGGGTTTCGGAACCCTGCTGGACGTGCTGATCGAATTTCCCAAACCGCTGCTGGCCGCGGTCAACGGTTCCGGGGTGGGTCTCGGCCTCACGATGCTGGCACACTGCGACTTGGTACTGGTCGCAGAGCATGCCCGGCTGCTCGCGCCCTTCACCTCGATGGGGGTCGCCCCGGAGGCGGCCAGCAGCTACCTCCTGCCGCTGCGGATGGGGCACCAGCAGGCCGCCCTGGCCCTGTACGCCTCACGGTGGATCACCGCGGACCAGGCCGTGGCATCCGGTCTGGCCCTGCGTACCTGCCCGGCCGAGACCTTGCTGGAGACCACGCATGAGCTGGCCCGGGAGATCGCGGCCAAGCCGCTGGCGTCGCTGCTGGCCACCAAGCGTCTGGTCGGCGACGCTCACCGCGACCGGATCCTGCGTGCCCGGCAACAGGAGGACGCCGCCTTCGCCGAACTCCTGCGCGGCCCGGGACTGGACGACGGCCTGCGAGGCCGCGTCTCCGGCCGCTGATAGAGACGCGGTCTCCCAGACTCTGACCTGGTGGACGACGACCCGCTCCCGCCGTGATCATGCAACCGACCGTCCATCGATTGCATGATCACGAAGGAGTGGAGGTGATCTCGCGCTTCCGATCGGGAACGCGGGACCACGGCCCCCGGTCCAGATCACCTGGTCACGGGAGCGGCTCCAGGTCCGCGTGCTTGTCGAAACCGACGTAGATCCGGGCGGAGGCGTTGGTGGCCAGCCGGGAGAGGGTCTCCAGCTCACGAACCCGCAGCAGCACCGGGTGCTCGGAGTAGGCCGCCGCCGCGTCGGCGTGCATCCGCAGCGCCTCGGCCTCCGCCTCGGCCCGGATCCGGTAGGCCTCCGCCTCGCCCTCGGCGGCCATCCGCTCCGCCTCGCGCCGCGTCTGCGCCACGACCCGCTCGGTCTCGGCCCGCGACCTGGCCTCGATGGCCTCCCGCTCGGCCTTCGTGCGCGCCTCGACGAGGTGGGCCTCGCTGAGCCGCTCGGCGGTGAGCACCCGGTTCATGATCTCCTGAAGATTACCGGGGAACACCAGATCCTTGACATCGGCCCGGAGAATGGCGACTCCATAACCGGCGGCGGCATCCGTGACATCGCTGAGAATATCCTCGCTGAGCTGATTGCGATTGGTGAGAATGGCCTCCAGCGTCATGGACGCCAGCGACCGGCGCGCGGCAAGCTGAACGTCGCTGTAAAGCCGGTCCTCGTAGGAGGCCACCTTCTCCAGCGCCGCGACCGGATCGACGACCCGGAACAGCGTGATGATGCTGACCCGGACCGCGACCTTGTCCGAGGTGAGGATCTCCTGGCCCTTGAGGGTCAACTCGCGCTCACGCATGTCGACCAGCACGATCTCGGTGACGGGGACGCGCTTGCGCCAGGTCGGGGCCTGCGGCAGCTCGTAGCGGCCGGCCTCGAGCACGCCGGTCAGCCTGCCGTCCTCGTAACGGAGGCCACGGTGGGTGGACTTGATGATGACATCGCTGGTCTGGGTCATGACGTTCTCCCGTCTTTCGCAAAGGGGAGCCGCCCCGAATCAGGTCCCGATATGAAGGACGAGCTTTCGGATGGGAAACCAGTTATCACAGGATGACTGTTCCGAATGCACGGCTTCCGTAAGGCCGCTCGCTCCTGAGCCTGCCGGGGCGACTCATAAAAGACGATAAAGGGTCGCCCGGGAAAGGTCACTCGAATTATCCGAGCCAGGGAGTGGTCTTGCGGAACTCCCTGGCCGCCAGTTCCACGACGTGCTGGACGGTCGTGACGCCATAGCCGTCGGTGGGGTTGTGCCAGGTGAGGACCGCGATGAGGAAGTCATGACCATGCCCCTGGACCCGGCCGATGCTGTCGATGACCCAGTGCTCGCCGTCGCGTTGCAGGGTCATCCAGCCGTTCTTCAGAGCGACCTTGTCACCCTTGCGGGCTGCCGCGCTTATGCCCCACGACTCCGCCTTGATGACCTTGCTCATCAGGCCGAGGACGTACGTCCGGTTCCTGGCGTTCAGTGCGCTCTTGGGGCTGAGCAGCGCCTCCAGCAGCCGGCGCTGGTCCCTCGCCGTGGTCTGGGTGAGACTCCAGCAGAGCAGGTCCTTGCATTTGCCGTCGACGGGGTCGGTCTCAGTCAGGTGGAATTTGCGGTTGGCGGCGGCGACGCCGCTCGCGCCGCCGACCTTCACATACAGCCGGTCGGCGGCGTGGTTGTCGCTGTAGCGGATCATGAGGGCGGCGTCCGCGCGTTCGGCGGCGGTGAGCGCGCGGTGCTTGCGCTGTCGCTGGAGCAGGAGTGTCATGAGGATGTCCACCTTGACGGCACTGGCCGTGATGTACTCGCCGCCGGGGTGGTAACGGAAAGAGGCCCCCGTCGTACGGTCCACCATCTCGACCGTCACACCGCTCGCCCGGTCGGCCAGGTAGCCGTCGATCACCCTGGTCAGCTTCTTACGGTCCAGCCGTTTGGGCTTGTGCGGGACGGCCGGGCGGGCGGTGGGGCCGGGCGTGCCGGACGGTGTCACGGTCGGGGAGCCCCGGGTGGGAGTCGCCGCCGCCGACTCATCGTGGGTCGAGCAGCCGGCGAGCAGGGTTCCGACTGTGAGCAGCGTGGCGGCGGCGAGCCATCTGGGGGGACGTCCAGCCACGTCACGTACCGTCCCAGCGGGCCCGCCGCATATCGACCCTGATGCCGCCCGGGCGCATCGGCGTGCCCTCTTCGCGATAGTGATCCAGAGCCCGCTGCTCGTGGCCGGGCGGAGGACTGCCGTCGGCCCGGATCACCCGCCACCACGGGACCCCGCCACCGCTCATCGACATCACCCTGCCGACCTGGCGAGGACCACCGAGCCCGAGGAACTCCGCGACGTCTCCGTACGACATGACTCGTCCACGCGGGATGCGCTCGACCACCTCGAGTACGAACTCGGCGTAGTCATCGGGATCTGCCGGCATCGGCCGATTCTCGCGTCACCCGGTCTCCTCCGCCACTCCCGGCTCGCCGGTCGGATCCCTCTCGGGGAGAGCGCCGTCCGGACCGCTTTCGTCACTGGTCGCGGCGGACCGTGGGCCGGCCGGTGGCGTCCCCGGGGATCCGAGTGGCGACACGGCCGGTGTTGTGCCCGGAGACATGCCTGGCGGCGCGGCCGGGGCCGGGCCCTCCGCTGCGGCCGGAGACATGCCCGGGGTCGTGGCGAGGGCGGTGGAGCGGCGTCGCCCTCGGATCGCCAGGATTGCCGCCAGCACGATGGCGAGGAGTCCGGCCGCGGCGAGTCCGCCGAAGCCGGCCAGCAGGCCCTTGCTGTGACGTACGGCCTGGATCTTCGCGGGCGGGTGCCCTCCGAAGCGCGCCTTGTCCCCGACCGCGCCCCGGCCGGCGACGGCGGAAGGGCTCTTCTCCAGTGCCTCCGCCGCTTTGAGCGCGCCCACGGGGTTGATGACCCCGAATCCGACCTCGGTGTCATAACCCGAGGTGGGATGGTGGGCCGAAGAGGTGATCACCTGCGCGACCTGAGCCTGGGTCAGTTTGGGATGCTCCGCCCGGACCAGTGCCGCGGTCGAGGCCACCCAGGCCACGGCGGGGAGGGGGCCCTTGACGGTCCAGAGCGAGTCGCCGGGCCCGATGGAGGGGAACGTGAACCCCGGTGCCCCGACGATGACCGAACTGTTCCTGGCGGACAGCTTGGCGATCCGATGACCTTTGGTGTCGAGAGCGCCCACCCCGATGACGCCCGGCTCAGCGGCAGGGAAGATCGGGACGGTCTCGTCGTCGCTGCCACGGGCAGCGCCGGCGACGACCGTCGCGTTCTTCGACAGCGCATAGGAGACAGCGGCCCGAATAGGTGCCACGTCGTCTCCCCACGAGTAGAAATCGATGCAGATGATCTGGGCACCCTGGTCGGCCGCGTAGCGAATCCCCTTCGCCTCGATCTCCGTGAAGTCCGAGCGTCCGTAGAACGCCTTGCTGCCCGGCTCCTCCTGATCAGGAGCGATCCGGACCGGCAGGATGTCCGTACCGGAGGCGAGACCCCGCATGCCGACCGGCGAATAGTGGGTGAGGCCGGCCCCTGCGATCAACGAGGCCAGCAAGGTGCCTGTGATCTTCTTGGGATGGCCGTTGTTCACGAAATCCCTGCCGGGTTTGACCTTGCCGCGCAGCGAGCCGACCGACCCGTCCACTCCGGTGCTGACGATCGCGACCGTGATGCCCCTGCCCTTGGTGATGCGCCGGGCCGCGTTCAGATCGCGGACGAGCTGCTTGACCACGGCGAGATCATCGGCCTGGGCTGCGGACGGGACGACGACGGTGCCCGGCAGCAGGAGCGTGAGCAGCCCCGCACCCACGGTGATGCGCTTCAGCACTGGACCTCCTTGGCTCCGCAGGGCGCCCCGCTGCGCGCGAACTTGCCGATCACGGCCGTCAGGATCTCGCCGGAGAAGCTGAAGTCCTCCACCCGATCACTCGCCTTGACCTTCGGACGGCCATCGGCCCAGCCCTCGGCGGACAGGAAGAGGTAGGAGGTGTGGTTCGACTGCATGCTCAGCACCTGGCGCTGAGAGTCGCCGAATCGCTCGGCCACGGTGTTCGGGAAGGCCGCCGGGCGAACGCCCCGGCTCTCGCGTACCGCTTGCAGCGCGGATTCGGCCGCATCCGCCTTGTCCTCATCCGGCATCACGGCGACGCCCAGCGTCATCAGCAAGGCGCCCGACTGGTCCGCGTAGGTGGCCCGCAGGACCGTGAGACAGCCCTGCTTGGCCACCGCCTCGGCGACCTCCCGATCCAAGGCCTGCGCGCAGCCCGCCGCCGAGGCGACGCCGATCCGGTGGGCTTGCCGCTTGTCGCCGACCCAGCCGTTCATGTACGGGACGGTGGCCGGGAAGATCTCGCCCGCCGACCGGAGCCGCCATCTCAACCGGCTCTCGGCGGTGCCCGCCGCATCGACCTCGGCGGTGGTCGGCGGCCGGGTCATCTCCCGGACGACGGCGAAACCGCCACCCCCGAGCGCGCCCAGCCCCAGGACTCCCAGTGCGATGAGCGCGGTGGTGCGGATCCGGCGGCGCCGCGAGCGCGGCGGCTGCCCCTGGCCGGGGATCCCTACCGGAAGGGGCCCTGGCACCGCGGTCACGGGCTCCGTGACCGGCTGATCTGCAACCGGCAACTCTGTCACGGGTTCCCTGACCGATTCCTGGACCGCTGGAGGATCCGGGTTCACCTGTGGCGGAGGGGGCTCCTGTCCACCCTCGACCGTCTCATCACTATTTGACACGGATTGCAAGGTATCGGACAGGAAGTGTCGTTCGAGGGAAGATCCACAACCTCATGAACGCCGGGTGACCAGGAAGCCCACTGCCACGATCAGCCCCACCAGACCGAACGTGCCGATGACGCTCCAGGTCACCAGCGCACCGCCGTCGCGATGGATGACCTGAATCGGCGGCAGCGCGCCACCGCCGCCGAAACGCCGATCGCCGCTCTGTCCGACTCCGGACATCTTGGCACCGGTGAGCCGGTGGGCGGCGGCGAGGGCTGCGACCGCGTCCACCTCGCCGAAGCCGACGCCGGGGTCGTAACCGCTCGAGGGCCGGGCCGCTGTACTCGCCACGATCGCCTGGGTGACCAAC
This sequence comes from Streptosporangiaceae bacterium, assembly GCA_025964695.1. Classification (GTDB taxonomy): domain Bacteria; phylum Actinomycetota; class Actinomycetes; order Streptosporangiales; family Streptosporangiaceae; genus Actinomadura_E. The sequence continues at coordinate 42,524 of JAOPYK010000149.1, read as the reverse complement.
GCCGGTTGGAGGCCGGGATACCTGGACCGGATCAGCGCCACCACACCTGAGACGAACGCCGTGGCGGGACTGGTCCCGTCCCCGACCCAGTAGGTGTCGTTCGGGCCGGCGCCGATCACCTTGACCCCGGGCGCGGACACCACGACGGCCGAGTTGCGGTTGGAGAATCCGGCGTGCCGATGGGCGGCGTCGACCGCGGCCACCGCGATGACGCCGGGGTAGGAGGCCGGATACGAGTACGGAGCGTGACCGTCCCGGCGAGCCGTCGGGGTGGCGCCCTGGTTGCCCGCGGCGGCGACCACCACCACGCCCTTCGAGAGCGCGTAGTCGACTGCCTGCCGGTCCTCCTTGGTGGAGTCCGCCTTGCCGAGCGACATGTTGATCACGTTCGCACCATGGTCGACCGCGTAGCGGATCCCCTTGGCGATCGAGCCGTCGAAGCGTTCGTTGCCGTTGAAGATCTGGAACCCCGGCTCATCGTTCTCCAGGATCACCCGGATCGACAGGACCCTCGCCTCGGGGGCGACGCCGATGATCCCGTCACCGCCGCCAGGTCCATGGCCGTGACCCGCGATGATCGACGCCATGTTGGTGCCGTGCAGACGCTTGGGGGCCACGCCCGGCGGGTTGGCACCCTGGGTGTAGTCGGGGCCGGTGGTGACCGAGCCCACCAGGTCCTGCTGGGCCGAGTCGACCCCGGAGTCGAGCACCGCGACGGTGACGCCCCTGCCCCGGCTGACGTCCCAGGCCTGCCGGGCCTTTACGGCGCTGAGAGAAGACTCCTCGTCGTCGCGCACCTGGTCGGCCCGGGCCGTACCCACGGTGCTCGCAGCGAGCAGCAGACCGGTGGCCAGGACCGCCATCGGCCGCCTCAGCATGACCAGCCCGGCTGGACGCAGTCGACCCGGGCGGGGGTGGCCAGCGGGGTTAGCACGGCCTTGGCCAGGTCATCGGCCACATCAGGCAGCAGTCCGCCCTGCCGGTTCGGGGGAGGCGGCCGTCCGTCGGCATAGCCGATCACCGCGAATGCGACGTACGGTCCGCTCTGCGCGGCGGCGGCCGACCGCTGTACGGCGGAGTCGGCGAACCTGGCCACGGCGGAGTCGGGGAACGCCAGCGCCCTGAGGCGCGCCGGGCCCTTCACCGACCGCAGACCATTCTTCGCCTGCGCCGCCGATCGCTCGTCGGGGAACGCAGCCACCCCGACGGTCATCGCCGAACCCTGGCTCTGGTCGAGGTAGGTGGCCCGCAGCACCGCGCGGCAGCCGTACGGCCGTACCGCGCCGGCAGCGGCGGGATCCAGACCGGTATCGCAGGAGGCGGCGGTGCCGATGCCCACGAGCCGGGCGGTCTCCGGGCCACCCTCCTCCAGGGTGTAGCCGACCGTGGCCGGGAAGATCTTGCCCGCGGACCAGGTCTGCCACCGCCGGGCGACCTCGAGGACGCTTGCCTGCCGAAGCTCGGCCGGGTGCGGAGCACGGGTCAGTTCCCCGGTGATGCGAACGCCCGCGACCACCACGGCGGTCAGGCAGATCGCGGCCACCAGTCCGGCCGGCAGCACCTGGCTCCGCCACCTCGAAGTGCCGGGAACCGGCGCTGGCCACTCATCCACGATGTCGACTTCTGGCACGAATGCGAAGGGTAGCCGACCTCCGTGCACCGAGACGCCCCCGGCCCATGACCGGCCGGCGTACCGGAGACGCGCCGACGGCCAGCCGGCATGGACATCGGTGGACGCCGGCCGCACATACGCCAGGGCAGCAGCCACCAGGCCACGAGCGCGCCGGATAAAGCCAGTTCCTGCGGGATCAGGGAATGGCCGCGCGCGACGCTTCCGATGGCGGCGACCCGGCGTCAGGGCCGCCGGAGATACGGCGGAAAAGCAGCCACCCGGTCAGCAGCGCGACGAAGAGGCCGATCAGGCTGACCAGGCCGACGGTGAAGACCCCGCCGGTGAACCAGGCGGGGCGCGGGATGACGTGTACCGGGCCCGGTTTCTTCTCGACGAACCTGCTCCCGGCCGGGATGCCCGTCGGGCCGGCGGCCGTGTAACCGGCGAGCTTCGCCGCCGCCTCCAGTGCCCGGGCCGCATTGATTTCGCCGTATCCGACGTCCGCGTCGTAGCCGCTTCCCGGCCGGTGCGTGGTGCCGGTCAGCAGTGCCTGGGCGACCAGGGGCGGTGCCAGCTTGTGATAGCGGGCGCGGATCAGGGCCGCGGTCCCGGAGACCAGTGCGGTGGCCGGGCTGGTCCCTGAGACGAGCTCGTAGCCGTTCCCGGGCAGGCCCGCGGGCAGTTCCGCACCCGGAGCCGCCACCAGCGCCGAGTAGTTCCGGTTGGAGAAGAAGGCCCGCTCATGCCTGGGGTCGGTGGCCGCCACTCCGATGACCCCCGGGTACGCCGCCGGGTAGCTGTACGGCGCGAAGCCGTTGTCGTCGACCTTGCGGCGGCTGTCGCCGTCATTGCCCACGGCCGCGACGACGACCACGTTGTGGTCGATGGCGTAGGCCACCGCCCGGCGGATGTCCGTGCCCCGGCCGTACGAGCCAAGCGACAGGTTGATCACGTCGGCGCCATGGTCTACGACATACCTGATCCCCCCGGCGATCGCGGTGGACTCCGCCTCCAGGTCGGCCTGGTAGGACTTGAAGCTGGCGTCCTCCTTCTCGCCGAGGGCCCGTACGGCTACGACCCGGGCCTCCGGGGCGACCCCGACGACTCCGTCGCGGTTCCCCGTGCCGTGCCCGCGCCCCGCGATCAGCGAGGCCATCGCCGTTCCGTGCAACCGCTTGGGCGCCGTGCCTCTGTCGATGTTCTGAAGGAAGTTCGGTCCCGTGGTCACCGCACCCTTGAAGTCGAGATTCCCGGCGTCCACCCCGGTGTCCACGACCCCGACCGTGACGCCGGTGCCTCGCGTCGTCCGCCAGGCCGTGGCCAGATCGAGAGTCGTGAGCATCGCCTGCTGCCTGTCACGGACGACGTCGGCGGACGCCGGACGGGACGGCAGGCCAGGGGCCACGACGAGCACCGCGGCGACCAGGACGGACAGCGAGCGTCTCAGCATGTCCACTCCTTGGCCTTGCAGTCCGGCAGTGCTCGCTGCGCCAGCGGTACGCCGATCGCGTGCGCGAGCTGCGGCGCCACGTCGAAGATCCCCTCACGGCCCTTGCGGACGGTGGTGGCCGGGCGCCCGTCGGTCTGACCGGCCGTGGTGAGGACGATGTACGGTCCGGCCCGCTCCGCCGACCCGTCCTGCCGCGCGGGGTCGGTGAACCGGGCGGCCGCGGTGCCCGGCAGCGGCAGCGCGCGCAGGGACGTCGGATCGCCGGCCAGTTCCTTGCGGGCCTGATAGGCCGACTGCTCGTCCGGGAAGGCCACCACACCGACCGTGACCACGATGCCCTCAAGCTGGTCCAGGTAGGTGGCGCGCAGCACGGCCCGGCAACCGTGCCGGGCCAGGATCGGGACGATCGCCTGGTCGACTGTGCCGGTGCAGTCCGTGCGGGAGTCCATTCCGACCCGGCGGGCGTACTCGCCCTCCCCGACGACCTCGTAGGGCAGCCGGTCGGGGAAGATCTGGCCGGCCGTCCAGGACTCCCAGCGACCCGCCACCTCGACGTTCGCCGCCTGCTGGAGTTCGGCGTTGGTGGGCGCGCGGTGCAGGTTCGTCCAGAGACCGGCGAGGGCGACGGTGCTCAGCAACAGATAACCGGCGGCGACGCACGCGGCGACGACCAGCCACTGTCTGCCCCCGAGACCCAGAACACGATCCGCCACAGTTGGAGCGTAGCCGCCAACTGCGCTTTCCCGCTCCACCGCCCACCCGCCGTGATCACGGGATCGAACGCATGATCACGGCGGGCGGGAGGTCAGGCGGAGGCCGACTCGAGCCTGGGCGGCGTGTCGCCCTTCGGCCTGTCGGCGACGACGACCTCTGAGGCACCTTCTCCGATCCCATAGCGGGTGTAGAGCCTGCCCAGCGGGCCGGGCGCCCACCAATTGACACGGCCGAGCACGCGCATCGTGGCGGGCACCAGCACGGCCCGGACGATCGTCACATCGACGACCAGCGCGATGATCATTCCGACGCCGGTGAGCTTGATGAATGAGATGCCGGAGCCGGAGAATGCTCCGATCACCACGAGCAGCAGCAACGCGGCGCTGCTGATGATCCCGCCGGTCCGCTGCAGGCCCTCCGCGACCGCTCTGGTGTTGTCGCCGGTCGCGTCGTACCGTTCCCGGACCCGGGACAGCAGGAACACCTCGTAGTCCATGGACAGGCCGAACACCAGGGCCAGCAGGACGATCGGCATGGCCGGGGCGATGCTCCCGGTCGCGGTGAAGTCCAGCAGACCGGACAAGTGGCCGTCCTGGAAGATCCACACCAGTACGCCGTACATCGCCGACAACGACAGCATGTTCATGATCATTGCCTTGATCGGCAGCACCACCGAGCCGAAGGCCAGGAAGAGCAGCAGGAACGTGCCCGCTCCCACCACGAGACCCAGCCAGGGCAGGTTGGCACCGAGACTGTCGAGCTGGTCGGCCATCTCCGCGCTCTGACCGCCGACGTACGCCTGCGTACCGGCGGGCGGCGGCACGTCCCGCACCTTCGCCACGATGCCGCGGGCCTGGTCGGACAGGGTCTCGCCCTGGTACGACAGGGAGATCCGCGAGGTGTCGCCGCGGGCACCGGTCAGCTGGGCACCGGTCACGCCCGGTACCTTCCTGAGCCGGTCGGCGTACGGCCCGGCCTGATCCGGCCGTCCGGTCAGCACGACCTGGATGGGGCTGGTGGCGTTGCGGGTGAAGTCCTGGTCGAGCGCCTCGGCGACCACCCGCGACTCGGCGCCGGAGGGAAGCACCCGCGAGTCCACCCCGCCCCAGGTGATGCGCAGGAAGGGCAGGCCCAGAGCGAGCAGGAGCGCGACCGTACCCACGATGGCCAGGATCGGGCGCCGCATGACGCCCTGCGCGAGCCTGAACCACGCGCCCTGCTCCTTCGGCGCCGAGCGCCGGAGGAAGGGCACCCGCAGCGAGTCGACCCGCGGGCCGAGCACCGCCAGCAGGGCGGGCATGATCGTGAGCGCCGCCAGCATGTCCACGGCCACGGTGGCGATCCCGCCGAACCCCATCGACCGCAGGAACAGCATGGGAAAGAGCAGCAGCCCGGACATGGACACCGCGACCGTGATTCCGGAGACCGCGACGGTACGTCCGGCGGTGGCCATCGTGCGCGCCAGTGCCTCCTCGGTGTCGTTCGACCGGCGCAGCTCCTCCCGGAATCTGGCCACCATGAACAGGCCGTAGTCGATGGCCAGCCCCAGCCCGAGGAAGATCGTGATGTTGATGGCGAAGATCGAGACATCGGTCCCGTAGGTGAGCAGGCGCAGCGCAGTGAAGGAACCCAGGATCGCCGTGGCGCCGATGGCCAGCGGAAGGCTCGCCGCGGCCAGGCCACCGAGGATGACCACCAGCAGAATCAAAAGCACCGGGAACGAGATCGCGTCGGCCTTGCCGATGTCACTGCTCACCTGAGTGTTGATCTTTTCCGCGGTCGGCACGGTCCCGCCGATCCGGGTGGTGAGCCCGGGCGCGCCCAGCCTGTCCTTGATGGCGTCGTAGTCGTCCTGGCGTGCCTTGTCGTCGGCGCCGGTCAGCTGCAGTACCGCGTAGGTCGCCTTGCGGTCCTTGCTCACCAGAGCGGGTGCGCCGGCCGACCAGTACGTCGTCGTGGCGGCCACCTTGTCCTTCGGCAGCGCGCCGAGGGAGCCGGTGACGGCCGCCTTGTAGGCGGGGTCGTCGATCGTGCGGCCCGCCGGGTCGCGGTAGAGCACCACCACGTCGGCTTCGGAGCGCCCGAGCTGGCGCTGGGCGGTCTCGGAGGCCTTGACACTGCCACTGCCCGGAACGTCGAATCCGCCGGTCGAGGTGAGCGCGCCGAACACCCCCGTACCCCAGATGGCCATGAACGCGATGGCCGCGAACGCCAGCGCGAGGATCGGCCACCTTCGTCTGTGCACGAACCGGCCCCATGCCTCGAACATCGCTTCCTCCCAAAAAGTCGCTACTCACCGTTACCGAAATGAACACTGTTAACTCACGAACAGTGTTAACCTCGCATACGGCGTTCACTTCCGTCAATAGTGTTCGTCGGGCATGATGCGGGAACATCGGTGACACCACCGAGCCGATCCCGGGAAGGAGGTGACGTGATGCACCAAACCGGGACACGACGCGACCGGCTGCGCGCGGCGACCGTGCGCGAGATCACCCAGACCGCGCGGCGCATCCTCGTCCGGGAGGGCCCGGACGCGGTGACGCTCCGTGCGATCGCCCGCGAGATGGGGATGACGGCGCCGGCTCTCTACCGCTACTTCGACAGCCATCAGGAACTGCTGCGCCACATCGCCGGCGATCTGTTCACCGAACTCACCGACGACATCGAGGGCGCGATCCGCGGGGTGCCCGAGGATTTTCTCAAGGGCAAGTTCCTCGCCGCGTCCGTCGAGTTCCGGCGCTGGGCGCTCGACCACCGGCGCGAGTACGCACTGCTCTTCGGCACGCCCCTGCCCAGCGGGGAGGCCGGTGCCGAGGAGGACTGGACGGCCGAGTGCGGGCGTCGCTTCGGCCGCACCTTCGTCGCTCTCTTTCTGGAGCTGTGGCGTGTCAAGCCGTTCCCGGTGCCCGCCGACGACGAGATCGATCCGGCACTGCGGACGCAGATCGAGCGCTACCGCGGCCATCTAGGCGTCCCCGACCTGCCCAGCGGGGTCATCGTGGTGTTCCTCAGCTGCTGGATCCGGCTGCAGGGATTCGTCACGCTGGAGGTCTTCGGGCACATGAGCTTCGCCCTGGACGAGTCGGGCCCGATGTTCGACCTCATGATGCACGATCTCGCCGAGCGCCTCGGCCTCACCCACGACCTCACATAGGTCCCGTCCCACGCCAACGCTCGTGGTCGTGGTCGTGGTCGTGGTCGTGGCCCGGCCTGACCGTGGCGTGCCCGAACCGTGGCGTGCCGGAACCGTGGCGGGTTCTCAGGCGTTACGGTTCCCCGGCACGGCGAGTCCCAGGCGTTGCGGCTCCCAGGCGTTGCGGCTCCCGGGCATGGCGAGTCCCTGGCATGGCGGCTCCCGGGCGTAGCGGGTTCCCGGCTGTGGCAAGTTCTCAGGCGTGACGAGTCCCGGGCTCGGCGAGTCCCCGGGTGTGGCGAGCCCCCGGGTGTGGCGAGTTGCCAGTGCGTGGCGAGGCCCCCCGGGTGGCCTGCACATGATGTTGGGGCGTCCCCCTCAGAAGGGGGACCACGCAACATCATGCGGGTGCCTAGGCACGGGGGAACGGGGCACGGGCATGTCACGACATACGACGACGCCCCGGGGCGCCGGTCCCGGGGCGTCGTCGTGGGTACGGATCAGTAACTCGGCAGCGAGGGGTCGATCTGGCTGACCCAGGCCAGTACGCCGCCGCCCACGTGCACGGCGTCGGAGAAGCCCGCGTTCTTCACCACGGCCAGCGCCTCCGCACTGCGCACCCCCGACTTGCAGTGCAAAACGATCTTTTTGTCGTGGGGCAGCAGTTCCAGTGCCGAGCCGTTGAGGAACTCGCCCTTGGGGATCAGCGTCGCACCCGGGATGGAGACGATCTCGTACTCGTTGATCTCCCGGACGTCGACCAGGAAGATGTCCTCCCCACGGTCCTGCATGTCCTTGAGCTCACGGGCCGTGATGGTGGACCCGGCGGCCGCCTCGGAGGCCTCCTCCGAGACCGCGCCGCAGAAGGCCTCGTAGTCCTCGAGCAGTTCTGTGATCGTCGGGTTCTTGCCGCAGAGGGGGCATTCGGGGTCCTTGCGGACCTTGACCTGACGGTAGGTCATTTCCAGGGCGTCGTAGATCATCAGCCGGCCGACCAGCGGCTCGCCGATGCCCGTCAGCAGCTTGATGGCCTCGTTGACCTGGATGGAGCCGATCGACGCGCACAGCACACCGAGCACTCCGCCCTCGGCGCACGAGGGCACCATGCCAGGAGGCGGCGGCTCGGGGTAGAGGCAGCGGTAGCACGGTCCGTGCTCGGCCCAGAAGACGCTGGCCTGGCCATCGAACCGGTAGATCGAACCCCAGACGTACGGCTTGCCCAGCAGCACCGCCGCGTCGTTGACCATGTACCGGGTGGCGAAGTTGTCCGTGCCGTCGACGATCAGGTCGTACTGAGCGAAGAGCTCCATGACGTTGTCGTTGGTCAGCGCCTCATTGTGCACGACCACGTTGACCAGCGGGTTGATCTCCCGCACGGTGGAGGCGGCCGACTCGGCCTTGGAGCGGCCGACGTCGGACTGGCCGTGGATGATCTGACGCTGCAGGTTGGACTCGTCGACGGTGTCGAAGTCGATCACCCCGAGGGTCCCGACGCCGGCCGCGGCCAAGTACATGAGGGCGGGCGAGCCCAGCCCGCCTGCTCCCACGCAGAGCACCCGGGCGTTCTTGAGGCGTTTCTGCCCGGCCATCCCGACATCGGGAATGATCAGGTGCCGCGAGTAGCGGCGTACCTCATCGACGGTCAGCTCCGCTGCGGGCTCGACCAGAGGTGGCAACGACACGGTGGTTCTCCTGCGCTGGGTCGGGTCGTTCTGAGGGGGGACGCCGTGGTCCCGTACGGCACAACCCTGCCATGTCGCTCGGCATTCCCCGAACTCCGCACGTCCCGGAGAACCCCTCCGTTCCCCCGCGGCAGAGCCCCTGGTCGGCCCGTGTTCCACCGAGGTCAGCAGGGGTACCGGCATGAAGTCGACATATCCGGGGACTCTCCGACCGCAACACCGGACGAAGCGAAGAGGTGCCGAGGGAGTTGGCGATATGGGGCTTTTCAAGCGATCGAAGCGATCGGGCCGCACGAATCTGAAGCCGACCTGGCGAGAACGCCGGGCCGCCCAGCGCACCGAGAGGGCCGAGGTCAAGCTACGCGATACCGAGCAGCGGATCCACGACATCGCCGACCAGGTCCGGAGTGACATCAAACGATCTGCATAGGCCATGCGATAGCGGGCACCGGGGTGGAGTACGACAACCGTACGGAGACGAGGAACCATGAGCTTCCTGGACAAGCTGAAGAACAAGGCTCAGCAGACCAAGGGCCGCGGCAAGGAAGAGGCCGGACGTCAGGCCGGCGACCCGTACCTCGAGGGCGAAGGCAAGGCCGATCGCATCGAGGGCGGCGCGAAGCAGGTGGGAGAGCGCGCGAAGGACGCGGCCAAGGACGTCCGCAGGACGTTCGACAAGTAACTCCCGTTGCGGCAAGTGAGTGCCCCGGCCTCGGGGCCGGGGCACTCCCGTGTCCCCGGGGGACGCGCCCGCCGGGGACACCTGTGAGCCGGCTGCGGCGGGCCGGGCGACGGCTTCACCGCCACGCGACTCCGCCGCCACCTGACCCCGCGCTGATGTGACACCAGCGCTGACGCGACCCGTGCTCGCGTAACCCGTGCTTACGTAACCCGGTGCTCGCGTAACCCCTTGCTGACGTAACCGGGTGCTCGCGTAACCCCGTGCTTACGTAAGCCGGTGCTCACGTAACCCCGTGCTGACGTGACCCCACGTACGGCGGGCGTGTCAGGACGTACGGGCCGGCAGGTCGGCCAGCAGGGTCCGGAACTCGCGAGCGACGACCTCGGGCTTCTCCATCTGGGCGACGTGCCCGACGTTGGGCAGGGTCACCACCCGGGCGTTGCGGAAGGCCCTCCCCGCGCGGGCCGCCATCCGGGGATCGACGATCCGGTCCTCCCTGCCGTACAACAGCAGGGTGGGGGCCGTGACCCGGGCCGCGTCCCGCCAGAGGGAGCCGGGCCCGCGGAACACGAACTCGGAGATGACCCCGCGGGCGGAGCCGATGATGGCGGCCATCGCGTGGTCGAGGACGTCACGGCGCCGGACCTCGGCGACCAGCTCCATCAGGCGCTCCGGCGCCACCCTCGTCGGGTCCGCGAAGGTCATGTCGAGGGAGGACTGCACCCGGCGTTCGGGCGCCAGCGTGGCCAGCCGCCGCATCGCCCACGGCCCCAGGCCCGGCAGGGCGGCGGCGAGGATGCGCGTCGCCCCGTACCTCGGCCGCAGGTCGGGCAGCGCAGGCGAGACCAGCGTCAGCGTCCGGACCAGGTCGGGACGGCGGCCCGCCACCCGGGTCGCGACCGCGCCGCCCAGCGAGTTGCCGAACAAGTGCACCGGGCCGCCGCCCCGCGCCTCGATCAGCCGTACGACGACGCGGGCATGGGCGCGGAGCGAGTAGTCCTGGTCCGGCGGGGGCGGCGAGTATCCGAACCCGGGCAGATCGATCGCCGCTCCGTCGACGACGTCCGACAGCTCACCCATCAGATCGGTCCAGTTGGTGGCCGCCCCGGCCAGCCCGTGCACGTAGAGTGCGGGCTCCCCGTCGCCGGGCGCTTCCCGTACGTACACCTCGTTATCGCCCAGGGAGACCAGGTCACCGGGCCAATGTGGAATCGGCGTGCTCATTATGAGCGGAAAGATACCGGCCCCGACCGGCCGGCCGGTTCCCCACCCGCCGTTCAGGCGGACTTGCGTGACTTCGCCGCGGGCTTCTTGGCGGCCGGCTTCTTGGTGGCGGTCTTGCGGGCGGCCGGCTTGGTGGCCTTCTCACCTTCGGCACGGCTCTTCTTGGCCGCCTCGACGCTGGCGCGCAGTGCGCTGAGCAGGTCGGTGGCTCCCGTCTCGGCCTCGGCCTCCTCGGGCTGGACGATCTCCTTGCCCTCGATCTTGGCCTCGATGACCGCCTCGAGGGCCTCGCGGTAGGCGTCCTTGTACTGGGACAGGTCGAGGTCGCCCGCCATCGACTCGATCAGCGACGACGCCATGGTGAGCTCCTGCGGCCGGACCTCCACCTCTTCGTCCATGAACGAGAACCTCGGGGTGCGCACCTCGTCCGGCCACAGCATCGTCTCCAGCACGAACACGCCATCGCGGACCCGCAGCGTGGCCAGTGACTCACGCTGCCGCAGCGCCACCTTCACCAGGGCGACCTTGTCCGAGCTCTCCAGCGCGTCCCGGAGCAGGACGTACGGCTTGGTGCCCTGGCCCTCGGGCTCCAGGTAGTACGACTTGGCGAAGTAGATCGGGTCGACCTGCTCGAGCGGCACGAACTGCAGGACGTCGATGCGCCGGCTGGTGGTCAGCGGCAGGTGCGCGAAATCCTCGTCGGTCAGGACGACGATCTCACCGCTGGGCAGTTCGTAGCCCTTGGCGATGTCGGCGTAGGCCACCTCCTCCCCGCAGACGGTGCAGACGCGCTTGTACTTGATGCGGCCCGCGTCGGTGCGGTGGACCTGGTGGAACGAGACGTCCCGCTGCTCGGTCGCCGAGTACAGCTTGACCGGGATGGTCACCAGGCCGAAGGAGATCGCGCCCTTCCAGATGCTGCGCATACGTGCTCCCTACCCATCCGGTCCATTCCTCTAGCGTCGCAAACCTGTTCGAGATGCACCAGAAGTCCCGTTTGATCCTTTTGTGATCCTGATCGGATGACGCGTCACCGGGGGGCAAGCCGGGCACAAGGTCCACATGAGCGCGTTCTCGATGCCGGAACTGGTGGAGCCGATGGTGGCCGCCACCGGGGAACTACCCGACACCGACGCCGCCGAGTGGGGCCTGGAGCTCAAGTGGGACGGGGTCCGGGTCGTCACCTACGTCGACGGCAAAGGCGGCGTACGAGCCACGGCGCGGCGCGGCGCCGAGGTCACCGGTCACTATCCCGAACTGTCGGTCATCGGCGACCTCATCCCCCATCAGGGAGCGGTGCTCGACGGCGAGGTCGTGGCCTTCGACAGCACCGGACGCCCCGACTTCGGGCGGCTGCAGCATCGGATGCACGTCGCGGCCCCCCATCCGCGGCTGGTCCGCGAGGTCCCCGTCCACTACGTCGTGTTCGATCTGCTCTACCTGGACGGGCACACGCTGTATGACGTGCCGTACAGCGACCGGCGCGAGCTGCTGGACGACCTGGAGCTTACCGCGGGTCCGATCGAGGCACCCTCCTATCTGCGCGCCGACGACGCCGAGCAGGTCGCGGAGCTGGTGGACTACACCCGGGAACAGCGGCTGGAAGGGCTCGTCGCCAAGCGTCTAGGCTCACCGTATCGGCCGGGGAAACGCGTCGACTACTGGCGCAAGGTGAAGAACTTCCATACACAGGAGGTCGTCATCGGCGGTTGGAAGCCCGGCAAGGGCCGGCGTGCGGGTGGGATCGGCTCGCTGCTGCTCGGGGTCCACGACAAGGGGGCACTCCAGTTCGTGGGCCATGTCGGCACCGGTTTCACCGACCGGGCGCTGGCGGATCTCGCGGAGCTGCTCCGCCCGCTGAGCCGCTCCACGAGCCCGTTCGCGCCGGGGTCGGTGCCCTACGAGTTCGCTCGGGGCGCCCGCTGGGTGGAGCCTCGGAAGGTCGGTGAGGTGACCTTCATCTCCTGGACGGCGGACGGCCGGCTGCGCGCGCCGTCGTGGCGCGGCCTGCGCTCCGACCTCTCCCCCACGAGCGTGACCCGTGAGCCCGGCCTATGACCCCCAAGAAGATCCAGGTCAAGGTGGACGGGCGCGAGCTGACGCTGACCAACCTGGACAAGGTGCTCTACCCCCGTCACGGGTTCACCAAGGGTGAGGTCATCGACTACTACACCCGGGTGGCTCCGGCGCTGCTGCCCCATCTCGCCGATCGCCCGGCCACCCGCAAGCGGTTTCCCGACGGGGTGGAGGGCATCTCGTTCTTCGAGAAGAACGCCCCCTCCCACACGCCGGAGTGGGTACGCACGGTTGAGCTGCCTACCCCCGGCAGCTCACGTGGCTACGAGTCGCTGAACTTCGTGGTGATCGACGATCTGCCCACGCTGGTGTGGGCCGCGAACCTCGCGGCCCTCGAACTCCATGTGCCGCAGTGGAAGGTCGGCCCCCGTGGCGGTGTGCACAAGCCCGATCTGATGGTCTTCGACCTGGATCCGGGGCCGCCGGCCACGATCGTCGACGCCTGCCGGGTGGCCCTGATGCTGCGGGAGCTTCTCGACGCCGACGGGCTGAAGTCGTATCCCAAGACCAGCGGCAGGAAGGGCCTGCACCTGTACGTGCCGATCGCCGAGTCCGACCGTACGTCCGAGTACGCCAAGGAGGCCGCGCAACGACTGGAGCGCGACCACGGCGGCCAGGTGATCAGCCGTATGGACAAGCGGCTGCGCAGGGACAAGGTGTTCGTGGACTGGAGTCAGAACAACCCGGCCAAGACCACGGTAGCCCCCTACTCCCTGCGAGCCGCCGACGATCCGACGGTGTCCACCCCGGTCTCCTGGGACGAGGTCGAGGCGTGTGAGCGGCCCGAAGAGCTGTACTTCACCGCCGGCCAGGTACTGGATCGGGTGCAGGAGCAGGGAGACCTGTTCGCGCCATTGACGATAGAACGCCAGAAACTGCCCTAAGTAGTCGAACGCCTACGCTTCGCCGTCTCTCTTGTCACCATGGGGGTGAGACGAAGGAGGCCTGGTGACTGAGCACTACGAGGTGATGGTGGTCGGCGGCGGGGTGGCGGGGCAGCACGTCGCGATCGAGCTGGCCCAGGCGGGACGGGCCGTGGCTCTCGTGGAATCCCGGCTGGTCGGGGGCGAGCGCCCGTACTTCGCGTGCCTGCCCTCGAAGTCCCTGCTGCACTCCGCCCAGCGCGGGGAGACCTGGGAGCTGGCGATCGCCCGGCGCGACCGGGTGACCGGCCACCTCGACGACTCGGCCGCGGCGGCCCGGATGGCCGATGCCGGCGTGACGGTGCTGCGCGGGCACGGCCGGATCCGCGAACCGGGATCCCTCGAGGTGGACGGCCACCGGCACGGCTTCACCGAACTGGTGGTGTGCGCGGGCGGCGAACCGGCGGTGCCGGCCGTAGCCGGGATCGCCGACCTGCCCTTGTGGACCACCGACGAGGCGCTGACCTCCCCGGACCTGCCCCGCCGCCTCGTGGTGCTGGGCGGCGACGCGGCCGGCTGTGAGCTCGCGCAGATCTACGCGGCGTTCGGGTCCCAGGTCACCGTGGTCGAGCCCGGCGAACGCCTCCTGGCCACGGAGGCGCCCTTCGCCGGGGATCACCTGGCCGACGCCCTCCGGCGGCTGGGCACCGATCTGCGCCTGCGCACGCGGGTCATCGTCGCCGAGCGCACCGAGAGCGGCCCCCGGCTGAGGCTGGCCGACGGTGCGGTGATCGAGGCCGACCGCATCCTGGTCTCCGCGGGCCGCCTGCCGCGGGTGAGCGGGCTGGGACTGGAGACGCTCGGCATCGCCGCCGACCCGGTGCGTGGGGTACCGGTCGATGTGACCTGTCAGGTCGTCACCGGCCCTCCCGCTCTCCTGCCCCATGACCTGCAAGGCCTTCCGTCCGAAAACCCCGGGCGCCACGTCGCGGAGGACGGTCTGGGCGGCCGGGTCTGGGCGGCCGGCGACGTCACCGGCATGACGCCCTCCACCCACCTCGCGCTCTACCAGGCGCGCGTGGTGGTCGCCAACGTGCTGGGCAAGCGCCAGGAGGCCGACTATCGCGCGATCCCCCGGGCCGTGCGCACGACCCCCTCGGTTTATGCCGTGGGCCTGTCCCCCGTACGGGCCGAGGAGATGGGCATCGGCCTGATCGCCGCCGGTACGGAGCTGGCCGGGACGGCCCGGGCCGCGGTGGAGGAGGACGAGCGTGGTTTCACCGGCGGGCGGGTGGAGCTCTACGCCGATCCCGCACGAGGGGTGCTCGTCGGCGGCACCGCGGTCGGTCTCTACGCTGAGGAATGGATGGCGGAAATCGCGCTCGCCATCCGTGCCGAGATCCGGCTGGACGTCCTGACCGATGTGATCCACGCGTTCCCGACGTACGGTGAAGCCATCGAGCCGCCTCTGCGCGAACTGGCCGAGCGTCTGTGAGAGGGGACTGTCCATGAGCAAGCCGAATGGAACGGAGCCTGGCCAGGACATCGATCTGGAGGCGCCCGAGGCGGACGCCGCCGAACAGCACACGACGGTCCACGGGGACCTGACTCTGGCATCGGATCCGGAGATCGACCCGGACATCGACCTGGAGGCCCCCGAAGCGGACGCCGCCGAACAGCACACGCCGGTACGCGACGAGGAGGATCCCATCTGGCCCGACCATATTCCGCCGGACGCGAACGAGGCCGACGTCGCCGATCAGAGCCGGGTTGTCGAGATCGACGAAGACGACTACCGCTGATTGTTAGTGACCGACGAGGTTACCGCCACGTAGGATGATGGAATTGAACTTCCCGCGACGTCACCTTCGTCGCACGACATGGTGATCGGAGAGTGCGGTGACGGCGATCCCGGACGCCCGCCCTCGTGGTACACGACTGCCACGGATGGCGCGCCGTCGACAGCTGCTCGGTGCCGCCCAGGAGGTGTTCGTCGCCCAGGGCTATCACGCCGCCGCGATGGACGAGATCGCCGAACGCGCCGGGGTCAGTAAGCCGGTGCTGTATCAGCACTTCCCGGGCAAGCTCGAGCTCTACCTGGCCCTGCTCGACGAACACGCCGAGGCGCTGGTGACCAGGGTGCGCGACGCACTGGCCTCCACCCCGGAGAACAAGTCCCGGGTGGCGGCCACGATGCAGGCGTTCTACGATTTCGTCTCCGGTGAGGGCGAGGCGTTCCGGCTGGTCTTCGAATCGGACCTGCGTAACGTCGCCCCCGTCCGGGCGCGGGTGGAACGCGCCCTCCAGCAGTGCGCCGAGATGATCAGCCTGGTCATCCAGGAGGACACCGACGCCTCCAGCGACGAGGCGCATCTGCTCGGTATGGGCCTGGTCGGCATGGCCGAGGTCAGCGCCCGGTATTGGCTCTCCCAGCAGCGGGCCATTCCCAAGGACACCGCCGAGAAGCTCATCGCCAGGCTCGCCTGGCGTGGCATCAGCGGTTTCCCGCGCATCGGCGAGCCGACCGGAACCACCTCAGCGGGCGGCTGACCCTACGCCGGCCCACTGCCAACCGCAGCCAAGGGGGAGACGATCGTGCAGGTGCGCATCGGAGTGCAATCGGTCGCCAAGGAGATCGTCGTCGACACGACGGTGTCGGCGGACGAGATCGAGCAATCCCTGATGGAGGCTCTCCAGACCGAGAACGGAGTGTTCATCCTGGTCGACGAGCGCGGCGGGCGGGTCGTGGTCCCGGCCGCACATGTGGGCTATCTGGAGATCTCCGAGGATGAGTCTCGTTCGGTCGGCTTCAGCACCTTCTGAGCCGGCCCCTGAGGGACCTTGCGAGCCGCTGACCTGGGCTTTGTTTAGCCCATATCGGACGGGCATACCCACTCCCGACAATCTTCGGGAGGTGGATTCACATGGCAATGACCATTCTCTGGTTCATCCTTGTTGGCGCCGTCGTCGGCGTCCTGGCCAGGCTGCTCGTTCCGGGCCGTAACCCCATCGGCATCGTGCTGACGATCCTGGTCGGTGTGGCCGGTGCCATCCTCGGTGGTGTGGCCGCCAACGCGTTGGGCGCCGGCACGGCGGTCGCGTTCATCTTCGCGGTCATCATCGCCGCCGTCGGTGTCGCGATTCTCACCGGCGCTCAGGGCGGCGGCTGGGGCGGCCGTCGAGGCGGCTGGCGCACCCGCAGCCGGACACGCTGACCAACTCCGCACGACCGCAGAACTGAAGGCCTCCGCTCCCCCGTAGCGGGGGCCTTCACCTGTTCAAGCCCCTCTCGCAGAGGCCTTCACCCGGTCCGGGAGGCCGCCGCACGGGTCCGGCCGAAGGCGCTGGTACGGTCCCGGCGAGACACCTTTGGCGGGCTCTGGCAGGAGGCCTTCGCGGACCGTCCGGAATATCGCCGAACGGCCAGGTGTTCAGTTGAAGGATCTGCTAATGGCGTAATCGGCCAACCACCGGTACACTGCGTCGCGGAGTGTGACCGCGCGCAGTTGCTCACGGCAGATGCGTTGACCCCTAACGGCGGTCACCGAGTAATGATCGACGGCTGGTCCCTCTCGCGCGAGCGCGCGGCCGCAGTGACGATCGACAGGCGGATGTTCGCCTGGCCGGTCGTAGGTGCCGCAACGATGGTGTGCCCCACGGCGCGCCGCAGCGCCGCTGGCCGGGGAGGTCTGACCCCGCACTATGGAGGCTGAACGCCCTGACTACCTTTCGTGAACTCGGGGTCATCCCCGAGATAGTCGACGCCCTCGAGTCCGAGGGCATCGTGGACGCATTTCCCATCCAGGCGCTTGCCCTGCCCATCGCGCTCAACGGGCAGGACATGGTCGGCCAGGCCCGAACGGGCACCGGCAAGACCTTCGCCTTCGGCATCCCACTGCTGCAGCGCGTGCGGCAGGGCAACAAACTCCCTCAGGCCCTGGTGGTCGTGCCCACCCGCGAGCTGGCGATCCAGGTCACCGACGACCTCGTGCTGGCCGGTGGCAAGCTCGGCAGCCGGGTGCTGTCGGTCTACGGCGGACGAGCCTACGAACCACAGATCGACGCCCTCAAGAAGGGGGTCGACATCGTCGTCGGTACCCCCGGCCGGATGCTCGACCTGGTCAAGCAGAAGTACCTCGACCTCTCCGAGGTCCAGGCGCTGGTGCTCGACGAGGCCGACCGGATGCTCGACCTGGGCTTCCTGCCCGACATCGAGCGGATCATCCAGCTGGTCCCCGCCAAACGGCAGACCATGCTGTTCTCCGCGACCATGCCGGGCGAGATCATGGCGCTGTCCCGGCGCTACCTGTCCCAGCCGACCAACGTGCGAGCCGAGGCCCACGCCGAGTCGGACGCCACCCCGCAGGTCGTCCAGCATGTGTGGCAGGCCCACCAGATGGACAAGCCCGAGGTGCTGGCCCGCATTCTGCAGGCCCGTGGCCGTGGGCTGACCATGGTGTTCTGCCAGACCAAGCGGGCCTGTGACCGGGTCGCGGAGGATCTCATCAAGCGCGGCTTCGCCGCCGCCGCGGTGCACGGGGACCTGGGTCAGGGCCAGCGGGAGCGGGCGCTGCGAGCGTTCCGGTCCGGCAAGATCGACGTTCTGATCGCCACCGACGTGGCGGCCCGGGGCCTCGACGTCGACGACGTCACGCACGTCGTCAACTACGAGTGCCCGGAAGACGACAAGGCCTACGTCCACCGGATCGGCCGCACCGGCCGGGCCGGCAAGGAAGGCATCTCCGTCACCCTGGTCGACTGGCGGGACCTCCAGCGCTGGAAGCTGATCAACGCCGCACTGGACCTGTCCCTCCCGGTTCCCGAGGAGATGTACTCCACCTCGGAGAACCTCTACATCGCGATGGACATCCCGGCGGGCGTGACGGGCATCTTGCCCAAGGCGATGCAGGAGCGCGCCGGGCTGGCCGCCGAGGAACTCGAGGACATCGGCGAGACCGGTCGTAACCGCTCGAGCGGCGGTGGCGCCGGCCGTAACGACGGCCGGGAGAGCTCCCGGGACGGCAGGCGCGAGGGCTCACACGAGAACAGGACCCGGCAGCCTCGCCAGCGCAACCGCAGCCGCACCCGTACGCGGAGCGGCCAGCCGGTCGACGCCGCGGATGCGGCCCAGGCCGGCCAGACCGGCACCGAGACGGACTCCGACGCCGTGACCGCGGCACACGCTCACGAGGGGGACGCACCTCGGCGTCCGCGTCGCCGCCGCACCCGTGGTGGCGCCGGCCCCGGGGGCGGGACCGTCCCGAGCGGTGAGGGGACCGCCGCCAACTCCTGACGGCGGCACGCCATGCATGGGCGTCATAGGCAGCCCCTATGACGCCCATTTGTATGTCCGGGCCCCGGTATGTCCGGCTCCTGCACGCCGGTCACATCGAGAACGGCACGCCCAGCGTCTCCGGCTGAGCCGTCTCATCTCCTTCAACCGAGCTCGGGGATCAGGTCGGCCATGCCGGGGGGTCCACCAGACCCGGGTTTCGTGGTCGACCGTGAGAGCCTGGTAGCCGGTCCGCCCGGCGAGGGCCGCCAGCCAGCCGGACGCTACGGCCCATCACCAGCGCCGCGTCGCCGTCGCATACCCATCTGCCCAGGTCGACCGAAGTCCCACGGTGACCTGGGCCAGATGGGTGGCCGGACGCCGAGCCCGCGGACCCCACACGTGGGCGCCGCGCTGCGGCGATCCCTGAGGTCGCGACCGCGCCGTCGAAGAGTTCACGACTGCGAGTAACTGCCGCTGTGCCGGTGCGGGGCGGCGATGGAGATCATCGTCCTCATGATGGGAGCGGTCGCGGTGCGCATGCTCACCTCCGGGCCTCGGTCCGGACGCCGGTCGCTACTCGCCGCCCCACGGAGCGATGACCGCGCGGGCCAGGATGTGCTCTCTGATGCTGAAATAGAGCACCGCGGGAGTGGAGTCCTTGCTGACGCCTACGTCGGTGACCGACTCGATGTCGAGGGCGTTGACAGCGATGAAGTAGCGGTGCCTGCCGCTTCCGGGCGGCGGGGCGGCGCCCAGGAAGCGGTGCGACCGGGCCTCGTTGGCCACGTGGAAGGCGCCACCCGGCAGGTCGGTACCGTCGCCCGCTCCGGAGGGAAGCTCGGTGGTGGTGGCGGGGATGTCGACCAGGGCCCAGTGCCAGAATCCGCTGGGGATGGGGGCGTCCGGGTCGTACATGCTCACCACGTAGCTCTTGGTGCCCGCCGGGGCTCCGCTCCACGACAACTGCGGGGAGGTGTCCGTGCCATCGGGGACGCCGAACAAGCCGCTGTAGTGGGCGATCGCCAGCGGCCGGCCGTCGCTGACGTCCGTGCTGGTGAGGGTGAACGACGGCACCGAGGGCAGCCTGTCGTAGGGGGTGTCGGTCATGAGCTGTTCTCCTTGCCCGAGAGGTGGGGCCCCGGACTTACCCTCCGGAGCGGCTGACACGCACCAGTGAAGCATTCTTCCCCGCTCTCCCCCGCTCTCCCCCGCTCTCCCCGCCGCCTGGCCACCGGCCGGACAACGGAACAAAGTCGGCGAGAAGATGGTTTAATCTTCAACAGTAGTCGAACCGTCATCCGGGAAGGTGCACCATGCCCGCTGTCACCGTAGAGAACCCGCTGGCTCTGCCCCGTACCCCCGAGACCGATCCGGCGACGGACGAGAACCGCCCGGTGGTGTCGGTCACCACGGCCCCCCAGGGGCTGGAAGGCGAAGGCTTCCCGGTCCGGCGCGCGTTCGCCGGCGTCGATCTGCGGACGCTCGACCCGTTCGTCCACATGGACCAGATGGGCGAGGTCGAATACGCCCCAGGCGCGCCCAAGGGCACTCCCTGGCACCCGCACCGCGGGTTCGAGACCGTCACCTACATGATCGACGGCGAGATGGCCCATTCCGACTCTCACGGAGGCGGCGGCCTGATCGGGGGTGGCGACACTCAGTGGATGACCGCCGGATCCGGAATCCTGCACATCGAGACCCCGCCGGAGCACCTGGTGGCCAGCGGCGGCCTCTTTCACGGCCTACAGCTGTGGGTGAACCTGCCGAAGGCGCAGAAATTCGCCACGCCGCGCTACCAGGACATCACGGGCAACAAGGTCACCCTGCTGTCCTCCGCCGACGGCGGCGCGCTGGTCCGCGTCATCGCCGGGGAACTGGCCGGACACGCCGGACCGGGATCCACCTACACCCCGATCACCCTGGTGCACGCCACCCTGGCGCCGGGTGCCTCCCTGACCCTTCCGTGGCGGCGCGACTTCAACGCCCTGGTCTACGTCCTGGCCGGTGACGGTTCGGCCGGTGCCGAGCGGCGCCCGGTGACGATGGGGCAGTTGGCCGTGTACGGCGCCGGGAATACCATCACCGTCGCCGCGGACGCCACCCAGGACACCCGCACCGAGGGGCTGGAGGTGTTCATCCTGGGTGGCCAGCCGATCCGTGAGCCAGTCGCCGCCTACGGTCCGTTCGTGATGAACACCAAGGCCGAGCTCATGCAGGCGTTCGAGGACTACCAGGCCGGCCGGCTGGGCAGCATTCCCGCCGCCCACGCCGCCGTACACGGGAGCACACCGGACGCCGGGTGAGCCCGGCGGCCGGCCGAGCGAAGATCAGTGACGAAGATCAGTGACGAAGATCGGTGAAGGTGCTGCGCTCCGCCTGGTTCCACAGGTCTGTGAGTGCGCTCGCGGTGGTCTCCGGGGCGTCCCAGGCGGGAGAGTGCGCAGCGCCCGGGATGACCACCATGACGGCGTCCAGGCGGTCGGCCATCGCCGCCTGGACCCGGGGGTCCCACACGTCGTCGTCCTCTCCGTACAGCACCATCAGCGGCAGATCCGCGTCGTCCGCCACCTTGGCGAGCTCCTCGACCCGGTCCGGGCACGTCAGCAGCTCCTGTGCCATGCAGCGCAGGCCGTTCTCGCAGTTTCCCAGCGTACGGGTACGCAGAAACTCGACGATCTCGGCGGAAGTGCCCTTGGCCAGCTCCTCCGGCTCCATGGCCAGCTCCCAGATCTGCTCCATGCCGAGCTGGGGCAGCGCCTCGATCAGGCCCTTGGCCCGGACCGCGGACTCCCCGGTGATCGCGGCCGGGCCGGAGCTCATGAGGGTGAACGACGCGACACAGGACGGATCGGCGATGACGGCCTCCCTGGTGACCAGACCACCGAAAGAGTGCCCGACCAGGTGCACCTGATCAGGCCCCAGCAGCTCGAGCAGGGCACAGACGTCGGCGCCCAGCGCCGCCCGGGTGTAGCCGGAGTCGTCCGACGCCGCCGGTGACTGGTGCTGGCCGCGCATGTCGATGGCGACCACCCGGCGGCCCGCCCAGGCCAGGGTCAGCAGGATCCCCAGGTAATCCTCCTTGCTGCCGGTGAAACCCGGTACAAGAAGGGCGGGACAGCGTTCGGGTACGCCGGAACCCGGCAGCGCTTCGAGTGCGGCGAACGTTCCTCGAGAGGTCACAAGGTCCGTCCGGCGCACGCCGGGGGGCAGGTTGAGAAACCGGGGCGTACTCACAGGGCTCAACCATACCGAATGTGTAGCGTGAGACACCGGTGAGAGGTTTTTGCTGGTAGCTGGACCTTCGATGGTGCTGAGGTCGACCGGAATTCACCGGGTCTTGGGTGGCGCGTCCCCGTCCGGCACCGGTCAGGGCCGTAGCGTCCTGTTCGTGGAACATTCCGTTGTGGGTGCGATCTCCGCCCACCGCAGGGACACCGCTGACCCGGGCGTGCTGGAGGCCGCGGTGACCTCCGGCGCCGAGTACGCCGAACTCGACATCCGGCGGACCGCCGACGGGGAACTGGTCGTCCATCACGACGAGCGGGTGGCGGGCGCCCGGCTGGCCCGCAGCACCTACCGTCAGCTGTGCGCGGCGGCCGGCCACCAGGTGCCGCGGGTCCGTGAGGCCCTGGAGGTCCTGGCCGGGCGCGTCAAAGGGCATCTCGACCTGAAGGAGCCCGGGACCGAGCACGAGGTGGTCTCGCTCGCGCTGGACCTCCTGGGCCCGCAGAACTTCGTGGTCACCACGGACGACGCCGCCTCGGTCGCCGCGGTCAAGCGGGCCTTCCCCCGGGTGATCACCGCGCTCTCCGTGGGGCGCTACCTGCCGCAGCCGGGGACGGTACGGGACCTGTTCCCGCTGGACCGGATCCGGGCGTGCGGAGCCGACTGGGTCGCGATGCACCACCGGCTGGCCCGGCTCGGCGTGCTGCGCCAGTGTGCCCGCGAGGGCATTCCGGCCATGGTCTGGA
The DNA here is from genome assembly GCA_025964695.1 of Streptosporangiaceae bacterium. Lineage (GTDB taxonomy): Bacteria > Actinomycetota > Actinomycetes > Streptosporangiales > Streptosporangiaceae > Actinomadura_E. The sequence continues at coordinate 19,839 of JAOPYK010000149.1, read as the reverse complement.
CCGTCAACGACAGGCCGCTGATGCGGCGCTTCCTCGCCGACGACCGGGTATCGGTGCTGATCACCGACCGTCCCGCCGACGCCGTACGCCTGCGGGCCGTCACCAGGTCCCGCCCCTCCTCCCGCTGACCCCAGCGGACCTCGACCGCACCGGACCTCGATCTCACCCACCTCGCTGGATCTTCCCCGGGCCTCTCGTAGAGGTGCCCATGATGTTGTTCTGTCCCCCTCGGGCGGGGGACAGAACAACATCATGGGCACGGCGGGCCCTTCCGGGGCCAAGGGGCCGGCCGTCGGTGGTGCGCGTAACGATACACTTACTGGAGTTTGTCTCATGGCGGTCGGGCGCGGGCCTCCTCCAGTGGGCCGGATTGAAGAGGTATGTGCATGTCGGCGACGGTTCATCCCCCTGAGAGCGTGACCTGGAGGGTCCACATCGACCGGGCGATGTGGGTCGGAGGCGTGCGCGGCCTGATGCTGCAGGCGCTGCATCCGATGGCCATGTGGGGCGTCTGGCAGAATTCCAACTTCCAGGAAGACCCCTTCGGCCGTCTGCAGCGGACCGCGGACTTCGTCGGCATCTCGACCTTCGGCAGCCCCGAGGAGGCCGACGAGATCGGTGCCCGCGTCCGCGGCATCCACCGGCGGCTGCGCATCCTCAACCACGACACCGGCAAGGTGGAGCCGCTGGACCAGCCGGAACTCATGTTGTGGGTGCACTGCGCCGAGGTCTCCTCCTATCTCGAGGTCGCCCGCCGCTCGGGATTGCCGATGACCGACGCGATGGCCGACCGTTACGTCGCCGAGCAGCGGCACAGCGGCACCTATGTCGGGCTGCACGTGGAGGACATCCCCGGCAGCGTCGCCGAACTGGAGGCCTACTTCGGGGAAATGCGGCCGCGGCTGCGTGCCACCGACGAGGCCACGGAGACGGTGAGGTTCCTGCTCTGGCCCCGGCTGCCGGAGAACCTGAAGTTCCTTGCTGCGGGCAAGCCCGCGTACTTCCCGTTCGGTGCACTCTGCTACTACTCGCTACCGGGCTGGGCCCGCGAGATGTACACCGCGCTGCCCGAGGTGCCACAACCCGCCGTGACGGCGGGGCTGAGGTCCTTCCGGCTCGCGATGAACTCGCTGCCTGAGCCCGTACATGACTATTCCTTCATGAAACCCACCCGCGAGATGCTCGGCCGGGCCCGCGAGCGCCTGCACGCCCAGGGTTACGACCTGAGCCGGGGCCTGTACGGCCTGCGCGACCCGCGCCGCTGGCCCGCACGCGGCGCACTCGCCAGAGCCTGACAACTGCCACATTCACCCTGCACCTGCACCTGGCACCTCATATGAGGCGGCCGACATCGGCCGGATCGCTTCGCCAGGCGCGCGCTGGCCAGCACGCCCGCGACGCCGGCGAATAGCGCACCTGGCACCTGGCGTGGTCAAACAGGGAGCGAGCAGTCATCAGGAGGTGATCGGCGGTGGGCTCGGCGTGGGTGTCCACCGCCACACGATCACGCGGGTGCTTCGGCGAGGGCGGCCCAGGGCTCCTTGGGGGCGGCGACCTGCCGGCCTTCGGGGCAGTGTCGGGAGAAGTCGCACCAGGCGCACAGCCTGCCCGGGCGCGGCGGGAAGACCTGGTCGAACGGCGTGTGGTCGACCGTCGCCCCAGACCGCTCAGAGCGCCTGGGCGGCGGGATGTCCAGCCGGGTCCGGTAGGCCTCGTCGGCGTCCCGGGCCTCGGTGGCGATCTGCTCGGCCCGGCTGAGCTGGCGGCGCAGGGACTCGTCGCTGTGCTCCCAGACGGCGACGCCACCAGTCGGCAGGTGGTGCAGCTCCACCCGCCGGCAGGGGCGCCGCAGCACACGGGAGGCGGCGATCGCATAGAGGGCCAGTGCCAGCGAACCACGGGCGTCGTCCTCGGTGAGCACCCGGCGTCCGGTCTTGTAGTCGACCACCACGAGCTCGGCGCCCGGCCCACTCCCCGCCTCGTCCGGCCGGGCGTCGAGCCGATCGATCCGGCCGGACAACGCTATGACCTCGGTACGGGTGGCGACCGTCCGCTCGACCCCGATCGGCTCGTCGTGCGGGTCGAGACCGGCGACGTACTCCTCGACCATCTCGCGGGCGCGGGTCCGCCAGGCGGCGGACTGCTCGGCGTCCCGGAACCCCTCGGTCAGCCAGCCGCGCAGCAGCAGCGTGCCGGCCATCTCCACGGTGCGCCGGTGCTCGGGAAGCCGCCACCATGCGGCCAGCGCGTTGTGCACGCTCGCACCGAGGCTGTTGTGCGCCCACGGCGGCCCCTTCGGCGGCTGCGGCCGGTCGAGGTAGGTCATCCGGTAACGACGCGGGCAGTCCAGCCAGCTGTTCAGCCGCGACGGGGTGCAGGAGTACAGCCGTTGCGGCATTCCTTCGAAGCCCAGCTGCTCGCTGATCATCGCGCTCGCTTCATGACGCTCGCTTCACCGCGCTCGGTCCATCGGCGCTCGGTCCATCGGCGCTCGATTCATGGTGGACGATTCATGATGGACGCTGCCAGGGCTGCGACGGATCACGCCGGCGGCTCACAGGTCATCGGCCCGCTCCGCTCGGCTGTTCGCGTGGCGGTGAGACGCCTTTGCCTCGGCGCCCCTCCTCCGTCATGGGCCCGGGCGGCCGGGACGTTCCTCGGTCCCGTCCACCCGAACATCTGTCTCTAGTCGCCGTCGGCCTCACGGTCGAGGGAGTACCAGCTCTCCCAGCGCACGTCCTCGTCGCCGATCGTGGTCTCCGCGCCCTGCCCAGGCAGCACCTGAGTGTCCTTGGGCAGCGGGCCGACCAGCCCGCCGATGGAGTTCAGCTGAGTCTGCAGGTCGTGGTAGACGCCGCCGATCTCGCCGGGCTTGCCGCGCAGCAGGGTGTTCCCGGTGAACAGGACGGCGAGCTGCTCGCTGTAGAGGGAGATGCTGCCCGGAGTGAATCCCGGGGTGTGCATGACCTCCAGCTGAGCCCCGGCGACCTCGAAGAGTCCACCGTCCTCGATGTCGATGTCCGGCTGGAGGTCCTTGAGCTCGTCGTCCTCGGTCTCCTTGGCGAGCTGCCGGAAGTACTGACGCCACAGCAGGCGGTCGTTCCGGTGCAGCGCGATCGGCGCCGGGTCGTCCTCATCCGCCTCGGCCACCTCGATCACGGCACTCAGAATGTTGCTCCGGCCGTTGGTGCAGATGACCGCCATGACCTCACGGCCGTCGACCGCCTTGAGGATGGCCTCGGCGTCGTTCGCCGGGTCGATCACGATCACCTCGTCATCGTCACCGACGATGTAGGTGTTGGTCTCGACGTCGTACTCGTCGTCGTCCAGGGTGCACTTCCCTGACGTCACGACCTGCTCGATGCGCGCACTCACGCCAGGCACCCTATCCCGAAATCAGGCCGGCCGAGGGAAGGGCGGATCCAGCGGCGCCATTCCGATAGACGGACAATTCATTCGATCCCACCGACACGCTGACGTCAGGATCCACCCCGGTGTGCAGCTTCCGCCCTTTTCACGCGGCCGGCCCTCTGCCACCTTCCCGGGACACGCAGTCGGCGATGCGCCCGGCAACCCGTTCCCGTCGCCTGTCCCCGCCGCCTGTCCCCGCCGACCCGCGACCGCGGACCCGCGCTCGCCGACCCGCGCTCGCAACCCGTGCGGCCGCGACCGCCCTGGTGGATCCCGCCTTCTACCGCCCGTCCTCTTCTTCGCCCTGTACGGGCTCGAACCCGTGAGCGAGGTCGAGCAGCTCCTCCAGGGCGTCGCGGGACGTGGTCTCGCAGCCGAGCCGATGCCCGGTGAGGTCTCCGTGATCATCGCTGGCACCGGTGATGATCAGTCCCAGTCCTTTCGCCAGCCCGCGCAGCGCCGTCCGGTCCGCCGCGTCATGGTCCGGATGGTCCACCTCGACGCCGGCCAGGCCCACGCCGGACAGCTCCTCGATCAGGCCGTCCCCGAAGACATAGCCGCGTTTGCGGGCCCGGGGATGGGCCAGCACCGCCGCTCCCCCGGCCGCCGTCACCAGGCGTACGGCCCGTACCGGGTCCAGGGCGTAGCGCTTCACCTGCGCACGCCCGCCCGGCCCGATCCAAGTCGCGGTGAAGGCCTCGTCGACGGTCCGGATGACACCCGTCTCGACCATCGCGCGGGCGATGTGCGGCCGCCCCACCGCCCCCTGCCCGGCGATCCCGGCCACCTGTTCCCAGCTCACCGGCACACCCAGCTCCTGGAGCTTGTCGATCATTTCCCGCGCACGGTGGAACCTGTCATCACGGATGCGCTCACGTTCGGCCGCCAGCTCGGGTTCGTACGGATCGAAGAGGTACGCCAGCAGATGCAGGCTGCGGCCGGCCGACCGGCAGGAGAGCTCCATACCGGGCACCAGCGTCATCCCCGGCGGCAGGGCCGCGATGGCCTCATCCCAGCCGTCCACCGTGTCGTGGTCGGTCAGTGCCAGGACGTTCACCCCGTTGGCCTGCGCAGACCACATCACCTCGGCCGGCGGCCGCGTGCCGTCCGACGCGTCGCTGTGCGTGTGCAGGTCGATGACCACGCGATCATTCTGCCCGCCGATGGCCGGCCCATGCCCCGGCCGGCGCGGATGATCAGTCTTCGAGGCGGGGGCAGAACGCGCCGTAGGGCAGGTCGATCTCCATGCCGGGTTCGCGGAGATCACGTAGCTCGGGGCCGTCGAGCATCAGCGCGCCGGTATCGGCCGGCCAGAGCACCACCCACAACCAGCTGCCCATGGCCTCTCCCACGTAGGCCGCGCGGTCCGCTGCGGCCTCGACCGCCCACATCGGCACTGGATGCCCCTGCACCGACATCTTGGCGTTCGGGGCGGAGGCTCTGCAGACCTCACCGGGATCGGGCCCGTCCAGCCCGGCGAAGTGGCAGCCGAGGCCGATGCCCGGCTCCTCGGCGATCACCAGCATGTCGGCCGGGCCCGCCAGCAGCGCCGGTCCGGACAGCGCCACCCCGCACGCCCGGGAACCAGTGCGCTCGTCTCCGACCTGCACGAACCCCGTCACCAGCCAACTCGGCGGCAGCGGCCACAGTGTCCACACCGGCACCCTGGCGTCCTGGACGACGGCGGCCAGCCCTTCGCTGGAAGGCGCGTAGGGCGGCTGCATGGGCAGGACGGCACCGTGCACCGGACATCGCCAGTCGCTCGACCAGGCACTGGGCGTGTGCAGTGGCTTTCGGCAACGTGGACACGTCGGCTCAGTCCTCACAATTACTCACGCTCGCTGTTACACGGCGCCACGTCAAGTCAACCCCTCAACAGCAGTACCACCACTGAGTCATGAATCAGGTTAACGGCTCCGCCACCGGCCGTTTCCGCCGAATTGCCCAGCCGGTTCCGCCCAAGCCGGCCGTGCGTTCGCGCGAAAAGCCCTGCCACCTGATGCCACCATGGGGCCATGCGCTGTGTGGGGGCCGTGGTGCACGACCGGGCCGGGCGGCTGCTGGTGATCCGCCGCGGTCATCCCCCGGGAGAGGGGCTCTGGTCGCTGCCCGGCGGCCGGGTCGAACCGGGCGAAACCGATGCGGCCGCCGTCGTACGGGAGCTGCGGGAGGAGACCGGCCTGGACGTGGTCCCGGGCGCCCTCATCGGCAGCGTGACCAGACCGGGCCCCGCCGGTGTCCGCTACGACATTCACGACTACGCGGCCACGGTCACGGGCGGAGTACCGCACGCGGGCGACGACGCGGCCGAGGTTCAGTGGGTCACCGAGCCCGAATTGCGGGCCCTGCCCACGACGCCTGGGCTGGTGGAGGCCCTCACCGACTGGAACGTCCTGCCCGCCCATTGACCCCGCACCCGGTCGTTCGGCACTGTTGGCCATGTAGGCGCAGGTAAAGTGGCGCCGCCTGTGCCGGACCCCGCCCACCGGAGAAACCCCCATGCAGCAGCTCGAGTACCGCCTCGAAATCCAGCAGCGTATCGTCCATCTCGTCTATACGGCCCTGCTCGCCCTACGGGCGCTGGCCTGGCTCGCGACGGGAAGCTTCGGGGTCGGAATCCTCTTCCTGCTGCTGACCGGGCTGGGGGCGGCCCAGTTCTTCTGGACCGGCACCTTCGGCATGGACGCCACTCCCCAGGGGATCCTGCTGCGCGGCTACACCAAGCGCCAGTTCGCGTGGAACCAGGTGGCCCGGATCTACGGCGGCAACTACATGCTCGGCCAGCGACGCACCTACGTCCAGCTGACCGACGGCCGCACCATCCGCGCATGGGCGCCGATGAACTACTGGTCGATGCCGGACGGCCAGTTCGACCAGAAGGTCGCCACCTTGCAGCAGTGGCACGCGCACTACAGCGCAGGCCAAGGCGCGGCACCTCAGCCGGCGATCCCCCAGCAGTACGCCGCGCCCCAGCAGGCCGCAGGGCAGCAGTACGGCGCGCCCCAGCAGAGCTACCCGCAGGGCCAGCCCGCGCAGCAGTATGCCCAGCCCTACGCGCTGGGCCAGCCCTACGGCCAGGCCCAGCCGCAGCAGCCGTACGCCCAGCAGCCGGATCCGTACGCCCAGCAGCAGCACGCCCAGCAGCCCTATGCCCAGCAGCTGTACGGGCAGCAGCAGGGCGGCCCGCAACAGTACGGTGACCAGCAGTACGGCCAGCAGGCGCAGCAGCCCTACGGGCAGGCGCAGCCCTACGGCCAGCAGGCCTACCAGCCGGGACAACAGCAGCACGGCTATCCGCAGGCTCAGCAGCCGTACCAGCAGGGGTACCCGCAGCAGGGCGGCTACGGCGGCCCCGGTCAGCACTATGCCCAGCAGGGCTATCCGGAGCAGGGCTATCCGGAGCAGGGCTACCAGCAGCAGGGCCAGGGCCGGCCACAGGCCGAGCAGCCTTTTGACCGGCAGCCGGATCCGTACGCCCAGCAGCAGTACGGCCGGCAGCCGCAATCCTCCCCGGCACAGCAGCCATCGCAGCAGCCGGCCCAGCAGAGCCCGGCTCCGGCGCAGGAGCAGCCGCCCGCCAGCGAGTGGACGATGATGTTCGGCGCCGAGGAGCAGCAGCAGAACCCGCCCTCCCGCTGACCGGGCATCCGGACGCTCGCCAACCCTGACATCGGCCCACGGAACGCGCTCCCACCGCGAGCATCTGCCTACGGGACGCTCGACCACCCCGAACCTCGGCCGGGCTCGGCGTGGACGCGCCCCCGGTCGACGCCGTGTTCAGCTCGGAGGAGTACGGCGCGGAACTGACCCGTCGGTTCTCAGCGATGCACGTGCCGGTGGATCCGCCCCGGGGCCGCTTCCCGGGTGAGCGGCACCGCTGTACGCGCCGATCCGGTGGCCTGCTGGGAGCGGCTGGAGTCGCGCTCGCCCTCGGTCGAACTGGTTCACACGCGGGCCCGGCACGAGCCGTGGATCCTCACCGACACCGCCGGAGGGCCGTTCGAGCAGGACGGCTGGCGGGACGGCGAGTCGATCCGGGAGTGGATGTCCGGCCGCTTCCGCGAAGAACTCTCCCGCCGGAGCCTCCCGCATCTCATCGTCACCGGCGCCCACAAGGACCGTATGGCCGCCGCGACCGGCGCCATAAACGCCCTGATCAGCGAAGGCTGGAGCTTTAGCGACCCACTCACCCCCCTCGTTCATCAGTAACAAAAACAAAAACCACGACAAATACGTTTGTCAGGCCGCAGAGAACAAAACGGTAACAAGAGAGATATCTATCTTTTTTCCTAACAGGCCTCCCCCTAGGTTCACACTGATCATCCTGAACCTGAGGAGAGGACAAGGATGCGGCGCATCACCCCCCGATTGACTCTGGCGGCCCTCCTGACTTTGGGGCTCGTCGGCACCGGCGCTACAGCGCACGCGTCGCCGAAGCCAGCGGACGATGACATCGCGACCCAGCTCAAGGCGATCAGGGGCGTCACGCTCACGGTGGACAAGGTCCTGCCCGAGCTCCCGGACGAGCACTACTACGAGCTCACCTTCAGGCAGCCGGTCGACCACCGGCACCCGAACAAGGGCACGTTCGAGCAGCGGATCCGGATCCTGCACAAGTCGGTGAACCGCCCGGTGGTCCTGTTCGCCACGGGTTACGACCTGTACACGCCCCCCGCCTACCGCTCCGAGCCGACGAAGATCCTCGATGCCGACCAGGTCGCGGTCGAGCAGCGTTTCTTCACCCCGTCGCGCCCAGAGCCGACCGACTGGTCGAAACTGAACATCTGGCAGGCGGCCACCGACCACCATGTGATCGTCCAGGCGCTCAAGAAGATCTACAAGGGCAAATGGATCTCCACCGGTGGCAGCAAGGGCGGAATGACCTCGGTCTACCACCACCGCTTCTACCCCCACGATGTGGACGGCACGGTCGCCTACGTGGCACCGAACAACCCGACGGTCTGGGACAACAAGCCCTATGACCGCTTCTTCGACACGGTCGGGAACGCGGAGTGCCGGGCGAAGCTGAACGGGCTCCAGCAGGAGGCGCTCAACCGGCGTGAGGAGTTCAAGAAACTGATCGCCGCACAGCTCGCGGCGGCGGGCCAGCACTTCACCACCATCGGCTCGATCGACCGGGACTTCGAGGCCACGGTCATCGACTTCCGGTGGGGCTGGTGGCAGTACAACCTGGCCGCCGAGTGCGCCAACATCCCGGACCGTACCGCCTCGACGCAGACGCTCTTCGACTACATCGACGCCAACGATCCGTTCCTGAGCGACACCGACGAGAGCCTCGCCGAGTTCGTGCCGTACTTCTACCAGGCGGCCACCCAACTCGGTGAGCCCGACCCGTCGACCAGCTACCTCAAGGGGCTGCACTACCCGCAGGGACTCGACACCTCCCGGAACTTCATCCCGACGGACATCCGCGTACCGAAGTTCGACTACCAGACGATGCCTGACATCGACCAGTGGGTGAAGAGCAAGGGCAGCCACCTGATGTTCCTCTACGGCGGCAACGACCCGTGGGGCGTCAAGCCGTTCCGGCTCGGCCCGGGCACCAAGGATTCGTACTGGTACTCGGTCGCGGGTCAGCGGCACAGCGGATCCCTGATCTCGGTGCTGCCGGCGGCGCAGAAGGACCAGGCAGTCGGCGCCCTGTTGCGCTGGGCGGGACTACCGGCCCAGGGGGCACCCGCCGCCAAGCGGCTCATGGCCCCGGTCAACAGCTACGACCCGCTGCTCGATAAGCGCGCACGGCTCTGACCAGGTAGGACACCACCAACGGCGTGGTCTCGCGGTGACGCGAGGCCACGCCGTTGCCGTGCGGGGCCTGGTCCTGGAGGCCTGGTCCCTGCCGAAGCGCGGCGGCTCAGGTGCTGACGGTCGCGACTCTGAGACGGCGGGCCACCAGCACGACCGCCAAGCCGTAAAGGGCGAGCGGCACGGCGTCGGACACCAGCGCGTACCAGGGCGCCCCGCCCTGCTTCATCGAAGAGGCCAGGTCACCAGCCGCCGCGGGGAGCAGGAAGGCCATCAGGTTGTTGAACACATGCAGTGCGATACCGGCTTCCAGGCCGCCGGTCCGCACCGCCAGCCAGCCGGCGAGCAGGCCGAACAGGAACGTGTCGACCATCGCCCAGCCGGTGTAGCCGTGACCGGAGGTGAAGAGCACGGCACTGATGATCAAGGCGGGCCAGGGCGTACGGAAGACCACGCTCAACGCGCGCCCGATCGGCCCTTTCCTGGTCTCCAGGGTGCTGCCCGCGATCGCCTGGAGGAACCAGCCGCGGAACACGAACTCCTCGGCCGTGGACTGGAACGGCACCAGCAGCACGATCACCATCGCGGGCAGCAGGAAGGTGCCCCAGCCCGCCCATTTCGGTGTCGTGAGGGGCTCGCTGGTGAAGGCGGCGGTGACCGCGTACGACGCGGCGAACTCGGCCACGCAGAAACCGACCGCCAGCGCGCAGCAGATCAGCAGCCACTTCCAGCGCAAGCGGCCCGTCACCGAGGCAACGCTGCCTACCGGCCTGCGCTGTACGACCCATACCGCGAGCAGCACGACCGGGGTGAGGATGCCCAGCGTGACGAGCTCGAAGGAGAGATCGGCGGTAGCGTTCTGGAAGACCGAATCCCCGCTCCCGGTCGGTCCGCGGCCGGTCCACGCCATGTACACGACCATCGAGACGATCGTGACGGCAACGACCACCACCAGGCCGGTGGCGAGCAGGAACAGGGTGCCGACCAGCGGCCGCCACCAGCGGTGCAGCGAGGTCCTGGCCAGCCGCTGGTAAGGACTGCCCGGCGGGGCCGCCACGACCCACGGCTGCCGCCGCGGCTGCTGCCAGTGCCCCGGCGGCCCGTACAGCTGCCCCGGCCCGTACGGCTGTCCTGGCGGCCCGTACGAATATCCCGGCCCATATGGCTGTGCCGGGCCGTACCGCTGGTCCCGGCCATACTGCTGTCCCGGCCCATATGCCTGTGCCGGGCCGTACTGCTGTCCCTGGCCGTACTGCTCCTGGCCGTACTGCTCCTGGCCGTACCGCGGGTTCGGGCCGTACTCCTGGTCCGGCTGTCCGGACTGGCCGTTGCCCGGATACGAGCCGTACGGCTGCGGCGCGTATCCGTACGAGGGCTGCTGCCCCTGGCTCGCCGGCCACGAGGGCTCCGGCTGGTACCCCTGGGGCGCCTGAGGCGCCTGCTGTGGAGCGTACGGGTCGTACTGCCCGGGCCGCTGTGCCACGTAGGGATCGTTCGGCCCGGACCGCTCGGCCGCGTACGGGTCGTACGGCTGCGGCTGGGACCGCTCGGGTCCGTCCGGCTCGTACGGCCCGGTCCGGTCGGCCGCGTACCGGTCGGACCATTGGGACGGCTCGGACACGTACGGGTCAGGCGGCTGGGACGGTGAGCCCGGCGGTAGGTCCAATGGCTGCGGCGGGCCGGGGTCGGGCGAGGCCCAGGGCTCAGACGTGTCCATGATGTGGACCAGACTATGCGGGCGGCTCGAAGGACTTCGTCCTAGTCAGCCCGGCGGCACGTCCCTTGGCGGCGATGACCAGTGCCATCTTCCGTGACGCCTCATCGATCATCTCGTCGCCCAATACGGCGGCGCCGCGTCGTTCGACGGTCGTGTAGTACTCGTAGGCGTCCAGGATCAGCTCCGCGTGGTCGTAGTCGTCCTGCGCCGGGGCGTATACCTCGTTGGCCGCCTCGACCTGCGAAGGGTGCAGCACCCACTTGCCGTCGAAGCCCAGGGCCGCCGAGCGGCGCGCCACCCGGGTGAACGCCTCGACGTCGCGGACGTTGAAGTACGGGCCGTCGATGGCCTGCAGGTCCTGCGCGCGGGCCGCGACCAGGATGCGCATCAGGATGTGGTGGTAGGCATCGCCCTCGGTGTACCCGGGCGGCTGCTCACCGACGACCAGCGTCTTCATGTTGAGCGAGGCCATGAGGTCGCCGGGGCCGAAGATCAGCGTTTCCAGCCGGGGTGAGGCGGCCGCGATCTCGTCGATGGCGGTCAGGCCGCGGGCGTCCTCGATCTGGGCCTCGATGCCGATGCCCCCGGCGGGCAGGCCGGTGGCCTGCTCCAGCTGGCTGAGCAGCCGATCCAGCCACTGGACGTCGGCGGCGCGCTGCACCTTGGGCAGAATGAGGCAGTCGAGCCCGGCGCCGGCGCCCTCAACGACGTCGATGACGTCACGGTAGGTCCACTGGGTGGACAGGTCGTTGACGCGTACCGACCGGATCTTCCCGGTCCAGTCGCCCTCGTTGAGCGCGGCGACGACGTTCTTGCGCGCCTCGTTCTTCGCGGAAGGGGCGACCGCGTCCTCCAGATCGAGGAAGATCTCATCGGCGGGCAGCCCCTGGGCCTTTTCCAGGAACCGCGGGTTACTGCCCGGCACCGCCAGGGTGGAACGACGAGAACGCATGACCGGCCTCTCACCTCGCGTAGAGCGTACGGCCCGGATGCTATCCAGCCGACGGGCTGGGGAACCTTTCGGGCCCACCGCGATGCCCTGTGCCCGCGACGGGTTCAAGCCTCCATGGGCCCAAACCGCGAGGGTTCAGGCCATGGGTTCGGACCGCCACGGGTTCCAGGTCGTGAGGAGGGTCCAGGTCGTGAGGAGGGTCCAGGCCGCAAGGGCCCAGGCCCGCAAGGGCCCAGGCCCGCAAGGGCCCAGGCCGCCAGGGATTCCGTCCGCCAGGGGCTCAGATGAGGAGTGCGAGGGCGAAGGCCTGGTCGACGAGGGTCCGCAGGTCCTCCGTACCGCTCTGCCGGGCCCACCGGGTGAGGGCGATGTCGAAGGCGGTGAGCGCCATGCCGGCGGAGACCGCCGGACCCATGTCCGTGTCGAGGTCAAGCCCCTCTCTACGGGCGATCACCGCTGCGAGGTCCTGCTGAAGCCCGGCCTGCCGCTCCAGGTACCGGGCGCGCAACGCGGGCGTCTCCAGGGTGAGCCTGGCCAGGGCCCGCGACTTCTCCGGATGCTCGGCGAAGGTCTCCACCGCGACCGTCAGGGCTTCGCGCAGCGCCGTTCCCGGAGTCTCCCGGGGCGGGCGGCCGGTCAGCTCCGCGCAAACGTCGGCGCCCACGTCGGCGAGGAACTCCAGGATCACGTCTTCCTTGGACTTGAAGTAGCGGAAGAACGTCCGCCGGGACACCCCGGCTGCGGCCACGATCTCGTCGATGGTGGTTGCCTCGAAGCCCTGCGCGGCCAGCAGCACCATGGCCGCATGGCCCAGCTCGTCGCGCACCAACTGCCGCTTGCGCTCGGCGAGGCTCAACGTCTCCATGATCTCGGGCCTGGTCCGCACCTGCATCACTATAGCAGCGGACGCCCATTAGTGCCGGGTACGACTCTCGATGTCTACCTTGACACCCAGTGCCAAACTTGCCAGGATGTGCAGCAGAGTTCGAACCATCCGACCACGCCCCTGAACCACTTGGGCATGAGGAGGCGGCATGAGCCGCTGGACCGCCGACCAGATTCCCGACCAGACCGGCAGGACCTTCATCGTCACAGGCGCCAACAGTGGCCTCGGCTACGAGTCGACCCGGCAGCTCGCCCTGCGCGGCGGGCACGTGATCTTGACTGCCCGCAGTGAGACCAAGGGCCAGGACGCCCTGGCGAAGCTCAAGGCCGGCCAGCCCGGCGCGAACCTCGAGCTGCGCCTTCTCGACCTGTCCGACCTGGACTCGGTGCGAGCCTTCGCCGAGGGCGTCATCACCGACCGCGTCCAGGTGGACGTACTGATCAACAATGCGGGGATCATGATGCCGCCGCGATCGCTGACCAAACAGGGCTTCGAGCTGCAGTTCGGCACCAACCACCTCGGACACTTCGCGCTCACCGGGCTCCTGCTTGACAGCCTGGCGAAGGGGCGGGACCCACGGGTGGTGACCGTGAGCTCGAGCCTGCACAGACGAGGCTCCATTCACTTCGACGACCTCACGGGCGAGCGTTCCTACTCCCCCACCGGGTTCTACTCACAGTCGAAGTTCGCCAACGTCCTGTTCGGCCTGGAACTGGACCGCAGGCTCCGGGCGAGCGGCTCGCAGGTGCGCAGCATCCTGGCCCACCCCGGCTACTCGGCCACGAACCTGCAGAGCAGCGGCCCGACCGGGCTGACGAACCTGATGATGAAGATCAGCAACCCGATCATGGCGCAGCATGTGAGCATGGGCGCCCTCGACCAGCTCTACGCGGCCACCGACCCGAAAGCGGAAAGCGGTCAGTTCATCGGCCCCGATCGCCTCGGCGAGAGCCGAGGCCACCCCCAGGTCGTCCAGCCCGTCGAATCGGCAAAGGACCCCGAGACCGCCCGGCGCCTCTGGGAGGTGTCAGAGGAGCTCACCGACGTGCACTTCCGCCTCCCTGCCCTCGCGTAGCCGCGGTATGAGACGCTGCCACGTATGAGCGCGCTGGAGGCCGCACTGGTCAAAGAGGCCGTCAAGAGGTCGGGGATGCTGTGGATCTGGCTGCCCGGACTGCCGCAACCCCGGGCCGCCTGGCATGTCGCGCACGAGGATTCCGTCTACGTACTGACCGGCGGTGGGGGCGAGCAGCCGCTACCCGGGCTGCCGGAGGCCGAGACGGTGCGGGTGACCGTGCGCAGCAAGGACAAGGGCGGCAGGCTGGTCACCTGGGTGGCCGCGGTGAGCGTGGTCGAGCCGACCGGTGAGGAGTGGGACACCATCGTCGCCCTGCTCGCCAAGGAACGCCTCAACGCGGTGACCCACGAAGGACAGACCGAGCGGTGGGCGGACGAGTCGTACGTCGTCCGGCTCACCCCGACCGGCGAGGTGACCGAGGTTCCCGGCCGGCAACCCGACGACTACGCGACCGTACGCCCTGTGCCCTCGCCTGCCACCACCGCCTCAGCGAACCCCTTCATGGTCGGTGGCAAGCGCCGCAGGGCCGACCGCTGAGTCCTGCCCCGAAGGTCACCCACCGGCCCGGCGCCGGGGATCACAGCGGCAGTTACCGGCCCTCGGCGAGGGAGCCCAGCTTGTCCGGGTTGGCCACCAGATGGACCGCGAGCACCCGGCCGAGGTCATCGACGTCGATGGTAATGGCCGTGATCGGGCCGGCCGGGCCGTCGATCACGATGCCGGGCGCGCCGTTGATGTCGGTGTTCCGGAACCGCATGTCGCGCGGCTCGACCCCCGCGTACGTCTGGTCGGCGACGGACACCAGCCATCGGGCCACCTTCCCGGCGCCCGAGATCGTACGCAGCGCGGCCCGCACCTTGCCGCCACCGTCCGTCCACAGCGTGACGTTCGGGGCCAGCACCGCCATCAGCTGGTTGAGGTCCCCGCCCAGCGCGGCGGCGAAGAACTGCTCCGTCGCCGCCCGCCGCTGCTCGCGGCCGGTCTTGAACCGCGGGCGGCGCGCCTGTACGTGCTCGCGGGCCCGGTGCCCGAGCTGGCGTACCGAGGCCTCCGAGCGATCCAGGGTCTGCGCGATCTCACCGTAGGGAAACCCGAAGACCTCGTGGAGTACGAAGACCGCGCGTTCCAGCGGGGTCAGGGTTTCCAGCACCACCAGCATCGCCATCGACACCGACTCCGCCATTTCGGCGTCCTCGGCCACGTCGGGCGAGGTGAGCAGGGGTTCGGGCAGCCAGGGCCCCACGTAGGACTCCCGCCGGACCTGCGCCGAGCGCAGGCGATCCAGTGCGAGGTTGGAGACGATCCGGACGAGGTAGCCCTTCGGCTCCGCGACCTCAGGCCGGTCCGTCGCCGACCACCTCAGCCAGGCGTCCTGCACGACATCCTCCGAGTCGGCGACGGTGCCGAGCATGCGGTAGGCCACGGCGAAGAGCAGACTCCGGTGCTCTTCGAACACCTGGGTGGCGGAGTTACTCACCATCGTTCCGGTCTCCTGTTCTCCCTCGCGCCCGCTGCCACCCTCTCACCCGGCCCCCATCCGGCCGATCGCATGCCCCTGATCTCTCACCCGATCTCTCACGCGATCTCTCACCCGATCTCTCAGTGATACGACGCAACGGCCGCGCGGGAGGTGACATCGTCAGGCAAACGCTGGGTTAAGCCACCGACCCCTCTCTGATGGGAGTGGTGATCATGGGTAACCTCAAGCACATGAACGGCACGCCGACCAGGGTCTTCCTCGCCCGGCTCGCCGGGGTGGCGGTCTTCGACCCGGCCGGTGACCAGGTGGGACGGGTACGTGACGTCGTCGTGTCGCTCCGGGTGCGGGGCAAGCCGCCCCGGGTGCTGGGACTGGTGGTGGAGGTCCAGCCACGGCGGCCGGTGTTCGTGCCGATCACACGGGTGACCACGATCGACTCGAACGCGATCATCTTCGACGGCCGTCTCAACATGCGCCGCTACCAGCCCCGCGAGTCCGAGACCCTGGTGCTCGGCGAGATGCTGGACCGCACCGTCGAGCTCATCGAGACCGGTGAGCGGCTCCTCGTGGTGGATGTCGCCATGGAGCGGACCCGCAGCCGTGACTGGCTCATCACCAAGGTCGCCGTGCGCCGCAACAGCGGCCGCGGTCTGCGTCGCCGCCGCGGCGAGACCTCGGTGGTCGACTGGGAGTCGCTGCAGGGCTTCCTGGTGGCCGAGGAGGGTCAGGGCGCGGCCAGCCTCATCGCGGCCTTCGAACGGCTGAAGCCGGCGGATCTGGCCAACGTCATCCACGAGCTCACCCCCAAGCGGCGCTCGGAGGTGGCGGCGGCCCTCGACGACGAACGGCTGGCCGACATCCTGGAGGAACTGCCCGAGGACGACCAGGTGGAGATCCTGGGCAAGCTCGACTCCGACCGCGCGGCGGACGTGCTGGAGGCCATGGGGCCCGACGACGCCGCCGACCTGCTGGCCGGGCTGCCGTCCGATCAGCGTGAGCAACTGCTGACGCTGATGGAGCCGGAGGAGGCGGCGCCGGTGCGGCGACTGCTCTCCTACGCGGACAACACCGCGGGCGGCCTGATGACCACCGAGCCGCTCGTCGTGCCGCCCGACGCGACCGTCGCCGAGGCGCTCGCGATGATCCGCAACCCGGATCTGAATCCGGCCCTCGCCGCCCAGGTGTACGTCTGCCGGCCGCCGACCGAGACTCCCACCGGCCGCTACCTCGGCACCGTGCACTTCCAGCGGCTGCTGCGTGAACCTCCCGCATCGCTGGTCAGCGCGGTGGTGGACAGCGAGCTCAGTCCGCTGCGTCCCAAGCTGTCGCTGGAGGCGGTGGCAAGCTATCTGGCGACCTACAACCTGGTGGCGGTGGCGGTCGTGGACGATAACGGACGGCTTCTGGGGGCGGTGACCGTCGACGACGTCCTCGACCATCTGCTGCCGGAGGACTGGCGGGAGACCCTCATGGACATCGCCGGTGAGGAGGCGGTCGACCCGGAGGAGGAGGCCGTCCGCAACCAGGGGGCCGGCAATGACGGGAGCGAGGCGTCGTGAGCGCCAACGCGCGGTTCGGCCGGCTGGACCAGCCGCTCGAGGGCCGTCGCACGCTGCTGCCCCGGCCCCACTACGACCCGGAGGCCTTCGGCCAGGTTTCCGAGCGGATCGCCCGGTTCCTCGGCACGGCGCGCTTCCTCGTCTACATGACGGTGTTCGTCGGCCTCTGGCTGACATGGAACGTCTTCGCGCCCACCGGCTGGCGGTTCGACCCGTACCCGTTCATCTTCCTGACCCTGATGCTGTCGCTGCAGGCCTCTTATGCGGCACCATTGATCCTGCTGGCCCAGAACCGGCAGGACGACCGCGACCGCGTCCAGTATGAACAGGACCGGGCCCGCAATGAGAGCAGCATCGCCGATACCGAGTACCTCACCAGAGAGATCGCCGGCCTCCGCCTGGCCCTTAGCGAGGTGGCGACCCGCGACTTCCTGAGGTCGGAACTGCAGCAGGTGCTCAAGGAACTCAGCGATCAGCAATCCGAAGACGACGCCCCCTCGAGCTGATCAGGCCTGCTTGATCAGCTCGAGGCTGGTCAGGACGGGCTGACCCGGACGGTCTGACCGGGAGTCAGGACGGGCAGCTCAGGTCAGACCGATCAGGTCAGGTCAGCTCAGGTCAGCTCAGCTCAGGTCAGCTCAGGTCAGGTCAGGTCAGGCCGATCAGGTCAGGCCGATCAGGCCGATCAGGCCGATCAGGCGGCGGAATGGCGGTGGGCGTCCTCGTCGGCAAGTTTGTCCAGGATGGCGCCGAGCTGCCGCAGCTCCTCACGGTTCAGCTTGCTGAGCACGTGCGTCCGGACTCCCTGCTGATGGGTGGGGGTGGCGGTCAGCACACGCTCCCGGCCGGCCGGGGTGAGGACGGCGAAAAGCCCGCGGGCGTCACTCGAGCAGGACTCCCGCTCGACGAGCCCCTCTCGCTGCAGCCGGTCGACCAGCCGGGTGAGCCCACTGCGCGAGAGCAGCACGCGGTCGGCGAGGTCGTTCATCCGCAGCCGGCCGTCCTCGGACCTGGCGAGGTGCAGGAGAACGTCGTACGACCCGAGCGCCAGGTCGTGCTCTGTCAGCAGATCGTTCTGGAGTTGCCTGGAGACCTGGGCCTGAACACGCAGGAGCGTCCGCCAGACGGACACCTCCTCCGGTGAGATCCGGCCGCCGGCTCCAAGCTCAGACAACATTGTCACGTCCCGATCGTAGAAGGTTCCATGATCCTTCGCGATCGACCGCCGCGACATTCCCGACTCATGGCAGTTTGTTGTGGACACACTGGATTCGCCGGGTCGGGCCTCGAGTTCGTACCATGGCAGTTATGGCCTCCCCTTTGACGATCGAGCAGGTGACCGCGGCACTCGCGACGGTCAACGACCCCGAGATCCGCCGCCCCATCACCGACCTCGACATGGTCAAGAAAGTCGATATCGCGCCGGACGGCACGGTGCATGTCGGCGTCTTCCTGACCGTCGCCGGCTGCCCCATGCGCGACCGGATCATCAAGGACGTGACGGCCGCCGTCTCCCTGCTGGAGGGCGTGACCTCCGTCCGGGTGGAGTTGGACGTCATGAGTGAGGAGCAGCGCAAGGACCTGCAGACCAAGCTGCGCGGCGGCGAGGCGGCCAAGGAGATCCCGTTCGCCAAGGCGGGCTCGCTCACCAAGGTGTACGCCGTCGCGAGCGGCAAGGGCGGGGTGGGCAAGTCCTCGGTCACCGTCAACCTGGCCGCGGCGCTGGCCTCGACCGGGCTCAAGATCGGCGTAGTCGACGCCGACATCTACGGCCACTCGATTCCGCGCATGCTGGGCGTGCAGGGCTCCCCGACCAAGGTCGAGGACATGATCATGCCGCCGTCGTCCCACGACGTGAAGGTGATCTCGGTCGGCATGTTCACCGCCGGCAACCAGCCCGTCGTCTGGCGCGGGCCGATGCTGCACCGGGCGCTGCAGCAGTTCCTCGCCGACGTCTACTGGGGCGACCTGGACATCCTGCTGATGGACCTGCCCCCGGGCACCGGCGACATCGCGATCTCGGTGGCGCAGTTGCTGCCGTCAGCGGAGATCTTGGTGGTGACCACTCCGCAGCAGGCGGCGGCCGAGGTCGCCGAACGGGCCGGCGCGATCGCCGCGCAGACGCACCAGCAGGTCGTCGGTGTGATCGAGAACATGTCCTACCTGCTCTGCGATCACTGTGGCGAGCGCAACGAGATCTTCGGCTCGGGTGGTGGCCAGAGGGTGGCGGAGGCGCTGACCAAGACGCTGGGCGCGCGGGTCTCGCTGCTCGGCCAGGTGCCGATCGACAAGCGGCTGCGCGAGGGTGGCGACGAGGGCGTGCCACTGGTGCTGTCGGATCCGGACGCCGCGGCCGCCAAGGAGCTGCGGACCATCGCCGACAAGCTCGCCGGCCGTTCCCGGGGCCTGGTGGGCGTGTCCCTCGGCGTGACCCCGATCGGCGGCGGCCGCCCCAGAGGCTGATTCCGCACCGCATCGCGTCCCCCCTCCCAGGGGCACACGACGCCCTCCCTGCCCGCGACGTTGTCGTGTCCCCCTCCCAGGGGCACACGACGCCCTCCCTGCCCATGACGTTGCCGCGTCCCCCCTCCCAGGGGCACACGACAACATCATGGACTCGCGGCGGGGAGATGCCGGGCATATCGCTCAGCAGTCGTATGGAATCGGGTGCCAAGGAGCCCTGCGAGGTCACATTGCCTGGTCCATTGCCTGATGACGAGGCAGGATCAGGGCTCGTTCGGGATGGAGGGCCTGCCCGCGGCGGGCTTGCGGGCCGGTGGCTTGCGCTTCCTGCGAGCCTTGGGAATGTCGCGGCGATCGATGAAGGGAACATCATCGCGACGATCCTGGACTGCCTTCGCGATCTCCTCGACCGTGGTGTCCCAGCCTGGTCGTACCGGCACGGACCAGCGGAGCGTGGGGACACAGGCCACATCGGCGACCTTGATCGCCAGCAGCTCCGCGCCGTTCTCAGGCGGAGTCCGCCGCTC
>JAOPYK010000117.1 GCA_025964695.1 Streptosporangiaceae bacterium | reverse complement strand
CAAGCACGTCTTCCTGCTCGTCAAGGAGAACCGGACCTACGACCAGGTCTACGGTGACATCCCGAAGGGCAACGGCGACCCGGCGCTGGCCCAGTTCGGCCAGAACGTGACGCCGAACCAGCACGCGTTGGCTGACCAGTTCGGACTGTACGACAACACCTACGACGTCGGCACGAACTCCGCCGAGGGGCACAACTGGCTGATGCAGGCCAACGACCCGGAGTACACCGAGTCCCTCGCCGGTCAGTACACGCGCAGCTACGACACCGAGGACGACGCTCTCGGCCACCAGAAGAGCGGCTTCATCTGGACCGGTGCGCAGGCGGCGGGCAAGACCGTGCGGAACTTCGGTGAGTTCCAGCAGTTCCTGACCAAGCCGTCCGGCGCGAGCTGGCAGAACCTGTACTGCGACACCAAGAACATGGCGGCGACCGGGCAGAACACCGCCTACCCCATGAACTCGTCCTCGCCGATCCCGTCGCTCAACAACGTGTCGGTGCCCGGCTTCCCGAAGTTCGACACCAGCGTCCCGGACATCTACCGGTACGAGATCTGGAAGCGTGACTTCGAGAAGAACGGGCCGGCGAACCTGAACATGTTCTGGCTCTCCAGCGACCACACCGGTGGTCCGCCGAGCGGGGCCGCTCAGGTCGCGGACAACGACCTCGCGACCGGCAAGATCGTCGACGAGATCTCGCACAGCCCATACTGGAAGGACTCCGCGATCTTCGTTGTCGAGGACGACTCCCAGGCCGGCATCGACCACGTCGACGGGCACCGTGCCCCGATCCAGATCATCAGCCCCTGGGCCAAGCACGGCACTGTCGACAGCCGCTACTACTCGCAGATCACGATGATCCGGACCATCGAACAGATCCTCGGGGCCCACCCAATGAACCAGAAGGACAGCGCCGCCACCCCGATGAGCGGGGCGTTCACCAACAAGCCCGACTACACGCCGTTCACCGCTCTGCCCAACCGGACCTCGCTGACCTTGGGTCTGTCGACCCCGCCGACCTGTGGCCTGGACACCCCAGCGCCGCAGAACCCGAACGCCGCGGCCGCGCCGTCGGCGAAGGTGCCGGCGGGCCAGCAGCAGGTAGCGGCGAAGTGGCAGGCCTGGAAGTCGCAGCAGCCGTTCGCCGGGCCCAACGCCAAGGCCGACTCCGCCAACCCCGAGCAGATGAACCACTTCTTGTGGTACGAGGCGCACGGGTGGACGAAGCCCTACCCGGGTGAGACCAAGATCTACTCGCCGGATCAGGTGCCGGGCGCCTACATCCCGGCGTCGGACAACGGCTGACCTCCGCACAACTCACACGACGGCCCGCCGGGAACCCCGGCGGGCCGTCCGCCTTACAGCGACTCGTTCCACTCCTCGCCGCCGACCACCTGCGGATCACACCGCCCGGAGCTGTTTGCGGTAGACGGTCTCGGTCACGATCGTCGTGCCGTACCCGACGAGCCGGGAGATGTTCTCGAGGGGCATACCGCTGTCGGACAGCAGCGGGGTGGTGGCGGAGGTGCGCCGGTGGTCGTCAGCGGTTGCCGACGTTGTCATCAGCGTTGTCGTCAACTGGGCGGAACCCGAGGGTAGCGAGTGCAACTAGTTGCACTTTAGGTGCAGAGAACGTATAACTAGAAGTATGGCGGCAGAGACTGAGAACCGTAAGACCAGGGCGCCGAGCCGTCACGGCCAGCCGCGGGCGCAGACTCTGGGCTTCTCGGTCCAATCTGAGGATCGCCCTACCTTGGATGAGCTCGTCGACTACTTCGGGGATGGGAACCGGTCGGCCTACCTGCGTGCCACGTACCGTGTCATGAAGTCGATCATGATTGCGGAGCAGTTGCGTGAGCTTCAGGCTTACGGTCAGCAGCGAACCGCCGAACTCGGTATCGAGCCGGCTGACGTCCCTGACCGGATCCGGGACTTCCTCAAGGGCAAAGACGAGGCGTGAATATGCCGACGCCCGTCGTCTATGACATCAACGTTCTGGTGACGGCAGCCGCTAGTGGTAACAGTCCGTTCCGCTCATGGCCGTCGCCGCCGCCTACCTCTGGAAACGCTTCGGCTGACTGCTTAGGCGTCGCCAACGACGCAGCAGAGTTCTCGCTGTGGCTGTCCCCGCACATCTTGCTGAACATCGAGCGGATCTTGTCGGAGCTGTTCAAGTGGGAGCAGACGCAGATCGATGCCTACCTGGCGGCGGTGGTAGCGATTGCCGAGCACAGCGAAGGTGAAGTGATCGACCCGCCTCGCACGGTCCATGACTGTCCCGATCATGAGGACAACCTGATCTTGGATCTCGCGGCCGAAGTCGGGGCTTTGCTGGTCGTCAGCAACGACGTAGACCTGATTTCGATGTCACCTTGGCGCGGCACACCGATCGTCACCCCTGAAGTCTTCCGCCAGAAGGTGGACGGGATGCGCCGCCATGCTCGGCGGCGGCGCTGACCTTTTCTGATTCACCAGCTTTGCTCTGGGCGAGCATGAGACCCGCTCGAGTGACCGGCTGTCGTCAGCGTTGTCGTCAAAAAGACCCCGGACCTTAGGGCTCCGGGGTCTTTGGGCTGGTCAGATGCGGTGGGCAGGGGCGGGGTCGAACCGCCGACCTTCCGCCTTTTCAGACGTAGCAATCACCCTTGTTCGTGAGGAACCTGCCGAGGTCAGGCGGTGGCCGATGTGTGCTGGTGATTGTCTCTGGTGGCTGCTGTTGTCACCAGCCGCACCACCCCTTCCGGTGGCAAGTGGACCCGGATCGTTGACACCCTCGGAGTCTTCCTCGCGGCCGTGACCTGGTGGTCACCTGCAGATCGACCAATCCCAGGCAGCGTTTGCTCGGTCGACGACACGAGGAAGGCCGCCCTCCCTGTCAGGTCCTGGCGTCAACGCGAGTCCGATTCATGGTTCTTGATCGCGTCGACCAGCGTTCAGTTCGATTTCGTCCGAAATGTGGTCGCCGACCATAGCTTCTGGCTGTCTGTATGCGTATGTACCTTTACGGAGGCTTTGTACATGTCCGATCTTTCTCGTAGAGGCTTCCTCGGCGCAGCCGCAGCGGTCAGCGGGGCCGCCGTGGTCGGTGCGGCAATGCCCGGCAACGCGCTGGCTTCCTCTCGTCGGTACGGGGACCTCCGGGACATCAAGCACGTGGTGATCTTGACGCAGGAGAACCGCAGTTTCGACCACTACTTTGGCTCCCTCAAGGGTGTCCGCGGCTTCGACGACCGCTCGACCATCACGCTGCCCGGCGGCTTGTCGGTGTTCCAACAGCCGACGACGCCGCCCGGCACCCCCGTAACGACCACCCAGTACCCGTGGCGGCTGAGCGACGGCCCCGCTTCGGGCTACCCGGCCGGTCACCAGCCGCCCAGTTCGGAGGTCGGCGCGCAGGGTTACGGCGGGACGCCACACAGCTGGGACGACCAGCATGGTGCCTGGTACGGCGGCCTGATGAACGGCTGGGTGTTCGCCAAAGGCGGCCTGACCACGCTCGGCTACCTCAACCGGACGGACATCCCGTTC
>JAOPYK010000073.1 GCA_025964695.1 Streptosporangiaceae bacterium | reverse complement strand
AGTCGTTCGTTGAACGCGCTGATGGCAGGCTGCCTGTCCGTGCTGCCGGGATTGCTCTTGTCATCGATCACGGAAACCAGGTACTGCATCTGAAGATCATCTCCTGTGGTGTCAAGACAGCGTGGTTGGGTGGTCAGGGACTTCAAGCCGTTGGCGCATACTGCGGGCGCCCGGCCGGCCGGTAGACCTGGATCGTCACGCCCTTGGAGTCGACGCGCGACTCGACCAGGTCGAGCGCAAGATCCGGGCCCGCGCCGGGGAACAGCCGCGCGCCCTGGCCGACGACCACCGGGACGGTGATCAGAGTCATCTCGTCGACCAGATCGTTGTCCAGCAGCCACCGGGTCAGGATGCCACTGCCGTGCACCTGCAGCTCACCCCCCGGCTTGGCCTTCAGCTCTCGGACGGCGGCCGCGACGTCTCCGGACAGGACGGTCGTGTCCGACCACGCCGGATCGGTGAGCGTGGTCGACGCCACGTACGTGGGCCGTGTGTTCAACGCTTCCACGACGCCCTCCCAGCCAGGGGCATCCTGGACCGTAATGGTCCCCCAGCCGGCGAACAGCTCGTAGGTCCGCCGGCCGAACAGGAATGCATCGGCGCGCTGGTAGGTCTGGTTGATGAACGCCTGGGTCTCGTTGTCGCCCTTCCCCCGGGCCCATCCGCCGCGCTCGAATCCGTTCCTGCGGTCCTCGTCCGACGCGCCGCCGTTTCCCTGCATCACTCCATCGATGGTGACCTGAGTCACGGTCGTCAGCTTCATGATCGCGGTTCCTCTGCCTTGGCGCCGCCCCTTGTGGGCGGCTCACCCCCGCTACGAACACCACCGCCCCGATCCGACACCGCCTCCCGGATTTCTTTGAAGAACTTTCCGGGACGCCGGTCGTCAGCGGTCCGACAACACGACAGTTTCGGCGACAGCGCTCCACCACCTCAAACGCGCCCAGCGCGGACAAGCTCTTGGACCAGATCGATCACGAAGATCCTGACCAGTGGTGGCGGGCGTCGAACGGCTCGGGCGCGAGGGCAACCTCGTCGGTGGCGTAGCCGCCCGCAAGGCCATCAACGCCGGCCAGACCATCCGCCCGCGGCCAAGGCCACTCGGTCCGCCTCACTGCCCCGCTCACGCTGCACCACGCCGCACCGCAACAGAGCGCCGCCCTGGCCGACCACGCCGCGGGACCGGCCGCGCAAGGCGCACCGGGTGTACTCCGCCCGCATCGCCGCCGTCGATCAGCCACTGCCACCAGGCAACTGACCAACACCCCAGCCAGCGCCCGGCCCGGCTACTCGTCTTCGCCGTCATCAAGGCCGCGCAGTTCACGAACGACCGGTCGACCCCGCGGCCCCTTTCTGCCGTATTCCGGCCGTCCCCCCACTGCGGTGCGGTGGTGCGCTTCGCCGACCTGGACACCGAGACCGCGCTGCGCGCCGGGTCCACCGTCCCCGCCCACACGCCCGACTCCTGGCCGATCACCGCGCAGGCGATCTGGACCGCCCAGCACCTGGGAATGCCGATTATCACGCGAGCCCGCAAGCTGTATGAGGGGCATCCGGTCACCGTCACCGAAATGCCCTGAGGTGCTCCAGGCTTCGCGCGAGCGGCCAAGACCCACTCCGGATGGGCGGCCCGCACCGCCTGAAGACCCCGGCGGGCATCGCGCCCATCGTCTTTCCAACGGACTATGTGGAGGTCGATCTGGAGACCGGCCACCCAGCCACCTGACAGCACCGTGGCGCCGGCCGGGCGAACCCGGACGGCGCCACAGTTGTTGATCAGGCGTAGGTGAACGCGGTGGCCTTGGTGACCGTGCCGGAGTCGGTGGTGACCGCGGCGGACACGGCACCGACCGCGTGAGCACCCGACACGCAGGTGATGGTCTCGTCGTCGACCACGACGAAGCTGGTCGCGGCGACACCACCGATGGTCCCGGTCGCCCCGGGCCCGAAGTTCGTGCCCTTGATGGTGACCGCGGTGCCGCCGGCGGCCAGACCCGTTGCCGGGCTCAGGGACGCGACGGTCGCGGGCGGGAACTCCGCGTTCAGCTCCGAGGTCTTGACGATCTGACCCTTGCGGAACTTCATAACGTTCTGCCAGAACCCGAAGTGGGTGTTCTCCGGCCGGACCATCTTGTAGATGTCCGCCGTGATCTGGTTGGGCGGGTCAGACGGGTTGACGGCCTGGTAGTAGGCGTTCGCCCCGGCCTGGGTGATGCGGGTGCCTGTGGCGGTGACCAGCATGGTGTGTTCCCCCGTGCTCGACGACAAGCCCGGGGGGTGATCGGGCGGTACGGGCGCACATGCTGGCACCCGCGCCCCGTTAACGTCTCGCCTATCACGTCGTGGCGGGAACGTTCGCCGGATCAGCTATACCCGAGGAGCGCGGCGGCCGGCTCCGGGCCGCAAGGGGAAGGCACCGGATAACAGCGCACTGGGTGCGACGAACGAAGAACCAGGTGAAACAGCCCTCCTGCCTGCTGTCCGCCAGGGATCAGTAGGCCGGAGGGCCTGGTTCATCTGCCGGTCGACGCCTACCGGACGATGATGCTCTCGTTGGCTTTGGCGGGGGTGCCGATGCCGTTGGTCGCTGACAGGGTGAACCGGTAGGTGCCCTTGCGGGTGGGTGTTCCCGACAGGGTGCCGTTGGTGGCCAGTTTCAGGCCGGGCGGGAGCGTCCCGGACACCCGGGCGATCTTGGGTGCAGGTGAGCCGGTGGCGGCGAATCGGTAGCTGTAGCGGGTGCCGAGGTGCGCGGTCGGTGGAGTGCCGGCGGTGAACTGTGCCGGGGTGTGGGCGGTGGTGGCCGCGACGGTGATGGTCGCTGAGGTGTCGGTGCTGCCCAGGGTGTTGGTGGCGGTGACCTGGCAGGTGGCCTTGTGGCCGGCGTCAGCGGCCACCGGCGTGTAGGTGGCGATGGTCGCGCCGGGGATCGCTGCCCCGTCGCGCAGCCAGGTGTAGCCGACCGAGGTCGCGGTCAGGAACGCTGCGCTGCAGGTGAGCGTGGCACCGACGGTGCCGCTACCGGTGATCGTCGCCTTGGTGGTCAGCTCCGGCGGCCCCGACTTGGCCAGCGTGACGTTGCCGCCAGCCGCGACCTGGGTCACCCCACTCACCCCTGGCACGACGATCGGGGTGGTGCGGTCGGTGGTGGTGCCGTCAGACACTGTCACGCGGCCCTCGCCGGCCCACGCCTGGATGTCCGCGAGGTTGTCGCCGGTCCAATGCATAGCCTCAATGCGGGGCGGTCGTTGCTCATACCAAGTCATGGGCGCCACCATGCCCACGGCCGCTCCTTGTTGGCGGGGCTGGGCGAGGGCGTACCGCTCGGTTGCTGTGCGGAGCGCTTCCACTGCCGTTGCGGTGAGGATCTTCGTGGGTAGCCGCTGTTCCCACGCGTCGGCCATCTGCCGCACGCGGGCGATGGTGGCCTCGGCCGTCCGCCGGGCCTCGGCTTCGTTGTCGCGGTCGAACCGGGCGGCGCGGATCGTACGGTCCAGCTCGGCCTGTGACTTTGCGAGCACGATTTCGTGATTCTTGGCTCGCTACCTGTCGTATCCAGAAGGGAAGAACACGCCCCTGAGCCGAGCCACGGTAGTTGGAACCTGGCCATGGTTCTTGGAACCAGCTGATGCGTGCCCCCGGGGAAGGCGTTGACCCGGGTCGCTCACTTACGACGGCCGTGAGAGCCGGTCAGGCGTTCGTGCGTGATAGGTGGTCGGGGAGGTCGGTGAGTCGTTCGATGCGGAGCACCGTCTCGTCTGCCGTCGGCGATGGTCCACCGGTGACGAAGTCGATGCCGCGGTCCAGCCATATGCCGGTGAGCCCGGCGAGGGCGGCTGCGTTTACATCGCTTTCCAGCATGTCGCCCACGTTGACCGTCTGCGCGGGGTCCGTCCGCATCCGCCGGCAGGCGGTGGCGTAGGCGACGGGCTTGGCCGCACCGAGCTCGGTTGGGGTCAGGACGGCTTCGAAGTATTCGAGGAGGCCGAAGCGGGCGAGCTTGGCGCGTTGCTGCTCGGGGTCCCCGTTGGTGAGGACGGCCAGACGCGGTCCTTGGGGAAGCCGTTTCAGGGTCTCCAGGCATGGCTGGACATCGGGATAGCTCCGCCAGGACTCTTCGAACACGGTGAGGTAGCGCTCGGCGAACCAGGCATCCAGAAGGCCGGGACTGTCAGGAACCGGCTCGCCGAGCACGGGCAGGAAGGAACGGAGCCTGCGTCGGTGTTGCTCGGCGAAGGAGCACTGACCAGCCAGGTATTCCTGCATGTGCCGCGCCTCCAGCGTCCACCACAACGTCACCAGCTCGTCCGGTGGAACCGTCGCGTTCGGCGCGGCCTGGACGATCTGGCCGATCGCTTCCAAGACCGCGCCTCGATGATCGACCAGGGTGCCGTCCAGATCGAAGAACACCACATCCGCCATAGGCGGATCATCTCGTGGTGCCTGTTCCTGACACCAGGAGGGTAGGTATCGCGATCTTCCTTTCGGGATGGTTGTCCAGGTTGCCGGGTGCGGGATATCGAACGTGTGAGCGCGGTTCGCAAGTGCGTGGTGTGCGGGGGGCGGTTGCCGGAGGGGTCGACGGCCCGCCGGAAGTACTGTTCGCCGGTGTGCTCGATGCGGGGCGCGCGGGCGCGGTGGCGGGCGGCGGAGGAGTTCTGTCGCCCGATCCGGAAGGCGGAGGCGATACGACTCTGGTTCACCGAGGCCCGAGCGCTGCAGCTCGCTGATGGGGCTGCCAAGAACCGCCAGAGTCGACGGTCTCACCGCCGTCGAGCGAGAAGTCGCTTCCGGGCACTGATCATCCCAGCGCTCTTTCGGAGTGATCATCTCTCTGTGGGGTCGGTGAGCGTGGGCTGGCGATAGATCATCGTGAAAAGGGGCGTGGACTGGCCGACCTCATACTCATGAGCTTTCGCTCATGATGACGCTGTTCGTCCGCGAGTGCCGTCGCCGGGAAGTCGGGATACCTAGGGGGTCACGACCGTCAGGATCTGAACAGATGAACTTGACAGGGAAGATGAGCGTGTCATCGAAGCCGTCGGCCAGCCGGAACTCGTCGTCGGGATCGAACGAGTCGATCAGCTCCCGAGCAGCGGTCATTTCGCACTGACCGCGACTGCCGTCGATGTCTCATGAGACATCCGGATTCTGGAGAACATCCATCCACCCCCCAGGTGATAGAACGACCAACTCACCACCACCAGACGGACCGGAACCCATCCCCCGAACGGGCCTCCAACGCCATGCCCCGCACGGGTTCGTCGCCTGCCCCGTACAGGAATCTGTGAACCCGCGTGTCTTCGTCTACGGACTCACCAAGGACGAGGGTGAGCACGTCGACGACCTCTACCACGGCACGTTCTTCAACGAGTACCGGCGCCGCGAGTCCCTGCTCGCCCACGCGGCCCTCGGCGGACAGCTGGTCCATGGCTGCCAGTCCAACCCTGACATGACCGGCGGCTGCGTCGTCCCCTACGGGACCAGCCTGGACACCTTCCGGACCGAACTCGCCGCGTTCAAGCACGACTGGATCGAGCAGGTCCTGGCCTCGGCCTGACCCACGCCCAGGGACGGGCGGGAACACACGATGTTCTCGCCCGACCCGCCGCGAACGGCCACCAGCCGGGAGAGGATGGACCGCATGGACGTCGCCACCGTGCACACTCTGCTCAGCGACCTCGCCGCCCAGCGGTGGGGCGACAGCGAAGTACGGCGCGAGCCCATGCGGGCATGGCAGATGTCCAGCGTCGAACGCATCCACCACGGCACCGGCCCTGCCACCGAGACGGTGATCTTCAAATACGCTCGGACGCCATTCACAAGCGAAGCCCGCGTCCTGGAACACGTGGCCCGCCACGGCGTTCCCACACCACACCTGCTCGCCGTCGCTCACCTGCCCGGCATGCTGGGGATGCTGCTCGAAGACCTCGGCCCCATCCACCGCGAACCCACCCTCGCTGAGGCGGGGGCCGCCGCAGCCGCCACCCACGCCATCACCAGCCTGCAGGGCCTGGACATGCTGGACGCCGCAGGGCTCGCCGAACTCCCAGAGAAGAGTCTGATCAGCCTGTCCGACCTCACCGGCACCGGCCGCTGGACCGGCGTCGACGACATCACCGACGGGCTGCGCACCCTGCTGGCCTCCGCCCCTGACCGCGCCGACGGCGCACAGCTGCCGCCGTTCGGGCTCTGCCACTCCGAGTTCCACCCCACCTCGCTGCACGTCACCGCCAACGGCAACTGGCGCCTGCTGGACTGGGCGCGGGCGTTCGTCGGTCCCGGCCTACTGGACCTGATCTCCTGGCAGGGCACCACCGCCGCTCCCGACACCGCTGCCTTCCGGGCACTCCTGGACGCCTACATCGCCGCCGGCGGTTCATCGAACGTTCTTGCAGATCGTGGTGGGCTCCCGGTCGATCAGTGGAGCATCCTCTGGCACCGGGCCTGGATCATCGAGTGGTACCTGTCCCAGGCCACCACCTGGATCAGCGACCCCGCCACGGACACCACCTACCAACGGGTCATCC
>JAOPYK010000062.1 GCA_025964695.1 Streptosporangiaceae bacterium | reverse complement strand
CGTGACCGGCGACGTGTTCGCGCTCATCGGCGCGGTCGCCTGGGCCGCGGAGCAGCCGTCCGCCGACCCCGACACGGCCGGCCGGCTGCTGTCCGTCATGATGAAAGGCCCGCGCCGCCGCTGACCCGCGGAGGCCTCGATGCCATGATCGGTACATGACCCTTCGCGTCGCGCTCGTCGGCTACGGCCTCGGAGGCGCGGTCTTCCACGCCCCGCTGATCTCCTCCGTGCCGGGGCTGGAACTCGCCGCGGTCGTCACCGGCGACCCCGGACGGCAGAAGTCGGCACACGGCCGGTACCCCGGCGCGCGGATCCTGGACCATCCGGACCGGCTCTGGGAGGCGGCCGGATCCTACGACCTGGCCGTGGTGACGGTGCCCAACCGGCAGCACGTGCCGCTGGCCCGCGCCGCGCTGCGGTCCGGGCTGCCGGTGGTGGTCGACAAGCCCGTGGCCGCCACGGTGGCCGACGCGCGGGCGCTGGGCGCGCTGGCGGCCGAACGCGGCCTGCTCGCCGTCCCGTTCCACAACCGCCGCTGGGACGGTGACTTCCGTACGGTGCACAGGCTGGTGGCGGAGGACGCGCTGGGCGGCGTCCAGCGGTTCGAGTCCCGCTTCGAACGATGGCGGCCCCAGATGAAGCCGGGCTGGAAGGAGAGCGCCGACCCCGCCGACGCCGGCAGCATCCTGTACGACCTCGGCTCCCACCTCATCGACCAGGCCGTCGCGCTGTTCGGCCGGCCCCGGCAGGTCTACGCCGAGATCGACACGAGGCGGCCCGGGGCGGTGGTGGCCGACGACGTGTTCGTGGCCCTGACCCACCCCGGCGGCGTCCGCTCCCACCTGTGGATGAGCGCGACCGCCGCCCACCTCGGACCCCGCTTCCGGGTGCTCGGCGACCGCGCCGCCTACCTCGTGTCCGGGCTGGACGGGCAGGAGGAGGCCCTGCGCGCGGGCCGCATCCCGCTGGATGACGGCTGGGGCCTGGAGCCTCCGGATTCCTACGGCCTGCTGGGCACCCCCGGTTCGATGCGGACCCAGGTCACCGAGCCCGGCGCCTACCAGGAGTTCTACGCCGCAATGGCCCGGGCGGTGCGAGGCGAGGCGCCGCCCCCCGTTCCGCTGGCCGACGCGATCCTCGGACTGGAGATCATCGAGGCGGCCGGCCGGTCCGCGGCCGAGGGCAGGGTCCTCGACCTGCCACCCGGCGCCGACGGCTGACACGATGGACCCTCATCTCCGGCCCCCATCCGCGCCTGCATGAACGGCCGCCCGGCCTTCCCCGAGACCCGGCAGAACGGCAGCTTCGTCGCCGCGCCCACCAGCGGCCCCGGATACCAGGTGGACGACTTCCGGGTCCTGGTCTCCCACCCGTGGCATACGGTCAGATCGTCTTCCTCGGCAGCGAGAAGGGCGAGCGCACCTGTGTCCTGGACCGGGCCGGCAAGCCGAGCGCGCTGGACCGGCTCCCGCACCAGACCGCCAACTTCTGGAGCTTCGACGCAGGTGAGGGACTCGGTCACATCAAGGGATCGCTGTCACTTCATGAGGGCGGGGCAGGAGCGATGGCCCGCGGGGCGGCGCGCCACGAGCTACACGTCGGCGGCCTGGTCACCCCACAGGTCACACGGGTCACCGTCCGCTTCGGCAAGGGCACGCCGGCACCGGCGACGATCTCGCACGGGTTCTTCCTCGGTGGCGTGGTGGTGCCGAACAAGCAGGGCACCGAACTGACCGATCAGTCCGTCGACGTGACGGCCTACGACTCCGCTGGCAAGGTCGTCTTCTCGAGCCAGGAGCCGGGAGTCCCCGCCGGAGCCCCCGGCTGACCACGACGAAAACCGGTTGCCCCGCTGCCTAGAGTCGTCCCTATGACCGACCCCGGGACCCGCCCCGTGACCGGCCCCATGACCGGCCCTGTGACCGGGCCTGTGACCGACATCGACACCCTGCTCGCCGCCTACGACGAGCAAATGCGTGGCGCACCGCCTGACCCGGCCGCGGGAACGAGGTACGAGCGGGACGGTCCCTTGCTGCGGATCGTCGGCCAGCACCGCGGCTTCGTCAGCGGGCCACGCGACCTCGGCGTACGGGGAACCGAGCTCGATCGGCTGATCACGCGCCAGCGCGACTACTTCGCCGCGCGCGGGGAGGCGGTCGAGTGGAAGACCCGCGGCCACGACGAACCGGCCGACCTCACCGAGCGGCTGTGTCAGGCCGGCTTCGTCCCCGAGACGCGCGAGACGGTGCTCATCGGGCGGGCCGGGCGGCTCGCCGCCGAGCCGGCCTATCCGGCGGGCGTGGTGGTCCGCCGGGTCGGCACGGATGTGGACCTGCGCCGGATAGCGGACATGCAGACCGCCGTCTGGGGTCAGGACATGAGCTGGCTGGCAGACGATCTGATCGGGCGGGTCGCCGCCGCCCCCGACGACATCGATGTCCTGGCCGCCGAGGCGGACGGCGAGGTGGTCTCCGCGGCCTGGCTCGTCTACAGAGGGGGGACCGACTTCGCCGGACTGTGGGGAGGCTCCACACTGCCCGCCTGGCGCGGCAAGGGGATCTACCGCGCACTGATCGCGTCTCGCGCGCAGCGTGCCGTCGCGCGAGGGGTCACGTACCTGCAGGTGGACGCCTCGGACGACAGCGACCCGATCCTGCGGCGGCTGGGATTCCAGGCCGTGACCACCACGACCCCCTACGTATGGACACCGGGCTGAGGTCGCCGCCCCGGCCGGTGGCCGCCCCGGGTCAGCGCGCCGCGGGTTCGGGGGTCCGCTCGGGTCTGGGGTCGTGGTGCCGGGGGTGCTCGCCGCCGGGACGTCCGGGGGTGGGCCAGTGCACGCCGGTGGCCCAGCCGAGATGTTCGCAGACGCGGATCAGAGCGGCGGACGGATCGATCTGATGCGGGCCGACGCCGTGCCGGGCGCAGGTCGGATCGGAGTGGTGACCGTTGTGCCAGCTCTCCCCGAACGACAGCAGCGCCAGCGGCCACAGGTCGGTCGACCGGTCGAACCGGCGGGTGCGATGCGGGCGTGACCCGACCATGTGGCACAGGGAGTTGATGCTCCACGTGACGTGCTGCAGCAGCAGAACCCGGACCAGGCCGGCCCACAGGAAGGCGGTCGCTGCGGCGTGCAGACTCCCGCCGATCGCCCATCCGGCCAGGAACGGCAGTATCAGTGACAGGCCGCACAACACTGGGAACGCCTTGGCCACCCGGACCATCGCCGGGTCGGCGAGCAGGTCGGGCGCGTAGCGCTGGGCCGGGGTCGGGTCGTTACGGAACAGCCATCCCAGGTGGGCGTGCGCGAGGCCGCGGAGCCGCCCGTACAGGCCCGTACCGTAGCGGTAGGGCGAGTGCGGATCACCGGGCCGGTCGGTGAAGGCGTGGTGCCGCCGGTGGATGGCCACCCAGTCGATCACGTTGCCCTCGAAACCCATCGAGCCGGCCACCGCCAGGGCGACGCGCAGCCAGGGCCGGGCGATGAAGCCACGATGGGTGATGAGCCGGTGGAACCCGACTGTGATCCCGAATCCGGTGACGAGGTAGAACCCGGTCGCCAGCAGCACGTCGGTGAGCCCGATCCCGTGCCCCCACAGCAGCCATACCGCCAGTGCCAGCCCCACGAACGGCACGCCGGCGATGATCCCCGTCAAGACGACCTGCAGCCGTCGTATGCCCGTCCAGCCCCTGGCACCGCTGTCGGGAAAAGGCTCGGCCCCGGTGTAACCATCGGTACTTCGTGTGGTCATTGTGCGGCCCCTAGCCATGGAAACGGAACCGACCGGTTCGGCTGATCATCTTTAGTGAATCCGTTCCGTCGCCGACCGGAAACAGGCAAAACCAGCAAGGCTCATCACCAGCGGCGATCGCCTTGATTTGGAACCGAAAAATACGAAAAGAGCGGGATCCCACCTGGGCGGCGACGCAGATCATATGCGCCTGATCATCTAAGTGAAATCCCATCGATCAGCACATCCTGACGACCGCGAGAATATCCGCCGGTCGTATAGGACAAAAACGACTAGGACATTTCGCGCGCTGACCTTCACGCCGGCCAGCGCCACATTCTCGACACCCGGAAGCGTGCTGAGTTCTAGGACCTGGCCGTCACCGCCCTGGGGCGCCCACGCCGCCGAACGAGAACCCGCCCGCACGTACGCACGCCGATCCGCTATCGGACGCGCTCCGGACCCGGGCGGCTCTCAGAAGAGGGTGTCGCGGACGCGCAGGGGCCGGTAGCCGGTGGACCGAGCTGGGCGAGCTCTCCCTCGATGTCGACGTGGACGTCGATGGAGCCGAAGAAGTTGATGTTCTCGCTGTGTGCCGGGGAGATGTGGGCCAGCACCTCGTCGTCGACGCGGCGCAGGTCCGTGGCGGCGGTGCCGCCGGCGAAGGTCACCGCCTCAAGCACCTGCGGGGTGAACTGCCGCAGATACCCGTATGAGCCGTCAAGCGCGGCCAGGTGCCCGTGATCGCGCGGCAGCGGCGGCAACGCGGTCGACTGCGCCGAGCGCAGCCGTTCCCACCCGACCTTCTCCCCGCGGATCAGGCCGCCGACCTCCTCGTCCGGCACTGCCGGGTCAGCGACGATAGCCAGCAGCCCGTCCAACAATGCCTGCTCCTCATCGGTGAACACCGGAGCGAGCACCTCCCGACAAGACCGAAGATCACCAGCTCAGGAGCCTATTCAGCCATATCCGCCCGATGATTCCCGAGTACTACGGCAACCCCGACGTCCGGGAGCGGTTTCCGCGATGAACCGGCCGATATCAGCCGATGGCCCGATGACGGCGCGCCGGCCACGACAGGCCCGGCGAGCCCGCCGCCGAGGCCCTAGGTCAACGCGTCGTCCGATCCGTGATGGCCAGCCATCCGAGCCGCTGGGACATGGCCCGGGCGCAGGTGACGATGGTGCGCACATGGTCGGAGTCGTCGGCCGCCCGCCACAGGATCGACCACGGGTAGTACGACACGGGTTCGATCAGCGGCCGCCACATGATCCCCGGCAGCGCGGAGATGCACGAGGACGGCACGCAGTACAGGCACCGTCCCTGCGCGACCAGATCGGCGGCGGCGCGGATGCTCTCCACCGTGCCCTCGTACACGGTGGGGGTGAAGCCCGCCGCTCGGCACATCTCCACCACGAACTGATTGAACTCGGGCGCCTGCTTGTTCTCGGCGAGCAGGAGCGGCTCCTGCGCGAGGGTGGCGACGGGTACGCCGTCCATCTCTGCGAACCGGTGCCCGTTGGGTACCAGAACACCCAGCGGGTCCTGGCGGAACAGCGCCGAGGCGACCTCCGGTGGTGCCAGTGCCGCCCTGCCGATGCCGACGTCCAGCCTGCCGTCGGTCAGCTGCTGGTACTGCTCGGGTACTCCGGCCTCGATCTGGTGGATCACCAGCGCCGGGTGCCTGGCCTGGACCTCGTGCAGGATCTGCGGCATCGAGTCGTAGCCGGAGTCGATGATCCCCACCCGCAACGTGGAGGAGGACCCCACCGCACTGCGGGCGACCACCACCGCCCGCTCCACCTGGGCCAGGATCTGCCGCGCCTCGATCAGGAACGCCACCCCCGAGGCCGTCAGTGCGACGTGGTGGGTGCTGCGCTCGAGCAGGCGCACCCCCAGCTCACGTTCCAGGCGCTGAATCTGCTGGCTCAACGCCGATTGCACGATGTGCTCGCGCATGGCCGCCCGACCGAAGTGCAGTTCCTCGGCGAGCGTCACGAAATAGCGAAGCTGGCGCAGCTCCATGCCCGCAGCTCCTCGCATCGACAAGTCTCTACGTGCGATGCTCTCAGGTTCGCCAGGCCGGGGCCACTACGGGCTTTCAGGGGGTGGCGGCAGGAGGCGACTCCCGTTTCACACGGCACTCACACGACACTCATACGAGGCGCCGGTGAACGTAGCACCATCTGCGGTCCGGTCCCGGCGCGAGCTGGTCGACGAGCGGATGGTCGGTCTCCTCGTAGTGCGCCAGCGCGTGGTGATGTGGTGAGTCATCAGAGCAGGCCACCCATCCGCACGTCAGGCACACCAGGAGCCTCAGCCAGCCCGCACCCCGGGCCTGACATTCCTGGCAGTCGGCCGACTGCGGAACGACCGGCACCAGCGAATCGACGTGCCGGCAGCGCGGCGCCGACCCGTTCGGGCTGATGTTCTGCATGGCCATGTCACGCGAGCCAGGAGCCATCCGCCGTCTCCCTCGTCCACCAGTCGAGCCCGCGCATCGGCTGTCTACCGCCAGGCAACCCCTCTGACCGGCCCGGCGGAAAGAAGCAACCCGAGCAAGCCTCATCACCTGGCCCGATGGCCCCTCGGACACCTTGAACGGGAGCAGGTGTGTCGCCACCGTCACCGGTCCGTCGCCGCACCACTCGAAGACGTGCTCCACTCCGTCCGAGGGGTCGGCGACGAAGCCGTCCAGGGACACCGACATCTCTGAAGCCACCGTGGCCATGCGTTGTCTCCGTCCGTTACGTGCGTGTTCAGCCCACGCGCAGGTCGATCGTTGAGACGCACCGGCTTGGAGAACTCATCGGTCCGTTTCGGTATCCGGGCCGGACGGGGGATCTGAGATTGTCAGCGGGAGGGCGAAGGCGGGAAACAGGTGGGGTTCGAAGGAGGTGATCTCGGCGATCTTCCCGTCCTCGATGCGCAGCACGTCGAGGACTTGGGCCCGGTACACCGTGGTGCCCGGCCGCTGGAGGTAGCCGGCGAGTGCCGGCTGCCCGTTCGCGCGGGTCGGCAGGTGCCGCCAGCGTCCGATGTACTGCGGCGAGCCGGGATCGAAGGATGGCGCGATGAAGGTCAGGATCGCGGCGCGATCTGTGAACCACAGCGGGTTGGGCGGCATCGTCAGCTGTGCGTCCCGGCTCAGCATGTCCGCCATCGCGGTCAGGTCGGATTGCTCGGCTGCGTCCATGTAGCGCTGCAGGATCTTGCGTTCCTCCTGGCTCGGCTGTGCCGAGGCCGTCCATTGCGTACGGTGCCGGGGCAGGTGCTCGCGCAGGGCAGGCCGGGCCCGCTGGAGGGCACTGTTGACCGAGGCGACGCTCATCTCCAGCAGCGCGGCGGTCTCGGCGGCCGGCCAGGCGAGCACGTCGCGCATGATCAGCACGGCCCGCTGGCGGCGCCGTCGTGCCAGGTGGCACGGACCCGCTGGGCGGCTTCGGCGGCCTGCCGGACTCCGGCCTGGTAAGCCGAGGTCCAGGCCGCCCGGTCGCTCAGGTCGGGGCCGAAGGCGGCCAGCGTCGCGGAGTCGGGGATGATCCTCAGGACCGTGCCCGCGCCCGGCTGCAGGGGGCTCGCCGGGAACATGTTCGCCACCGGCTCGATGACGACCAGCACGCGGGCGCCGGCGGCGAGATCGGCATTGGTTCCGGACCGCAGGGCGCCGTCCATGTACCGTCGGCCGTTGATGGTGATCGGCGGGTAGAGGCCGGGCATGGCGCAGCTCGACGCCACGGCGGCCGGCAACGGCGCGCCGCTGGCGCGATCCCAGATCTGGGGCTCGCCGGTCTCGATGTCCACCGCGGTGATGAGCAGCGTGCGGGCCGGCCATTCGCGTGCGCCGATCAGGAAGCCCATCCGTGCGATGTGCGCGTGCTCGTTGATGGTCCCCGCGGCGAGCGCGAGCCGGCCGACCCGGCGCCGGGCGGCCGCGGGCTCCAGGCTGGGATCGCCGAGCACGGTGAACACCTCGGTCAGCCGGTCGGGGTTCACTTCTGGCGTCGGGCCGTCGGGGTCGGCGGGACGCGGGAGGGTGGCGAGCCGATCAAGGACCTCGCCGGTGGCCAGCGCCGCGCCGATGATCGCGCCCGCCGAGGTACCGACGATCAGGTCCGCCTCGGCCAGATCCACACCGTCGCGTCGCAGCCCGTTGGCGAGTCCGGCCAGCCACGCGGTGCCGACGACTCCTCCGGGGCCGAGCACGACCGCCCTGCCGACGGATCGGGCTGATACGCCCGGTGCGTTCGGCCCGGTCATCGCTGGTCACCTCCCGTTGCGTTGCGGCCGGACACCGCGACATCGCGCGTATGCAAGCCCGGACGATCGGGATCGACGTTCCAGCCGATCACCCGGCGAGGATGGATCCGGATGATCCGGGTGCTCAGATGCGCCTCCGGCGGAGCCGGCTCCGACACCGCCTCAGCCGATCCGCGAATCTCAAGGAAGCGAACGCCTGACGCCCCTTCGGAGACGACATCGTCGACCACGAAGGCGACGTCGGGATTGACCTGGATGTTGCGGAACTTCGCCGATGCCGCCATCTCGAACCCGTAGATGTCGATCGTTCCCAGCCCGGCGTTGTAACGGAATCCCACAGGCTTGTTCTGCGGAGTGCCGTCCGGTGCCACGGTCGCCAGCCGCCCGTGTCGCTGGACCGCCAGATAGTTCTGTTCGGTGCTCGTAAGAGTCATGGCTGCCAGCCTGGAACCTCAAGTGCCGTCGAGGTCAAGGGATGCCGCCGTCCACGCGCACGCTTTGGCGCTATTTCTCCCATGGGCGCCGTCTCGATGCCGGGCTCCGGGCGGCTCTCCGGGGCCGTCACCCGCGCGAGCCGGGTCTCGGCGCCGGCGTAGATCTCGTCGCAGCCGTCCACGAGCAGGCATTCGGTACGGCCCGCTCACCGATCAGGCAGTACCTCCTTGGTGGATGATCCTTCGCTACCGCCTTGACAAACTTCTTTGCCGAGGTGGCAAATGGGGATATGGCTGACGATGACCTCACGCATGTGCTGACCGCTGTAGGGCCGCGACTGCGGACCCTGCGACACTCACGCGGCACCACCCTGGCGCAGCTGAGCGAGGCCACCGGAATCTCGCTGAGCACCCTCTCGCGCCTGGAGTCCGGGCAGCGCAAACCGACCCTCGAACTCCTGCTGCCCCTGGCCAAGGCCCATGGAGTGCAACTGGACGAGTTGGTGGGCGCGCCGCCTACCGGCGACCCCCGCATTCATCCGCGGCCCTTCACCCGGCACGGGCAGACCTTTGTGCCGCTGACCCGGTATCTCGGCGGCCTGCACGCCTACAAGCAGATCCTGCCCGCTGGAAAGGCGACAGGCGTACGGCCCGAGCAAGGCGTGCACGAGGGCTACGAGTGGCTCTATGTCCTGTCCGGCCGACTGTGGCTGGCACTCGGCGAGCACGACCTCATCCTCACCGCCGGTGAGGCCGCGGAATTCGACACCCGCACGCCCCACGGCTTCGCCAGCGCTGGAGAACGGCCCGTCGAGTTCCTCTCGCTGTTCGGGGCACAGGGTGAGCGGATGCACGTACGGGCACGCCCCACCACGACGTGACTTGCGCCTATACAGGCACTCCACGAATGGCCGGGCGTCCGCCAGCGTGAAACCCGCGCCGGGCTGGCGGAGACGGCCCAAAGCTCGATGCCCTCGCCCGCGGGGCTGCGGGAAGCCCCACAGTCTGCGTCCTCCTCGCGAACGTGACCCCGAGCCGCCGGGCCGCAGCCGCGTCGAGCGGGATCCTGGGCGGCTGCCGGGCCCGGTTCGAGAAGACGGTCTGCCCGCAGGTGATGGGCTGGCTCTCTGCGACAAGAACCGATGCGCTGCTGGAGCTGTGTCCGTCGAAGCCGAGGTGTGCAGCGTACGACCAGCCGATCAGGGCGGAGCGGTCGATCTCAGGGGCGAGGGCAAGGCTGTTCAGGATGCCCGTGACAGTGAACCAGCGGCCGGCGATGTAGACGTGGGGGCCGGCGTGAGTGATGCCGAGCCGATCCGCAGCGACCGCGCCGATGACGACGATCGGGTAGGCCGAGCGGCTGCATTAGCGCACCCCGGGGCCCGGTATTCGTCACCCACCGGCGCCCCGGCCCGGCAAGGTCGTCAGCCCGCGCGACGTGTGCCCGGACACGGCTCCGCCGGAGACGTGTGCCCGGACACGGCTCCGCCGGTCTCTCGTACGGCAGGCCCGCGCGCTGCTGGACGAACACACCGCCGTACGCGGGCTCCGCACCGGGTGGGGGACCTGCACGAATACCGTCATTCCAGCCTCACGCACCTCGGCGAGGCCGGGGCGAGCACGTTGATGCTGAGGGCGAAGTCCCGGCACAAGAAGTCCGCCGTTACTTCAAGCCCTCACCGGAGGCGATCGCCGAGGCACCAGCCTGCTCGCGCCACGCTGAGTCGGGGTCGTACCGTCAGCTTTCGGGCAGTTGCGGCGGCGCGGGCGTTAGTCCGTCCAGGGTGAGGTCGAGGAGGCGTTCGGCCTGCTCTCGCTGCTCGGGCTTCGCCGAGGTGAGAGCGATGCCGGCGAGAGCGGCGAACATGTCGGTCGGGCCGATGTCGGACCGGATCGCGCCGGCTGTGGTACCGGCGTCCATGAGCGAGGAGAGGGCGGCCTGAATCATCTCGTGGCTGTGGGCGTAGGGGTTGCTTCCCGAGGCGACGACGGCTCGCAGGGCGTCCGCCATGCCCAGCTTGGCGGTCGCGTAGTCGATGAAGCGGCCCATCCAGGCGCGCAGGGCCTCACGTGGCGGCATTGTCGCCAAGAGGCCGGGGACGGCATCGCACAGCCGGGCCACTTCGTTGCGGTAGGCCGCCTCGATCAGGGTCTCCCGGGTCGCGAAGTTGCGGTAGAGGGTGCCGGTTCCCACGCCCGCTTCCCTGGCGATGCGCTCGAAGTGCGCATCCAGTCCCTCCTCTGTGAACACGCGCACTGCGGCGGCCAGGATCTTGTCCCGGTTGCGCTGTGCGTCAGCCCTCAGCGGACGTCCTGCATCGCGGGCCATCAGCGGCTCTCCTCATCTCCGTTTGCTAAGTGGAGGAGCGCCCACTTAGTGTGGATGAAGTGGCGGCGCCTCCGCTTTCACTGTAGGGCATGGGCATGGTCTGCCCTCAGCCTCTTCTGGAAGGACAGTCAATCGTGTTGGGAATCGAAGGCAAGGCCGTCGTGATCACGGGCGCTAGCAGCGGCATCGGCGAGGCGACTGCGCTTCTGCTTGCCGAGCGCGGCGCGAAGGTCGTACTCGGGGCACGCCGGACGGAGCGTCTTGAGGCTCTGGCCGCCCGCATCGAAAAGGCCGGCGGTGAAGCCGCATGGGCCCGCACGGATGTGAAGCGGCGCGAGGACATGTCCGGCCTCGTCAAGCTGGCATGCGACCGGTACGGCAAGATCGACGTCCTCGTCAGCAATGCCGGGATCGGCTTGATCTCCCCTCTGGACGACCTCCGCGTCGAGGACTGGGAGGAGATGATCGACGTCAACCTCAAAGGCGTTCTGTACGGGATCGCCGCCGCCTTGCCCGTCTTCCGCGAGCAGGGCTACGGGCACTTCGTCAACACCGTGTCCACCGCCGGACTACGCATTGTTCCGCTCCAGTCGGTGTACGCGGGTACGAAGAACGCCGTGCGCACCATCTCCGAGGGCTTGCGCCAGGAGGCCGGCGACAGTCTGCGCGTGACCGTCGTCTCACCGGGCTTCGTCCATACGGACTTCGCAGAATCCATGCCGATTCCAGAGGTGAAGGCCCAGACCCTTGACAAGATGGACAAGATCGCGATCGCGCCGGACGCGGTGGCCCGAGCCATCGCCTTCGCCATCGAGCAGCCGGACGGTGTCGACGTGGGTGACATCGTCGTCCGTCCCACCGCGCAGGACTAGGTCCGTTCGCCGCCACGCGGCGGCCTGCCTGGCACCAGGAGCCGCCCGCATCATCCGCTGCGCTCAAGGAGCAGGGCAGCCTGCGGCCGGAGCTCACTACTGAACGGCACCTGCACCTCGCACGGACGCCCCCCTAGCGCAGCAGGTGTCGGCGTACCCCTGATCAATTGCAGAGCGTTGCAGCAGTGCGCGGACGCCGCGACCGCAACTGCAAGTGGTCAGCACTCGCCGTTGGTTGGTTTCCCGGCCGGGGGAGGCATCTGTTGGGCTCGTTGACGGCGGCCCGAGAGCCAGCCGTCAACGAGCTTCCGTGGCAACACTGCTCCCGTGATGGCCAGCGCCATGCCTGTCGCCGCGAGGATCGCCGGCCACCAGGGAACGCGGCGGCGTACGGGTTTCGGGCTAACACCGAGGAGGATCGGGAGTGGCTGGCCGGGTGGCTGGCCCACTGAACTGTGCCCGGTGGAACTGTCGCGGGAGCGGCTGGCGGCGGTGGTGGCCCGGTGCCGCAACTACCACATCGAGCCGCCTGCCCCCGGAGCAGGTCCGGCGGCTGGTGGGCAGAGCGGTCAAGGACTTCGAGGCCTGGTTCTGCCGCAACACGCTGGACCGGCTCAGCCGCGCGACCCGCTCGCGGCTGGAGGACCTGGTCAACTGGCGAGCAGAGCTAGGACGGGGCAGGAGACGGCGACGGTGCCGTGAGCGGCGGCGGGCGGTCGCACTTGGCCGAGCTGAAGACAGACCCCGGGGCGCCCGGCCTGGAGAGCATGCTGGCGGAGGTGAACAAGCTGGAGCGGGTGCGGCGCCTGGAGCTGCCGGCGGACCTGTTCGCGGAGGTGTCGGAGAAGCTGGTGGATGCCGTGAAGTAACGTGCGTCGCGAAACAGGTGACCAGACCGATCAGGAATCGAGAAGCGCCGCTCACTGAGCCGCAGCTAGCGTGACCGCCATGGACATCACCATTCAC
>JAOPYK010000041.1 GCA_025964695.1 Streptosporangiaceae bacterium | reverse complement strand
CCGCTCTGCGCCAAGCGCGCATCGACTACCGGCGCACCGACATAGCCGGCCCCGAACACGCCGAGATCCGCACCGCCGAACACACCGGCGAAGAAACCACCCTCATCATCGGCGACCTCACCTACGCCGGAACCGGCTGGAAAACCACCGGAGACGCCCTGCTCGCCAACACCGCCGCCGACCAAGCCCGCAAACGACGAGCCATCGGCCGCGAAGAACTCGCCCACGAGCTGGCCGTACAGGAGTGCGGACAGCAAGCTGCATAACTTCGGACGCCGAAACCGGTGACCGTCTTCAGCCCACGCCGCCGCGTACATGCGGGAGATCACGGCAGGCCGACGTGAGAACTCCACCGAGCTCACGCCCCAGACGAAAGGAGACCCATCCCCATAAGGAGCAGCTAATGACGATTACCACCCGCGACCCCCGCAAGGATCGGACGTGGACACCCGAAGACGTTTCAGCGTTCCTCGGCGTCCCCGTCCCCACTCTTTACCGGTGGCGCCATAAGGGCATCGGCCCCAAGGGCCGGCGCATCGGCCGCCACGTCCGGTATAAGCCCGAGGACGTCTGGGCCTGGTTCGAAGAGCAGGTGTGACTCATGGGCTACACCAAGGATCAATGGACCCGGCCAGAGCGCGGTCCGGATGGGAAGATCCAGAAAGACGCTCAAGGTAAGGCAGTCCGCGCCCGAAACGACCGGTGGGGCAAGGGAAAGCGCTGGCTCGCCTGCTGGACCGACCTCAACGGCGTCGAGAAGTCGGAAGCGTTCAAGACGCAGGCTGCCGCAGACCGGCACTGGAAAGCGATGGAGACGGACAAGGAGCGTGGCGAGTACATCGACTCGAATGCCGGCCGCGGCCTGTTCGGCGATCTCGGGAAGCGCTGGCTCGCTTCCCGGGTCGTCGACCCGTCCAGCCAGCTTCGGTACGAG
Organism: Streptosporangiaceae bacterium; assembly: GCA_025964695.1. Lineage (GTDB taxonomy): Bacteria > Actinomycetota > Actinomycetes > Streptosporangiales > Streptosporangiaceae > Actinomadura_E. The sequence continues at coordinate 34,074 of JAOPYK010000041.1, read as the reverse complement.
TCGGTGTACCGGCTGCACGTCGAACCGCAGTTCGGCCGCCATCAGGTCAAGGCGATCAAGCCGTCCGCCGTCCAGGCATGGATCGGTGAGTTGAACCAGCGCTTCGACGCCTCGACGGTCCTTGCCGCGTTCCTAGTCCTGCAAGGCATCTTGGACCTGGCGGTCGCTGACGACGCTCTCAAGAAGAACCCTGCCAAGTCTCAGATCGTCCAGGTCCCCAAGCGGCAGGGCAGCAACATCGTCGCGTGGGCCGACGATCGGGTCCTAAGCGTGATCGAGGCGATTCCGGAGCAGTTCCGGTTGCTGCCACTCATCGGTGCCGCCTGCGGTCTCCGTGAGGGCGAGCTCTTCGGCCTGGCGAAAGGCGACATCGACTTCAACGAGATGGTCATCCGCGTCCGACGGCAGATCAAGAACATCAGCGGCACGTACGTGTTCGCGTTGCCGAAGAGCGACCGGGAGCGGATCGTCCCCATGGGCGAGTGGGCAGCGGAGGCGATACGGCTGCATCTCAAGGAGTACCCGCCGACGCCGTGCAGCCTGCCGTGGGAGAAGCCCATCGGCAAGCCTAAGGAACACAAGATCCTTTTCCGATGGGCGACCGGCGGCCACGTCAAGTCGGACCTGTTCCGGCTGCTGGTGTGGAAGCCCGCCTTGGTCGAGGTCGGGATCATCCCTGTGCCGACCAAGGGACCGCGCGGCAGGTTGAAATACGCGACGACCCGCAAGGAGGGGACCCATCAGCTCCGGCACTTCTACGCCAGCGTCACGCTGGCCGACGGTGTCTCCATCAAGGAGCTTGCGGAGTACCTTGGCCACAAGGACCCGGGCTTCACACTCCGCACGTACGCCCACATGTTGCCGAGCTCCCACGAACGAGCCCGCACCGCCATCGACACCCGCATGAAGGGCCACTCCGCTGGCACTGACGGAGCAGAGACGGAGCGGGGCCCCTCATAGGTCGTCTAGATGTTCCCGCGAAAGCACACGCGCCCCCGTCCAGAAGCCTGGACGGGGGCGTATTTCCGCTGGTCAACGCTACCGAACGGGAAGGCCCGTGATGGTCCGACCGATCACCAGGCGCTGGATCTCCGACGTGCCTTCAAAAATGGTGAAGATCTTGGAGTCGCGGTGCATGCGCTCGACCGGATAGTCGCGGGTGTAGCCGTTGCCGCCGAGGATCTGGATGGCCTCCTCGGTGACCCGTACGGCCGTCTCGCTGGCCACCAGCTTGGCCATGGATCCCTCGGCCGCGGTGAAGTCCTTGCCCACCCGGGCCATCCAGGCGGCCCGCCACACCAGCAGCCGCGCGGCGTCGATCTGGGTCTTCATGTCCGCCAGCTTGAAGGCGATGGCCTGGAAGTCACCGATCTTCTTGCCGAACTGCTCCCGCTCGCGGGCGTACTCCAGCGCGTAATCATAGGCCGCGCGGGCCACGCCGAGGGCCATGGCGCCGACCGTCGGTCTGGTGGCCTCGAAGGTCTTCATCGCCGCCTGGCCGCCCGCCCGCCCGCCTTCTCGGACCTTGGCCACCCGGGCGTCGAACCTTTCCTTGCCGCCAATCAACAGCCGCCCGGGAATCCGTACGTTGTCCAGGATGACCTCGGCGGTGTGCGAGGCGCGGATGCCGTGCTTCTTGAACTTCTGCCCCTGGGAGAAGCCCGGTGTGTTCGGCGGGATGATGAAACTGGCCTGGCCGCGGCTGCCCAACTCGGGGTAGACCGAGGCGACGACCACGTGGACGTCGGCGATACCACCGTTGGTCACCCAGGTCTTGGTGCCGTTGAGCACCCATTCGTCCGAGGCCTCGTCGTAGACGGCGCGGGTCCGGATGGAGCCGACGTCGCTGCCGGCCCCCGGCTCGGAGGCGCAGAAGGCGCCCAGCCGCACCTCGTCGGCCGTGCCGAACATCTGCGGCACCCACTCATTGATCTGCTCGGGCGTTCCGGTCGCCGCCAGCGAGGCGGCCGCCAGCCCGGTGCCCACGATCGACAGCCCGATGCCCGCGTCGCCCCAGAACAGTTCCTCGAACGTGACCGGGATACCGAGCCCGGTGTCCTCGAACGACTGGGTGGCAAAGAAGTCGAGCGAGTAGAGCCCGATCTTTGAAGCCTCCTGGATGATGGGCCAGGGGGTCTCCTCGCGCTCGTCCCACTCCTCGGCGGCGGGCCGGATCACGTCCTTGGCGAACTCGTGCACCCAACTCTGGGCGTCGCGAACGTCCTCGGACAGGTCCAGCGAGAATCCCGCCGTCACCTGGTCACTCATGTGTTTACGGTCCTTCCTCGGCGCTCACGGCCGGCCCCGTCCCCGGTCCGCGCGCCACAGTGGTCTGTTAGCTCCGTGTTACCAACGGTAGCAGGGTCGTCGTTACCCTGGGGTAACTCCGTGGCAGGCGTCACAGAAGAGACGCATGACCGCCCGAAAACGACATCACCGCCGTGGTCACGCGATCGCGTGACCCCCGCGGTGCCGCAGTGCCGGTGCGCCGTGCCTCAGGGAAGGAGCGAGGGGCGGGCTGCGTAGTCGGGGACCTCGATCATGGGTGGCCGCTCGGCCACCTGGACATCGCTCACCCGTACGTCGTGGCCGTCGCCGACCCGGCGGAACTGGGTCAACGCGGTCGCCGGGGCCTCCAGCGGCAACATCCGCCCGTGGCGCTGCAGCCGGGACCAGGCGGTGAGCATGATCTGGCTGGACATGGCGCCGAGGGCCTCGGTGGACTGGTGGGAGTGGACCCTGCGGCCGAGGTCGACCTGGGCGAGCCCGTCGAGGCCCACGGTCTCCAGCATGTCGAGCAGCAGCCCCAGCTCGACGCCGTACCCGGTGACGAAGGGCAGCCGCTCGAGCAGCGAACGGCGGCCGGCGTACTCACCGCCGAGCGGCTGCATGACGCCCGCCAGCTGGGGCCAGTGCAGGTTGATGAGGGGACGGGCGACCAACTCGGTGACCCTGCCGCCGCCACCCTCCGTCCCACCGTTCGGGGAGATCAAAGGGCGGTCGTAGCAGCCCTTGACGTAGCCGATCTCAGGGTCGGTGAGCAGCGGCCCGAGCAGGCCGCTGACGAAGTCGGACGTGAAGTTGCACAGGTCCGCGTCGACGAAAACGATCAGATCGCCGGTGGTGACGGCGAGGGACTTCCACAGTGCCTCGCCCTTGCCTGACAGCCTCGGCAGCCCGGGCAGCACCGCGTCCTGGGTGAAGACCTCGGCGCCCGCGGCGGCGGCGATCGCCGCGGTGTCGTCGGTGGAACAGGAGTCGATGACCACTATCTCGTCGACCAGCGGAACCCGCTCCACGAGTTCCGTCCGGATCGCGGTCACGATGGTGCCAACGGTCTCACGCTCGTTGAGAGCCGGCAGGACGACGCTGACGCGGGTCGCGCCCTTCGCCGCCAGCAGTTTGTCCACAGGCCAGTCGGCCGCCCTACTCGTACGCCGGTCCAACCACATAGCGACTTCAGCCAGCACCTGTCACTCCCCTCGGCACGAACCAGTGTCTTCGAGGACACTGCCGTCCTTATGAAACGCTGCTTCACTGCAGATGATTCACCGACAGGACGTAAGCAAATCGCTTGACCCAAGAACTTAACGTGGCCACAACACGCCGTTCACACCGAGACCGGCACCGCGGTGAGATCGGTCATTCGGCGGCGTGTTTGTCGAGGAATGTGTAGACGTCGGCCTCGTCGACTCCCGGGAAGGCACCCGGCGGGAGGACCGACAGGACGTGTGAGTGGGCCCGGGCGGAGGGCCAGGCCATGCCCTCCCAGCGCTGCGCCAGCTCGGCCGGGGGCCGCTGGCAGCAGTCGCCGTCGGGGCAGGCGGACTTGACCCGGTTGGTGGTCTCGCGGCCGCGGAACCAGCGGGAATGCTCGAACTGCACCCCGAGGGTGATCGCGAAATCCCGCTCGTGGCTGGGATCGATGTGGGACAGGCACCAGTACGTCCCCGTGGGCGTATCGGTGTACTGGTAGAAGACCGAGAAGCGGTCACGGCTGACGAAGACCCTGCGGCCGCCCCACTGGCGGCACATCCGCTGTCCCTCGATGGCGCCGTGCTCGTCCGCCGGGAAGACCAGGCCGTCGTTGGCATAGGCCTTGTAGATCGTCCCGCTCTCGTCGTTCTTGGTGAAGTGCACCGGCAGGTCGAGATGGTGGGTGGCGAGATTGGTGAAACGGTGGGCCGCCATCTCGTAGGAGACCGAGAAGACGTCGGCCAGGTCCTCCACCGACAGTTCCCGGTTGGCCTTGGCCTCCAGCAGGAAGGGCACGACGGTCGGCGCGGGGATCAGCATGGCGGCGGCGAAATAGTTGGCCTCCACCCGCTGACGGAGGAAGTCGGCGAAGTCACGGGGCACGTCGTGGTCCATGGCGATGTGGCCGAGGGTCTGCAGCAGGATGGTGCGCGGCGTGTGCATGCCGAGCTGCTCGCGTTCGAGGTAGATCCGCCTGTGCCGCATGTCGGTGATCGAGCGCACCGACCGGGGCAGGTCCTGGACATAGCGCAGGGTGAAGCCGAAGTGGCCGACCAGGGCCATCAGCATGCCCTGCGACAGGGCCCCGTTGCGGTAGCCGATCGCCTCCAGGGTCTGCGCGGCGACGTCCTCGATCTCACCGAAATAGTTGCCGCGCTCGTGCATCTGCCGGCGCAGCTCGGCGTTGGCCTTCCGGGCCTCCTCCGGACTCGCAGTCGGCTTGGTCCGGCTGCGCCGCAGCTCGTCGTAGAGCGCGAGAAGGTGCTCGATCACGTCGTTGGGCATGCGCTTGCTCACCCGCAGGTGCGGCATGCCCAGCGACTGGTACAGCGGATCCCGCTGGGCCTCCTCCAGCGCGATCTCCAGCTGGGCGCGTCGGCTCGGCGGCTGTTTGCGCAGAAGTTCCTCCACCGGGACCTCGAGCGCCGCCGCCAGGGACTGCAGCAGGGAGAGCTTCGGCTCCCGCCGGCCGTTCTCCAGCAGCGACAGCTGCGAGGGCGCCCGGCCGACACGTTCTCCCAGGTCGGAGAGGGTGAGGCCACGGCTGCGCCGGAGATGCCGAAGGCGCTGGCCGAACGTCACGAGATCTACGTCACTCGTCAACATGAGGGGTTCTTCTGCCCGCAAGGTCGCCACAGGTTGATGCTAGCGGAAATTTCGCAGATCTTCTTGTTACCCATGAGTTCAGTTAGGTGCTCGTAGCGGACAGACTCATAAACAAGCACCCAGGGGACGACACAGAAGGGCAAGACTATGAGCGACAGTCGCCTCAAGGGCGCCGCGGAAGAGCTGCAGCGCCAGTGGGACATTGACCCCCGGTGGACGGGCATCGAGCGGACCTACACGGCCGAGGATGTCATCAGGCTGCGGGGCTCGGTGCAAGAGGAGCACACGCTCGCCCGGCTCGGCGCGGAGCGGCTCTGGGACCTGCTGCACGAGGAGGACTACGTCAACGCGCTCGGCGCGCTGACGGGCAACCAGGCCGTCCAGCAGGTCAAAGCCGGCCTCAAGGCCATCTATCTGTCCGGCTGGCAGGTCGCCGGCGACGCCAACCTGGCCGGCCAGACCTACCCGGACCAGAGCATCTACCCGGCCAACTCGGTCCCCGCCGTCGTCCGCCGCATCAACAACGCCCTGCTGCGCGCCGACCAGATCACCTGGTCGGAGAACTTCGACGGAGAACGCGCGGAGTCCGACATCCACTGGCTGGCGCCGATCGTCGCCGACGCCGAGGCCGGCTTCGGTGGCGTGCTGAACGCCTACGAGCTGATGAAGAGCATGATCGCCTCTGGTGCGGCGGGTGTGCACTGGGAGGACCAACTGGCTTCCGAGAAGAAGTGCGGCCACCTGGGTGGCAAGGTCCTGATCCCGACCGGCCAGCACATCAAGACGCTGAACGCGGCCCGCCTGGCGGCCGACGTGGCCGGAGTGCCTTCTTTGATCATCGCGCGGACCGACGCTGAGGCCGCGACCCTGATCACCACGGACGTGGACGAGCGCGACCAGGCCTTCATCACCGGCGACCGCACCGCCGAGGGCTTCTACCGGGTCCGCAACGGCATCGAGCCCTGCATCGCCCGCGCCCTGGCCTATGCCCCGCACTCCGACCTGATCTGGATGGAGACGGGCACCCCCGACCTCGAGATGGCGCGCAAGTTCGCCGAGGCGGTCAAGGCCGAGTACCCGGACCAGATGCTCTCCTACAACTGCTCGCCGTCGTTCAACTGGAAGAAGCACCTGGACGACTCGACCATCGCGAAGTTCCAGCGCGAGCTGGGCCACATGGGCTTCAAGTTCCAGTTCATCACGCTGGCCGGCTTCCACGCCCTGAACTACTCGATGTTCGATCTCGCCCACGGCTACGCCGCCGACGGCATGACCGCCTACGTCGACCTCCAGGAGCGCGAATTCGCCGCCGAGTCCCGCGGCTACACGGCGACCAAGCACCAGCGTGAGGTCGGCACCGGCTACTTCGACCTGGTCAGCACGGCGATCTCGCCGAACTCCTCCACCACCGCCTACAAGGGCTCCACGGAGGACGAGCAGTTCTCAGCGGTTCACTGAGACTGAACGCCTGGCCAGGCGGCCACGAAGGCCCTCCCGGACCGTGCCCCGGGAGGGCCTTCGCATGCCCGGGAAAGGAGACGAATATTCGCCTGTCCGAAAGTGGGCACGACCATCGACATACCCGAAGATCCCGTCAGGGTCGGGCGTACGTCTCGATCGCTCAACGGAGAGGATCATGAAGATGGCATTGCGCCCTACCCGCGGCCTGGCACCACTGGCCGCCGCAGCCGCCGCTGTGCTGGCACTCGCGGTCGTACCCGCCGCCTCTGCCGCCGGCCCAGGCGGGCCGGGCGGCCAGTTCACCCCGGGCGCCCCCGGGGCCGGCGACCCCTATTTTCCGCTCGAGGGCAACGGCGGCTACGACGTCCAGCACTACGGCATCGACTTCTCCTACGATCCCGCGACCAAGCGCATCGACGGCACCGCGGTGATCACGGCGAAGGCCACCCAGGACCTGTCCAGCTTCGATCTCGACCTGCAGCAGCTTGACGTCGGGTCGGTCAAGGTCGATGGCCGGGCGGCGAACTTCAGCAGGAACGGCCAGGAACTGGTGGTCACTCCCCGGCACGGGCTGCCCGGCGGCCGTAGCTTCGTGGTCACCGTGACCTACGGAGGGGTCCCCCAGACCATTGTCGGCTCGCCGATCGTGTTCGGCCAGCCGTACGGCTTCGTGCACACCGACGACGGAGCTTTCGTCGCCGACGAGCCGAACGCGGCCTCGACCTGGTTCCCCTCCAGCGATCACCCCAGTGACAAGGCCGCTTTCACCTTCCGGGTCACGGTGCCCAAGGACCTGCAGGTCATGTCCAACGGGCGGCTGGTCTCCCAGCGGACGCAGGGCGACCACGCCACGTTCGTCTGGGACGAGCGGCTTCCGATGGCGACCTATCTGGCCACCGCCGACATCGGCAAATGGACCATCAAGACCGGCCGGACCCCCGGCGGGATCCCGATGACCGTCGCCGTCGACCCGAAGCTGGTCGGCCGTGATCCCGCGCACCCCGATCCCCTCGCCTTCTTCTGGGACACCACCGGAGAGGCCACCGATCTGTGGGTCAAGCAGTACGGGCCGTACCCGTTCGACTCGACCGGCGCGATCGCCGACCTGGCGACCTACAACGGCAACACCATCGGGTTCTCGCTGGAGACCCAGACCCGTCCGCTGTACTCCGACGTGCGCGACACGGGCACGATCGCGCACGAACTCGCGCACCAGTGGTTCGGCGACGAGCTGTCGGTGGCCCGCTGGCGCGACATCTGGCTCAACGAGAGCTTCGCCACCTTCTCGCAGTTCTACTGGAACGGCGAGCACGGAGGCCGGTCGCTGCATGACCAGGCACTGCTGATCTACAACGGCCATCCGGCCGGCGACGCCTGGTGGAACGTCAAGATCGCCGACCCACAGCGAGACACGATGTTCCACAACCGCGTCTACAGCGGCGGCGCCATGGTCCTGCAGTTCCTCCGCGAGAAGATCGGCGACGAGAAGTTCTTCGCGCTCCTGCGCACGTGGGTCGCCCAGCACAGGTACGGCAACGTCACCACGGAGCAGTTCACCGCGCTGGCCTCGAAGATCGCCGGCCAGGACCTCGGCCCGTTCTTCCAGACCTGGATCTACTCCACCGGCAAGCCCGCGCTGCCCTGACGGCGGCCCGCAAGCCCTCCCCCGCGCCGCCGGGGGAGGGCCTTCGGCTTTCTCCCGGCGGGCCCTTCACTTCCTCCCGCTCCGTGTGTTCGGGTGAAGACCGTTACCCCCGGGTGCCCGCCATCCGGGGGTGTTCGAAAGCCGGCCCGCGGTGGCTGGACTGAGGAGCGCGCGCAGCGAGGAACGAGCGAGCACGCGACGAGGGAAGCCGCCGCGTCAAGGGGCCGGCGAGCCGGCGAGCGCAGCGAGCCAATAGGCACGGCACTGAGGGTGTACGTGTTGCTGGCCTGGACGTGGGTGCGGGCGGCCGCGCAGTATCCCGTCTCCATGGTCCTGCTCACGCTCGGGACGCTCTTCGTCACCTGTCTCGACCTGGCCGCCGTAGCCGACCGCCACGATCGAGCGCCGCGGATCCAGGAAGGCCGCTGGGATGCCTGGTCGGTTCAGCCGGGGACTCCGTCGACGAGCCGGCGGAGCCGCAGGGGATTGTCGTCGTGCAGGGCGGCCGGCAACGCCGATTCCGGCGCGTTCTGGAAGGTGACGGGGCGCAGGAAGCGCCGGACCGCCGCCGGGCCCACCGCGGTGTGCGCCGGAGCGGTCGTCGCGGGGTACGGGCCGCCGTGGGTCATCGCCCAAGTGACTGCGACCCCGGTCGGGTAGCCGTTCCAGATGATCCGGCCCGCTCGCTGGACCGCCGTGTCGGTGAGCCCGTCCGGGCCCGGGCCGTCGGCGGGCGAGGTGTGCACTGTGATGGTCAGCCCGGCGGGCAGGAGCCGCAACAGTCGGGTGAGGTCTCCCGGGTCTCCATAGCGGACCACCACCGCGAGCGGGCCGAAGTGCTCCTCCCGCAGCACCGGAGCGGAGGCGAAGAGGTCGATGCCCACGGACAGGATCGCCGCGACCACCCCGTCCCGGCCGCCCTGCGGGCCAGCCGTCGTGTCTCCGGCGAGGAGCCGCGCGCCTGGCAGGGCGGCCATTTCGGTGAGGTCGGTGAGATGCCGGTCCGCCATGGCCTGGCTCAGCATCGGCCGTGCGGGGACGGCGGACACGGCCGCGGTCAGGGCCCGGGTGAAATCGTCGCCTGCCTCCCCTTCCGGTACGAAGACCACTCCGGGGCTGGTGCACAGCTGTCCGACTCCCGTGGTCAGGGAGGCGGAGAGCCCGGTGACGATGTCGCCGGCACGTTCCGCCAGCGCGCCCGGCAGCACGATGAACGGGTTGACGCTGCCCATCTCCGCGAACACCGGGATCGGCTGCGGCCGCGCGGCGGCCAGGTCGTACAGCGCGCGGCCGCCGGCGAGCGACCCGGTGAAGGCCACGGCCTGGATGGCGGCCTCGGTGACCAGCACGCGTCCGATCTCCAGCCCCGGGCCCTCCGCGAGCGCGAAGGTGCCCAGCGGTCCGCCCGCCGCGCGAATCCCCTCGGTGACGCGGTCCGCCGTGAGGCGGGCGGTGCGGGGATGCAGGGGATGCGCCCGGCAGACGACGGGGCAGCCCGCCGCAAGGGCGGAGGCGGTGTCGCCGCCCGCGACGCCGAAGGCGAGCGGGAAGTTGCTCGCCCCGAATACCGCGACCGGTCCGATCCCGACGAGCATCCGGCGCAAGTCGGGCCGAGGCGGCACCGACGCCGGGTCCGCGTGATCGATGACGGGCTCGACGTAGGAGCCCTCGGCCGCCAGTGCCGCGAACATCTCCAGTTGCCGCAGGGTGCGCGTCAGTTCGCCCTCGAGCCCGGCGCGCGGAAGCGCCGTCTCCTCCTCGGCCGAAGCGACGATCTCCTTTCCCGCGGCCTCGATCTGGGCGGCGATGGCGCGGAGCAGTTCCGCGTGGTGGGCGGCCGGCCGGCGGCGCAGTTCGGTGTGCGCGTCCGCGGCCCGCCCGGCGATTGCCGACATGTCCTCAGCCGTACTCAATGCGGCTCCCTTCACAGCAAGTGGATCTGGCGAAGTAAAGGTTCAGGCTGCGAAACGCACCGCCGCCGATCCCGTCGCCCCGGGACGGCAGCGCAGGACGTGCCCGGCCAACGGGTCCGCGGCGCGGGCGGCGGCGGTCATCCCCTCCCAGGCGGTCGTCACGTACAGGTCCGCCAGTCCGGGGCCGCCGAACCCGGGGCAGGTGACCAGGCGGGCCGGGACGGGGAGATGAGCGAGGAGCGAGCCGTCCGGCGCGTACCGGCGGACTGCTCCGCCCTCCCAGAGCGCCACCCAGACGCATTCCTGCGCGTCGACCACCAGCCCGTCGGGGACGCCGTCGCCCTCGCCGAAGACGGCGAAGTCCCGAGGTGCGCCCAGCGCGCCGGACGCGGGGTCGTGCGCGAAGGCGCGGATCCTCGGCCGCCTCTGCCCCGAGTCGACGTAGTACATCGTCGTCCCGTCGGCGCTCCACGCGAGCCCGTTCGACTCGGTGACGCCGTCCAGCATCAGATGGACCGACAGGTCCGGGTCGAGCCGGTAGAGGGCACCCGCCCCTGGCGTCAGGTCCGGCGTCGCGGTGCCCGCCCACAGACGCCCGCCGGGACCGACGGCCGCGTCGTTGAAGACGCCGTCCCCGGGGACGGCGATCCTCGTCTCGGCCGCCCCGTCCGGCCCGGTCAGCACGAACTCCGTTCCGGCGGCGAGAACGTACCCTCCCCCGGCGCGCAGCCCGGCGGCGCCCACGGTCGGGCCGGCGTCGAAGTGGTCGTCGCTGCCGCCGGGCCGGTGCCGGTGCACGCGGCCCGCCCTGATGTCCACCCAGATCAGTGCCCCCGCGGCGTCGTCCCAGACCGGCCGTTCACCGAGTTCGGCGGCGCCCGGCACGGCGACCTCCCAGGTCACTTGCCCATCCCGAGGGTGAGGCCGGAGATGAGGCGGCGCTGGAATGTCAGGTACACCACGATCGCGGGCACCGAGCTGACCAGGGAACCCGCCATCAGTGCCGGGATGCTGGTGGTGCGGCCAGCGGCGAGGGCCGCGAGCCCGACAGTGATGGTGCGCTGCGAGGGGTCCTGCAGGAACAGCAGCCCGACCAGGAGGTCGCACCAGATCTGGATGAACTGCAGGACGATCACGGTGACGATGGCCGGTTTGGCCAGGGGAAGCGCGATGCGCTGGAAGATCCGGATGTACCCGAATCCGTCGACGACGGCGGCCTCGATCAGCTCGTCGGGCAGGCCCCTGAAATAGGTGGTCATCAGGAAGGTCGCGAACGGCGTTCCGAGAGCCGCGTACACCAGGATCGCGCCGGTGTAGTTGCCGACGAGGTGGAGCCCGCTGAGGTTCACGTACTCCGGCAGGATGATCGACTGAAGCGGCACCATCATCGCCGCGATGACCGCCGTCAGTGCGACGGTACTGCCGCGGAAGCCGAGCTTGGCGAAGGCGAACCCCGCGGTGGTGCTGATCACCAGGATGATCGCGATGGAGACCGCGCACACGAGCAGCGAGTTGGCGAGCTGCCGCAGGATCGGGATCGTGTCGAAGAGGGTCCGCCAGCCCTCCAGGGAGTGGCCGCCGCCCTGCTCGAACTGGGTGGCGGAGCGGAACGCGTTGTCCAGCATGAACCAGAACGGATAGAGCATGACGACCGCGAGGACGGCCATGGCGGTGAACAGCGACACCCTGCGGACGTTCATCGGCTGCCTCTCATCAGGCGGACCTGGATCAGCCCCACCACGGCCATCACCACGAAGAGCAGCACCCCGTACAACGCTCCCGCTCCGAAGGCGCCCTGCGAGAAGGCGGTCTGGTAGACCTGGAACTCCAGGGTCGTGGTGCCGTACCCCGGTCCTCCCCCGGTCATCACGAAGATCAAGCTGAACAGCCCGGTGAAGGCGCTGATGATGGTCATCACGAAGGCGAACTGGATGAACCTGGTCAGCTGCGGAAGGGTGATCTTCCACAGGATTCGCCAGGTCCCGGCGCCGTCGACCTGCGCCGCCTCGTACAGGCTGGGGTCGAGCGTGGCCATCCCGGTGATGAAGATGATCGTGTTGGTGCCGACCATGGACCAGACGAAGGTGATCGCGACGGCGAGCAGCGCGGTGTACTCGTGACCGAGCATGTCGGTCTTCAGAAAGCCCAGGCCGGCGGCGCCGAGCATCGAGTTCAGCAGCCCTCGCTGGGCGAAGAACCGGGTCGCGACCATGCCGATCACGACCCAGGAGATCGCGGTCGGCAGGAAGTACACCGACCGGAAGAACCGCCAGCCGGCCACCTGCTGGTTGAGCAGGAACGCCACCCCGAGGGGAATCACGATCGCCACCGGGACGGCCAGCAGCAGCATCGCGTTGTTCTCCAGGATGCGCAGGAAGGCCGGGTCACGTAGAGCGTGCAGGAAGGTGCCGGGCCCACGCCACGTCGAGGTGATGCCGTCCCAGTCGGTCATCGAGTAGTAGGCGGCCTGGCCGATCGGTATGAACAGCAGCACTCCGACGAACGCCAGGGCCGGCGCCGACAGCAGCATGCCGCTGCGGCCGCGGGTCCGGGCGAGCGCGCTGGACCGCCGGGCGTCCGCCCGGCGGGCGCTCGACGCACGAGCCAGACGGGGTATGGCCGTCACGGTGTTCCTCCGTCCATCAAGGGTGGTCCGTACCGGCTGCGGCACGCGGCCGGTACGGACGTGGACTACTTGTAGACCGGGCCCCGTCGTTCGGCCGGCAGTTGCCCGAGGGCGTCGGCGAGCTTCTTGCCGGCGTCCGCGGGTGACATCTGACCGGCCAGCACCGAAGGCAGCAACTTGCTCCCGGCATCGACGATCTCCTGCTGAACGACGTTGTCGAGCATCGGATAGCGGGCGAGGCCGCCACTGGCGGCGTAGGCGAGCATCTGCCGGTTGACCGGGTTGGAGGTGTCGCCCCCGTTCAGATCGGAGATCAACCCCGCCGTGTCGATGATCTTCGCCGCCTCGGGGCTCGCCAGGTAGGCGACGAACTCCAGAGCCGCCTGCTGATGGCTGGAGTACTTGGTGACGGCGAACCCGTCGCCGGCGTACTCGACGACGCCCTTGGCCGGGGTGTCGGAGAAGGGCGGGATGAAGGACGCCACCTTGGTGCCGAGCGCGTCGGTGAACTTGGCGGTGTCCCAGGTGCCGTCGATGATCATCGCCGCCTTGCCCTTGGTGAAGTCACCGAGGTTGTCCGTCTTGGTGAGCACGTCGGAGTTGGTGCATCCGGCGGTCTTCAGTTTGGCCCACTTGGTGAGTTGCCCGACGACCTGCGGCGAGTTCCACGCGACCTGCCCGTCGTAGAGCCCGCGCCACTGGCCGGCCGTGAGCGCCCCCGCCATCAGGTAGCTGGTGTCGTACCAGGGGTAGAACTGCGCACCGATGCTCTGGCCGCCGTTGCCGTACACGAGCGGGGTATAGCCGGCCTTCTTCAGCTTCCCGCAGGCCGCGTACAGCTCGTCCCAGGTCTTCGGCACCGCCACGCCCGCCTTGCCGAAGGCATCGGTGTTGTAGAAGCCCATGTAGAACTGGTTCTCCAGCGGCATCACGTACGGGCCGTTGCCGGCGTTGAAGTCCGCCGCCGTCCACTGGAGGCCCTTGATCTTGGCGAGGGCCGAGTCCGGCACCTTGCCCTTCAGGTTGACCAGATAGCTCTTGTACTTGAGCGTGAACAGCCCGGTCCACATGGTGGCCAAGTCCGGGCCGCGCCTCGAGACGGCCGCGGCCTGGAGCAGTGAGAAGTAGTTGTCGGCGGGCTGGCTGACCACCTTGATCTTGATCTTCGGGTGGCTCGCCTCGAACGCGGCGACCAGCTTGCCGGTCGCCACCGCGTTCTGCTCGGTGCCGTAGTTATGCCACAGCGTGAGAGTCGTCGAGCCGCCCGACCCCGAGTTGCCGGAACACGCCGCTGACGCCGCCACGAGGGCGAGTCCAGCGATCATGGCTTTGATGCGCACGTGATCTCCTTTGGATGAATCGGCCCCCGAAAGGTGTTCATGACCGCCCCACGACCGGGGGGATCAGCCTCCGGTGCGCCTGAGTGGGCGCCCTGAGGAAGTCCAGATCGCAGCCCTGCGGCGCCTGCGTGACATGGCGCTGATAAAGGGCGGGCCAGCCGCGCAGATGGGGTGAGACCGGCGGGCTCCAGGCGTCCCGCCGCCGGGACAGTTCGGCGGCGTCCACGGCGAGGTCCAGCCGTCCCGCCGCGACGTCCACCTCCACGGGGTCGCCGTCACGGATCAGGGCGATCGGCCCGCCCACGGCCGCCTCCGGCGCGGCGTGCAGGAACACGGTGCCGAAGCTCGTACCGCTCATCCGGGCGTCGGTGACACGGACCATGTCCGTCACCCCGCTCGCGGCGAGCTTGGCGGGGACCGGGATCATCCCCCACTCGGGCATGCCCGGGACGCCGACAGGGCCGCAGCCCGCCAGCACCAGCACGGTGTCCGCCGTCACCTCCAGCGCGGGGTCGTCGATGCGAGCCCGCATGTCCTCATAGGAATGGAAGACCAGCGCGGGACCACGGTGCCGGAACAGTTCCGGGCTGGCCGCCGAGGTCTTGAGCACCGCGCCGTCCGGCGCCAGGCTTCCGGTCACGACCGCGAACGCGCCGTCCCTCCGGAGCGGGGCGTCGGCGCTCCGGAGCGCACCCGAGGGTGGCGGAGCCGCCGAGGCCCCCACCGACAGCGGGACTCCCGCCACCGTCGGCAGGGTGAGATCGACGAGCTCACCGAGTACGGCCAGCACCGCCGGCAGGCCACCGGCCGCGTGCAGATCCTGTACGAGGTGGCGCCCGGAGGGTGCGACGTCGGCGACGACCGGCACGCCCTTCCCGAGCCGGCCCACGTCGGCGAGCGGCAGGTCGCAGGCGACCCTCCCGGCCAGCGCGGCGAGGTGGATGACGGCGTTGGAGGAGCCACCGACCGCGTGCAGCACCCGGATCGCGTTGTCGAACGCCGCCCGGGTGAGGATCCGGGACGGGGTCAGTCCCTCGGAGACCATCGCGACGGCCCGCCGTCCGGCCTGTTCGGCCAGCGTGATCGCCTCCGGATCGCCTGCGGGGACGGTCGCCGAACCGGGCAGGGACATGCCGAGGGCCTCGGTGAGGATCGCCATCGTCGAGGCGGTGCCCATCGTGTTACAGGCGCCGAGCCCGCAGGACAGGCAGCGTTCCACCTCCGCCCAGCCCGCGTCGTCGAGCCGGCCGGTCCGGTGGTCCTCCCACAGCTTCCACAGATCGGTGCCGGTGCCGAGCCGGCGTCCCCGGTAGACCGAGACCGGCCGGGCGCCGCCGGTGACCATGAGCGCGGGAAGATCTGCGCTGGCCGCTCCCATCAACGCGCCCGGCACCGTCTTGTCGCAGTTGGCCAGGAGCACCACCCCGTCCAGCGGGTTGGCCCGGAGGGTCTCCTCGATCTCCATGGAGAGCAGGTTGCGGTAGAGCATCGCCGTCGGCTTCATCAGATCCTCGCCGAGCGACATCGTGGGGAAGCGCACCGGGATGCCGCCCGCCTCGGTGACCCCGCGCCGCACCGCGTCCACCAGTCCGCCGAGCGGCAGGTTGCACGGGTTCAGATCGCTGGCCGAATCGGCGATGCCGATCACCGGCCGGGTGTCACCGGAGGTCATCGGAGCGCCGATGGAACGCATGGCCACCCGGTGCAGCACCGCCACCTCGTCGTCCCCGGCGAACCATTCCGCACTTCGCAACGTGTTCATGGCCGCACCTGCGGCACGGCGGCTCGCGGTCCCTTCACGCACGGTCTTCCCTCGTCACTCGCCCCTCGGTCCTCAGTCCAGACCGCGCGGACCGCTCGCGTGCTCACGGCTCCGGCACCCCCAGCCCGGCAGCGCCGGGCCCGGACTGGACGAGCGGCACGCCGAGCCGCTCGACCCATTCCAGGGCGGCGGCGGCACGGTGCACCTTCTCCCTGGCGATGGCACTGGCCTGAGCCACCAGGTGCTCTCCCGCCGGGTACAGCGGGGTGGAGTTCCGCAGCCCGAACTTGACGTACATCGGCGCCGCGGCCAGCACGAGGTCGGTGACCTCGTGACCGCGCACCACCCCGGCGAGCGCGTCCGGCGACTCGACGTACAGATCGATCGGCAGTGCGGAGACCGCGCGCAGCTCGGCGAGCTGGCCGGTGGTGATGTCGGACGGCACGTTGACGGTGTGCGCGCCGAGCCGTTCCAGCTGCCGCATGGCCACCGGGTTGGACGGCGCGATCATGACCGACGCCTTCCAGACGACCGACCCGGGGATCTGCCCCGCGTCCTGCAGCCCGCGCAGCACCTCCAGCAACCCGAGGTCGGCGATCAGGAAACCACGGATGCCCTCGTCGACGGCACGCAGAACGTCCTCGATCGCGTACTTGAGCTGACGGAAGCCGCGCAGCTGCCCGAAGATCGCCGCCCCGTCCGCGGACCTCGAGTGGTTGCCCACGTCGAAGCCCTCACGCGGGCCCACGAACAGCGAGATCTCCAGGCCGCGGTCGGCGCCGATCCGGGCCATCTCCGCCAGCTCGGCGCGGGTGAGCAACATCGCGCCGCTGCCCTGGGAGACCCGGTTCACCGTCACCCCGGCCTTGTCGGCGGCCTCGATCGCCGCGGAAAGCACCACCGGACCCTCGATGCTCGGCAGCTCGACCCGGAAATGCGCGCCATCTGGAAACCGCAGTTCACTGTGGTCGGGGGCCGGTTCGGCCGTCAGTCCCAGATCGGCGAGGATCTCGGCGCCTCTCATATCCGCTCCTTCTCATGGTGGTCGATCGCCTCGATGTCGATGACGGCGGATCCCCCGCCCGTCACCTGCTCAAGGCCGTCCGTGGTGATCAGATAGGTGTTCTCCACCTTGGCTCCGCCCGGCAGGCTGGGATTCCACGCGAGCGCGTGACCGACCTCGACCGGCAGCCCGGAGAACGCGCTGTCCCGCTGTCCGGGGGCGATCTCGAACTCCCGCTGGGCGTAGCCGATGGGCCCGCCCTGGTAGTGCTGCCGCCAGGCCCCCGGATGGCCCTCCGCCGTGTACGCGCCGTCGAGCACGTCCAGGAGGTCGCCGTAGGTGGTGCCCGGCCGCGCTGCGCCGAGTACCGCCGCCTCGATCCGGGCGCAGCTCCGCAGTCCCGCCGCCAGCTCGGGGGGCGGCGGCCCGGCCGTGGCGAACCGGGTGGCGGCGACGTGCAGTCCTCCGCGCCGTGCGACGGCGACGGCCATGACCACCTGGTGTACGGGGGCACCGGCGGCGAGCGGATGCCGGTAACGGCGGAGCCTGTCGTCTCCGCCCACGATCAGGACCGGCGCGTCGGCGCCGCGCTCTTCGATCGCGGCCGCGATCCTCGCCTGTACGCTCCGGTCGGAGTCCCCGGGCCGCCAGGAACGCAGCGCCCCCTCCAGAGCGGCGGCGGTGTCCGCGCCCAGGCCGCGCAGTTCCTCCTGGTCGGCCGCCGACAGGGCCATCCGCAAGGCGGTGAGGCGATCACTCGCGTCCACGGCGAAGCCCGGATGCCCGTCGGCGGCCAGGCCGGCGTCGGCGCAAACGGTCCGGGCGGCGCGAACGAAGTCCCCGGGAACCGACCAGGGCACGGCCAGGAGCTCGAAACCGGCTTCGCGCGGCCGATACTCCGCGGCGATCCGGTCCCGCTCGACCTCGGTGGTCACCAGCCAGGCACCCTCGCCGGTGACGACGGCCCAGAGGACGTCGGTGGCGGCCGTGCGGTCGATCGGCGGGTTCATCCCGCCGGTCACCCAGGCCACCGTGCCCGGACGGGTCGCGACCATGCCCGGCAGGCCGGCCTGGGCCAGGAACACCCGTAGCCGGCGCACCGCCTCCGCGGACCTCTCCCCGTGAGTCATCTCCACCCCATTTGTTCGGTATAGCCAAACAAGGTTCTGCAAGGTGCCGAAAGTAGAGCATCCTGGGACAACGCAGGTCAATACGCTTGGAGAACTGCTATGTTAATTTCCGATCACTGTTCTGTATTACCGAACAATGGAGAGGCATAGTGGCAGAGGAACCTGATCGCTACCTCGTGCGCAGCGTCGACAAGGCGCTCCGGCTGGTCGACCTCATCGCCGAGGAGGCACGGGGGCTGTCCCTCACCGAAGCCGCCAAGGCGATCGGGACCTCCAAGAGCGCCACGCTCTCCCTGCTGCGCACGCTCTCGCTGCACGGGTACGTACGCGAGCAGGATCCGGGTCCACGGTACGTGCTCGGGATGTCCCTCATGCGGCTGGGCGATCTCGCCGGTGCGGGCTCTCCGCTGGTCGAGCTCTGCCGTCCGCTGCTCCGGCGGCTGACCGAGACCACCGGGCTGACTTCACGGGTGGCGGTCGCCGACGCGGGATATCCGATGTTCGTCGAGCGGGTCGACGGGCCCGGCACCATACGGTTCCACACCCCGCTCGGACGCCGCGAACCGCCGCACACCAGCTCGGCGGGAAAGGCCATCCTCTCCACGCTCGATGAGGCCGAGGTGCGCCGGATCTGCGCGGAGACCGGGCTGCCCCGCTTCACCCGGCACACCATCACCGAACCGGACGCACTGCTCGCCGACCTCGACCTCACCCGCCGGCGTGGTTTCGCCATCGATGACGAGGAGGACGCCGAAGGCGTCTTCTGCGTGGCGGCCGCGTTCTTCGACCACCGCGGCCGGTGCGCGGGCGCGGTCAGCGCGACCGGCATCAAGGTCGACCAGCCGGCCTGGCGCGTCGAAGAGCTCGGGCAGACCATCCGCAACGCCGCCGACGAGCTTGCCGGCCTGCTCGGCGGGCAACCGTACGCCCCCGCACAGGAAGCCCGCCCATGACCGAGCCGTCCGTCAACCGGGCCCTGCGGGTGCATCCACCCGCGGCGGCCGCACTCAGCGATCTCCCCTTCCCGCGGCCCCGGCCGGGAGAGGTGCTCGTACGCCCCCGCGCCGTCGGCCTGTGCGGCACCGACCTGGAGCTCATCGACGGCGTCGTCGACCCGGCCTATGTGCGCTACCCGCTGGTCCTCGGCCACGAGTGGTCCGGCGTCGTCGAGTCCACCGGCCCCGGCGTCACCGGATTCACCCCCGGCGACCATGTCGTCGGCGAGGGCATCGTCCCCTGCGGGCACTGCGCTCCCTGCCGCTCCGGCGCGACGAACCTCTGCGAGACCTACGACGAGTTCGGATTCACCCGCGACGGGGCGGCGGCCGACGCGATCATCGTGCCCGCCGTCCTCCTGCACCGCCTGGCCGGCACGGTCGACCTGGCCGAAGCGGCACTGGTGGAACCCGCCAGCGTCGTCCTCCGGGCGCTGCGCCGTGCCGTCCCCGCGCCCGGCATACGCGCCCTCGTCGTCGGCGACGGCACGATCGGCCTGCTCTCCGCCCACCTCCTGGGTCTGTGGTCGCCCGCCGTCGTGGACATGGTCGGCCGGCGCCCGGCCCAGGAACCACTCGCCGAGGCGGCCGGCGTCTCGGCGTTCCTGCTCGAACCGCCGGCCGGGAACTACGACCTGGTGGTCGAGGCCGCCGGTGTCCCGGAATCGGTGGAAGCGGCCGTCGAGGCGGCCGGCCGCGGCGGCACCGTCGTACTGCTGGGCCTGGCCGGTCACGGCAGGACGGCGGCTCTGCCCATCGACGATCTCGTCAACAAGGACCTGTCCGTCCTCGGCAGCTTCGCCTACACCTCGTCCGCCTGGCGGAACGTCGTCTCGCTGCTCAACGCGGGGCGCATCGCTCCCGGTTTCCTCATCACCCACCGGTACCCGCTCACGGAGGCGGAAAAGGCGATCGACACGCTGCGCAGGTCCACCGGAGCACGCGGGAAGATCATGCTCGAGATTCCCTGACCGGACGGGGCCACCACGGCGCTGTTGACCGAGCGCTTGGTCGCCTATTGTTGCGGTGCCGGCCACCAGGCCGTCCCGCCGGCGTCGAGACCGGCACCGGATCCGAGGAGGACCTCCATGCCGCTGACCATCCAAGAGCTCTCCGACCGGCTGCTGATCGGGGAGGTGCTGGCGCGCTACACCCTCGGGATCGACACCGGGCAATGGGATCTCCTGGACACGGTGTTCACCCCGGACGCCGTCGTGGACTACACCTCGGCCGGCGGGGTCAAGGGCGTGCGGGACGAGGTCAAGGGCTGGCTGGCCGAGGTGCTGCCCACCTGGCCGGGGCGCCAGCACCTCATCGGGGCCGTGTCGGTGAGCGTCGACGGCGACGAGGCCATCGTGACCGCGTCGTTCACCGATACCCTCGCGCCCACCCGGGACGCCATCTCCGCGAGCGCGCCCGGACTCATCCGCGGCGGCGGCTGGTACCACCACCGCATGACCCGTACGCCGGACGGCTGGCGCAGCCGCGAGCTCGTCGAGGAGCAGCTCTGGCGCACGATGCAATGATCGCGCTCAGTACGGGTCGTACGCCCTGCTCCGGCCTCTGCTCCGGCTGCCGCTCTCCTCTTCGTCGTCCTCATGGCGCCGCCGCCACCGGCCCGGCGCCCAGGTGGGGACGAGCAGCGCGAATCCCATGAGGCCCAGGACCCCGTAGCCGAGCAGCACGCGCAGCGCCGTGTCGATCTCGCCTGCGGGCGGAAGCCTGTCCGGGATGCCCAGGGCCGTCTTCGGGGCGATCAGGAAACAGGCGGTCCAGCCGATGAAGGCCAGGGCCGGGACGAGGGACACGAACGGAGAGGCCCAGCGGGCCAGGATGACGATGCCCATCACCAGGCCGACGGCCGCCATCAGAGCGAACGCCCCGTAGAGCCGGGTCCGGTCGGTGATGGTCTGATTGATCGCGTCGTAGGACGCACCGGCCCGGGTATAACCCCAACCGGCACCGTAGGCGAGGGCAGGAGTGAGGATCACTCCGAGGATGAGGCCGAAGGTGTGGCGCACCGCGAATCACCGTCCCATGGGCGGCCACCCTGGCCATCCAAGGGGCACGTACTGATACATAACAGGGCGAGCCGCACGGATCCAGGTTTTCACCACTATTTAGCCCATCTTGCCAGGTGAAGCCCACCTGGCGCTCGTGTTCCCCGGCGGCCGCAGGGAGCGCCGGAAACACCCCGGAAACTTACCCCCGTTGTTTTGAACCGGTTTGTACGGGCATCGGGCGTTAAAACACTTCGACTCACGTCCGGAGGCAGCAATGTCGACCCTGCTTATGGTCGTCGTCGTGGTCGTGATCGTCGCAATCGTCGCGGGAGCCGGGTTCCTCATCTGGCGCCAGGCCCGTACGCAACGACTGCGCCGGCAGTTCGGCCCCGAGTACGACCACGCCATAGACAGTCATCAGAACCGCCGCGAGGCGGAGCGCGAGCTCCACGACAGGGAGCAGCGCCACCAGGAGCTGGACATCCGTCCACTCGAACCGCAGGCTCGCGAGCGCTACCAGCAGCAGTGGACCCAGGTCCAGGAACACTTCGTCGACGCGCCCGAGGCGGCCGTCGAGCAGGGCGACCGTCTCGTCATCATCGTGATGGGCGAGCGCGGCTACCCCATGGAGGACTTCGACGACCGGGTCGCCTCCCTGTCGGTGGAACACGGGCGGATGCTCGACCACTACCGGCGTGGCCACGACATCAGCCTCAGCGCCGGCCGTAAGGAGGCCTCCACGGAGGAACTGCGCCAGGCGATGGTGCACTACCGAGCCCTGTTCGAGGATCTGCTGGCCGTCCCGAGGGAGCAGGACGGGACCGCCGCGCCGGCCGATCGGGCACAGGTGCCCGGCGAGCCGTCGGAGCCGGCCCCGCGCGACCGGACCGTGCCCGGCCGGACCGCGACCGACCGGACCGTTCCCGGCCGGACCGCGACCGACCAGACCGCGACTGACGGGCCCGGTGACGAGCAGGCCGAGCGCGAGCAGGCAGAGCGCCGGCAGGCCCCGGAGGCCCGGTCTGACCGCACCGACGCCGTATCCGCAGATCCCCGCGAGCGGGGTCGAACTGACCTCTAGGAGCTGAACGATCATGGAGAAGAACTGGTCCTGGGGGCATTCCAACCCCGAAACCGACCGTGAGGGCGACGCCGAGACCGGCCACGTCACCGGCGAAGAGCCGCCGGCGGCGCAGGACGGCCCGGGTGCGCCACCCGAGGAGGAGCGCGCCACCGGCACGGTCCTGCCCGGCCATGAAGCGGACGTGCGCGTGGCCGGTACGTCCGGCGGCCGGGACGACGTGATGGTGCCGCCCGCGCCGGACGAGACCGGTGCCACCGGCACCCCGGAGACCGAGCATGTGCACGACGACACGGTGGCGCACGGCGCCCCGGAGACCAACTCCGGCTACCGCGACGTGGTGGAGCCGGGCTCCACGCATCGCGAGCCCACCGAGCCCGCCGACGTCGCCGCAGTCGCCGAGCCCGCGGAGGTCACCGGAGACACCCCGGGCACCTCGCAGGACGTGGCCGGCGAGCGCCCGCCGGCGTCCGACACGGCCAAGGGCGACCGCATCGAGCAACTGATGGGGCAGGAAGAGGCCGTCGCCTTCAGAGCGCGGTGGCGGGAGGTCCAGTCGGACTTCGTCGATGACCCGGAGGATGCCGTACGGCGCGCCGACGACCTGGCCTCCGAGGTGCTGAACGCCCTGATCGAGTCGCTCAACGGTCACAAGCGCACGCTCGACGACCGCTGGCGCACCGAAAAGGACGACAAGTCCGACACCGAGCGGCTCCGGCAGGCACTGCGCGGTTACCGCGACTTCCTCGACCGGATGCTGGGCGCCTGACGTCCCCGTCCTACGACCGGACCGTCCGTGTCTCCGTCCGCCCGGCCCGACCACACCCCCGGGCGAACGCGGTCACGGACGGTTGGCCGCATCAGCCATAGGCCTCCACGGAACCCGGTGATCCGGCGCCGGCCACGAACCCGGGCATCCGCTCTGGTCATCCCGGCCGAAGAGCGACAGACTGAACGCTATTCGGTTTCGTGATACCAAGGGTGGAGGCATAGGTGTCCGATTTCACGATGACCATCGGCGGGGAGAGCGTGACCGCGCCGGGGACGTTCGGGGTGGTCGACCCGGCGACCGGGCAGGTGCACGCTCAGGCGCCCGAGTGCACGCCGGAGCAGCTCGACCAGGCCATGTCGGCCGCCGCGGGCGCGTACAAGGGCTGGCGGCGCGACGAGCAGGGGCGGCGCAAGGCGCTGCACGAGGCGGCCGACCTGCTCATGGCCCGGGCCGGCGAGCTGGCCCCGATCCTCACCGGCGAGCAGGGCAAGCCGTTGCAGGACGCCACCTTCGAGGTGATCGGCGCCGGCATCTGGCTGAAGTACTTCGCCGATCTGGAGATGCCGCGCGAGGTCATCCAGGACGATGACAGCGCGTTCGTGGAGGTCGTCCGCCGTCCGATGGGCGTGGTCGCGGCCATCACCCCGTGGAACTTCCCGCTCGTGCTGGCCTCCTGGAAGATCGGCCCCGCGCTGCTGGCCGGCAACACCATGGTGCTCAAGCCCTCGCCCTACACCCCGCTGGCCACCCTCAAGATGGGCGAGTTGCTGGCCGGGGTGCTGCCCCCGGGCGTGCTCAACGTGGTCAGCGGCGGTGACGCCCTCGGCGGCCGGATGACCGCGCACGAGGTCCCCCGCAAGATCAGCTTCACCGGCTCGGTGGCCACCGGCAAGAAGGTCGCCGCCGCGGCCGCACCCGACCTGAAGCGAGTGACGCTGGAGCTGGGCGGTAACGACCCGGCGATCCTGCTCGACGACATCGACCCGGCCACCGTCGCGGAGAAGGTCTTCGCCGGTGCCTTCCAGAACAACGGCCAGGTCTGTTCGGCGATCAAGCGGGTGTACGCGCCCGAGCGCCTGTACGGCGAGGTGGTCGAGGCCCTCGCCGCCAAGGCCCGGTCGGTGAAGGTCGGCAACGGCGCGGACGAAGGCGTCGAGTACGGCCCGATCAACAACAGGCCGCAGTACGAGCGGGTGTCGGAGCTGGTCGCGGACGCGCTCAGCCACGGGGCGCGGGCGGCCGCCGGTGGCAAGCCGATCGACGGCCCGGGCTTCTTCTTCGAGCCGACGATCCTGGCCGACGTCAGCGACGGCAGCCGGATCGTGGACGAGGAACAGTTCGGCCCGGCACTGCCGGTCGTCTCCTACACCGACCTCGACGACGCCCTCGACCGGGCCAACGGCACGCACTTCGGGCTGTCCGGCTCGGTCTGGAGCGCCGACCCGGACCGCGCGGCCGCGGTCGCCGAACAGCTCGAATGCGGCACCGCCTGGGTCAACACCCACCTCGCGCTGCACCCCAAGCAGCCCTTCGGCGGCTTCAAGTGGAGCGGCATCGGCGTGGAGAACGGCCCCTGGGGTCTCTACGGCTTCACCGAGCTACAGGTGCTGCACCGCTCCAAGCTCTGATCCGATCGAATCCCACTGACAAGACCGACAAGGCCCCGGCGCCCTCGCCGGGGCCTTGTTCTTTGTATCCCGATGGTGACCATCCCCCTACTGGCGGTGGCCTCGTTTCTGGGAGATTCTCAGCCCGGAAGGTCGGATTCGGGCGCGGAGGTTCACGAATGCCGGTATGGGACGTCATGCGCCAGGGTGACAACGGCGATGAGGTCCGCATGTCGGCCCATGACAGCCGGGTGGAGGCGCTGGCCCGGGTCCTGGTCATGGAGAGCGGCGTGGTGCACAAGCAGACGTACTGGGTCGGCGGGCCGCCGGGTCCGGCCCTCCGGACCGACCGCGACCTGTATCTGCACTTCCTGCGGCTGAGCCATGAGGCCCGGTCGGGCTCGTGGACGCTCTCCGGCTACCTGCGCGGGCTGTGGAAGGTCAGTGCGCCGTTGCGCCGCCGCGCCGAACTGGAGCTCGACGATGTCGCCGCGATGTTCAGCGCCGCCGCGGCCACCGCTCCCCCGCCCTTCGACCCGGCCTGGACCGTCGCGGACCTCGCCCTGCCGGGTCCCGCCCCCGCCGGTTACGCCCACTGGGAACGCGTCGTCCTGTCCCAGCTCGCCGATCTGGAGGACTTCGTCCGGCACCCACCGGGCTCGTACGACCGGTTCGGCAGGAACGCGCCGCGCCCGGTCGGCGGCGGGACGCGGGCCACCCCGGCACGGTGGCTCAATTTCGATCCCGCCGCCTATCTCGAGCGCGCGGTCGCCGGAAGCCACCGCGGCTCGGCCGGCGCCCAGCGGACGCCGCCCACCGCCGACGAGACGACGGCCCCTCCGCCGGGCGTACCGGCGGTCCCCACGTTGACCTGGGCCGACCTGACCCGCATCGCGGTATGCGGCCAGACCTACGAGTGAGGCCCCGTGATCATGCCGTCGCTCCCGGCCCGATGGCGTGATCGAAACGAAGAGGACTTTCGCGGCGGCGGAGTGTCGGTGCCCGATGCGACACTGGCGAGGTGAGCGAGCGACCTGTCAGCACGGGCGTCCAGGGTTCCTGGCGGAAGATGACCACCTCCTGGCATCCCGCGCTCCGCCCGTGTCTCGAGGGCTATGTCGGCTACCGCGAGGACTCGGGCATGCCCTTGCGGATGCGCACGATGCCGACCAGCAGCGTCACCCTGATCATTAATCTGGGCGAGCCGCTGAAGCTGATCACCATGCCCGACCCCGGGTTCGGGGGCGGGGCGTTCGCGGCATTCGTGGCCGGCATGCATGACGGCCCTGGGCTGTACGAACACCCCGGCGGCCAGCTCGGCATCCAGGTGGACCTGACCCCGCTGGGCGCTTACCGACTGCTCGGCATGCCCATGCACGTGCTCACCAATGTGGCCGTCGACCTGGGGGATCTGCTCGGGCCGAGGGCCGGCTCCCTCGTGGCCCGGCTGGTGGAGACCCCGTCCTGGGCGGAGCGGTTCGACCTGCTGGACGAGTTGCTGCTGGCCCGGCTCACCGGCGGGCCGATGCCTGCACCGGAGGTCACCGAGGCCTGGCGGCTGCTGGCCGCCAGCGCCGGGCGGGTGACGATCGCCGACCTCACCGCCGAGGTGGGTTGGAGCCGCAAGCATCTGGTCGACCGGTTCAAGGAGCAGATCGGGCTGTCCCCCAAGATCATGGCCCGGGTGCTGAGGTTCCACCACGCCAGGACGATGCTCGACCGACCGGCGCCGGCGCCCGTCGCCGAGGTGGCCATGGCCTGCGGCTACTACGACCAGGCCCATCTCAACCGGGAGTTCCGCGCATTGGCGGGCTGCACCCCGACCGAGATGCTGGCCTCCCGCGTCCCCGGCGGCGGCGTCTCCGGCTGATCCGGCGGCCTGACGGGGCTCCCTACCTATGATGGCGAAATGCCGGTTTTGCTGGTTCCATTCCTGGGGGTCGTGGCCGTCCTGACCGTCACGCCAGGCCCCGACATGCTGCTGGTGCTGCGCAACGGGCTGCGCGGCGGCAGCCGTACGGCCTGGTTCACCGGGCTGGGCTGCTGCGCGGGCATCTCGGTGCACGCGACGGCGGCCGTTCTCGGGCTCTCCGCGGTGCTCGCCGCCTCGGCCACCGCCTATTCGGTGGTCAAGCTGGCGGGCGCCGCCTACCTGGCCTATCTGGGAGTGCGCATGCTCCTGTCGGCGTTGCGTCCCGCACCGCGGGACGCCGAGCCGCAGCAGGCCGGCCCACAGGCCACCGCGCCGCAAGTGGCCGGGCTACAAGTCCCCGGACCACAAGACGCCGGACCGTGTGCCGGACCGCGGCCGCCCGGGTCACCGGCCGCGGGACTTCGGGCCGCCCGTCCGGACGCCGTACGGGATGCCGCCTCCGCCGGAGTGCTCGGGCGGGGGGCGGCGTTCCGGCAGGGGCTGTTCACCAATCTGCTCAATCCCAAGATCGCGCTGCTCTTCCTGACCCTGCTCCCCCAGTTCGTCGGCTCCGGGGAACCGAGGCTGCGCACCACCGCCGTGCTGGCGGCGGTCTTCCTCGTTCTCGCCGTGGTCTGGTGGCGGCTCTTCACCCTGGCCCTGAGCCCGGTCTCCCGGCTGCTGCGGACCCCCCGGGTACGCCGCACGCTGGACGGCGTCGCCGGCACGGTGATGTTGGCGATCGGTGCGAAGGTCGCCCTCGAACCCCGCTGATCACGCCGCCGCGGGCGGTCACGCAGACGGCCCGCTCCTGCGCCCCACGCCGACCGGCTTCGCGCCTTGGCGGGCGAGGAAAACGGCCCCCGGAGCGAGAATGGGAGCAATCAGGTCGGGCATACCGCGTCTAATCAGATAGCGAAGGGGCTCATCTCATGGTCTGGTCGGGCGTCATCGTGATGGTCGTGGGGATGTGCCTGCGGTTCGGGCTGAGCGGTAACGCCGCCCACTGGAGCGGCCTCACGGGGATCGGAATCGGCGCCGTCCTCACCATCGGCGGCCTGCTGCTGGCCAACCGGCGGCGCAGGCGGGCCCGCAGAACCGGGACCTCCGTGGCGGGCCAGCCGCTCGACTACAAGACGGGCGCCGGGAAGATCGCCGCGATGATCATCGCAGTGGTGTACATCCTGTCGCCCATCGACTTCATCCCCGACTTCCTGCTGCCGTTCGGTGTCATCGATGACCTGGGCGCGCTGTCCTGGCTGGCCCTCGCGGTCGGCCAGGAGTACACCCGGCACCGCCAGTCCCGGCAGGCCCTCCGAGGCTGACCAGGCGCCTGACCAGGCGGCTGACCAGGAGGCGGCGACCCGGGACCGGAGCCCCGGGTCACGCCGGGGATTCGGCCGCGATCTCCTCGATGACCTTCATATCGGCGGCCCAGGGGGTGTCCGGCCGCGGCCAGTGCACCACGAGGTCGGTGATGCCCGCCTCGGCGTACCGCCCGGCCAGGTCGCGGAAGGCCTCGGCGGAGTCCGCCCAGCGTTCGTCGGTGAAACCGGTGAGCAGCAGCCGGCGCTGCTCCGCCGGGTCGCGGCCCTCCTGCGCACACGCTTCCGCGAGGCGCGCGATCCGCTCCCGTATTCCCTTTACGGGGTCACCCGTCCCGCCGCTCTCGGTCACCCAGAGGTCGCCGTACCTCGCCGCCAGCCACATGCCGCGCGGCCCGTTGCCCGCGATGGCGAACGGCACCCGCGGGCGCTGCACGCAGCCGGGCGCGGTCATGACGTCCTGCGCGGAGTAGTAGGTGCCCTCGAAGGTGGTCTCCGGCCCGACGAGCAGCCGGTCGAGCAGTGCCACCCATTCGGCGAACCGGTCGGCGCGCTGGCGCGGCGACCAGTCCGGCCCGCCGAGGATGCCGCCGTCCGAGGTGCGATTCCGGCCGCCCGCGCCGATCCCCAGTTGCAGCCGGCCGCCGCTGATGTCGTCGATCGCCTTCGCCGCCATGGCGGTGGGGACCGGATGCCGGAAGTTCGGCGAGGTCACCAGCGTGCCGATGCGGATCCGGGACGTCACGGCGGCCACCGCCGCCAGCGTGGAGTACGCGTCGTACCACGGCATGTGACCGCGCCAGGCGGTGTGGTCGTAGACCCAGGCATGCGCGAAGCCGAGTTCCTCGGCCCGCAGCCACAGCTCACGGCTGTCCGGCCAGGACTGGACCGGCCACATCGCCACTCCGACGCGCGGACTCGTCACCGTCATCTCCCGCTCTGGCCCGTCACCGGTTGGACGCACCTTCTCCATTCTGCCTCGCGTGGATCTTCACCGGTCGCCCGGCCACGTGCGCAGCGCCCACCACCACTGGGCGGTGTGCGTCACCGCGCCGCCGCCCGGTCCGGTGAGCGGGCGTCCGGTGAGCTCCTGAAGCCGCCGGACGCGGTACTTCACCGTGTTGGGGTGAACGTGCAGGGCGGTCGCGGTGGGCTCGACCCGCCCGCCGTGATCCAGGTAGGCCAGGGCGGTGGTCACCAGGTCATGGTGGAACACCTCGCCGGGGTCGAGGGCTCCCAGCAGATCGGCGGCGAGCAGCCGGCCGAGCTCGGGCTCCGCCGCGGTGGCGGTCACCAAGGCCAGATCGGTGAGCCGGCACAGCCCGGTCCGCCCCTGGGTCCCCGCCGCCTGCAGCGCCCGGCGGCACAGCCCATACAGCTCTGGGATCGCGGACGGTGGCGCCGCCGGGGAAATCACCAGCAGCGGGGCGGCGTCCGGCAGCGCGGGCGGCCGCGTCACCAGCGCCGCCAGCCGGCCATCGACCAGCCCGCAGAGCCCGCTGCCGGCCAGGCCCGGCTCGAGCCGCTGCGCCATGGCGGGGTCGCTCACTTCGCTGACCACACAGTGGTAGGTACGGCCCGGGTCCAGCGGGGGGCCGGCCGGCTCACCGTGCAGCAGCTGACGCAACCGCTGTACGGCGCTGTCGCGCGTCGTACGGGCCATCTCCAGCTCGGTGATCCGGTGGGCGTGCACCATGCGGTGCTCCAGCTGCGTGGTGATCGCGTCGATCCGGGTCATGCCCTCCAGGAGGTCGTCGGCGGGCAGGCCCGCCGCCCGGCCGCGTTCGATCACCAGCCGGATGACCTGGCTGCGACCCGCCTGGAAGCCGTCGAGCAGCGCGGCCACGGGGACGCCCTGCCGGGCCCGGTCGGCGCCCAGCCTCCCGGCCGCCGCCAGGTCCTCCTCACCGATCTCGCCACCATGCCCGAGAGCGGTGAGGGCGGCCCGCACCATGGCCCGGACATGCCGCCGCACCTCCTCCTCCGGCAGCGCGCCCACCAGCGGGGAGCCGGTGCGCGCGGCAGCGACGGTGGCCTCCAGCAGCGACCGGTCGCCGCCCCCCGAGGTCAGCAGGTCGCGGAACATCCGCAAGGCCGGCCACTCCTCGCCCATCGCCACTCCCTCCTACCCGCGGCTTGTCCGGTGAGGACAACTGCCGATCGCCGTTGTTGACCCCACGAGCCTAGGCGAACGGGCCCGTCATCCTGTTTGGTGGTAGGAGACAATCAGACAGGAGTGCTCCATGGCTGACGAAGACCTCTTGGAGAAGCTGCCCAAGGACCTGATCTTCAAGCTGCCGCCCACGTTCGACAACGTTGAGGACGAGCGGCGGCACCGCAAGGAACGCCTTGCCGCGGCGCTGCGGATCTTCGGGAAGCTCGGCTTCGAGGAAGGGGTGGCCGGCCACATCACCGCGCGGGACCCGGAGCTGACCGACCACTTCTGGGTCAACCCCTTCGGCATGTCCTTCAAGCACATCCGGGTCAGCGACCTGATCCTGGTCGACCACGCCGGTGACGTCGTCGAAGGCCGCTACCCGGTCAACGGGGCCGCCTTCGCGATCCACTCGCAGGTCCACCAGGCCCGCCCCGACGTGGTCGCCGCCGCGCACAGCCACTCGGTGCACGGCCGGGCGCTGTCCGCGCTGGGCCAGCTGCTGGAGCCGATCACCCAGGACGCGTGCGCCTTCTACCAGGACCACGGCCTGTTCGACGACTACACCGGCGTCGTCACCGACCTGGAGGAGGGCAAGCGGATCTCCGCGGCCCTCGGCGGACACAAGGCGGTCGTCCTGCGCAACCACGGCCTGCTCACCGTCGGCGACTCTGTGGACGCCGCCGCCTGGTGGTTCATCACCATGGAGCGTTCGGCACAGGTCCAGCTGCTGGCCAAGGCCGCCGGCACCCCGGTGCAGATCGAGCACGAGAACGCGGCCCTCACCCACACCCAGATCGGCAACGATCTGGTCGGCTGGATCAACTACCAGCCCCTGCACGACCAGATCGTCCGCGAGCAGCCCGACCTGTTCGAGTAGTCGCCGGCGCGCCCGGTTCCCGACAGGGCCGGGCCGCCTTCGGCCGGAGTGAGTATCGTCACGTTCGCGCACAGGCGGGATGAGCCGGACGAACCGGCTGGGTCGGGGGACGTCGTGCCAGCGGCCGGGGACGGGGACGGGACGGTGGACGGGGAACCCGGTCAGCCGCCCGCCGCCCGATCACCGTGGCGCTGGGCGCCGTTGATCGGCTTCTTGGTAGTCGTCTTGATGCTGGGCGCCGTGGTGATCGGCTCTCGACGGGGCGATGACCATTCGGCCACACCAAGGCCGCCGCGAAGGGCGCCTGCCGCCACCCTGACCGCGCCGTCGCTGACCTCGGTGTCGGCGGTGGCGTTCAGCCCCGACGGCCGGACGCTGGCGAGCGGCGGGACCGGGGACGGCACCGTACGGCTGTGGACCACGCCCTGACGCTCAGTACGAACTATTTCCAGTCCGCCAGGACTGCGGGGTCGAATATCACCCGCAGCGGAGCCTCCACCTTCAGAGTGGACCCTTCGGTGACCGCGTGGTCCAACCGGTAGGCGTCTCCGTCCAGGACGTACATCTGGATCCGGACGTCAGGATCGAAATCGATGATCCAGTATTGATCAATGCCTGCCAGCGCGTACTCACGAAGCTTCCTGGACCGATCTTCGCGCTCGCAGCCGCTGCCCCGTGAAATCACCTCGACCACCAGCAGGACATCGGCACCGTGGTAGGCGCTCCGGCCCAGCTTGCGCGCCGTACGGGCGGCCTGCCCGTCGAGCACCATCACGTCGGGCCGCCGAATCCCCGCCGGGGTGGTGATGTCCTCGGCACTGTCGCTGACGCACACATCGATCCCGGCTTCCTCTGCCGCACGCATCAGAATCCACATGAGGGATCGTGCGACCTGGTTGTGTCGAGGGCTCGGCGACAACTCGATCAACCACCCGTCCACCAGTTCGAAGCGTTTGCCCTCATCTGGCAAGGCCAGCAGGTC
Source organism: Streptosporangiaceae bacterium (assembly GCA_025964695.1). GTDB lineage: Bacteria > Actinomycetota > Actinomycetes > Streptosporangiales > Streptosporangiaceae > Actinomadura_E. The sequence continues at coordinate 2,400 of JAOPYK010000041.1, read as the reverse complement.
CTGGGCCGTGTAAGGCCCGAAGGCATACTCATGGGCGACGCTCATCGTCTCTCCCCTGAACCGGGTGGCGTATACCCCGATGCTATCCCTCGGACCCGAGTTACAGCACGTCACCGATCGTAGTGGCGATCGGCCGAATCCAGGTGACCGCTTCTCTGGGTTCGCGGTATCGGCATTTCACGCGGAGGTCGACCACAACAGGTCGGCCCTGGCACCCCCGCTCGTCACGCGGCGAGGTATTCGGTCATGGCGTCGAGGAGCCAGCGGGCGAGGTAGTCGGCGTAGGAGGCGCGGACCAGCACGTGGTAGGCGTCCGGGGCGGTCTGGTGCAGGATCACCTGGGCCTGGGCGAGGTTGGTCTGGGCGCAGCGGCCGGGTCCGAACGCGCGGGGGTGCAGGTCCAGTGCGCAGCCGTGCGCCAGTACCTCCCTTGCTCGTGGACCGGACAGCTCGAGCGTGGTGCGCTGCGCCGAGATGTCCACGACGGCGCCGAAGGTCTCACCGAGCGCCTCGCGCAGCCGCGCCTCCAGGGCCGCGGCCGAGCCCGGCGGGTCGACGACGAGGTACCAGCCCGGACCACACCACAGCACCGAGCGACGGCCGACGGCCGACACCGCACCGGGCCCCGGCAGCTCGCACCCGAGAAAGGCGCCCACCCCGGCCGGTGCCCACTCGACGCGGAGCTCGACCTGGGAGCGGAACGGAAGCTCGCGCAGCCGCACCGCTCCACCGGTGCGTTCAAGGGCGTCCGTGAGGTGCCGTAGCGGGCTATGAGGCGTCGCCGTCACGGCGCGCTCCCTCCTTGTCGTAGAACACCGGATCGGTGACGAGCACCGGGACCGCCCCGCCGTCGTGGACGGCATAGAGCGTCTCGCCCTCCCGGTCCATACCACCGCTGACCAGCGCCAGCGCGAACGAGCCGACCGTGCCGCGGTAGGCGGAGGTGATGTGCCCGAGCATGGGCACCGGCGCGTCCGGCTTGACGTCGGCCGGCGGCGGTCCGGCGACCAGCTGGGCCCCCTCGGTCAGCCGCACGGAACCGTCCGCGGGCCGCAGGCCCACCAGCCCCTTGCGATCCGCGCGTACCGTGTCGGCTCGACGCAGCGACCGCTTCCCGACGAAGCTTTTGGCCTTCGACACCGCCCAGGAGAGCCCGGCGTCCGGTGGGGTCACCGTGCCGTCGGTCTCCTGCCCCACGACGATGAATCCCTTCTCCGCGCGGAGCACATGCATGGTCTCGGTGCCGTAGGGGGTGATCCCGTAGGGCTGTCCGGCGGCCATGACCGCCTCCCACACCGCCAGGCCGTGCCATGCCGGGACGTTGATCTCGTACGACAGCTCGCCGGTGAAGCTGATGCGGAACACGCGGGCCGGAACGCCGGCGACCGTCGCGTCCCGGACGGCCATGAACGGGAAGTCGCCGCAGTCCAGGCCGGGGTCCAGCCCGGCGAGCACGTCCCGGGACCGCGGTCCGACCACGGCGACGGTCGCCCACTGGTCGGTCACCGACGTACAGCGCACGCGCAGATCCGGCCACTCGGTCTGCAGCCAGTCCTCCATCCAGTCGAGCACGGCGGCGGCGTTGCCGGTGGTCGTCGTCAGGTGGAAGCGTTCCGGGCCGAGCCGCGCCGTGACGCCGTCATCGAAGATCATGCCGTCGGCGGTGCACATCACGCCGTAGCGGCAGCGGCCCACGGCGAGGGAGGAGAACTTGTTGGTGTAGATCCGGTCGAGGAACTCGGCCGCGTCCGACCCCTGAATGTCGATCTTGCCCAGGGTCGAGGCGTCGAGCACGGCCACGTCCTCGCGGGCGGCGTGGCACTCGCGGAGCACCGCCTGCTCCATGGTCTCGCCCGGATGCGGGTAGTACCACGGGCGCTTCCACTGCCCGACGTCCTCGAACAGCGCGCCATGTGCCCGGTGCCATTCGTGCATGGGCGTGCGGCGCACCGGTTCGAGCAGATCTCCCCGGTCGCGCCCGGCGAGGAGCGCGAACGACAGCGGGGCGTACGGCGGCCGGTACGTGGTGGTGCCGATCTCATCCATGGGACGGCCGAGCAGCCGGCCCAGCAGTCCCACCGTGGTGACGCCGGAGGTGCGGCCCTGGTCGGCCGCGGTCCCGATCGTGGTGTAGCGCTTGACGTGCTCACTGGAGGTCAGCCCGGCTCCGACCGCGCGGCGCACGTCCTGCAGGGTCGCGTCGCGCTGGAGGTCCGCGAACACCTCACCGGACGCCTCCGCGGCGGGCTCCACCAGCCAGAACGCGGCGGGCGGTGATCCGGTCACCGGCGCCGCGGCGGCAGCCGCCCACGCCGGCGACGGCTCCGTGTCCGCGGTGAACCCGCACGCCCGCGCCGCCTCGGCCCCGGCCCGCGTGCCTTCGGCGACCGCGTCCTCGAG
>JAOPYK010000034.1 GCA_025964695.1 Streptosporangiaceae bacterium | reverse complement strand
TGCTGCGCCACACCGGCTGGTTCGGCTCCGCCGTGGTCTTGACGGTGGCCGGCGGCCAAGTGATCAGCAGCATCGCAGACAGCCAGGACAGCGCCGCCGCACAGGCCGCCGCCAACTCTGGCGCGCTGCGGTTCGTGCAGATTTCCGACAGCCACATCGGCTTCACCGGCGCTGCCAACACCGACGTGAACCGAACGTTCACCGAAGCGCTCAATCGGGTCAACAGCCTGGGCTTCCAGCCCGACTTCGTCATGCACAGCGGCGACCTCACCCACCTGTCCACCCCGGGCCAGTTCGACCAGGTCAAGCAGATGCTGACCGGCCTGCGTACCGGTCGCGTCTTCACGGTGCCCGGGGAACACGACTCGATCGGCGACGCCGGACATGCGTACCGGCAGCGATTCGGCGCAAACACCCTCGGCGACGGCTGGTACAGCTTCGACACCCATGGCGTCCACTTCATCGCTCTGGTCAACACCCTGCACATGGAGCAACTCGGGCACCTTGGCACCGACCAGATCGACTTCGTCCGCAAAGACGTCACCGGTCTATCGGCTGACACTCCCATCGTGGTGTTCAGCCATATCCCGCTGTTCGCCATGTACCCGGCCTGGGGCTGGGGCACCGATGACGCCATCAAGGTCCTAGGCCTGCTACGCCGCTTCTCCTCTGTGACCTGCCTGAATGGCCACGTGCACCAGCTGTTCACCAAGACCGAAGGCAACGTCACCTTTCACAGCGCCACCACCACCGCCTACCCGCTGCCCAAACCGGGCACCGCGCCGGGACCCATCCCGCAGGTGGTACCAGCCGGCCGCCTCAAGGACGCACTGGGCATCCGCACTGTCGCCTACCGTAAGGGCGTCGGCGGCCTGGCCGTCACCGACAACAAGCTCACATGAACGCGCCCGCGGCCCTCGCCGCCCGCCTGAGCACGGCCGCCGCCATCGCCGTCAGCGGCTACATCCACGCCAACCTTTACCTCAACAGCGGCTACCAGCACATCCCACCCCGTCGGCACGGCGTTCCCGGGGACGCCGCGAAGGCGGGACATAACTAGTTGAACTACGTTGAGCGGGCTGTTGCGGCGGCGCCGACAGCCGAGAACACGCAGGGATCGGACGAACGTGGGAGCAAACCACAGGATGTCACCACCCCGCCCGGCCGGGCTGCGGCTGACAGCAGCCGCCGGCCTCGCCCTCGCCGTGACGGCAGCCCTGTACGCGTTCGGCCGGATACACAAACCCGACTACGCCAGCAGCCTGTTCGGACTCCGCGGCGACGACGCGAACCTCCTGAAAGCCCAACTCGGCACCGCCCTGCTCGGCCTGGCCCTCTACCAGCTCATACTGGCGCTGTGGATGTACCGACGACTACCCGGCGCCGGCGCCGCCCCCCGCCCGGTACCCCTCGCCCACCGCATCGGCGGAGCCGTACTGTTCGCGCTCTCCCTACCCATCGCCTACCACTGCATCACCGCCTACGGGGTACAGACGCACAGCACCCGGGTGGCCCTGCACTCCTTCGCCGGCTGCTTCTTCTACGGCGCGTTCGCCGCGAAGGTCCTCCTCGTCCGCAGCCGGCACCTACCCGCCTGGGCGTTGCCACTGGCCGGCGGCACCCTGGTCACCCTCACCGCGATCCTGTGGTCCTCAGCGGCGCTCTGGCAGCTGGCCCACCCCTAGCAGTCCCTCGCAGAGCGCGAGGTGCTCGACCGTACATGGCAGGGTTTTCGGGGTTTACACGACGTGGGAGGAGACGCCGGTGGACATGACGACACTGGTCCTGACCAGGCAGAGCCTGCATGGAGTGGCCGAGTTCGTACTGGCCGGGCCGCAGTACCGGCAGAGCGGCACCATCAGGCTCCGGGCCGTCCCCGGCGGCTTCGCCACCACCAAGGACCCCGACTTGGCCGTCAACGGAGACCTGCTGGTCACCAGCGGCCGACCGCTCGGGAAGCTGACCGCGGTGACCTACGCCGAACTCGCGGCTGCCGCCGGGATCATAGGCGGCGCCCCCGAGGGCCTGTACTCCGAGGGCTCCGGGGTCACGTCCGACGACCTCGTACATGTCGATCCGCAGGCGGCAATGGTGATCGCCCGCGCCCTCAGCGACGGTGATGCGGCCCTGCGCAGGCTCGCGCCCGGCATGACGCCGGTGCTCTGGCCGGAGCATTTCGACATCGGCGTCACCCTGGACGAGGTCAACTACGGCATCTCGCCGGGTGACAGGCACATACCTCAGCCGTACGCCTACGTCGGCCCCGGGCAGCCACGAACCGGCCAGTTCTGGAACATCTCCTTCGGCGCCGCCCGCCCACTCACCCAACTGCCGGACACCGAAGCCATCTACGAATTCTTCGACGAAGGCCGCCGACGCGCTCACGGCGAGGAGCCGTAACCCTCGGGCACGCTGCCGATCCGGCTCGGCGGCGTTCAACGCCAGCGCGGCCAGCCCCGAAAACAACAGCAGCAGCCGCGCCGGCCGCAACCGCCGCGCGTCCGCGCCGTGCAGGCACAGCTCGCCATCCACGTCGTGCGACCACACCGATCCACCCACAACGTCAGGCGTGTCTGCGCTGGGAACAATCATTTTTATCCAATCAGTGCCCGACGCCACGTCCTGGGGACATCGCGCCAGACCTTCTCCTCGATACTCTCCGGCGACGTGGGCCACCAAGTTCAGCCACGCACGCAGCGCCGACTGGGTAATCGGGGACATGTGCAATTGGTTGCGGTCCCCCCACGGCAGGGCTCCGGCGTGGACCTGTGGTGGTAGGGAAAGCACGACAACCACGGCGGCAACGTCCAGGTCGTCACCGCTCCCGACGGCTGGCCGATCTGGACCTCCGAGGTGCGCCCGGGCCGGGATCACGACGTCACCGCCGTGCGCATCCACGCCGAAATCCTGCCCGTCCTTGCCGAGAGCAGTGATGACCTGCGCACCCTCGGCGACTTGGGCTACGAAGGCGAGGCCGACACGATCACCGTGGCTTTCAAGAAACCCAAGCACGGCGCCCTGAGCGGCATACAGCAGATGTTCAACAGGGCCCACAACGGGGTCCGGGCCATCGGTGAGCGAGGCAACGCCCTGCTGAAGATGACGTTCAGGGCACTGCGCAACGTCAGCCTGGACCCGTGGCGTATCGGGGAGATCGTGGCTGCCGCCCTCGTACTCTCTTCCACCCCCTCAACGCATACGACGACGGCGACACGATCGTGCTGGAAGTGGTCCGGCACGCGAAGATGTTCGAACGCGAACCACACGGCCCGACAGAGGGCGCCCCGGCGCTCGCCCGCTGGACGGTCGACCTCGCCGCGGGCAAAGTCCGCGAGGAGGATCTGGACGACCGGCCGCAGGAGTTCCCGCGGGTCGACGAACGGCTCGTCGGCCGCCGGCACCGCTACGGCTACGCCCTGGGCCTGGCCGGACGCGGCGCCACCCCGTCCGACACGATCCTCAAACACGACCTCGTACGGGGCACGACCACGACACGCTCCTTCGGTAAGGGCCGCGAGGCAGGCGAGTTCGTCTTGGAGCCGAACGAGCCCGGCGCCGCGGAGGACGACGGTGCACTCATGGGGTTCGTGTACGACGCAGCGACCGGCCGGAGCGACCTCATGCTCCTCGACGCCGGCAGCCTCGAGACGGTGGCGAGCATCCACCTACCCGTCCGCGTACCGCACGGCTTCCATGGCAACTGGGTGCCGGCCTGAACCGATGAGTTCGGCCGCGGCCGACGGTCTGTTTCTCCTGGAGGTGGACCAGATGGGCGACCGCGAGCGGTCGAGGTCACCGACCTCGACCGCTCCGGATTCCCGCCGCTGCTGTGGAGCAGGGCGCGCGATCTCCTCGGCACCGCACGCCGCCGGAGTCGGCGCCATCGAAACTTCGCCGTAGCTATACGAGCACAGGGCCGACTCCGCCAGTCGTCGACCCCCTCAAAAGGTGCCCGGCGCGCTGTGCCGGTAACTGCTGGCGGCGGTCCCGCCCAGGCGGCCGCCGGCCAAGTAGACCAGCGGCTTGTTGGTCTTGATGAACCGTACGTCGAAGCCCACCCCGATGGACCTGCACGGTATTGGTCCCTGCGGCGCGGCGCGGCTCCTGGCCGACGTTGGCCCTCGTCCGGTTCCGACCAGGCGGTGCGTCTGCGTGAGGTCGGTCCAGCGCCCACCCGCGACGTAAGCCTCCTTCTCCTTATCCTGCGCGGTGCGCCAGGCGTCCAGGGCCACGACGGTCATCGCGTCGAGGGTCACGGCGCGGTCGCCGTACTCGGACTTGGGGTCGTCCGGGTCGAAGTCTCCGTCCGGTCGGGTCTCGCGGATCCTGATTGTGCCGCCCTCCAGGTCGACGTCGGTCCAGGGCAGCCCGGCCGCCTCCCCCCGGCGCAGTCCCCGGAACGCGACCAGGTGGAACAGGGCGTACAGCCGTTCCGTGACGGCGAAGTAGAGGAACACGCCCTGGAACACGGGGGCGTCCAGGGGCGCTCCCCAAGTGGCCACCCCTGCGACCCCAAGACCAACGCCATGTGTACTCATCCGCACCGGCGATGACCAGTGGCTCATGCACTGGACGACCCCACAGGTCCCGGTTGCGGATCAGTGAACCGGGAGGGCGTCCTTCATCAGCCCGGCCACCTCGGCGGGCCACAGGTCGCTTTGGCCCCAGGCTTGAGGATCGAGGGCGTGGAGACGATCCGCCAGCCTCTGTACGGCCTCGACCGGCGCCGTCTCGATACCGTAGCCGTCCACGTGATCGCGGTAGGACAGCAGGCAGACCGCGAATCGGGGAATGCTCGTATTGATCACATACACGCCGGTGTGCTGCTCACGATCGACCAGCGCCACCGTGCCGGGCCGCTCGCGGTCCAGGACGATCGGGTTCTCGCACCCGTCCTCGCCGATCACGATGTACCGGGCCGGATCTGGGACCAGATCAGCAGAGATCCCCACGCGCTCTCCAACTCGTGCGGAAATTCCTCGGAGCCGAAGGTCATGATGGGTGCGGCGTCCTCGGGCAGGCCCGCTATCCGAAGAAAAGCAGTCTGCCCCTCTGGGACCGCCAAAGCAGCCAGGTCCTCGATCCAACGTAAGCAAACGATCACCTTCGGAAGGGGCTCCTGGCCGGTCGGCCTGCCGGTCCACTGACGAACGAAGTCACCCGCGGTGAGCGGCTCACCCATTGCGCCCTCCAATGTGACCTGGGCGGGTGTGCTCCCGAACCGCTCTTCCATCCCCGGATGGTAGGAGACCGCGCCAGGCGAGGAGACACATGAACAGGGCCCTCGACCAGCGCACCTGATTTTCGCATCGGCTATTCAGGCAGCCAGTGACGATCCAAGTACGGCGGATACTCCCGGTCGTGTGCTGCTCCGTCGCCGACCAGCAATGCTGCGCTGGGAGGAAATTGATCGCTTTCCTGTTGTCCGGCGGTTACCGTCGCGGGCATGTTCACCTTGCAGACGCCGCCGTTGTTCTCAGTCTTGGACCAGGCTGAGCGGGTGTTGATCGCGGGGGCGGGTGGTGGCTTCGATGTGTACGCCGGGTTGCCGCTGGCCATCGCGCTCACCGATGCGGGCAAGCAGGTGCATCTGGGCAGCCTGACCTTCAGCTCGCTGGATCACCTGGAACTGGAGGACTGGGTCGCACCTGGTCTGGCCCACGTCACCGCCCGTAGCTGCGGTAGTGAGCACTACTTCCCGGAGCGGACCCTGGCCCGGTGGATGACCTCGCAGGACCTGCCGCCGCAGGTGTACGCGTTCGAGCGGTCCGGTGTACGGCCGTTGCGCCGCTCCTATCAACTGCTGGTGGACCGGCTCGGGATCGACGCTGTCGTACTGGTCGACGGGGGCACCGACATCCTGATGCGCGGAGACGAGGCCGGGCTGGGCACTCCTGAGGAGGACATGGCCAGCCTGGTCGCCGCCGCCGGCCTCGATGTATCGGTCAAGGTGGTGGTGTGCGCGGGATTCGGAATCGACGCCCACCATGGGGTCTGTCACGCCCACGTGCTGGAGAACATCGCCGCGCTGGACGCCGGCGGCTCGTACCTGGGTGCGTTCTCCATCCCCCGCACCAGCCGACCCGGCACGCTGTACCTGGACGCGGTCGACCACGCGCACCTGCACACCCCCCGGCATCCCAGCATCGTCAACGGCCAGATCGCCGCCGCGATCGCGGGCGAGTTCGGGAACGCGCACTTCACCACCCGCACCAGCGGCAGCGAGCTCTTCATCAACCCACTGATGGCCCTGTACTTCGCGTTCGCCCTGGACGGTGTCGCCGACCGACTGCTGTACCGCCGGCACATCGAGGACACCGACACCGCATTCCAGATCGGCTTGGCCATCGAGACCTTCCGCGAAGGACTCGATCAGCGGCGACCGCACCAGCCCATCCCGCACTGAGGAGACCGCCATGAACAGCGCGGACGG
>JAOPYK010000033.1 GCA_025964695.1 Streptosporangiaceae bacterium | reverse complement strand
GTCCCACGATCACCCGGTCGCCGAACCCCTCGGCGGCCATGTCGAGCAGCATCGTCACGTTCATCACACGCTCCGGTCGGTCGCGGGATCAGTCGGAAGCCGGCAGGGGCTTGCTCTCCTTGAGCTGCACCGGTGTGCCGTTCACCGCGACCGTGCCGTCCCCGGGCTTGGTGCACAGCAGTTCCAGGCCCAGCCCGTCGTCGCCGTAGCGCTTGCCGAGCAACGTGCCGCCGAGCTGCCCGGGGTCGGCCGTGCCGCCCGCGGCCGAGGGGGCCTGCTTGGCGTCCACCATGTCCGCCCCGCCACAGGTGACGACGAGGTCGTCACCCGGAGCCCGCACCACGATCATCCTGGTGCCGTCGACGGTGCTGGCGATCTGCTGTCCAGCGCGCAGCTTCATAAGGGGTGTCCTCCGCAATCGTGCAGGCAGGTCCCGGGCCCTGGCCGGGACACAGGCCGGCGGCGCAGTGAGGGCCGGGTCTCCCACTATAGGGCGGCGTCCAACCGAAAACGAGAGATGAGTAGCTTGAATTTGCCCACACACGACTCTGCTCTCTGCGGAGGTGCCCCGAGGTCGTGCCCGATCTCAAAGAAGGGTATAACGATTTGTGCGGGACCTCTCGTCCCGCTGACACTGAGACGCTCAAGCCGGAGGTCGTCGATGCACCAGGCAGTCGCAGCATGAGCACACCGAAACGACGGAGGAGACGGTGAGCCGCACCCAAGCGCAGGTCGCGATCGTCGGCGTCGGCGCGACGCCGTACTATCCGCGGGGCCGGTCCGTGCCCCAGACCATCACCCAGCTGGCCGGCACGGCGATCCTGGCCGCATGTGAGGACGCCGGTCTGTCGGTCAAGGACATCGACGGCTTCGCCTACTACTCGGGCGCGGGCGCCGGTTACGGCGAGTCGATGGACACCGCCGAGTTCATGGAGACGCTCGGCATCCCGGAGGTTACCTTCAGCGCCTCCCTGACCTCGGGCGGCGGTGGTTCGGCCGGCTCCATCGGGCTGGCCCGGGCGGCGATCCTCGCCGGTGACGCCACGGTGGTCGTCACGGTCATGGCCCTGCAGCAGGCCAGGCAGCGGCTCGGCAGCGTGTTCGCGGCCGCACCGCCCAGCCCGCTCAACTCGTTCCTGCAGCCCTCGGGGCTCTCCGGCCCCGGGCATCTGATGTCCGTACTGACCCGGCGGCACATGCACCAGTACGGGACCCGCCGGGAGGCGTTCGCCGAGATCGCGCTGTCCCAGCGGGAGAACGCGAGCACCCGGCCGACCGCGCTCAAGCGCGACCCGCTCACCCTGGACGACTACTTCAACGCCCGGATGATCGCCGACCCGCTGTGCCTGTTCGACTTCTGCCTGGAGACCGACGGAGCGGTCGCGGTCATCACCACCGGGCTGGAGCGCGCCCAGGACCTCCGGCAGAAGCCGGTGCCGGTGGTGGCGGCGGCGCACGGCGGCAGCCGTGACTGGGGCCGGGCCTTCGGCTGGATGGGCATGCCCGCGGAGACCTTCGCCTCCTCCGGGCACGCACCGGTCGCCGCGCACCTCTACCGCCGCGCCGGGGTGACCCCGGCCGACATCGACGTGGCACTGCTCTACGACCACTTCTCCCCCATGGTGCTCATGCAGCTCGAGGACTACGGGTTCTGCGCCAAGGGCGAGGGCGGGACGTTCGTGGAGAGCGGGGCGATCCGGTACAAGGGCGGGTCGATCCCGGTGAACACCCACGGCGGGCAGCTCTCGGAGGCCTACATCATCGGCATGACGCATATCCGCGAGGCGGTCGAGCAGTTGCGCGGGACCGCGGTCAACCAGGTGCCCGACGCCGAGCTGGCGCTGGTCACCGGTGGCCCCGCCGCGCTGCCCGTCAGCGGGCTGATCCTGGGACGGGACGCATGAGCACGGCACAGGCGCGCAGGGCACAGGCCCTGCCGGGAGAACAGGTACGGATCACTACCAACGCGGTGACCGAGCCGTTCTGGACGGCGGCTCAGCAGGGCCGGCTGGTCGCGCCGCGGTGTGCCGTGTGCGGAACCTTCCGGCTGCCGCCCACTCCGTTCTGCCCGGACTGCCAGTCGACCGGGATCGATTGGGTGGAGCTGTCCGGGCGGGCGACCGTCTTCAGCTTCTCCGTCGTCCACGGCTTCCCCGGGCTGCCCGACATCACCCTGGTGCCGGTCATCCTCGACCTGCCGGACGCGCCCGGCGCCCGGCTGGTGAGCAACGTCGTGGGCGTGGATCCCGCGGAGGTACGGATCGGAATGGAGCTCGAGGTCTCCTTCATGCCCATCGCGGACGGCTGGGCGCTGCCGATCTTCCGTCCCGCCGGGGAAGGGCCGTGACGTCCACGGTGCTCGAAGGCGCGGACGACGGGCCGGGCCGGTGGGGCGACGGTCGGGCGGCCGGGCGCGACGGAGACGAGTTCGCCCAGATGATCGGGGCCTTCCGGCTCCTCCAGGAACGGATCACCGGCTCGGTGCCGCCGCGCTCCACGCTCGTGGAGATGACCCGGGTCTTCGGGGAGTTCGCCGCGACGCTGGAGCCGTTCACCGTGCCCGAACGCCAGCAGGTCACCGGCCACCGGATCGACCTGCCCGGCCGGGGGCAGGCGCTCGTGCCCGCCTTTCACGCCGATCTCTGCACCGACCACGAGGTCCGCGGCCGCTTCACCTTCAGCCGGTACTACCTGGGCGGCAACGGAGCCGCGCACGGCGGGACCATACCGCTGATCTTCGACGAGGTCCTCGGCCGGCTGGCGAACGCCGGCGGGCGGCCGCTCTCCCGTACGGCCTACCTCAACGTCGATTTCCGGAGCATCACCCCGATCGGGGTGGAGCTCCGGCTGGAGGCGAGGTTCGACCGGGAGGAGGGCCGCAAGCGCTTCCTGTCCGCGCGGATCCATCACGGCGACGTCCTCACCGCCGAGGCCGAGGGACTGTTCGTGGCCCTGCGGCCCGGCCAGCCCTGACAGGTTCGCGGGCCCCGTCCGGGGACGGTCCACGCGACCGCCCCGGGCGGGCGCCTACCGGCGGAAGGGCGCCGAACGCCGGGCGAAGTCCTCGCTCGTCAGCAGGCTTCCCTGGACGGCGCCGAGGACGGCGAGCTCGTCCTCCAGCCCGGCTTCGAGTACCCGGCGCAACGCGGCCTTGCTGCGGGCCAGCGCGGGGGCGGGCAGCCCGGCCAGTTCGCGGGCGAGCTCCAGCGCCCGATCCAGCAGGATCCCGGGCTCGACGACCTCGTTGAGCAGGCCCCACGCCTGCGCGGTCGCCGCGTCGATCCGGCGCCCGGTGAGAACGAGTTCGGCGGCGCGTGTGCCGCCGGCCAGCCGGGTCAGGTAGCTCGCCCCGCCCATCCCCGGCACCAGCCCGACCGCGATCCAGGAACTGGCCAGCACCGCGTCCGTGGCGGCGATCCGCAGGTCGCAGGCGAGCGCGAGGTCGAGGCCGGCGCCGAGGGCGGGACCGTTGATCGCGGCGATGACCGGAACCGGGACCGAGCCGATGGTCCGCACCAGCCGGTGGAACCGCGTGTAGATGGTCTCGCTGACCGCCAGGGCCCCTCGTTTTGCCACCGCCGACAGGTCGGCGAGGTCCCCACCCGCGCAGAAGGCCGGCGCGCTGCCCGTCAGGATCACCGCGCGGACGCCGTCCGCGGGCGCGGCGGCGATGTGGTCGGCGAGGGTGGCGACGAGCTCGACGGTCAGCGCGTTGCGCCGTTCCGGCCGGTTCAGCGTCAGGACGAGCACGTCCTGACGGCGCTCGCCGAGCAAGGCGGTCTCGGGCATCACAGACTCCTCGGTCCAGGGAAATGAAGAGTGTCACCAATAGAAGACGGGTCAGGTACGGGCCAGCAGTTCGCCGTAGCGGCGCACCCCGTCGACCGCGGCGTCCACGCTGTCGCCGGGCGGCTGCACGACGAACCACGTCACACCCGCCCCGGCCAGCAGGCCGAGGTGCTCGCGGTGCTCCTCCATCGAGCCGCCGCGCTGAAGCCAGCCGCTGTGCGGGCTCTGCACCTGGACGTCCAGGAATGCCTGCTCGCCCTGCTCGGCCACGGCCATCTCCCGGGCCTGCGCCACGGCCTCGCTCAGCTGCCCGATCGTGGTCAGCGCCGGGGTCCGGGTGGTGCGTGCCAGGTTCTCGTCGATCAGCAGCGGGCTCCATCCCTGGTGGCGGGCGGCTCGCCGCCGGGCCCGGGCACTGTTGCCGCCCACCCAGATGGGCGGACCGGCGGGTCCCTGCACGGGCCGGGGCAGCGCGGCCACCTCCCCGGCGTGGAAGTGCAGCCCCTGGTAGCCGAACGGGTTGCGGCTCCAGACCCCGCGCAGCACCTCCAGGGCCTCGTCGAAGAGCTCGTTGCGCTCCTCGAAGGCCACGCCCAGCGCGCGGAACTCCGACTTCATGTATCCGGCGCCTGCCACGATCGTCGCCCGGCCGCCGGAAAGGACATCGACCGTCGCCACGCTCTTCGCCGTGAGGAAGGGGTTGCGGTACGGCAGCACCAGCAGATACGACATCAGCCGTATCCGCTCGGTCACGGCCGCGCAGAACGACATCGCGGCGGTCACGTCCAGGGTTTCGTGGCCACCGGCGTCCAGCCAGCGCTGGGACGGCGCCGGGTGCTCGGTGAACGCGATCGCGTCGAGTCCCGCCTCCTCGACGGCCCGCGCCACCCGGCTCATGCCGGCCGGGGCCAGCAGTGCCGGGTCATACCCCACCGCGCTGACGGGATACTCGACCGTGATACGCACGCGCGCCTCCGCTCCTGCTCCGACCCTCAGCACCCTAGCCTAATAAAGGCTACTGTTTTAGGCCGGGTCGGCCGTAGCGGGTGAACGTGCGGCTAGTGCCACCACGCGGTGATCGCTTCGAGGTGGCGGCGCATCCGGTGCCGGGCCAGCCCGCTGTCACCCTCCAGGATCGCCTCGACGATCCGGCCGTGGATCCGCCCGGCGGCCGTGGCGGCCTCCTCGTCGGAAATGTCGCGGTCGGCGGAGGTCTGCTGTTCGGCGTGGGCGTGGGCGTGGCGGTAGGCCAGGTCGGTGACGATGCGCAGGAACAGTGCCAGCACCGGGTTGCCCGACAGCTCACCGAGCTCGGTGTGCAGCACATGGCTCAGCCGGTTGATGTCGGCGGGCGGGGTCGAGGCGTCGACCTGGAGCGCCGCGCGCAGCCGGTCGGCGACCCCTGGTTCGTGCCGCCGGGCGATCACCCGGTCGATGCAGCCCAGCTCGATGGCCTCCCGCACCACCCGCAGATCCTCGACCGAGACCTTCTGATAGTCCAGGTACAGGGCCATCGTCTCGATGCTCGCCGCCGGGTCGGGCACCGTGACCACCAGGCCGCCGCCGGGGCCGCGGCGCATGGCGGCCACCGAGTGGTACTCCAGGATGCGGACGGCTTCGCGCAGCGCGGCCCGGCTCACCTGATAGCGGGCGAGCAGGTCCGGCTCGGACCCGAGGACCTCGCCGATGGGCCAGCCCCGGTAGGCGATCTCCTCATGGATCCGGCTGGCGAGCACCTCGCTCAGCTTCGCGTCCTGCAGGTCCGCGGCGGCGGGCGGCCGGTTGAGATGAGTGAAGCTGCGGCGCCTCTGGTGGTCGCCGAGCCAACCGGTGACCGACTCGATGTGGCGCGCCATGTGGTTGCTCGCGTGATCGGCGTCTCCCGCGATCACCGATTCGACGATCGCCCTGTGCGCCTCTGCCGCGCCGGCCCGGGTGCGGTCGAGCTCGGATCTGGACAGCCGCCGGAGATCGTCGGCGTACCGCTCGGTGAAGCGGGTGAGCACGTGGACGAACAACTGCAGCGCGGGGTTGCCCGATATCTGGCCGAGCAGCGGGTGGAGGCTGTCGTGCGCCTCGATGCCGGGCTCCCACTCGCGCGAACGCTCTTGGTCCAGGGCTTGACGCAGAAGGCCGATGTCGTCCTCACCGGCCCGCCGCGCCGCTCCCGCGGCGGCGAGAGGCTCCAGCAGCAGCCGGGCGTACATCAGGTCCTCGACGCCGGTGCCGAGGTACTCGAGGTAGATCACGATCGCCCTGGTCGCGGGCCCGCTGTCCAATGCGGTGACGAAGAAGCCGCCACCGGGGCCGCGGCGCATCTTGCCGACCTGGTGGTGCTCCAGCAGGCGTATGGCCTCGCGCAGCACCGACCGGCTGATGCCGTACCGCTCCCGCAGCTCGTTCTCCGAACCCAGCATCCGGCCGACCGGCCACCCGGCCCGGACGATGTCGGCCTCGATACGCCGCGCGACCCGCGAGGCCAGCTTCCCATCGACCGCGCTGCCGTTCCCGGCGTCCGGAGAGGGCCCCTGCACGGCGCCCACCCCGCTATCGGAGCCTTCGGCCGGGGCAGAGAGGTCACTCTGTACGAGCTTGTGCGGCATGAACTGCGCTCCCGACGAGGCCGGCCGGCCACCGCCGTCCCTGCCGACCAGGGGGTTGCGCCCCGATCGCAGGCCGATCCACCGGCGGCCTCGTGACGACGGATGAGAGGATCAGCATACTTTGCCGACCGAGCCGCCGACCCGGGCCGCCGGTGCCACCACTGCTCTGCCCACGCAGGCAGAGGCGATGACCGGCCGGGCGTCAGCCGGTCACGCTGAACCGCCGCAGCTCATGCTGGAGCATGCCCTCCAGCGTCGGCGCCGGCGGCTCGGGCAGCTCGACCCGCGGGGACCGCCGCGACGGCAGCAGCACGACCGCTGTGCCCGGCGTGGTGGTCTCACCCCGCTGGTTCTCGCACCACACCTCCAGGTGCACCTCGTTGCGGCCGTCCTCCTGCCGCTTGTCGGTCACCTGGCCGCGGACCCAGGTCGTGTCACCCATGTAGTTGAACTTGCGGTGCTCGCAGCGCAGCTTCCACAGCCAGCCGTCGTCGCCCATCCAGTCGGTGAGCAGGTGGCACAGCCAGGTCTCGCGCATCCCGCCGTAGTCGTAGGAGTTGGGCAGGCCCAGTTCCTGCGCGCGCTGCGGCTCCCAGTGCAGCCGCTGCACGGTGTCGGGGACGTTGAGCGCGTTCGGCGGGTACAGCCCCGGCGCCTTGCTGCGGATGCGGTGCGCGATCCGGAACGCGCCCGGCGGCGTCAGCTGCATGCCCCAGCCCAGATGCCAGACCACCACGTCAGTCGTGGTGAGCGGGCCCTTGACGCGTGGCTGCAGCTCCTCCCCCACCGTGACGTCCTCCCAGAACCGGGGCTCGGCCCCGCGCCGGGTCTCCGCCGCGTACGCCGCGTCGATCTCGGCCAGCTGCTCGGGCGTGTACGGCACCGGTTCGGCCTTCTCGGTGGCCCGTTTCTTGGAGGTGTGGCGCTCGGCGTTGATCCAGGTACCGCGCCGTACCGCGTGCATCTCCCCCTGGCCGTTGGTGTAGAGGTAGTCGTGGGTGACGTGGGCGGTGCGGCCACCGAATTTGCTCGGCCGGGGCGCCACTCCGACCTGAGCCTGCAGGACCCGGCAACGGTCGCCGAGCCTCAAGGGGCGCCACCACTCGAACTCCATGACGGCCTGGTACGAGCCGAGCCCGGCGAACGGATCCCCTTTCAGCAGGGCCTTCGTCTCGGCGTCGGGCCTGGGCGCCGCGTCCTCTCCCATGGTGTAGAGGAAGGTGGGCGGCGCCACCAGCCGGCCCCAGCGGGTGGCGGCGGCGTAAGCGGGGTCGCAGTACAGCGGGTTGTCGTCGCCGTAGCCGAAGGCGAAGTGCCGCGCCCCGTCCCAGGTCACTTCGTAGTTGTGCGGTGGGTTGTGCTGCGGGTGGGGCACGCCCAGCCGGCGCTGGGAGCGCGCGAAGGCCTCCTCGGTCAGTCTCCCGAATTCGTTGTCCGCCGGCGACGTGGTGTCGGTGGTCGTGCTCATGTGTCCCACTCCCCTTGATCGGTACCGGCCTGGGTGGCGGGGCCGGCCAGGTCTTCGTCGGGCTTCTCGTCAGGCCGGTAGCACAGCCCCAGCAGCGCGGCGGCGCCGGCCGCGCCGAGGGCGGCCGCGAGGAGCGCCGGCCGTACGCCCGACGACCTGCGCCGCAGCAGTCCGTCCAGGGAGTGACGGCCGTTGCCGAGAGCGGCGAGGGCGACGGCCGCGCCGCCGGCGACACCGACGTACTCCCAGCCGCCCTTGAACACGAAGAAGCCCTTGCCACGGTGGTCGGTCCGTGCGGCCACGGTCATCAGGCCCACAGTGGCCGCCGCGGGCAGCGGGCCGCCCAGGCCGAGGGTGAGGCCGACGGCCGCGGCCAGTTCCGTGCCGGCGGCCATGCGGGCGTGGACCGCGGCGGGCTTCAGCCCGAGCGACTCGAACCAGCCGGTGGTGCCCTGCAGGCCGCCCGCACCGGCGATCTTGTTGTAGCCGTGCGCGAACAGCATGGGGCCGAGCGTCAGCCGGAGCAGCAGCGCCGCGGCGTCGCGTCCAGGCTCGGTGGTGGTCGGTTCTGACGTATTCGGTTTCATGGACATCTCCTCAGCGGGTCAGACGCCCAGGGCGCGGCCCACGATCTCTTTCATGATCTCGGTGGTGCCGCCGTAGATGGTCTGGATCCGGGCGTCGGCGAACGCCTTGGCGACCGGGTACTCCATCATGTAGCCGTAGCCGCCGTGCAACTGGAGACAGCGGTCCACCACCCGCTGCTGGAGCTCGGTGGTCCACCACTTGGCCTTCGCCGCCTCGACCGGGGTCAGCTTCCCGGCGACCAGGGCCGCCAGGCAGCGATCCACGTACACCTGGGCGATGTCCACCTCGGTGTCGAGCTCGGCGAGCAGGAACCGGCTGTTCTGGAACGAGCCGATGGCCTGGCCGAACGCCGTACGGGTCTTGGCGTACTCGATGGTCTCGTCGAGGACCGACCGGGAGACGGCGACGGCCGACACCGCGATGGACATGCGCTCCTCGGGCAGATTGCCCATGAGGTGGTAGAAGCCGTGTCCCTCCCGGCCGAGCAGGTTGCCGGCCGGTACCCGTACGTCCTGGAACGACAACTCCGCGGTGTCCTGGGCCTTCATACCGAGCTTGTCGAGGTTGCGGCCGCGAGTGAATCCGGCCATGCCGCGCTCGACCACCAGGAGGCTGAACGCCTTGCTGCCGCCCTCGGGATCGGTGCGGGCCACCACGATGACGCGGTCGGCGTTGATCCCGTTGGAGATGAACGTCTTGTTCCCGTTGAGCACCCACTCGTCGCCGTCGCGCACCGCTGACGTGGCGATGCCCTTCAGGTCGCTGCCGGTCCCCGGCTCGGTCATGGCGATGGCCCAGATCTGCTCCCCGCTCGCGAACGGGGGGAGCCAGCGGGCCTTCTGCGCCTCGTCGGCCAAGGTGAGCAGGTACGGGGTGACGATGTCGTTGTGCAGGGTGAACCCGGGACCGGTGGCCCGGGCGACCGCAAGCTCCTCGGCGACAACGGCGTTGAACCGGAAATCCTCGACACCGCCCCCACCGTGCTCCTCGGGGACGTTGAAGCCGATGACGCCGCGCTTGGCCGCCTCCACGAACAGGGCGCGGTCGACGACGCCGGCCGCCTCCCACTCCTCGTGCCGGGGGACGATCTCGCGGGCGATGAACTCCCGGACTACCTGGCGGAACTGGCGGTGGTCGTCGTCGAAGACATCACGTTCCATGACTGATCCTTTTGCTGGTGCGGACGCCTGGGCCTGACCAAGCGACTCGCGGGTCACGCGGGGGCCTGGTCGAACAACGCCACGAGATCGGGCCGGCTGACCTTCTGCGAGACGCCTCGGGGCAGTTCCTGTACGGGGAGGAAGCGGACCGGCACCTCGTAGGGCAGGAGTTCCCGCCGGCACCAGGCGCGCAGTTCGTCCTCGCCCGGAGCCACCGCACCGGGACGTACCTCGAAGGCGGCGACGGGCACCTGACCGAGCCGGGCGTCCGGCAGGCCGGCGACGGCGGCCTCGGCCACGGCCGGGTGACGTTGCAGTACGGCGACGACGGTAGAGGGCGTCACCTTGAAGCCACCCCGGATGATCACGTCGTCGGCCCGGCCCTCGATCCACAGGAAGCCGTCGTCGTCGAGCCGGCCCAGGTCGCTGGTCCGGGTCCAGCCGGTACGCCCGGCCTGCGGGGTCCGGATCTCCAGGAGCCCGCTCTGCCCCGTCGGCAGCGGCGAGCCATCGTCTCCGATCACCCGCAGCTCGACGCCGGGGAAGGCACGGCCGACGCTGCCGCGCTTGCGCACCCACCACTGGTGGTGGTCGCGCAGGGACCAGCCGGCCACGGCACCGGAGAACTCCGTCGCGCCGTAGATCACCAGCACGGGTATGCCATACCGCTCGTGGAAGGCGTCTGCCAGGTCCGGCGGAACCGGGGCGGTGCCCGCCGTGACGGCCCGCAGGCTGGAGAGGTCCTCGGCGGGCACGTCCGCGGCAAGAACGCCGCGCATCGCCGCTGGGGGCAGGCCGGCGATCCGCGGGCGATGCTCCCGGATCGCCGCCCGCCAGCCGTCGACGGTGAACTTGTCCATGAGCACCATGCGCCGGGCCTCGACGAGCGACTGCAGTACCGCCCACAGGCCGCCGATGTGCACCATCGGCACGGTGACCAGGGCGGCACCGCCGGTGAACGCGGCGCGGGCCTGCTTGCCGGCAGCCATGTGCCCGTCGGCCGAGCCGAGCGCGGCCTCGATCTGACGGTAGGTCAGCGGGATGCGCTTGGGCGGGCCTGTGGTGCCCGACGTGGTCAGCTCGACGGCGACGCCCGGCGCCGTCCGGACCGGCTCACCGGCATCGGGCGTGGCGGGCAGGTCGACCGGGCACAGGGCGGGGCCGTCGGTCACGTACCCGCGCGCTCCGGCGCGGCCCGCGGCCGACCTCAGCTCCTCCGACTCCCAGAACCGGGCCGGGGCGAACAGGACCGGCGGCGCGGCGCGTGCGACGTCCGCGGCCAGCCGCTCCGCCGGCTGGAGCGGGTTGAAGACCGTCAGGCAGCGTCCGGTGGACAGCACCGCCTGGACGAAGGCCGGCGAGCTGGGCCAGTTCCCGAGCACGACACCGATCCGCGCGCCCGAGCCTAGGCCGAGCCTGTCCAGTTCGGAGATGAGGACCGTGCCGAGGTCCCGCAGCTCGCCCCAGGTGATCCAGGCACGCTCGTACTCGATGACCGGCACCTCGGCGCCGACCTCGTCCAGTCGGCGCAGACGGTCGGGCAGGGAGAGAGAGGACGTGCTCACCGGCCGTCCTCCGAGGTCGCGGAGGTGTCGCCGCGCCGGGCCTGGTCCGGCCGGCCGGCATCGTCGGTGCGGACCGCCATGGTGGATGTGCTCAAGGGGATCTCCCATGCGAAGAAGCAGTGCTCGTGGCCAGTGTCAGCGCGGCCACGGCGGATGGTCAGAGGAGTTCGAGGATGGTGGCGTTGGCCATGCCGCCGCCCTCGCACATCGTCTGCAGCCCGTACCGGACGCCGGCGTCGCGCATGTGGTGCACCAGCGTGGTCATCAGGCGGGCGCCACTGCCGCCCAGGGGGTGACCCAGCGCGATCGCGCCACCGTTGACGTTCAGGGCCTTCTCATCAGCGCCGATCTCGGCCAGCCAGGCGAGCGGTACGGACGCGAACGCCTCGTTGACCTCGTAGGCCCCGATCTGGTCCGGGGTCAGGCCGCTGCGGCGCAGGGCCTTCTCGGTGGCGGGGATGGGAGCGGACAGCATGATCACCGGGTCATCACCGGTGACGACCGCGGTGTGGATGCGCGCGATGGGGGTGAGGCCGTGCTCGGCGGCCTTCTCGGAGGTGGTCATGAGCAGGGCCGCCGCGCCGTCGCTGATCTGCGAGCTGTTGCCCGCGTGGATCATTCCGTCCGGCTTGAAGGCGGCCTTCAGCTTGGCCAGTGTCTCGAGTGTCCCGCCGCGCCGTACGCCCCCGTCGGTGTCGACGACGGTGCCGTCGGGCAGGGTGACCGGAGCGATCTGCCCGGCGAAACGGCCGCCGTCGATCGCGGCGGCGGTCTTGGCGTGCGAGGCGAGGGAGAACTCGTCCAGCTGAGTGCGTGATAGGCCCCAGCGCTCGGCCATCATCTCGGCACCCAGCCCCTGGTTGGCGGACTTGATCCCGTACCGGCGCTCGAAACCGGGTCCGGTCGGGTCGCCGTCCAGTCCTGAGGTGCCCATCGGCACCCGGGACATGCTCTCGACGCCACCGGCGACGACGAAGTCGTAGTGCCCGGCGATCAGTCCGGCGGCGGCGAAGTGGACGGTCTGCTGTGAGGAGCCGCACTGGCGGTCGACGGTGGTGCCGGGCACCGACTCGGGCCAGCCGGCGGTGAGCACCGCGTTGCGGGCGATGTTGTTGGCCTGGTCGCCGACCTGCTGTACGCAGCCCCAGATGACGTCGTCGACCAGGTCGGGAGCGAGCCCGGTGCGCTGGACGAGGGCGCCGAGCACGTGCGCGGACAGATCGACCGGATGGACGCCGGACAGGGCGCCGTGGCGGCGTCCGACCGGGGTCCGGACGGCCTCGACGATCACGGCATCACGCATGGGGTCCTCGCTTCTGGAGTCCTCGTCGGCCGGGCCGGAGACGTGACCGGCACGCGCCACAGAGCATACATGGTTTACTAGGTTATCTATCATAGAGGCACACGCCCCGGCGACGGACGACCGGGCGAGAGATGGAGGCCGCACGTGGAATGGGGACTTCCCTGGCCGGGCACCGAGGTGGCCGCACAGGCCGAGCAGGCCGGCGCGTCCGCCTTCTGCGCGGGCGAGTTCGCCGACGTCAACGCCTACCTCACGACGGGTGAGATGGTCGCGGCCACCGAGCGCGCCCAGGTGGGGCCTGGCATCGCCTATGCCTTCGCCCGCTCCCCGTTCGTGCACGCGTCCGCGCTGCGCCACCTGTCCAAGCGGGCCCCGGGGCGGCTGTTCCTCGGACTCGGCTCGGGCACCCGCCGGATGAACACCGACTGGTTCGCGGTCCAGGCCACCGAGCCGGTACGCCGCATGGAGGACATGGTGGGCGCCATCCGCGCCTACCTGGAGGCCGGCAACGGCGAGCGCGTCGTGCACGACGGCGAGTTCTACCCGATCAAGGCCGACATCCGGGCTCCGGTGCTGGGCCGGCTGGACGTGCCGATCCTCATCGGGGCCTTCAACCGCCGGATGCTCCGGGCGGCCGGCCGGGTGGCGGACGGAGTTCTCGGCCACGGCCTGTTCACCGACCGCTGGTGGAGTGAGGTCGTGTGGCCGGAGCTCGAGGACGGTGCGGCTTCGGCCGGACGTGATGCCCGAGGCGTCCGGCACTGGGGGTGGCTGATCACCGCGATAAACGACGACGACCCCGAGCGGGCCCGCCGCGACGCGCGCCTGCAGGTGGCGTTCTACCTGACCGTCAAGACCTACGACCCGTTCGCCGAGCTGCACGGCTGGCAGGACGAGACCGCCCGCATCCGCGACGCCTTCCGCACCGGCGACACGGACGGCATGGCGGCGGCGGTGACCGACGAGATGCTGAACGCCATCGCGATCACCGGTACCACTGAAGAGGCCCGGCAGCGGCTCGCCACCCGCAAGGCGCTGCCGGAGCTGGCCTTCCTGTCCACACCGGCGTTCCTGGTGGGCGACCGGCGCCGCGAAAGGTACGCCGCGGCCGCAGTCGGCCTCATGAAGGCCACCGAGGCGAGCACCTGACCGTGGGCGATGGGCCGGGAGGCCGCTAAAGTGACCCTTCGGTAGGTATCCTCGTTGACCAGGTTGCAGCGGTCGATCGCATCACCAAGGCACGGCGGAAGGCGGAGATCCCATGGCACAGCCGGATTTCGGGCGTCAGCGCGGCGGAGCCCTCGCCGAGCCGTCCGACGACGTCCGGCCGCCCAAGACCGGGGAGCTCGTGGCGCGCCGCCTGCGACGCATGATCGTCGACCGTGAGCTCAACGACGGCGACTTCCTGCCGAACGAGGCGACGCTGCTGGAGCACTTCGGGGTCTCCCGGCCGACGCTCCGCGAGGCGTTCCGGGTGCTCGAGTCGGAGTCTTTGATCGAGTTGCGGCGCGGGTCCCGTACCGGTGCCCGGGTGCGGGTCCCCGGCCCGGAGGCGGTGGCCCGCCCGGCGGGGCTGCAACTCCAGCTCGGCGAGGCGACGCTGGCCGACGTCTACGTCGCCCGCAGCGCGATCGAGCCGCCGGCGGCCCGGCTGCTCGCACTCAGCGGTGACGAGTCGCGCTACGCGTCGCTGGAGGAGGCACTCGAGGAGGAGCGCGCGAACGTCGACAACCCCGAGCGCTTCGCCATCGGCTCCGCCCACTTCCACCTGCGGCTCGTGCAGCTCTCGGGCAACCAGACGCTCGCCATCATGGCCGGGATGATGCACGAGATCATCCTGCGCCAGACCCAGGCGGCCGTCCGGTCCACGGCGCGGACGCAGCCCAGTGACGAGGTACGCGACGGCTACGAGCGGGCGCTGCGCGCGTACGCCAAGCTCGTCAAGCTGGTGCGCAGCGGACGCGGCGACGCCGCCGAGCAGTTCTGGCGCAAGCACCTGGAAGTGGCCGACGAGCTGGTGCTGGCCGGCCATGAGGCGACCCGGGTCATCGACGTCCTGGACTGACCCGGAGGCGTACGTCTCAGCGCCTCACGGACGGGGAGGTCCCC
>JAOPYK010000025.1 GCA_025964695.1 Streptosporangiaceae bacterium | reverse complement strand
GGCCGCGGGCAGGTGTGCAGTGAGGCGTCTGTCGGGTGCGGACGCAAGCAGTGCCGGTGGAAGGCAGGCGTGTCACCGAAGGTCCTGACGGACCTCAGGGTTCTCAGTCTGGACGTCGTGCAGGAGCACGTTGGTGGTGTGCCGGATGTGGCTCTGCAGCGCCTCGACGGCGGCGGACTCGTCGCGCGCTAGGACGGCCTTGAGCATTGATCGGTGTTCGGCGGGAATGTCGCGGTCGTAGTCATGGGCGAGGGCATGCGACCATCGGCGGTAGAGCTCGGACCCGTCACGGAGCTGGGCGGCTATGCCGATCATGCGGCGACTGTTGCAGCCAGCCAGCAGCGCATTGTGGAAGTTCGCGTGCGCCTCCGCCCACTCCTCGGTGAACCGGTCAGGATCGTCGGGATCAAACTGCCGGGTTCGTTCGAGGGTGTGGTGGGCGGCGAGTACCTGACCTTCCCACGCGATGTCCCCACGTTGCACCGCATACCGCATGGCGAGCACCTCGATGTCGAGTCGCGCGTTGGTGAGGTCTTCGAGGTCCTCCAACGACAGCGGTGCGACGCGGAAACCGGTCTGAGGCACCCAGACGACCAGTTCCTGCTCGGCCAGTCGAGCGAGGGCTTCACGCATGACGCTCATGCTCACCGAGTACTCCCGGGCGAGCGCGGCGGGCCGCAGACGGGCACCGGGAGGCAGGTGCCCGGCGAGGATGTCCGATCGCACGCGCACGAAGATCTCGCCGTTCAGGGTCTTGGCGACGCGCGGCTGCATGGGAGTAATCTTAGATGTCACGTCCCGTTCACCAGAATCGGCCGAGGAACTGCCCGTCCCGCCTGGGCGGTGGCCGGTCACGTGAGCGCCCCGTGGGCAGCGAAGGGCGCTCGAACGTGGACGACGCCTTCCGCGCCTTGGGACAGGCGCGTCTGGGCCCAGTCGAGGACCGCGAGCACGTCGTCGATGCCGAGCGAGGCTTCGGGCTTCCTGAGCAGGGTCGCGACGTAGAGGTCGGTGATGGCCTCGAGGCCGGGCACCGCGGCCAGGAGGTCGCCGGCGCTGGTGGTGGGCACAACACCTTGACCGAGCGCGGCTGCGGTCATGGTGATCGTGCCGCCGAGGGTGGCAAGGCTCACCTTGCGCCTGGTAGTCATGACGAGGCCGCCAGTGATGCCGGTGGGCTGGCTTCCTCGAGGAGTTCTCTGCGCTGCGCCTCCCAGGCCTCGATCCGTCTCGCCTGAGCAAGCACGGTTTCGACGTCGGCGGCGGGCACGATCACGACCCCGTCGCCGTCAGCGACAACCAGATCTCCCGAGGCGCAGACGACGCCTCCGCAGGCGACCGGGTAGCCGACCTCCCCGGTGCCGTCCTTGAGCGGGCCGGAGGCGCAGGCGCCGCGCGCGAAGACGGGAAAGCCCAGCAGCGCGAGCGCTACGGCGTCCCGGACGGCGCCGTCGACCACGAGCCCGGCGATACCTTGCGAGCGGCACGCCAGGGCCATCAACTCACCGAAGACCGCGTGGGTCAGCGACCCTTGGGCGTTGACCATGAGCACGTCGCCGGGCTCGGCCATCGCGATGGCTTCATGGATGAGCGCGTTATCGCCGGCGCGGACCCACACCGTCAGCGCGGGTCCGCTCATCTGCGCTGCGGGCCAGACCGGCCTGATCGCCCCTTCCATTGCCCCGAGTCGGTGCATGGCGTCGGCGACAACCCCCGTGGAGAACGCACCCAGCTCGGCGCGCAGATCAGGGGCCGGGCGTTGCCAGGCCGTCCGGATCCTTGCCCCTGGGGTGCCGGGGCGGCGTTGGTGGACCTCGTGTGGCGCCGACGCCGGGTTGGCCTCGGGGACGCGGAGATCCGCGCTGCGGCGTTGCTGCGAGTCCAGCTCTGACATCACGGTGACCCGGCGGGTTGTCCGGCCGGCCCTCCTCCGAGGAAGGATGCGACGAAGTCCGGACTGGTCGCGAGCTCGGCTGGGCTGCCCTCCATCCGAAGGCGGCCGCCGGCCAGGACGTAGGTGTGGTCGGAGATCTCCAAGACGGCCTTGGCGCGCTGCTCGACGATGAGCACCGAGGCCCCGTCGACCGCTAGCTGTCGGACGTGCTCGTGGAGCAGCTCCGTGGCGATCATTGGCGCGAGGTTCGCTGTTGGCTCGTCGAGCACGAACAGGGAGGGCTGCAGCATCAGGACGCGGCCCATGGCAAGCATCTTGCGTTCCCCACCGCTGAGCTGTGCCGCCTTGCGGGTCATCATCGTGGCCAGCTTGGGGAAGTACGTCACGACCCGGTCGATGCGGCCGGCGACCTCCCGCGAGGGCAGCAGGTAGCCGCCCATCTCGAGGTTCTCCTTGACTGACAGCGGTCCGAAGACGTCGTCGATCTGCGGGACGTACCCGACGCCGACGCGGGCGGTGTCCTCCGGTGCCTGGTTGGTGATGTCGACGCCGTCGAGAAGGACCGAACCGGACAGGACCTTCACGACGCCGACGATGCTCTTGAGCAGCGTGGATTTCCCGCTGCCGTTGGGGCCGACGACGGAGACGACCTGCCCCGGTTTGACGTTGACGGACACGCCGTGGACGACTGGGCGGCCGTTGTATCCGGCGGTCACCTCAACCGTGCTCAGGGCGGCACCGGCGCGTTTGCGGTCGGCGGTCGCGGGAGTGCTCAGGTCAGCCGACAAGGTAGGCCTCCACGACTTCGGAGCGGGCCCGCAGTTGGGTCATCGTGCCCTCCGCGAGGACGGCACCTTCAGCCATCACGACCACAGGGTCGCAGAACTCATCCATGATTGACAGCTCGTGCTCGACCATCATGATCGTCATCCCTTCGTTGCAGAGTCCGACGAGCTGTTGGCCCATCTCCCGGGCCAGGTGCGGGTGCACCCCAGCCATCGGCTCGTCGAGCAGCAGGACGGTAGGGCTGGCCATCAGCGCGCGCATGATCTCGACCAGCCGGCGTTGGCCGCCGCTGAGGTCCCCGGCGTAGTGGTTGGCGTACCGGGTCAGGCCGAAGCGCTCGAGCATGGCGACCGCCTCGGTGGTCGCGCGGTCCTCGTCGGCGCCCCAGAAGCGGCGTCCGAGCAGCGCACCGTGCAGGGAGTCTCCCGCCTGGGAGGGTACGGCGCTGAGCAGGTTCTCCAGCACGGTCAGCTTCTTGAACTCGCTGGCGAGCTGAAAGGTGCGGACGAGGCCGCCACGAGCCCGCTTGTAGGCCGGCATCGTGGTGATGTCCTGGCCCAGGTAGCCGATCGTGCCTCCGGTCACCGGCAGCGTGCCAGCGAGCATCGCCAGTGTGGTGCTTTTCCCGGCGCCGTTAGGGCCGATGAGGCCGGTCAGGCGTCCGCGTTGCAGGGCGAAGCTGACGCCGGCCACGGCCGGTACGCCGTTGAAGCTGCGTGCCACATCGACGGCTTCGAGCACGGGCTTGTCGCCGTCGGGAACGACCTGCGCCGATGCCGCGGAGGGTTGCTCGCGGTGCGCGAGCGGCTGCACGGGCCGCTCGGTGACGCTCGCCCTTGTTGCGGTCCCGGGCAGGCTCCACGCGTCGTTGGCGTCGGTAGCCGCAGATGCCGGGGCGCTCGCGGGGAGCCCGAAGGCGAGGTTGATGCGGCGCTTTTCTGGGATGACGCCTTCGGGGCGGAACCAGATGAACACGATGATGAGCAGGCCGATCGCGACCCACTGCAGCGCGGGGATCAGGCCAGGGGACCCGATCGGCGGGATAAACCGGCTGGCCTCCTCGAAGCCGAGTGGCACGAGGATCGCTCCCAGGATCGCGCCCTTGTGGTTGCCGGCGCCGCCGATGATGACTGCGGCGAACAGCACGACGGTCTCGGCGTAGCCCCACCCCGAGGGTGCCCACAGGTTGATGAACCCGACCAGGACGCCGCCGCTGAGGCCGGCGATCGCGCCGCCGAGCACGAGCATCGACAGCCGCAGTGCGGTGAGGTTCTTGCCGAGGGAGTCGGCAACGACGTCGTTGTCACGCATGGCCCGAAGCGTCCGCCCGTAGGGGGACTCGGTGAGCCGGTGCAGGAGGTAGAACACCACGGCCGCGAGCCCGATGGCGGCCGCGCTGTAGGCCCACTGGTAGCCCGAGGACTGCGGGTCGAAGCTGTTCTGTAGCGGCGCCGGGACCAGGGACAGGCCGGCGCTGCCGTTGAGGAACGGGCGGTAGTTGGTCACCAACAGGTTCGCCATCACGGCCGTGACGAGCAGCCCCACGGCGGCGAAGTCGCCCCGCAGCCGCCTGCCGACCAGGAAGGTGAACGGCAGCGCGAGCAGTCCTCCCACGACCGCAGCGCCGATCCAGGGAAGGGGGAAGGGAAGGTTGAGGCCCCCGATGTAGCTCTGGAAGCCGCCGTTGGCAGAGTCTCCGGGCATTGACAGGGCGGCTGCGGCGTAGGCGCCGGCGGCCTGGAAGATGATGAACCCGAAGTTCGTGACTCCGGCGACACCGAATTGCATGCTCAGGCCCAGGCAGGCAAGCGCGTCGACGCCGCCGTACACCAGCAGTGTGGTGAGGTAGTACAGCGCTCCATTGGATCCCACGATGTCGGTCCCTTCGCTACGTTCGGTTGCCGAGAAGGCCGGCTGGGCGAAGCGCGAGCATGCCGAGCAGGAGGACGAAGGCGATGACGTCCTTGTAGGCCGGGGTGATGTAGGCCGCCCCCACTTCCGTGCTCAGCCCGATGACTGCCGCGCCGAGCATCGCGCCGTACGCCTTGCCGGGGCCGCCGAGGAACACGGCCGCCAGGATCAGCACCAGGAACAGGTCAGTACTGGTCGCCCCGAAGCTGCCCGCGTCGATCGCGAAGACAGCCCCCGCGATCCCGCACAGCGCACCGGAGATGGTCCAGGTGAGCGTGACGATCTGGTCGGTGCGGATCCCCGAGTTGCGCGCGAGGGACGGATTGGCCGCGGTGGCGCGCATCGCCTTGCCCAGGCGGCTGTAGCTCAACAGGGCGTGGACCACGCCCATGATCGCCACCGCGAGAGCCAAGATCACCAGCTGGGTCGCCGACAGCCGCAGGCCGCCGAGGTTGATGCCGGGGCCCTGGCTCAGCCGGTAGGAGACGCTGTCCGCACCGACGAGGGCCTGTAGACCGAACTCGAGGATGAGGGTCATCCCGAGGGCGACTATCACCAGCGCGATCGGTGAGGTGCCTCGCCTTTTGAACGGTGTGTACACGAGCCGGTTGAGTCCTAGGGAGACGACGGCTCCGGTGATGGCTGCTGCGAGGAGCCCGACCCAGATGGTGAGGCCGGCTTGGTTGAGGGCGTAGGCGGCGTAGGCGCTGAGGATCATGACCGCGCCAAAGGCCAGGTTCAGGACGTCGGTGACCGCGAACTGGAGGGTGAACCCCACGGCGGCGATCGCCAGGACCGCCGCCGTGACGAGGCCGAACCCGATCGAGGCCAGCAGCAGGCTCACGAGTACGCCCGGATCTGCGCCGCGCTCAGCTTTCCCACGACCGAGACGTTGCCGTTCGCGTCGTAGCTGTCGATCTCGAACAAGCCGGTCGAGTCGTGGAAGCTGTCGAAGTTCGTCGGCCCACCAGGACCGACGTAATGCACGGCCTTGCCGGCCTTCAGGGCTGCCACGCCCTCAGCGAAGGAGTGGACCTCGACCGCGCCCGGGGTGCCGTTGCCGATCGACTCCACGAACGGCCGGTAGGTCTTCGGCTTGGTGCTCTTGGCCGCGACCATCGCCAGCGCGGCGAGGTTGATGCCGTCGTACAGGTGTACCGCTCCGGGCGCCGTCAGGTAGGTCTCGAAGTTGCCAGTGTTGGAGACCTTCGACTTCTGCGACAGCAGGGACTGCTTGAAGGTCTGGTATGCCGGACCGGTGGTCTCGATCGCGGTGTTGTCGGCGACGAAGTTCGCCGCCAGGTCCTTCGCGCCGATCGCGGCCGAGACGGCCTTGAACCAGGAGGGGTCGATGCAGGCCGAGGTCGCCACGATGGGGATGGACTTGCCCCCGTTGAGCTGCTTGACCTCGGACAGGAAGCTCGCCGATGCCGGCCCGAGCGCCTCGATGAAGATGGCATCCGGGTGGGAGGCGACGATCTTGCTTGCCTCGGTGCGGAAGGTGCTGGCCTTCAGATCGAGGGTCTCGTTGTCCGCAACGCTTATGCCTGCCTTGCCCAGGGCGGAAATGGCGGGCTTGACGAACGTCTGCGACCCGATGTCGTTGCCGAAGGCCAGCGCGACCTTCTTGTAGCCCTTCTGCTGGGCGATGGCGACGAGCGCGTAAGACTCGGCCATGTCGGGGGCGACGAGTCGATAGAAGTAGTCGAAGTGGGTACTGTCGAATTCCGACTCGCCCGTCATGCCGAACATGACCATCTTGTTGCTGTTGATGATCGGCACCACCGAGGCCGCCTCGTCGGAGGTGAGGCCGATGACCAGGCCGAGGTCGTTGGTGGAGGCGAACATCTGACGAGCCGCCGG
Organism: Streptosporangiaceae bacterium; assembly: GCA_025964695.1. GTDB lineage: Bacteria > Actinomycetota > Actinomycetes > Streptosporangiales > Streptosporangiaceae > Actinomadura_E. The sequence goes on along the minus strand of JAOPYK010000025.1, from coordinate 42,320 downwards.
GACCGCGTCGGCCGGGTCGCCGCGGGTGTCGACGGCCTTGCAGTTCACCCTCTTGCCCAGTACCCCGCCAGCGTCCTTGATGGCCTGGGCGGCGCCGAGGCAGGAGGCGTAGTAGATCGGCCCCAGGGCCGCGTCCGCGCCGGTGAACGGCGCGACGTCAGCGATCGTGATACTGCCCCCGCTGGAGGACCCCGCCGACGAGTTGCCGGACCCTGATGAGCAGGCTGTCGCGGCCAGGCCGGCCACGAGAGCCACGGCGAGAAGCTTCACCGGGCGGGACACGCGCCGCGCCCCCGTGGTCGGCCGTGGCCGAACGCCCAGGGTGGTTGTCGATCCATCTGAAGCGAGCATGCCGGTGCCCTTCGGTGAGTCGGACGGGTAAGAGTGCAGCGGGTCGGGTTCGCGGCCCGAGGTGGCGCTCACAGGACCCCGCTGGCGGATGCGCTGGGGACCCACCGCCACCCGGCGGGGGCGGGCTTGTCCTCGATGACCCGGTTGCGGATGGTGCCGATGCCCTCGACGGTCACCTCGACGACGTCCCCGGGCGTGAGCCACACCGGGGGCGTGCGCGCAAAGCCCACCCCGCCGGGCGTGCCGGTCGCGATGACATCGCCCGGGAGCAGCGTGGTGAAGGAGGAGAAGAACTCGACGCAGCTGGCGACGTCCACGATCATCTGCGAGGTCCGAGCGGCCTGCATCACCTCCCCGTTCAACGTGGTGGTGATGGCGAGGTCGTCGATGGAGACCTCATCGGGGGTGACGACCTCGGGACCGATCGGCATCGAGGCGTCGAAGTTCTTCCCGGGGGTCCACTGGGTCGCGGCTCGCTGCCATTCCCGGGCGGAGCCATCGTTGATGATGGTGAAGCCCGCCACCGCCGCGAGCGCTTCTTCGCTCGGGATGTAGCGCCCACCGGCGCCGATCACGATCGCCAGCTCGCCCTCGTAGTCGAAACCGGTGCTCAACGCCGGCCGCACCAGGTCCGCATACGGGGGGAGCACGCTGGAGGCGCTGCGCATGAACGACTCGGGCCAGCTCGGGTTGGCGTCGCGGCCTCCTTCGACTGCGTGAGCGGAGTAGTTCACTCCGACGCACAGGACGCGGTTGGGACGCGGCACGGCGGCGTCCAGGTCCGCTTCGGTGTACTCGCGGCCGTCGCGCGAGGTCAGCCCGGCCGCCACGTCGAACGCCGCCGCGCCGCCTGCGAGCAGGGCGTGGAGTGTCGACAGGTCCGGGCGGCGCGCTTCGGTGGCCACGTCGACGTAGCCCGATGTCCCGCGTACATGAAGTCGAGAACCCTCACTGGTGCGGATTGTTGCCAGCCTCACGCTTGCCTCATCTCCAGAGTTGCTAGCCGGCCGAGCCCAGACCGCGACGGCCGCCATAACGCGACCTCTGCGGTTGGGCCGGGTGTCAGGGAAAGGACGTTGTCAGGAAAGCGCCCCGTCGGGCGCCGGGTCTGTATGCGCCACTCAGAGTCTTCCCCGAATATCTGCCTGTCAATGGATAGTCAGATATTTTTGGATTCGGGCTCGCTGCTGTCGATGTGTGGCAGCGGCCCACCCTGTGGGGTGCTGAAACCCGGTTTCAGAGTGCTGAACTGCGGTTTCTCGCGTCACGCGGCGTGCTTGTATTCGTTGATCAGGCCGTAAACGACCCCATGGCGTGTGAGCCGGACTTGGTTGAGGTCGGCGGAAGCCGTCACCGGCGGTGGTCGGGGTGGTCACCGATCTCGTGCCCGATGGGGGCGATGGGCGTGTGGAACAGATCACAGGCCCAGATTCCCTCGGCTTGCGCCTTCAGGAACTGGCCCCAGGTGGGCCCGCTACGCCGGGGCGCGGGATCCAGCCCGGCCCGCTTGAGGATGTCGCGCACCGTACTGGGGGGCACACCGATGCCGGCTCCGGCGAGCTCGCCGCTGATCCGCTGATACCCCAGGTCGGGTTCTCGCGCGCCAGGCGCAGCACCATGTCCCTAATGGTTTTCTAGTGGAGGGACGGCCAGAATGTTTCCGCGGGTAGGTCCATGTGCGGGCGACCAGGTGGCGGTGCCAGCGCAGCAGCGTCGTCGGCGTCACCGACCGGCGAGGTAGCAGCCGCGACGGCGCGGCCAACAGGACACGATCTCCGTCATTGAGATCGGGCCGGTTCACCTGACGGCGCAGCACCGCGACCTGGTGGCGAAGCGCAAGAATCTCGATCTCCTTGGCCCGGTCACCGTGCCCGAACAGGACCAGGAACTGGAAGACACGGCCAACGACGAGATACAGCAAGGACCAGAACACGAGCAGCGATGATGCCCGCTACCCGGGCATGTTCGAGCCACGAACCTGCAGGTAAACACCAACGACCCGGGTTTCCACACCCGACTGGGCCTTGACCGCTAGGCGCGGGCACACCTCTACGTATGGCCAGGCCGACGCGGGTCGCACACTGGGTCACCTTGATCGTCCGTGGTTATCGTGCGGGATGGTGAAGTCCGTTCGACGTAGTCGGGGTGGGTGCGGTAACTGCCCGAACCCGTTGAAGAACACCAAGTCCCCCGGCTGTAGCCGGTGAGAGGAGATATGCGGGATGGTGTTGCATGCGCACCCCCTTACCCTCCATGCCGCACACCCCTATCATGTGCTGTTACACGTGATCGACGAGTTTCATGACGCCCGCTTCGCGGGCGCAGTGCGCACAACAAAAAAATCGCCCGTCGCCCTCGACGCCGTGCCCGACAATGCGGCATCCGCAATGTTCACACGTCGGCGCCATGCTTTGGATCGCGCACTCAAACGAGTCGAACACGTGCACCGCGCCGTTGGCGTGCACCTGGAACGCCGACGCGTAATCGTTACCGCAGACTTCACATATGGCCATGAGCGTGCCCCCCTACCTCTCCAGCCCCTACCGGTGGTCATCAACACTCTTCCCAGACAGCCGCTCCGGTATCCATACAGAGACATGTCGTCTGCGACGGTGAACCACCGATCCAGACACACCAAAGCCACCCTTGCGAAGAATCACAACGGCGACACACTTCCGCTGGCCAAGGTTGCCGGTTCTCCGATCTCCATCCCCAGGAACCTTTTGTCATGATTTCGGTGAGCTGGAGACACGGTCGTCGGTTATGCGGTGGCCATCACCTCGAGCCACCGGGTGACCATCGGCACCACAGTCCGCCGCGCTGACCAGATGGTCGCAGCGGATGCGCGGCCCGCGTCGTCCCACCTGTTGTTGCGACCGCCCGGCCCGCGCTCACAGCTCGCGGCTCACATGTCCGGCGACCGGCAGAGCAGCACGGTCAGTGGGCCGATAAGGCTCGACGAGACCCGCTGGGAACCGAAAGAGGTATTCCACGCGATGGCGGCCACGTACGCACGCGGCTGAACCCGGCGGAATGAACCGGCTGGGCACCGAGCACCAGACCAGCACAACCGGCGTACGGTGCAGGCGCCGTCCCCCCGCCGCCCGCTCATCGATACGGCGCAGGACGACGCATCGCTCAAGGACGGGTCTCCCAAGAACCGCCCCGGCGGTCGGACCCCAGACCGGCGGCGGTACGGCGCAGCGCACCCGGGTCTGTACCAACGACTGAGGAGGGAGGGTCGGGCCGCGTGGCGGGGCATGCGCCTCACCCCCGGTGGTGCGATCGGTGTCGCCCGGTTCGCCGTGGACCGCCTCCGCGCTTAGAGCGGCTGACGCCCATCCGTTGGTCCTTTCCGGACGTCAGTCGCCGGGCTGTTCGACCGCAGGTTGCCGCGGGTAGTGCAGATCGAAGGCCGGCCGTTCGGAACGGATGCGCGGAATGGTCTTGAAGTTGTGCCGCGGCGGCGGGCAGGAGGTCGCCCACTCGAGTGAGTTCCCGAACCCCCAGGGATCGTCGACGTCGACCCGCGGCGCCCACCGTGCGGTCCGGTACACGTTGTAGAGGAAGAACAACGTGGAGGCGCCGAGGATGGCCGCCCCGATGCTGGACACGAGGTTGAGGCCCTGAAACTCGTTGGCGTAGTCGGCGTAGCGGCGTGGCATACCTGCGGCACCCAGCCAGTGCTGGATCAGAAATGTTGCGTGGAACCCGATGAACAGCGTCCAGAAGTGGAGTTTCCCCAGCCGTTCGTTGAGCATCTTTCCGGTCATCTTGGGCCACCAGAAGTAGAAGCCCGCGAACATCGCGAACACGACCGTGCCGAAGACCACGTAATGGAAGTGCGCGACCACGAAATATGAGTCCTGCAGCTGGAAGTCCAGGGGCGGCGAGGCCAGGATGATCCCGGTCAGCCCCCCGAGCAGGAACGTGACGAGGAACCCGACCGAGAACAGCATCGGGGTCTCGAAGCTGAGCTGTCCCTGCCACATCGTTCCGGCCCAGTTGAAGAACTTCACCCCGGTCGGTACCGCGATCAGGTACGTCATGAAGGCGAAGAACGGCAGCATCACCCTGCCGGTGGTGAACATGTGGTGGGCCCATACCGCCATCGACAGGCCGGCGATCGCGATGGTCGCGCCGATCATCCCGACATAGCCGAACAGCGGCTTACGGCTGAACACCGGGATGATCTCGGTGATGATGCCGAAGAACGGCAGCGCGATGATGTAGACCTCGGGATGGCCGAAGAACCAGAACAGATGTTGCCAGGTCAGCGCCCCGCCGGTGGCCGGATCAAAGACGTGACTGCCGAACTTGCGGTCCGACTCCAGCACGAGCAGAGCCGCCGCCAGCACCGGGAAGGCCAGCAGCACCATCAGGTTGGTGAGAAGGACGTTCCAGGTGAAGATCGGCATGCGGAACCACGTCATACCGGGCGCGCGCAGCCCCATGATCGTGGTGGTGAAGTTGACGCCGCTAAGGATCGTGCCGAATCCGGACAGGGTCAGCCCCATGATCCACAGATCGCTGCCAATGCCCGGAGACCTGATCATGCTGTTCAGCGGCGCATAGCCCGTCCAGCCGAAGCTCGCCGCCCCCCCGGAAATGAAGAACGACGAAAAAACGATCAACCCGCCCAACAGGAACAGCCAGTAGCTGAACATGTTCAGGCGCGGGAAGGCCACATCCGGCGAACCGATCTGCAGCGGCATGATCACGTTGGTGAAGCCGACGAACAGCGGGGTCGCGAACAGCAGCAGCATCACCGTGCCGTGAATCGTGAACAACTGGTTGTACTGCTGCCTGCTGAGGAACTGCAGGCCCGGGCGGGCCAACTCCGCCCGTATCACCATCGCCATCACCCCGGCCAGCAGGAAGAAGACGAACGAGGTGATCAGGTAGAGATAACCGATCACCTTGTGGTCGGTCGAGGTCAGCCAGGACACCACAACCGAGCCACGTTCGCGCCGCCGGGGCGGCGCCTCTGGCAACCGACGGCCGAGCAGAACCATGCAGGCTCCCGGTAACTAGTACCCCCAGCCGCACTTGGTGAGGTGTGGGCGTGGCGGCGTGAACGCGGACGACCACCGCGGGGACAGTGTGAGCATGAACTCAGCACAGCGCGGTGGCCGTGGCTGCCAGCGTAGAGGTCACCGGAGCTGATCTGCCCGCGTGGCGGGCGGGTTTCGAGGACATGTTTTCGCAGATCGCCGACCGGTCCGGCAGGGCGGAGCCGCCGGCGGTGCCGGGCCTATCTGCTCGGGCTGCTGGGCCAGGTCGAGCATAAGAACGGCTGACAGTTGGGCGAGCACGCCGGTGACGAGCGCCCGGACGGGATGCAACGGCTTACTCTCTCCGCATGTTCCGTCCGCGCGTGCCCCAGAGGAGTTGAGCAGGGTGAACTTCCGGGCGGTAGCCGGGCTGACCAGCCGCTTGACCACCAGGTCGGTGTGACACATGCCCCAGCGGTGAGACGGATGAGGGTCTCGTCGGGGCGCGGTTCCTGGAGGTCGATCCGCTCGACGGCGAACGGGGCGTCGGCCTCCCGAACAGGGCTACGGAAGTCTTCATGGGGAACTGTGCTAACAGACCGAGGGTGAAAGACGGCAGGGGGTCCGGCCGTCAGTCAGGCAGGGCGGAAGACCGGGACGGCCTCGCCGCCTTCGGGCCGTTCGAAGCCGACCACAACCTTGAGGCCGGCGGTGACAGCCTCCGGAGGCACGTCGGCGAGGTGGACCTGGAGCCATGGGCCCTCGTCCAGTTCAACGATCGCGAGGACGGTCCGGGGGGCGGGGGCGTCGCCCTGGGCGCGGCCGTGCACCACGGTCCAGGACGCCACAGTGCCAGTGCCCCTCGCCACGGCCCAGGCGAGTTCGGCGGAGCCGCAGTGCGCGCACGCCGTCGCCTGTGGCGCGTCGAACCCGCCACAGGCCTCGCATCTGCGGATCAGCAGTTCACCTCGCGCGGTGGCGTTGAAGAACGCGGCGGTGGCTCCGTCCCGTTTCACGGTTCCCACAGGCATCGCCGTGCTCCTATCGAGGGTTGGGGCTGAGGACGAGCGTGGAGTGGTGGTCGAGGATGCCGCCGTTGCCGCTGACCAGGACGAGGTCGTGCCGGGCGGCCTGCCGCGCGCCGCCCTGGCCCCTGGCCTGGATGACGGCCTCGGACAGCGGCGTCATGCCCCACATGTAGTACGACGACAGCTGGCCGCCGCCGGTGTTGACGGCCAGCGACCCCTCAGGACCGAGGACTCCGCTGGTCACGAAGTCGCCGCCTTCGCCTTTGGTGCAGAACCCGTAGTCCTCCAGGGAGATCAGAACGGTGTAGGTGTAACAGTCGTACAGCTCGACCACATCGATGTCGGTGAGGGTGACGCCCGCCATCTTCAGCGCGGCGGCCCCGGCCTGGGCCGCCCCGCTGACCAGCCCGAAGGCGCTGTCGCGGCCCATCACGTAGCCGGGGTGGGCCTGCGCCCAGCCCAGGACGTGCACGGGCGGCTGCCGCAGCCCGGCCGCCCGGTCGGCGGAGGTGACGATGACCGCGACGCCGCCGTTGCTGACCAGGCAGCAGTCCAGCAGGTGGAATGGCTCGGCGATCCACCGGGACGCCTGGTGGTCGGCGAGCGTGATGGGATCGCGCATCTGGGCGAGCGGGTTCTTGGCGGCCCAGGCCCGCTGGGCGACGGCGATCGCGCCGAACTGCTCGCTGGTCGTGCCGTATGCCGTCATATGACGGCGCGCGGCCAGGGCGTACAGCGGGTTCGCACCTAGGAGACCCGAGGCCGCTGAGAGACCTCGCCAGCCCGACGGGGCGCGGGGGCTGGCGGCGTAGGCTGTGCCACCCGCGACCTTTTCCCGCAGCGGCGCGTCGGCGAATACGCAGGCGATCACGTCGGCCATCCCGGAGGCCACGGCCATCGACGCGTACTGGACCATCGCACCAGCGGACGCGCCGAACGACTGGATCGACGACAGGATGCTCAGGTCGTGCAGGCCGAGGTCGCGCTGGAGGCCGATACCGATGTCGTTGCCGACCCCGGCGTTGGTCAGGAGGCCGTCCACCTCGCGGAGTTCCAGGCCCGCGTCCGTGATGGCGAGCCGGACCGCATCGGCGGCGAAACCCGTGGCACTGCGTCCGTAGACCCGGCCCATCTCGGTGATGCCGAGACCCACGATCACCGGTGATCGGTCCATATGTTCTCTCCGTTCGTCATCGCGCCCGCCAGACCGTCCGTCACGCCAGCCCGGCCGGGACACCTCTGCGGTGTGCGGGTGCCGACGCTGCGGCGGGAGCTCAGCCGAAGCTCCGCGTCGCGGAGGCCTTGCGGACCTCGCGGAACGGCACGTTCTTGTCGAGCTCCGGTTCCTTGGGGAGGCCCAGGATGCGTTCGCCGATGATGTTGCGCTGGATCTGGTCGGTGCCTCCGCCGATGGAGGTGACAAAGGCCGCGAACGAGGAGCGGTTGACCTCGGCGGCCACCGGGTCGTCGTCGCCGTCGAGCATGCTGGAGGCACCCAGCATGGTCGAGGTCAACTCGACGGCGTCGTGCACGATGCGGGACATGGCGAGCTTGCCGAGGGACGCCACCGGCGAGGCGACTCCCTGCCGTCGTTCCGCCCGTACCCTCAGGGTGTTCCAGCGGTTGACCTGTTCGCGTGAGTACAGTCGCGCGACCGCCTGCCTGATGTCGTCGTGGCCCGACAGTCCCGAGCTGCGGGCCAGCTCGACGTAGTCGGTCCCGCCGACGACGCGGGTCCAGGGGGAGTCCTTGTCCGGGGCCGCCCTGGGATCGTCCTTGCTCTTGGCCGACTCGGCACCCATGATGTTGCGTTCGAAGCCCAGAGCGGTCTGCAGCACCGACCATCCCCCGTCGACGTCACCGAGCACGTCGTCGTCGGAGGCGTGCGCGTCGGTCAGGAAGACTTCGTTGAAGTGCGCACCGCCGGTGACCTGCCGGATGGGCCGTACCTCGACGCCCGGCTGGTCCAGAGTGAACATGAAGAAGGTGACGCCCCGGTGCTTGGGCAGGTCCCAGTTCGTGCGGGCCAGCAACAGCCCCACCTGGGAGATGTGCGCTCCCGACGTCCAGACCTTCTGGCCGTTCATGGCCCAGCCATCGCCGACACGCTCGGCACGAGTCTGCACGGCCGCGAGATCGGAACCGGCTCCCGGCTCACTGTAGAGCAGGCAACCGCGGATCTCCCCGGTGACCAGCGGACGGACCCAGCGTCGTTTCTGGTCGTCAGTGCCGTGGGCCAGCACGACGTTGGCGAACAGGTTGGTGATGTCCTGCCCGGAGCCCCGCGCTCCCACCCGGCGGAACTCCTCGGTGACGAACCGCCTCATCGTGGCGGGCAACCCCCGGCCGCACCACTGCGCTGGCCAGGTGGGCGCGCCCCACCCGGAGTCGGCGAGCGCCTCCGCGTACTCCCGTTTGGGACGGTCGGGGGACCAGTTCTCGGCGAGCCAGGCCCGGACCTCAGCCCGGACCGCGCCCACCTCGGCGGACTGCGGCGTGGACGTGTCACTCATGATCGTGCCTCCACATCGGATGGTGTCGCCGTCAAAGACCGAGCCGCTGGGCGAGCAACTCGCGGTGAGCACGGGGCGAACCCAGGAGCTGGGCCGACGATTTGGCCCGCCGGTAGTACAGGTGCGCGGGATGCTCCCAGGTGAAGGAGATCCCGCCGTGCACCTGCATGTTGTTCGAAGCCGTGAGGGAGAACGCGTCCGAGCAGTAGGCCTTGGCCAGCGGCGCCACCGTGGGGAGCTCCGGGTCCCCGTCGGCCGCGCTCCACGCCGCGTAGTACGCGGCCGAACGGGCCGACTCGACCTCCAGCAGGGTGTCCGCGAGCAGGTGCTTGATGGCCTGGAAGCTGCCGATGGCGCGTCCGAACTGCACCCGGTCCTTGGCGTACTGGACGGCCATGTCCAGCGCTTCCTGGGCGCCGCCGACCTGCTCGGCGGAGAGCGCGATTCCACCGAGCAGGAGGACCCGTTCAAGCGTCCCCTCGTCGGCTCCCCCGAGCGGTCGCGCCGGGACGTCCCGGAGCTCGACGCGGGCCAGTCGGCGGGTGCGGTCGAAGGTCGTCTGGGGCGTGACGGTCAGGCCGGGGGCTCCGGCCACGACACGGTAGAGGGCCACTCCTTCCGGTCCCCGCGCGGCGACGATGAGCAGGTCGGCGACGTGCGCGTCCGTGACGAGTTCCTTGACACCGTCCAGGAGCACGTCGTCCTGCGTGTTGAGCGTCGCGCGACACCTGACGTCCGTGGCCGCCCAGCTGCCCGAGGCCTCCGCGACCGCCAGTGTCGCGATCGTGTCCCCGGCGGCGATGCCGGGCAGGTGCTCCTTGCACGCGCCGTCGTCGCCGGACTCCAGCAGCGCGGCGGTGGCCAGCACGGCCGACAGGTAGGGGCCCGGCAGGAGCCGGCGGCCCATCTCCTCCGCGATGATCGCGAGCTCGATGAAGCCGGCGCCCGAGCCGCCCAGTGCCTCCGGCACGATCAGGCCCTGCAGCCCGAGCTCCTGGGCGGCCCGCCGCCAGACCATCCGGTCGAAGCCGTCGCCGGTCTCCATGAGACGCCGCACCTCGGACTCGGGTGAGACGTGTTCGAGGAAGGAGCGCACCGCAGTGCGCAGCCCTTCCTGCTCGTCCGTGAAGCCGAAGGCCATCGTCGCCGCCCTGGGGTGAGTGGATATCGCCTGCCCGCGAAGATACTGTGTCGGACACAGTATGTCGAACGCCCCCGAGAGGAGCCCGGTATGCCGGACCCGACCGCTCTGCTGGCAGGCATGCGCGTCATCGACCTGGCGGAGGAGAACGGCGAGATGTGCGGCCGCTACCTCGCCGACCTCGGCGCCGAGGTGATCCGGGTGGAGCCCCCCGGCGGGAGCACGTCACGGCTGCGCGAACCCCGGTATGAAGGGATCGGCCTCGCCTTCGCGGCGCGCAACGCGGGCAAACGCGGCCTCACCTTGGACCTGGAACGCCCCGAGGGACAGGCACGGCTGCGGGACCTGCTTGCGACCGCTGAACTGCTCCTCGAGTCGCACCGGCCGGGGAGACTTGCCGAACTCGGCCTGGACCTGGCCGGGCTGCTGGAGGAGTTCCCTCACCTGGTGGTGCTGTCGATCACCGACTTCGGTCAGACCGGGCCCCGCAGGGAGTGGGTGGCGACAGACTGGGTCCACCTGGCGATGGGCGCCGTCCTGGCCAGATCGGGCCGCCCCGGCGAACCGCCCCTGATGCCGCCCGGCGCACTCGGCGTCGAAAGCGCCGTCATCCAGGCCGCGTGGGCGGGACTGGCCGCGTACTGGAACCGACTGCACACGGGCAGGGGCGACCACATCGACCTGTCGATCCACGAAGGAGTCCTCCAGGTCGTGGACCCGGCGTTCGGCACCGGAGGAACGGCGGGCGCGGGAAGCCGCTGGTACGACCTGCCAGAAGGCCGTCCGGACGTCGCCCACTACTACCCCGTCTTCCCGTCCTCCGACGGTCATGTCCGGATGGCGGTGCTCGCACCACGGCAGTGGCGCGGCCTGCGCGCCTGGCTCGGGGAACCTGAGGAGTTCCAGGACCGGAAGTACGACCTCGTCCACGAGCGCTTCGGGGCGGCCGACCGACTGTACCCGCTCATCGGGAAACTGTTCGCGTCCGGCAGGAGCCAGGACCTCGTGGATGAGGGCCAACGACGGGGCGTCCCCCTCGCACCCGTTCTCGATCCCGCGCAGGTGCTGCGCGCCGAGCACTACGCGGAGCGAGGCGCGATCGGCGACGTCGAGATCGCTCCCGGCCTCACCGCGCGCCTGCCCACCGGCTTCGTCGAGATCGACGGCGTCCGCTCGGGCGTCCGGGCACCCGCCCCCGCTCTGGGCGAGGCCGACGACGCCCTGCCCGCGAAACCGCCGGTGGCGGCCTCGGCGAACACCTCGGGGAAACGGCTCCCGCTGGCCGGAGTGCGCGTGCTCGACCTCGGCGTCATCGTGCAGGGCGCCGAGGCGGGACGGATGTTCGCCGATCTCGGCGCCGAGGTGATCAAAGTCGAGAACCGCGCGTTCCCCGACCAGGGGCGTGTGGCGGCCGGAACCCAGATGAACGCCTCGTTCGCCTGGGGCAACCACAGCAAGCTCAGCCTGGGCCTCAACCTGCGCGAGGCCGAGGGCGTCGCCCTGTTCAAGCGGTTCGTGGCCGAGTCGGACGTCGTGCTGTCGAACTTCAAGCCCGGGACCATGGAGTCGCTGGGCCTGGGCTACGACGTCCTGCGCGAGATCAATCCCCGCCTCGTGATGGGCAGTTCGAGCGCCGTCGGCTCCAGCGGCGTCTGGAAGACGTGGATGGGGTACGGACCTCTCGTGCGTGCCGCGGCGGGACTCACCAGCCTGTGGCGCACCTCCCGTACGGCGACGATTCACAGCGACGCGGCAACGGTGTACCCGGACCATCTCGCCGCGCGGGTGACGGCGGTGGCAGTGCTGGCGGGCCTGATCGCGGCCCGGCGCACCGGCCGGGGCTGCCACGTCGAGTCGTCCCAGGCGGAGGTGATCCTCACGGCCTTCTCCGACCGCTTCCTCGAGGAGTCCCTGCTGCCCGGGTCCTTCGGGCCCGAGGGCAATCTGGGTCGCCGGGGCGCGCCCTGGGGCGTCTACCCCTGCGCCGGTGAGGATCAGTGGTGTGTCGTCACAGTGCGCGACGACGAGGACTGGCAGCACCTGTGCGCCACACTGAATCTCCCCCCGGACCCCGGCCTCGCGACCCAGCGCCAGCGCTTCGAGCGGCGCGACGCCGTCGAACGACTGGTCGGCGACTGGACCCGCACTCGCTCACCGATCGAGGTCGCCGAACTGCTCCAGTCCGCCGGCGTACCGGCCGGGCCGATGGTCCGTCCCGCCGATCTGGCGCGTGACCCGCACCTGGCGGCGCGCCGGTTCTGGACCACGCTGCCGCAACCCGGGCTGACCGCCCCCCTGCCGACCGAGGCCAGACCGTTCCGGTCCTCGGGGATACCCGATCTCCCGCCCCGTCCGGCGCCCTTCCACGGAGAGCACACCCGTCGCCTCTGCGTTGACATCCTCGGCATGAGCCAAGCGGCCATCGACGCCCTGGTAGCCGCCGGCATCCTGGAGGAGGTCGACCCCTGGGCCAGGGTCGGACGCTGACCGACCGCCGGGACCGTGGTCACCGGCCCTGGGCCAGCTCGCTCCGCAGACCCTCGATGATGATGGCCAGCCCGCGCTCGAAGTCCTCGTCGGTCGCGAACGTCGGACTCCAGTACGGAGCCGCCGCGCGCATGTGCGGGAACTCCGACAGGCCCCGTCCCCCATCGGCACGCTCCGCGGCCTCCTGCGCGCCGTCCATCTCCCACGTACGCTCGTTGAGCAGGCACCCGCGCACATAGGTGGACAGCGCATGGTAAGCGCGTGCCGCCGATTCCGGCGAGAAACCGGCCTCCATGAGAACGCCCAGCTGCTCATCGATCCGCTCATAGCTGAGGCGCAGCGCGTCCCGGTGGCGAGCGACGGTGGTCCACCCGATGACCACCAGCTCGCCCAGCGCGGGATAGGCCCGCGCTATGCGCCGGAACTCCCGCCAGTAACCGGCGAGGTTCTCGTCCCACCCAACGGGCGCGACCCGGGGCAGAAGACCGTTGAAGCGGCGGACCGCTTCCTCGTTCAACGCGGCCAGCAGATCGTCCCTGCGGGAAAAATGCCACTGGACCGCTGTCGTCCGCACCCCCAGGCGCTTAGCCACCAGAGGCATGGTCAACCCCGCGACCCCGGTGAGAACGGTGACGGCGAGGGCCGCCTCGACGATCTGGGTCTTGTCCAGGCTCCCGCGCGGCAGCCGCCGCCCCGAACCCGAAGCATCCGCCTCACCGGACAGCCGGGCCTCCCCCACCGAGTCCACAAAGCAAGAGTACTAGCGGGCAATTGCCCGCACATCACACGAGAGATGTCGCTCTGCGGATCCAGGCCGGATTGTAGGGGCGGCGGCGCCGGATGACGGGGAGGTCGTGGTAGGTGGTGTTCATGACCTCGCGCATCCGGCGCACGGTGAGACGGTAGGCGTACCGGCGGCCGTCGGCGCCGAAGCCGCCGGCATCGATCCTCTCCGCAGCCACCTCAGCAAGCTCGTCGGCGACATCGGGTGGCATCACCGCGAACCGGGCGTCACGCTCCGGACGGGCGGGCTGCACGAACTGCGACTCAAAGGTCCGCCGCGGTGAGACGACCTCGGCGCGCACGGTGTTGCGGCGGGACATCGCGCCCGGATTGGGCACCTCCTCTTCGCCCCTCTTGCGGCGCGAGCCATTCGAACCGCATACTCTGCTCTAGTCAAGTCAACCTAGTTAACGGAGTGCATTATGTTTCACGGCATCGCGGGTCATGAGCCGGAGCGGACGGGTGATAGGTCGTGGTCGCCACGGCCACCGCGCTCGCCCTTGTAGCGGCCTGCGGCGGCAGATCTCCGTGGACGCCGATCGCTGCCGTGGCCATGCCCAATGCGTCCTGATAGCGCCTGACCTGTTCGATCTGAACGACGACGACCGCGCACAGGCCGTCACCGGACTCGTACCCGCCTCCCGGGAGCAGGCCGCCGCGCGAGCAGCCGCCGCCTGCCCCGAGGGCGCCATCGCCCGCCGCCCGTAATCGGGCGTGAATTCGGATCGTCGTCGAACTACGCCATCGACACCGCCACAGCCGTACCCATCGATCGGCATCGTCAACGGGTGGGTCTCCCTGCCTGCCACCTTCACCCCAGGCCCACGCGAGGGCTCCCACCTCCCCTCGTGACGCGAAAGGACATCCTGATGACCGTCGACACCTCACGACCCGCCGTCCATCTACGGATCGGCGCCGAACGGCTCACCTCGGGCTCGGGCGGCACCCACCAGCACCTCGACCCGACCACCGGACGACCCGACGCGGAGATCCCCCTCGCGGGCAGGGCAGAGGTCGACAGCGCGGTCGAGACCGCCCACCAGGCGTTCGGCGGCTGGCGGGGCACTCCCCCGGCCGAACGGCGGCGGCTGCTCCTGCGGCTCGCCGACCTCATCGAGGCCAACACCGACGAGTTCGCCAGGCGGGGAACACTCGACAACGGCACACCCCTGATGGTCTCGGGCGGGTTCGTGCCGATGTCGGCGGAGTGGACGCGCTACTACGCCGGGTGGGCCGACAAGACCTCCGGCGACCTCACCGCCTCCTTCGGCAACGGCGGCGAACTCGGCTACACCCTCGCCCAGCCGTACGGCGTCATCGGCGTGATCATCACCTGGAACGGTCCGCTGATCTCACTGGCCATGAAGATCCCCGCCGCCCTCGCCGCGGGCAACACGGTCGTGGTCAAGCCCTCGGAGCTGACCCCGTTCTGCGCCGAGCTGTTCGCCGACCTCGTGGAGGAGGCCGGGTTCCCCGCAGGGGTCGTGAACATCCTGCCCGGGGCACCCGAGGCGGGCGCGGCGCTGGTCGAGCACCCGCTGGTGCAGAAGGTCACCTTCACCGGCGGCCCCGACACCGCCCGGAAGATCCTCGTGGCCTGCGCCGAACAGATGAAACCCGCCGTCCTCGAGCTCGGCGGCAAGTCCGCCAACCTCATCTTCGAGGACGCCGACATCGCCACGGCCTGCACGCACGGCACCTTCATGTCCCTCGCCACGCTCAGCGGCCAGGGCTGCGCTCTGCCCACCCGGATGCTCGTCCAGCGCAGCGTCTATGAACAGGTCGTCACAACGGTCACCGAGGTGGCCAAGAACATCACCGTCGGCGACCCGTTCGACCCCGCGACCGTGTCGGGCCCCGTCATCAACCAGGCCGCACTCGACCGCATCCTCGCCGTGATCGAACAGGCCAAGGTGGACGGCGCCCGCCTCGTCACCGGCGGAGCCCGCCTCGACGGGCCCCTTGCGGACGGCTATTTCCTCGAACCGACCGTCTTCGCCGACGTCGACCCCGACTCCGCTCTCGCCCAGAACGAGGTCTTCGGCCCCGTCCTGGCCATCACCCCATTCGACACCGAAGAAGAGGCCGTCCAGATCGCCAACAACAGCCGGTACGGGCTGTCGGCCTACGTCCAGACCAACGACCTGCGCCGCGCCCACCGCGTCGCCGAAGCCCTCACCAGCGGCGAAGTCCTCGTCAACGGCGCCGCGAACCTCGCCGTCCACCGCCCGTTCGGCGGCACCGGCATCAGCGGCTTCGGCAAGGAAGGCGGCCGGCAAGGCATCGAGGAGTTCCTGCGCGTCAAGAGCGTCGGCATCGCCTGACCCGCACCCCGCCCACCGGCCACCCACCAGAAGGAACACCATGAGCACTGCCATCGACTGGTCCCTGACCGGCAAGGTCGCCATCGTCACTGGCACCGCGCCCGGCGGAATCGGGGAGACCTACGCCCGCACCCTCGCCGCCGCCGGAGCCTCGGTCGTCTGCGCCGACATCTCCGGGCCCGGTGCCAAGGCCGTCGCCGGATTCCTCACCGACGAAGGCCACCAGGCGATCGCCGTCACCGTCGACATCACCGACCCCGCCTCCGTCGAGGCCATGACCACCGCTGCCGTCACCGAGTTCGGCGGCATCGACATCCTGGTCAACAACGCCGCCCTCATGGCACAGCTCTCCCAGGCACCGATCCTCGACTACGACCTGGCCGAATGGCACCGCGCCATGGACGTCAACCTCAACGGTGCCTACCTGTGCAGCCGCAGTGCCGTCCCGCACATGCGCGCCCGAGGAGGCGGACGCATCATCAACCAGACCTCGGGCGGCGCCTACCCGCCCGCCACCGTTTACGGCATCACCAAGATCGCCCTGGTCGGCCTGACCGTCGCCCTCGCCCGCGAACTCGGCCCCGACCAGATCACCGTCAACGCCCTCGCTCCCGGGCTCACCGACAGCGCCGCGGGCAAGTCCCTCGTCCCCGAAGGCTCTCCCTTCCGGGAGATGATGAAGCAGGCCGTGGCCATGCGCGCCTTCGGCGTCCCGGACGACCTGGCGGGCCCGCTGCTCCTGCTGGCCGCACCCGCCGGCGCCTGGGTCACCGGACAGGTCCTCCATGTCGACGGCGGCTGGATCCTCCGCCCCTGAAACATGGCTCATGGCATACCGGCCGCTGCTAACGAATACAGATTAGTTATATGCTTGGCCGTCCCGGAACGGGACCGGGACGGCCGGACGGAGCACCAGATGGACCTGACCACGCTGATCTATGAGGTGTCGGACCACGTGGCCACGGTCACGCTCAACCGCCCCGAGGCGATGAACAGCTTCAACCAGACCATGTGCGATGAGTTCTCCCTGGTCTGGAAGACCATCCGTGAGGACGACGACGTCCACGCGGTCGTGCTGCGCGCGGCCGGCGAGCGCGCCTTCTGCACCGGCGTCGACGTCAAGCAGGGCATCGACGAGCACCCCAACGTATGGACTCAGGCCGACCCCGGCGAGCGGCTGTCCCCCAAGCTCAACCAGGTCTGGAAGCCCGTGGTGTGCTGCGTGCACGGCATGGCCGCGGGCGGCGCCTTCTACTGGATCAACGAGTCCGACATCGTCATCTGCTCCGACGACGCCACGTTCTTCGACCCACACGTCAGCTATGGCTTGACGGCCGCCCTCGAACCCATCGGGCTGGCGCGCCGGGTCCCGCTCGGGGAGGTCCTGCGGATCGCTCTGCTCGGCCTCGACGAACGCCTTTCCCCCGAGCGCGCCCTGCAGATCGGGCTGGTCACCGAAGTGGTGCCGCGAGAGAAGCTCTGGGACCGTGGCGCCGAGCTCGCACAGATCATCGCTGCCAAGCCCCCCGCCGCGATCCAGGGCACCGTACGCGCCATCTGGGAATCGCTGGACAGCACCCGCACCCAGGCGCTGCGCACCGGCCTGTCCTACACCCAGCTCGGCAATCCGCTCGGCCGGGCCCAGATCGATCGTTCCCAGGTCGCCCGCCGCGAGTGGACCCTGCGCTGAACGGCGCCCGCGCAGAGCGCCGAAGTCGGAGGCGCGGCCCGCGCAGGAACTACACTCGTGACCAATTTCCGGCCGGTGGGCGGGGCCTCGGCCGTGGCTCACCCGACGGCCTGAATCGATCGAGGTGGGGAGCGAAGTGACGGCACGACCCGGCGAGCAGGACCACGTCCGCCCCAAGAAGATGGCCGACCTGGTGGCCGACCGGATCCGTCAGCAGATCGTCCGCGGTCAACTGAACGAAGGCGACTGGCTGCCGACCGAGCCGGAGCTGATGGAGCGGTTCGGAGTGTCGCGGCCGACGCTGCGTGAGGCGTTCCGGCTGCTGGAGGCCGATTCCCTGGTCCGGGTGCGACGTGGGCCGCCCGGCGGTGCCCGGGTCAGCATCCCCGGCCCGGAGGCCGCCGCACCGATCTTCGGCCTCCTGCTGACATTGTCGGGAACCACGCTGAGCGACGTCTACGACGCGCGCACCGTGATCGAGCCCCCGGCCGCCCGCATCCTCGCCGAATCCGGCTCCGACGCCGATCACGACGCCATCGAGGCCGAGGCCGACCGGGTGGCCGCGGCCTTCGCGGCCTCTGCCCCGTTCGGGCCCGTCACCGTCCGCTTCCACCAGCGGCTGGTCGAGCTCGCGGGCAACCGCACGCTCACCACGGTGATCGTCATGCTGGGCGAGATCATGTCGCGGCATGTCGCCATCGCCTACAACGAGTCACCCAGCTCCATGGCGGACATCGAAGAACGTCACGAGCGCGCCCTGCGTTCCTACCGGCGCTTGGTCGCCCTCGTGCGCAACCGCGACGGCGAAGCGGCCGAGCGGCACTGGGCCGAGCACATGCGTGCGGCCCGGGTCCATCTGCTGCAGAACGCCGAGACCGCGCAACGCCAGGTCATCGACCTGCTCGGCTGAACCGGCATATACTCCGACAAAAGAGTATACGGTTTTAGGTCGGGAGGCTCGATGCGGTTCGGTATGCCGTGGCCGGGGTCAGAGGTGGCGCGGGAGGCGGAGCGGGCCGGCGTACGGGCGTTCTGCACGGGTGAGTTCGTGGACCACGAGGCCTACGCGACCCTCACCCAGATGGTCGCGGGCACCGAGGGCGCACTGGTGGGCCCGGCCATCGCGTACGCGTTCGCCCGTACGCCCTACGCGCACGCCGCGGCCATGCGCCAGCTGGCCGCCCAGGCTCCCGGCCGGCTGTTCCTCGGTCTCGGCTCCGGAGCGCACCGCGTCAACCGGGACTGGTTCGGCGTCCCCGCCGACCGCCCGGTGGAGCGGATGAGCGAGCTCGTGGAGGTCGTACGGGCATGGCTGCACGCGGAGAACGGCGAGGTCGTCCGCTACCAGGGCGAGTTCTACCGGGTCGAGGCCGACGTGCGCGCACCGGTGCTCGGCCGCCTGGAGATCCCGGTGCTGCTGGCCGCGTTCAACCGGCGGATGGCCGCCGCTGCGGGCCGGGTCGCCGACGGCGTCATCGGGCACGGCCTGTTCACCCGGAGCTGGTGGGACGAGGTCGTACGGCCCGCCGTCGTCAAGGGTGCGGCCGGGGGCGAGCGGACGCGGCCCACCGAGCACGGCTGGGTGATCACTGCCGTGGACGACTCCTCCCCCGAGCGGGCCGTGGCCGACACCCGGCGCATGATCGCCTTCTACCTGACGGTCAGGACCTACGACCCCTTCGTCGCCCACCATGGGTGGGAGGCTCCCGTCGAGGCGCTGCGCGCGGCCTTCCGCCGAGGGGACACCGGAGCCATGGCGGAGGCGGTCACCGACGAGATGGTGGCGGAGATCGCCGTGTGCGGGACCACCGACGATGCCCGGGAGGCGCTGCGCCGCCGGCAGGGCGCGCTGCCCCGGGAGGTGGCGTATTTCGCCCCGCCGTCGTTCCTGGTGAGCGAGCGGCGCCGGCGCGCCTACGCGCGGGCGAGCCTGGCGCTCATCGACGCCGTCTAGCTGGGCATGGTCCTCCCCGGCCGGGGGGCCGGGCGGTCCCGCCCGCCCTGAGAGGACCGCTCAGCAGATCAGCCGGGCTCGCGCGGCAGGCCCAGGGCCCGTTCGGCGACAACGGTGCGCAGTACCTCGTTGGCCCCGCCCGCGATGGTGTAGGCGCGGGCGTACAGGAAGGCGTCCTGCCACCAGCCCCCGGCGGCGACCTCGGGGTCGCCCTCGGCCAGAATGCCGTCGGTGCCCTGCAACCTCATCCCGTACTCGGCCAGGTCGAGGTTGAGCTCACTGAAGAAGATCTTTCCCAGCGGGGCGTCGGCGGGGTCCTCGGTGCCACTGAGCATCCGCGACTGGCCCAGTTTGACCATCGCATCGTTGACGTACACCCGCGCCGCGAGTTCGCCCACGGTCTGCCGCACCGCGCCGTCCTCCAGCGCCGGGCGGCCACCCGAGGTGAAGCCGGATGCCAGGTCCAGCAGGTCCTCCAGCGCGAGGAACAGCCCGACACCGTGCGCGGCCACCCCGGAGCGCTCGTGGCCGAGGCTGCTCATCGCGACCCGCCAGCCGTCGTTCACCTCGCCGATCACCCGGTCGGCCGGAATGCGCACCGAGTCGAGGAACACCTCGTTGAAGTCGGTCGTCCCGGTGATCTCGCGGAGCGGCCGGACTTCGATGCCCGGGGTGCGCATGTCGAGGGCGAACGCGGTGATGCCGCGGTGCTTGCGCGCGTCGGGATCGGTGCGGGCGAGCAGGTAGCCGACATCGGCGTACTGCCCGTTGGTCGTCCACACCTTCTGCCCGTCGACGACGAACTCGTCGCCGTCACGCCGGGCCCTGGTCTGCAGCGCGGCCAGGTCGCTGCCGGCATCGGGCTCGCTGAACAGCTGGCACCAGATGTCCTGACCGGTGCGGATGCGCGGCAGGAAACGGCGCTGCTGCTCGGCGGAACCAAACTCGATCAACGCGGCGGACGCCAGCGCGCCGGCCCCGATCGGCTCCCACGTCCGGGCGCGAGTGAGCTCCTCGGCGACGATGAACGCCTCCAGCGGATGCGCGTCCGGCCGCCCGCCGTACTCCCGCGGCCAGTCGATGCCGAGAAAGCCGGCCTCGAAGAGCGCGGCGGTCCAGGCCCGGATGCCCGGCATCAGCTCGGGATCGGGAGCGCGCACACCCGTATGGAACTTCCTGCCGGGGGCGTGCTCGGCGATGAAGGCACGCACCTTCATGCGGAAGGCCTCCAGCTCGGGCGGGGATTCCAGCCGCATCGGCGCTCCATTCGTTCGAGGGCCACACACAGGAAACTCGGGTTTCAGGCTACTCTAACCACATCAACGCGCGGCTTGAAGCCTCTCTGACATGAGAGAAGGTCGGCGCAGGCTCGACCGTGAGGGTGAGATGAGGATACTTTCTTATCCACCCGAGGTCGTCTGACGACGTCGGCGAACGACGAGCGAACGACGATGGTGGTGAGCATGGACTTCAAGTTCAGCGACGAGCAGGCGATGCTGCGGGACGCCTCGCGCGACCTGCTGGCGGACCGGGCCCCGATCGGTGACGTCCGGGGCCGGCCGGACGACGCCGCCGACGTCGATCCCGGGCTGTGGAGACTCGCCGCCGAGCTCGGCTGGACCGGTCTCGCGCTGCCCGAGGAGCACGGCGGCTCGGACCAGGGGCTGATCGAACTGGCCATCGTCGGCGAGGAGATCGGCCGGGCGCTGGCCCGCGGGCCGTTCCTGCCGACGATGGTGGTGGGCAACGCCGTCGCCCGCGGCGGATCCGCGGATCTGCGGGCGCAGGTGCTGCCCGAGCTCGCCACGGGGTCGGCCTGGGCGGCCTGGGCGGTGGCCGAGCCGCACTCGCCCTGGACGCCCGAGGGTGTCGCGACCACGGCGACGCCGGACGGAGATCACGTCCTGCTGCGGGGCACCAAGACCGCCGTGCAGGACGCCGGCGGCGCCCGCTGGCTGCTGGTGACGGCGCGGCTCGACGGCGAACCCGTCTCCTACCTGGTCGACCGGGACGCCCCCGGTCTCACCGTCCGGCGCCAGCGGGTCATGGACCTGACCCGGGCGCTGTACGAGGTGCACCTGGACGGAGTCCGCGTCCCTGCGCAGCGGGCACTGTCCGGCGGCGGGGCCGAAGTCCAGCGGCTGCTCGACCAGGCCGCCGTGCTCACCTGCGCCGAGTCGCTCGGCGTCGCCGGGCGGCTGCTGGAGATGACCGTCGAGTACGTCAAGACCCGGGTGCAGTTCGGCCGCCCTATCGGAAGCTTCCAGGCGGTCAAGCACAAGTGCGCGACGATGGCCATGCTCGTGCACGGCTCGCGGGCGGCCACCTACGCGGCCGCGATGGCCGCGGACGCGGACCTGCCGGACGCGGGCCGCGCGGCCTGTGCCGCCAAGGCGTTCGTGGCGGACGCGGTGAGCAAGGTGGGCGGGGAGGCCCTGCAACTGCACGGCGGCATCGGCTTCACCTGGGAGCACGATCTTCATCTCTACCTGCGCCGGGGCAAGGTCGACGAGGTGCTCTACGGCGACGCGGTAGTTCACCGGGAGCGATTGTGCGGTCTTATCCAGTCCGAGAGAGCCGTCCCAGTGGCGTCGGAGAGCCGGTAACGGCAATAGAGTATTATGAATTAACCCCTGGCGGCGCCAGCGTGCGAAGTGCAGGCGCCGCGCGCAACCGGCACGGAACGGGAGAGCACGTGGAGATCAAGGGCAAGAAGGCGGTCGTCTTCGGCGGAGCCTCGGGCATGGGCCGGGCCACAGCCGAGTTGCTCGCGGCTCGCGGCGCCGAGGTGGCGGTGATCGACCGGCCCGGCTCGGACGGGGCCGAGGTCGCCCGGGCGTTCGCCGGTTCGTTCCTCCCCTGCGACATCACCGACTTCGAGCAGACCGAGCTGGCGCTGGCCGCCGCCGTGGAGGGTCTGGGCGGGCTGCACGTGGTCGTCACCACCGCCGGCGGCGGCACGGCCCAGCGCACCCTCAGCAAGAGCGGGCCGCACGACCTGGACACGTTCCGCAAGGTGCTCGACCTCAACGTGGTCGCCACGTTCAACATCAGCAGACTGGCGGCGGCGCACATGAGCCGCAACGAGCCGGAGGACGAGGAGCGCGGGGTCATCGTCAACACCTCCTCGATCGCCGCCTTCGAGGGACAGATCGGGCAGGTGGCCTACACCGCCGCCAAGGCGGGCATCGCCGGGATGTCCCTGACCATGGCGCGCGACCTCGGTTCGCTCGGCATCCGGGTGCTCGCCATCGCCCCCAGCCTGTTCGCCACCGGGGCCACCGCCGCGATCCCGGACGAGGCCACGAGCGCGCTGGTCAAGGATGCGGCCTTCCCCCGGCGGATGGGCCGCCCCGAGGAGTACGCCAAGCTCGTCCTGGCGATCGTCGACAACCCGATGCTCAACGGGCAGTGCCTGCGCCTCGACGCCGGCCAGCGGTTCGGCCCCAAGTGAGCGGTCACACCGTGGACGACCCACCGGCCGGACGGGTCGCCTCCGGGCCACCGGCGGGCCGCTCGCGAGTGTCCGACATCCTCGATCTCGAACGGCTCGGAGCCGGCCTCTTCCGGGGCCGATCTGGGTGGGGTTCCTCGACCCGGGTGTTCGGGGGTGAGGTGGCGGGCCAGGCGCTGATGGCCGCGGGCCGGACGGTACCGGACCAGCGGCGGGTCCACTCGCTGCACGCCTACTTCCTGCGTCCCGGCGACTCCTCAGAGCCGATCGACTACCAGGTCGACCCGATCCGCGACGGGGGCAGCTTCACCACCCGGCGGACGGTGGCGCTCCAGCGCGGCGAGCCGATCTTCCATCTGTCGGCGTCCTTCCATATGGAGGAGGACGGCTACGACCACCAGGTGCCGCACCTGGACGCACCGCCGCCCGAGGACCTGCCGCCCGCCGAGGTCACGATCGCCGAGGCCGACGAGGCGACACGCGCGTGGTTCGCGGCCGGCCTGGGAAACTTCCCCTTCGACCTGCGATTCGCCGAGGAACTGCCGCGGATCGCCACGATGCGCGGGGAGGCGGGAGCACCCGCCCACCGCTTCTGGTTCCGGTCGGCCGAGCGCCTGCCCGACACCCCGCTGCTGCACGACTGCGCGCTCACCTACGCCTCCGACATCCTCCTGCTCGCCTCCGCGCTGCCGCCGCACCGGACTGTCATCGGCAGCCCGGGTCTGCAGTTCGCCAGCCTGGATCACGCGGTGTGGACACATGCCCGGTTCCGCGCCGACGACTGGCTGTTCTATCAGCAGGAGGGCGCGTGGGCCGGAGGCGCGCGCGCCCTGTGCCGAGGGTCGTTGTTCGACCGCTCCGGGCGGCTGGTGGCCAGCGTGATGCAGGAGGGGCTGATCCGGCCGCGCCGGGATCGGGCCCGCTGAGGAGCCGGGCCATCTCCGGGGGGGCGGCCGCGTCATGACGGCACTCGACGCGCGGCTCGGCCTGGCCGCCCAGGTCGCCCGGCGGATCGAGGACGAGATCATCGGCCTCGGCTGGCCGATCGGGCACAATCTGGGCTCCGAGTCACAGCTGCGCGACCGGTACGGGATCAGCCGGTCGGTGCTGCGCGAGGCCGTACGCCTGGTGGAACATCACCAGGTCGCGCGGATGCGCCGCGGGCCGGGCGGCGGCCTCTTCGTCGTCTTGCCCGACGCCGCCCCCGCCACCCGCGCGATGGTGATCTACCTCGACTACCTCGGTACCAGCGTCGAGGACCTGGCGCACGCCCGGCTGCTGCTGGAGCCGGTGGCCGCCTCCCTCGCCGCCGACCGGCTGACCGAGGAGGGCATCGCCCGGTTGCGGCGTACGCTGCGCCACGAGGAGGACCGGCTGCACGAGCCCGGGGCCCGCTCTCAGGACGCCCTGCACGTCCTGCTCGGCGAGCTGTCGGGCAACCCCGCGCTCCGGCTCTTCATCGACGTCCTGACCCGGCTGACCACCCGGTACGCCCACACGGCGCGCCCCTCGCCGAGCCGGGCCGTGGAGGTCAAGGACGACTCCCGGCTCGGGCACGTGGAGATCGTCGATGCCGTCGTCGCCGGTGACCCGGGGCCGGCCCGGGCCCGGCTGACCGCGCACCTGACCGAGGTCGCCGAGTGGCTGGCGGCCCACCGGGTGCCCTCGACCGGATACGGCGCGATGGCCAGGGCGCCGCACCCTGCCGGCGAGGCCCCGGCCAGGCTCGCCGAGCTGGTCGCCGCCCGCATCCACGACGAGATCGCCGGGGACGGCTGGCGGGTCGGCACGGTTCTCGGCTCGGAGGCGGAACTGCTCGCCCGGCACGGCGTCAGCCGGGCGGTGCTGCGGGAGGCGGTGCGCCTGCTGGAGCATCACGCGGTCGCCCGGATGCGACGCGGACCCGGCGGCGGACTGATCGTCGCCGCGCCGGAGCCGGGTGCCGGAATCGACACGATGGCCCTCTACCTGGACCACCAGGCGGTGACCGGTGAGGACCTGCGGGTGGTGCGCGAGGCACTGGAGCTCGGTGCTCTGCAGCGGGTGGCGGCCCGCCGCGGCGAGCCCGAGGTGGCCGAGCGCCTGCGCACCGCGTTGCGGCCCGCGGCGGCCATGGCCGGGCCCGGTCGCACCGGTGCCGAGCTGTTCCACACCGAGCTCGCCGCTCTGTCCGGCAACCCCGTGCTGGCCATCTTCCTGCGTATCATCACCGAGCTGTGGAACCGGCACACGGCGGCGGCACGGCATCCTGCGCCCGGCCCCGAGACGGCCGAGGAGGTCGAGCGCGTACACCGGCGGATCATGGAAGCGATCCTCGACGGCGACGACAGCGTGGCCCGGCACCGGATGCGCCGGCATCTCGAGGCCCTCACCGCCTGGTGGCACTGAAGACCGGTCATCCTCCGGCCAGGCGGTCGCGGAGCAGGTACTTCTGTACCTTCCCGGCCGCCGTGCGGGGCAGCTCCTCGACCACGACGACCCGTTCGGGGGTCTTGTGCCGGGCGACCCCGGCGGCGGCGAAGTGCACGCCGACCTCCGCGACGTCCAGGCCCCCGCCGTCCCGCATGACCACGACGGCGCACACCCGCTCGCCGTACCGCTCGTCCGGCAGGGCCACGGCGGCGACCTCGGCCACCCGGGGATGCAGAGCCAGCACGTCCTCCACCTCCTTGGCGGAGATGTTCTCGCCGCCCCGGACGATGATGTCCTTCTTGCGGTCGGTGACCGTGAGGTACCCGTCGCCGTCCAGCCGGCCGATGTCGCCAGTGCGGAACCACCGGCCGGGCAGGAACGCCGCCTGGTCCAGCGCTCGGTCGGCGTATCCGGCGAACAGTTCGCCACCGCGGCTGACGATCTCGCCCTCCGCACCCTCCGGCACGTCCCGGCCGGCGTCGTCCACCAGCCGGACCTCACTGCCGCCGATCACTCGCCCGTCGGTGGTGGCCCGCTTGACCAGGGGATCGCCGGGCTCCCCGGAGCTGATGGTCGGATGCTCGCTGGAGCCGTAACAGCGGTAGGCGGCCAGGCCGGCCGCGTCGGCGCGGTACACCAGCGCGGGCGGGACGCCGGCCGCGCCGACCATGAACTCCCGCAGGCTGGACAGCCGCGCGGTGCCACCGTCGCGTGCGTCGAGCAGCCCGGCGAGGTGCACCGGAGCACCGACGCTCCAGGTGACCCGGTGTTCGTCGATCAGCGCCGCCGCCCGTGCGGTGTCCCAGGCATCCATGATCACGGTCGGCGTGCCGTGCACGAGGATGCGGAGCAGCCCGAGCAGCCCGGCGACGTGCCCGGAGGGGAAGAGCGCCAGATGGGTGGTGTCCGGGCCCGCGGACCGGATGCTCACCGGTGAGTGGATCTCCGCGAGCAGGGAGGCGTGGGTGTGCCGAACCCCCTTGGGGTCGGCCGTGGTGCCCGAGGTGTAGACGAGCATGGCGAGGTCCCCGGGGTCCTGCCGAGGCCGCGTGTACGGCCCTGCCGCCCAGGCGGTCAGCTCCGCCCAGGTCAGCATGCCCTCGGGGGCGTGCTCGTCGACGACCACGACCGCTTTGAGATCGGGCAGCGCCCCGCTCGCCCGCACCATTCCGGGGTGGTCGCGGCCGCGCCACTCACCGGGGATGACCAGGGCGACGGCGCGGGACTGCCGCAGGATGAAGCCCAGCTCGCGCGGGCCGTAGATCTGCACCACCGGCAGCAGCACCGCCCCGCAGAGGACGACCGCCGCCTGGGCCACCGCGCCCTCGTACCAGTTCGGCAGCTGGACCGCGACGACGTCGCCCGGTCCCACCCCGAGGCTCTGCAGCGCTCCGGCGACGCGTCGCGCGTCGCCGGCCAGCTCACCCAGGGAGGCGACGGACGGTCGGACGAGGCTGGCGACGGTGACGGGTGTCGTCTCATGCCGCCGTGCCCCGTCCAGGATCGCCTCGGCCAGGGTGCAGGCCCCTGCGGTGCGGTGCGTCGGCATCGTCTCAGCCCTTCGGCAGGCCGAGCACCCGCTCGGCGAGGAGATCCTTCATGACCTCAGTGGTGCCTGCGGCGATGGTTGCCGACCGGCTGCGCAGGAACCGGTGTACGGCCGGGTCACCGGCGAGCAGGCCGGCGGCGCCTCGCACGCGCATGAGGGTCTCCCCCAGTTCCGCGGTGGCCAGGCTCCAGCTCAGCTTGATGACGGACTGGGCGGCGCCGGGCTCGCCGCCGTCGCCGAGCGCGGCCAGGGCGCGGGCGCCCAGCAGTCCGGTGAGGCGGGCGTCCATCCAGCGCCGCACCATCTCGTCCCGCAACAGGGGGTCGTCGATGCGCAGCTCCTGGACCAGCCGCTCGACGTCCCGCTGCAGGCTGCCGGCCAGCGAGATGACGCCCGAGCGCTCGTAGCCGAGTGTCTTCATCGTCACCCGCCAGCCGTCGTGCAGCGGGCCGAGCAGGGCCGTGCGCGGCACCCGGACATCGGTGAAGAAGATCTCGGCGAATTCCGCTTCCCCCGTCAGCTGACGTAGCGGCCGGCGCTCGATTCCCGGAGTGTCCAGTGGCACGAGCAGTACGGAGATCCCCTTGTGCTTGGGAGCCTCGGGGTCGGTGCGGACCAGCAGCATGCAGTGGGTGGCCTGCATGCCCGACGTGGTCCAGACCTTCTGGCCGTTGACCAGGAAACCGTCGCCGTCCGGTTCGGCCCGGGTGCTCAGCGCGGCCAGGTCGCTGCCCGCCCCCGGTTCGCTGAAGCCCTGGCTCCAGATCTCCTCGCCGGTCAGGATCCGGGACAGGGATCCGCGCTGCTCCTCGGAGCCGAACAGGATGAGCGCGGGTCCGACGTTGTTCAGGCCCAGGACGCCGGCCGGCATGGGCGCGTCCACCGCGGCGAGTTCCGCGTCGCACTGCACGCGATCGACGACCCCGAGCCCGCGGCCGCCCGCCCAGACCGGCCAGGACGGAGCGGCCCAGCCGCCGTCGGCGAGCAGGCGCTGCCAGGCCAGGTCGGCCTCGAACGACCGGGTCTCGCCCCACTTGGCCCGGTACCCCGGCACCACGGCCCGCAGGTACCCGCGCAGCTCGGCGGCCGCCTCACCCTGCCCGGTGTCCGGGCGTTCATCGGCCTGCACGCTCATCGCGCCTCCGTTCGACGGCCGTCCAGGGGACGGCGCCTGTTGTTCTGATCATGTGCCGGGTCATGTGCCGTGGTACTCCGGTGGCCGGCGATCACGGAAGGCCGACATCGCCTCGGAGAATCCCACCCGGATGAATGACACCGCGAACACCGAGGTGGTGGCGGCCAGCCGCAGGTCGGCGGCGAGGACGAGCGCGAGGCCGCCACCTGTGGCCGGTCCGTTGACGGCCGCGATCACCGGCTGAGGCAGCCGGCGGATGCGCTGGACAAGGGAGGCGATGTGCCGCTGCGTGGCCAGCCCACGCTGAACCGGGCCGCCGGCCGGGTCCCCGGACTCTCCATAGCCGTCCAGATCCAGGCCGGCGCAGAACCCGCGGCCGGCCCCGGTCAGCACCACGACCCGGCAGTCGGGGTCCGCGCCCGCCTCGCCCAGCGCCCGGTGCAGCCGCTCTACCATCGACGCGTTCATCGCGTTGAGCTTGCCGGGCCGGGACATCTCGATCCTGACGACGCCGGGGCGCTCCCGCGTCACCCGGACGTCCGTCACCTGTTCCACGGATTACTCCACCTCTGCCGACGGTACGGGGCGCGTACCGCCTTGTCCGGACATCACCGACCCACAGAGTATACTGAGTTAACTTGGTCGTGAGCTCGCGATATGGTCGGCGAACGCGATCATCTGGAAGGCGGCACGGCGTGGAAAGCTGGGAGCAGGTCGCGCGGGAGCTGATCCGGGACACGGTGGCGGCGTACACCCACTCCGGCGACCGGGGCCAGGTCGCGCGGCTGGCTGAGTGCTTCACCGCGGACGGAGTGCTCGAGATCAAGGGTCGCGAGCCGGCCGAGGGCAGGGGCGCCATTGTCGCGATGCTGACCGGTGCGGTCGAGCGCGGCTCCGCGGCGCCGGCGGACGGCCGTCCCGGGTTCGTCCGGCACTTCGTCACCAATCTGCGCTTCGACGAGCTCACCCCGCAGCGGGCCCGTACGTCGGCATACTTCCTGGTGCTGACGGCGGACGGCCCCGATCATTGGGGCCGGTACCGGGACGTCCTGGTCCCGGTGGGCGAACGGTGGCTGATCGCCCATCGCCTCGTGGGCGTGGACGCCGCTGCGGAGGTCTCCCCTCTGGCATGAGCGGACCATCACACACGGCGGCCCTGTGGAGCGCCGTGAGGACGGAGGACGGGTGCATCTCAGCGAGATCGCGGGCAGGACGCCGGACAAGCCGGCGATCGTCATGTCGGACGACGGCCGGATCACGACCTTCGCCGAGCTGGACCGGCGCAGCCGCGGGATCTCCGGGTGGCTCCGCCGTCAGGGCCTGCGCCCGGAGGACCACATCGCGTTGCTCATGGACAACCGCCCGGAGTTCCTCGAGGTGGCGTGGGGCGCCCAGCGCAGCGGGCTGTACTACACGCCGGTCAACTGGCATCTGACCGAGGACGAGACCGCGTACGTCACCGGAGACAGCGGCGCCCGGGTGCTGTTCACCTCGGAGCGGCTCGCCGGCCTCGCCGCCCGGGTGGTCTCCCGATCACCGGCCCTGTCCACCGCGGTGCTCGTGGGCGGCGCGCACGACGGGTTCACCCGCTACGAGCAGGTGCTGGGATCCGCGGACTCCGATCCGATTGCGGACGAGGTGGAGGGCGTCTACTTCTTCTACTCCTCCGGCACCACCGGCATGCCCAAGGGGATCCGGCCCGGCCATGGGTTCCCGCCGTTCGGCACCGGCCTGACGATCGACCACCTCATGGCATCGGCGTTCGGGTTCACCGGCGACTCGGTGTACCTGTGCCCGGCCCCGCTCTACCACGCGGCGCCGATCGGCTGGTCCCTCGGGGCACAGCGCAACGGCGGGACCGTCGTGCTGATGGAGCGATTCGATCCGCTGGAGTGCCTACGGGCGATCGAACGGCACCGCGTCACGCACGTGCAGTTCGTCCCCACGATGTTCGTGCGCATGCTGAAGCTGCCACGGGAGCAGCGGCTCGCCTTCGACCTGTCCAGCCTGGAGGTCGTCGTGCACGCCGCGGCCCCATGCCCGGTCGAGGTCAAGGAGCAGATGATCGACTGGCTGGGCCCCAAGGTGCTGGAGTTCTACGCCGGCAGCGAGGGCGGCGGGATGACCACGATCACCTCGCCGGAGTGGCTGGCCCATCCCGGCTCCGTGGGCCGGCCCGCCCTCGGGGCACTGCACATCGTCGGCGACGACGGCGCAGAACTCCCTGCGGGCGAGGTCGGCACGATCTACTTCGAAGGCGGCGGCGCCTTCGTGTACCACAACGACCCGGACAAGACGGCCCAGGCGTACAACGACCGCGGCTGGTCCACCCTCGGCGATCTGGGCCGCGTCGACGAGGAGGGCTACCTCTACCTGGCCGACCGGCGAACCGACCTCATCATCTCCGGCGGAGTGAACATCTACCCCGCCGAGGTGGAGGAAGCCCTCATCATGCACTCCGCCGTAGCCGACGTAGCCGTGATCGGCGTACCGGACCCCGAGATGGGCCAGTCGGTCAGGGCCGTCGTGCAGCCCGCCGCCGGGCAGCGGCCGGACGACGAGCTCGCGCAGCGGCTGCTCGGCCACTGCCGTGCGAAGCTGGCGGGGTTCAAGCTGCCCCGGTCCATCGTTTTCGTGGAGGAGCTGCCACGGCTGCCTACCGGCAAGCTCCTGCGCCGACGCGTCCGCGAGGAGCACGGCGCCTGAACCGCCGCAGGGCCTGGCCGGGGAGGCGCCCCGGCACGCCCGGGGAGCCGGTCACCGGGGCGACCGGAACAGCGCCTCCTGGGTGAGGCTGGCGACCAGCGCGCCGCCGGCGTCGTGGACCGTTCCGGTGTACCAGCCGCGACCGGCCGCCACCGTGTGCGGGACCAGGTCCATCAGCACCCACTCGTCGAGCCTCGCCCGGCGGTGGAACCACACCGCGTGGTCGAGACTCGACCCCGAACGCGCGGTGTCCTCGTGCATGGCCACGAGCCCGCTGGAGATGTCGGACAGGTAGGTCAGCACACAGGCGTGCACAAGGTCGTCATCGGGCAGATCCGCCATACAGCGTGACCAGAAGCGCGTCGGCCACTCCACCCCCGCGTACGGCTGCGGCGTCACCCGGCTCTCCATCGACAGCAGCCGCGGCATCTCGATTTCCCCGAGGTCCTCCGGCGGCGTCGTCCGGGGGGCCGGTTCCGCCTGCCGGTCCAGCCCCGGCGCGGGCGCGTGGAACGAGGCCGACATGTTGAAGATGACCTCGCCTCCTTGCACCGCCACGACCCGCCGGGCCGAGAAGGACCGGCCGTCCCGGTCGCGGTCGACCCGCAGGATCGTCGGGCGGCCGGCGTCGCCACCTCGCAGGTAGTAACCGTGCAGAGAGTGCGGCACCCGGTCCGGCGGTACGGTGCGCCCCGCGGCCATCAGTGCCTGCGCCGCGACCTGACCGCCGTACAACGGGAACGGCTCGTCCAGCACCGTGGTCGCCCGGTAAAGATCTCGATCGAGTTCCTCGAGGGTCAGTAGATCGAGCACGGTCGGAGCCGGCCCGACGGCCGTCTGCGCCGGACTCACCGGGGCGGCATCCCGGCGTCCCGTGGCAACCCGAGGATCTGCTCCGCCACCGTGTTGCGCTGGATCTCTGATGTGCCCGCTCCGATCGTCGACGCCCGGGTCCGCAGGAAGCCCCACACCCACCGGCCGCGCTGGACGGCATGCGGATCCTTGCGGCCGAGGACGCCGTACCCGCCGAGCATGTCCACCGCGAACTCGTGCAGGTCCTGCTCGAAGGCGGTGATGAAGAGCCGTGAGATCGAGGACGCCGCGCCCGGCTCGCCCCGGGCGAGGATGTCGGAGATGGTGCGCATCCCGTTGTAGCGCATGATCCGGACACGGATCTCGAAGTCGGCGAGCCGGTCCCGGACCAGGGGGTCTGCCGTCGCGCCGCGCTCGTGGGCCAGCGCGATCAGCTCGTCGAGGACGCGCCGGTACATCGCCGCCTGGTTGG
The DNA here is from genome assembly GCA_025964695.1 of Streptosporangiaceae bacterium. Taxonomy (GTDB): domain Bacteria; phylum Actinomycetota; class Actinomycetes; order Streptosporangiales; family Streptosporangiaceae; genus Actinomadura_E. Next base: position 10,514 of record JAOPYK010000025.1, on the reverse strand, counting down.
CGGCGCCCGCGGCCCGCTCGTGTCCCAGGCTGGTACGGACGAGCGGCCAGCCGCCGTTCTCCTCCCCGATCCGGTTGAACACCGGCACCAGGACGTCCTCGAGGAAGATCTCGGTGAAGTCCGCGCCCCCGGTCAGGTCCCGGAGCGGACGGACGGTGACGCCCGGGGCGTGCAGGTCGATCAACAGGTAGCTGATGCCGGACTGCCGCGACTCGGGCGGCCCGGTGCGCACCAGGGTGAACAGGATGTCGGCCACGTCGGCGTGGGTGTTCCACGCCTTCTGCCCGTTGACGACGTAGTGGTCGCCCTCCCGCCGCGCGGTGGTGCGCAGCGAGGGCAGGTCGGAGCCCGCCTCGGGCTCGGAGTAGCCCTGCGCCCACACCTCGTCGCCGCGGAGCATCGGCCGCAGGAAGCGCTCCTTCTGCTCCGGGCTCCCGTACTTGATGATCGTCGGTGCGGCGATGCCCAGGCCGGTGCCGAGCTGCCCGGGAACACGGGCCTTGGCCACCTCCTCCTGGTAGATCACCTGGTGGGCGAAGCTGAGCTCCATCCCGCCGTACTCGCGCGGCCAGCTCGGCCCCGCGTAGCCGGCGTCGTAGAGGGTGGCGGCCCACTGCTTCTGCCAGGCCGACCGCTCGGCCGCCACTTTGGGGGGTCGCCCGGGGTGGTTGTCCACCAGGAACTCCCGCAGGCGGGCACGGAACTCCTCGTCGGTCTCGACGGTCTGTTGCCGCAGCGTCATGACGTCTCCCTCAGATCCCGACGAGGTCCGCGAGGCGCGCCCGGTGGCGCACCGGGGCGCCGAGCAGCAGCTCGGCGGACTTGGCCCGCTTGAGGTAGAGATGGGCGTCGTGCTCCCATGTGTAGCCGATGCCCCCGTGGATCTGGACGTTCTCCTTGGCCGCGTGGGTGTACGCCACCGAGCAGTACGCGCCGGCCAGCGCGGCGGCCACGGGCAGCTCGCCGGTGTCGTCGCCGGGCGGAGCGGCGGCCACCGATGCAGCGTGGTAGGCGGCCGACCGGGCCGACTCCACCTCCAGCAGCATGTCGGCGCACTTGTGCTTGATCGCTTGGAAGGATCCGATCGGCCGGCCGAACTGCACGCGGATCTTTGCGTACTCCACGGCCAGGTCCAGGCAGGCCGCGGCGCCGCCCACCTGCTCGGCGGCGAGTGCCACGACGGCTAGATCGAGGGCCCGCTGGAGGAAGGCGCGGGAGTCGCCCGGAGTGCCGACGGGCACCGCCGGGGCCGCCGTCAGTTCGACGCGCCCCAGCCGGCGGGTCGGGTCCAGGGTGTCCAGCCGGGTCCTGGTGACCCCGTCCGCACCGCCCTCGACCGCGAACAGCCCCAGCCCGTCACCGGCCCGGGCGACGACCAGAAGGAGATCGGCGGAGTCCCCGTCGACGACGAACATCTTGCATCCCGACACGGCCCAGCCGTCTCCGGCCCGCACGGCCGTGGCCGCCACGTCGTCCAGGCTCCATGACCCGCTCTCCTCGCTGACCGCCAGCGTCGCGGTCAGCGAACCGTCCGCGATGCCCGGCAGCCACCGTGCGCGGGCGTCCTCGTCTCCGCTGGCGGTCAGTGCCTGGCCGGCCAGCGCGACGGTCGCGAAGAAGGGGGCGGGCAGCAGCGTGCGGCCCATCTCCTCCAGGACGATGCCGAGTTCCACCGGCCCGAAGCCCGCGCCGCCGTGCTCCTCCGCGATGGCGATCCCCTGGAGCCCGAGCTGTTCGGCCATCTGGCGCCACACCTCGGGGTCGTGGCCCTCCTCGGACTCCATCGCGCGCCGTACCGCCGCGCTCGGCGACTTTTCGGCGAGGAAGCGGCGCAGCGACGCGCGCAGTTCCTCCTGCTCGTCGGTGAATGTGAGGGTCACGTGGCTCCTCCAGTGATTCGGCGTACCGCGGCAGACGTTAGCGCAGACACCCACATTGAGTATACTCAGTCTGTCATGCCCGGAGGTAGCGTCAACGCCCCCGCCAGACTGGAGGCCGCTTCTCGGCGAAGGCGGTGGCCCCCTCGCGGGCGTCCTCAGAAGTGATGATCGGCTGCAGGATCTTCTCTTGGCGGTACCAGCCTTCGGGCAGCGTCCAGTCCGCGGTCGAGCGGGCGATCCGCTTGGTGGCGGCCACCGCCAGCGGCCCGTTCCCGGCGATCCGGGCCGCCAGCTCCACCGCGGCCTCCAGCGCGCCGCCCTCGTCGACCACCCGGTTCACCAGCCCGACCTCGGCGGCCCGGGCGGCGTCGATGGGGTCACCGGTCAGCAGCAGTTCGAGCGCGACCGCGAACGGCAGCCGCCGGGTCAGCAGCAGCGCCGCGCCGGCGCCCGCCACCAGGGCACGCTTGACCTCGGGAACGCCGAACCTCGCCGTGCGGGCGGCCACCACCAGGTCACAGGCGAGCAGGAGCTCGAAGCCGCCGGCCAGCGCCCAGCCCTCGACCGCGCCGATGAGCGGCTTGCGCGGCGGAGTCATGGTGATCCCGCACAGGCCGCGCCCCTCGATGGACGGGTTCTCCCCACGCAGGAACGCCTTCAGGTCCATGCCGGCGGAGAAGGTGCCGCCCGCGCCGGTGAGCACGCCCACGCGCAGGTCGTCGGAGGCGTCCAGCTCGTCGGCGGCGGCGGCCACGGCGTGCGCCACCGTGGCGTCGAGCGCGTTGCGCGCCGCCGGGCGGTTGATCGTGATCACCTGAACGGCGCCGCGGCGCTCGACGAGAACCTCGTCCGACATGTTCCCTCCTCCGGCGCGGACCGTGCCACGCCCCGTGCAGACACGACGGGCCATCCCGCCGGTGCCAAAACAGTACTCTAAATAGAATTTCGCCCGCCGGACGCACCCAGTCCGCGAGGAGCCGCCCAGGGCGCACGGCCTCGGTACGCTGGTGATCCGCCCGCGCTTGGGAACGACGCGCCATGAGGGGAGGTGCCAACCGTGATGAATCCGGCCACCGAGAAGTCGAACATCATGGAGGCCGCCTACCGGTGCCTCATGGACAGCTCCGGCGGGGCCGTGTCGATCACCGACATCCTCACCGCGGCGGGCCTGTCGACCCGCGCGTTCTACCGGCACTTCGAGTCCAAGGACGGCCTCCTGCTCGCCATGTTCCGCAGCGACAGCGACCTGGTGATGGCCGAATTGCGGACCGCCTCCTCCGCCGCCGCGTCGCCGGCCGAGGCACTGCGCCGCTGGATCGACGGCATGCTGCGGCTGACGGACGAGGAGCCGCGCCGGCGCCGGGTGCTGATCCTGACCTCCGAGGATGCCCAGCGGGCGCGCGGCTACGCCGCGGAACGCGCTCGCTTCCAGACCGCACAGGAAGCCGCCCTCGCACAGATCCTGCTCGACGGCCGGGCCGACGGATCGTTCCCGCTTGCCGACCCCTGGCCCGACGCCCGGTCGATCCGGGCGGCGATCGGCCAGGCGTTCGAGGAACAGATGTCCCAGGAGGCCTCAGTGACCGCCGCCGAGGCGGCCGATCAAGTGGCCGGCTTCGCGTTCCGTGCGCTCGGGGCCTCCCCCCGGCCCGCCGGCCGCGGACCCGCCTGAGGCCGCGGGCACCTTCGTCCTCGCACGTCAGAACCCCTCGACGGCCGTCGCCACCTGCGATCACCCTCGTCGCCACTGCCTCACGGAACTCTGTCCTAACGCACTGAGTTAATGAATATAGATTCTTGACGCGCCATGCGACGGCGGTCACACTCGTCATCCAGGCAAGCGCGTCTTCAAGCGGATTGAGGTGGACGGTGAGCGGAGCGCCTTCGGGGCAGCACGACACGAACGGCCCGGAGGCGCAGGGTGCCACGCCCCTCGCCGGGCTCACGGTCGTCGACCTCTCGACCATGGCACCCGGTGCCCAGGCGACACAGTTCCTCGCCGACGCGGGCGCGGACGTCGTCCAGGTCGAGCCTCCCGGCGGCAGCCCACTGCGGGAACTGGCCGCCTGGCCCGCCCTGGCCCGGGGCAAGCGCAGCGTCGAACTCGACCTGCGCGACCAGGCCGGCCGAGACGTTCTGCACGGGCTGATCGCCCGCGCCGACGTCCTGGTCACCACGTTCCGCCCGCGGACCACCGAGCGCCTCGGCCTGACCCCGGCGGAGCTGGCCCGGCTGAACCCGCGGCTGGTCAGCGCAGCGATCACCGGATGGGGCTCGTCCGGGCCCTGGGCCGATCTCAAGGGCTACGAGGGCATGGTGATGGCCAAACTCGGCATGTTCCACGCCAAGCGCCGGATCGTGCCGCGGCCCGGACCGGCCTTCGTCTCGGTGCCCTTCGCCACCTGGGGCGCCGCCCAGAACGCGTTGCACGGGATCCTGTCGGCCCTCCTCGAGCGGGAGTCCAGCGGAACGGGGCAGCACGTCGAGGCCGACCTCGTGCGAGGAGCCACCACCTTCGACACCTGGACCTGGTTCACCGAGCTCATCGGCGTCCGCTGGCCGGGCGCGTACCAGACCGTCGACGCCTACACCCCGGCGGGCGAGCCGCAGTCCCCGCTCACCTACCCGCTGCTCTCCGCGCCCACCAAGGACGGACACTGGCTGCAGTTCGCCCAGGTCGAGCCCCGGCTCTTCGGCAGCATGCTCGAGGAGCTCGGGCTGACGCCGCTGCTGTCGGACCCGAAGTGGAAGGGCCTTCCGGTGCTGGAGTCCCAGGAACTGCGCACCGAGCTCTGGGAGATCATGATCCAGAAAGTCGGCGAGCGCACTCTCCAGGAATGGGAGCACGTCTTCGCCACCAATCCGAACATCATGGCGGAGGTGTTCCGCGCCGGCCCCGACGCCCTCGGCCATCCGCAACTGCTGCACGACGGACGGGTGGTGGTGGCCCACGACCCGGAGTTCGGCCCGGTCCGCCAGCCGTCCACCCTGGTGCACGTGGACGAGCGGCCGCTGTCTCCGCCGCGACCCGCGCCGCGTCTCGACGAGCACGGTGCGCAGCTGCGGGGCACGGCCGCCCCGGTGGCGGGCGGCTCCGGTGGCGGGGCGGCCGAGGCCCCGGCAGGGCTGCCACTTCAGGGGGTCACGATCCTGGAGTTCGGCCTCATGTTCGCGGGCCCGTTCGGGTCCACGCTGCTGACCGACCTCGGCGCCCGCGTCATCAAGGTGGAGAGCCTGACCGGTGACACCATCCGCGGGGTCCTGCCGTTCCCGGAGGCGGGCGGCGCCAAGGTCATGCAGGGCAAGGAGAGCATCTCCCTGGACCTGGGGACCGAGGAGGGCCTGCGCATCGTGCACGAACTGACCCGGCGCAGCGACGTGGTGCTGCAGGCGTTCCGGGCCGGCGCCGCCGAGCGTGCCGGGGTGGACGCGGCGACCCTCACCGCGCTCAATCCCGATCTGGTCTACCTCAACGCCCCGGGTTACGGAACGAGCGGCCCCTACGGCGCGCGCCCCGCGTACGCGCCGTCGATCGGGGCCACCGCAGGAGTGGCTCTGACCGAGGCGCCCGACGCCGCACAGGCGACTGGCTCGCTCGCCGACATCAAGGTGGCCGCCGTGCGGCTCAACTCGGCCACGGCCGTGCCCACCCTCCAGGCCGACGGCATCGCGGCCAACGCGGTCGCCTCCGCCCTCCTCCTCGGCCTGCTCGCCCGCGCCCGCGGCCGGGCACTGGGCACGCTGACCACCACCATGATCGGCAGCACGACGCACGCCCTGCTCGACCAGCTCATCGACTATCCCGGCCGGCCGGTCTCGCCGGCGGTGGACCCGGGCGGCCACGGCTACTCCGCGCTCTACCGGATGTATCAGGCCTCCGACGGCTGGGTCTTCCTCGCCGCGCCGCGCGCCGGGGAGTGGGCCGATCTGGTCTCGGCCCTGGCCACGGAGGCCGACCTGGGCGGAGAGGCCTTCGCGTTCCCCGACGCCCGGCGCGCCGACGACGAGCAGCTCGCCGCCGTGCTGGCCGGCGTCTTCCGCAAGCGGCCCGCGGCGGAGTGGGAGGAGCGGCTGACCGCGGCGGGAGTGGGCTGCGTGGTGGTGACCGAGCGCGCTCCCGAGTCGCTCCTGCAGACCGACGAGGAGCTGGCGGCGGAGTACTGCGCCACCGCGACGAGCCCCGTCTTCGACGAGCATCTCCGGCTGGGCCCGACGGTGCGCTTCTCCCGCTCCGCCACCCGGGCGCAGGGCGGCTGCGTGGCCGGCGAGCACACCGACGCACTGCTGCGCGAGCTGGGTTACGACGACGCCCGCATCGCCGGGCTCCATGAACGCGGCGTCGTTTCCTGACCCCCCGTTGACAAGCCGCATCGTTGGGGCGACCATTGAAAAAGCCGTTTTCACTCAGAGGTGGACATAGGCGCCCGGAAACCCGGTCGTCCCGCCGCCATCGGAGTGGAGTTCGGAAATGGTCGATCGTCGCCGCCCTGACCGTGGGTCAGGTCGCAGGGGACGGCGACGAGAACTGGAGTCACGATGTCGCTGACCGGTCCGCCACGCCTGCTGCATCCGCGGCACGGAATCCACGAGCCGACGTCCGGCACACCCGCCCGGGCACCGGGATCGGTCCGCCGCACCAGCACGATCGACATGCTGCGGCCCGACGGCCTCGACGGTCCCCTCGTGCTGGTGGGCACCGGCCGCGACCTGCGTACCGGCCGGTCCTCGGCACGGGTGCAGGCCGAAGCCTCGTGCCGTGCCGTCGTCGACTTCGTGCAGGGCAGGACGCTGCAGGAGCTCGTCACCACCCCGCGGCGCCCCGCCCTCGACCGGCTGCTCGGCCAGCGCGTGTCCTCGGGGTTCCGGGGCCGCCTCGACGAGGCTGACCCGAGCCTGCACACCGACCACGACCTGCTCTACCTGCTGCTGGACGACCTGCCGGTCACCACGCTCGTGTCGGGTCACGCCTTCATGGCCGGGCGCGTACGGAGCCGGGCACCACAGCCGGCGACGGGCCGGCCCGCGTTCACCGCGGACCTCTGCGCCGGGTTCGCCACCGGAGCGACGATCATGACCGAGGTCGAGCGATCCGGCAGCCCTCCCGTGGTCACCGGCCCGGCCGCTCCCCCGCTGCTCGACCCCGACGACGCGCTGGCCTGGCACCCCACCGATCCCCTGCCGCCCCACGGCATGCGCCGTACCCGCCGCATCGACGTCCGCCCGGGCGAGCCGGCCACCGTGGAAGCGATCTTCCGGGACTCCTACGTCCTGCCCGACGGCCTGGAGACCGTCATCCACGAGTACACGCTCACCGCCGAGATCGACGGCGGCACGGTGAGCCGGTGCGAGGCCGTGCCCAGGGCCCTGCCCTGGACCGAGTGCCCGGCCGCCGCGGCCAGCGCCGGGCGGCTGGCGGGCGTCCCGCTGGCCGGGTTGCGCCGGCACGTACGCGGCACCTTCACCGGGATCTCCACCTGCACCCATCTGAACGACATGCTCCGGGCCCTCGAGGACGTGCCGGCCCTCCTGGACCTCGCCGCCCGCCACTGAGATCACGAAGCCCGAGACCACGATCAGGAGAACCTCATGGAAAAGATCTGGGCCAACTCCGGCGACTCCCACTTCCTCGAGCCCGAGGACCTGTGGCGCGCCAATCTGCCCGCCCGCCTGGCCGAGCTGGTGCCGCGGTCGGAGAAGGACCCCGACGGCCTCTGGGAGACCGTGCACATCGACGGCATGTCCTTCCGTCGCAAGCTGCCCAGCATGGCCGCCCAGGAGTTCATCGAGGCCTCGAACCGCGCTCCCGGCGCGCGCGACATCCCGCTGCGCCTGGTCGACCTGGACCAGGAGGGCATCTGGGGCGAGCTCGTCTTCCCGTCACTGGGCATGTGGAGCTCCTCGTTCCGTACGCCCGAGGTGCTGCGTGAGGCCCTGCGGGTCAGCAACGACTGGGCGCACGAGACCATTCACCAGGCCTCGCCGCGCCTGGTCGCCACCGCGCAGGTCTCCACGCTGGACATCGACGACGCGGTGGCCGAGCTGAAGCGCGTCGCGGAGCTGGGGTACCGGGCCGTCTTCATGCCGGTCAGCCCGCATCCGCTGCAGAAGGACTACAACCAGGACGTCTGGGAGCCCTTCTGGGCCGTGGCGGAGGAGGCGAACATCGTCATCGCATTCCACATCGGCACCGACCCGATCGACCTGTCCTCGGGCGGCTCGGCCGGCGTCATGTACCGGGGTCCGGGCGGCGCCGTGCTGAACTACACCGAGACCACGTTCGGCGGTCAGCGTGCGGTGATGAAGCTGGTCGCCTCCGGCGCGCTGGACCGGCACCCGGACCTCAAGGTGCTGGTGTCGGAGGGCGGCGCCACCTGGGTGCCCTTCGTCGCCGACCGGATGGAGGAGGGCTACCGCCAGCACGCGGTCGCGGTGCGGCCCAAGCTCAAGCGCTCCCCCCGCGAGATCATCTACTCGCAGGTGTACGCCTCGTTCCAGCACGACGAGTCGGCGGTCGCCGCGGCCACCTCGATGGGCTATCACAACGTCATGTGGGGCAGCGACTACCCCCACATGGAGGGCACCTTCGGGCACACGCAGCAGACCCTGCACCACCTGTTCGACGGCGCGGACCCCGCCGTCAAGGAGCGGATCACGGTGGGCGCCTTCGCCGAGCTGTTCCCCGAGGTGCCGCCGCTTCCGGCCGTCGCGGCCTGAGCCGGCCCACCATCGACCCGACTGATTGGCTGTGGACCGATGAGCGACAACGTGATGTACGACTCTCCCACGGAGTTCCTGCACGACGTGGCGAGCTCGGCGGGCGAGTGCGTGGCGCAGTCCGTGATCCCGGCGCAGGACGGCACCTACACCTGTGCCTGTTCCTGCGAGCGGTGGAGCGTCACCGCGCCGAGCCGGGCCGAGGGGCTGCGCCTGGCGAGGGTGCACACCCGTTCGCAGTAGAGCGGTAGAGACGACACCGGCCCCGCGACCGTTCCGGTCGCGGGGCCGATCACCCGCCGGTGGCACCGGGTGAGCGCGCTCACCCGGTGCCCGTCCTCAAGGAGCGCTGTGCTGCCGCTCGTTCAGCAGGCCCGCCACGACGTCCCGGCGGATGATCTTGCCAGTGTGGGTCCGCGGCAGTTCCGGCCAGCAGGCGATGCGGTCGGGGGTCCTGGACCCGCGCAGCCTGCTCCGGACGTGCTCGCGGAGCGCCGTCAGGTCGAGCACGGCACCCGGACGGGGCACGACGGCCGCCTCGATCCGCTGGCCCCACTCCTCGTCGGGCACCCCGACCACGACGGCGTCGGCGACGTCGGGATGGCGCAGCAGCACGTCCTCGATCTCGGCCGGCGCGATGTTCTCCGCGCCCCGGATGATGGTGTCGTCGATACGGCCCTCGATGAAGAGATAGCCCGCCTCGTCGAGCCTGCCCCGGTCCCGGGTGTCGAAGAAGCCGCGTTCGTCGACCGACGAGCCCGCGCCGGCGTACTCACCGGACACCTGCTCCCCGCGGACCCAGACCCGCCCGGTGACCCCGGCCGGAAGCACCCGGTCCTCCTCGTCGCGGATCTCCATCTCGATCGCCGGGACGACCCGTCCGGCCGAGGCCAGCCTGGCCCGCACCGCCGGGTCGGTGCTGACGATCGCGGCGCGGTGGTCTTCGGGCCCCAGGACCGAGATCGTCGAGCTGGTCTCGGTGAGCCCGTAGGCGTTGACGAAGTCGACGGCCGGCCAGTCCCGCAGCGCCTGCTCGATGACCCGCAGCGGCATCTTGGCACCGCCGTAGGCGAGCGCGCGCAGCGTCCCCACCGACCGGTCGAGGTCGGTGGCCTCCATGATCCGGGCGAGCATGGTAGGGACGACCATCGCGTTCGTCACACCCTGGTCGCGGACCAGGGCCAGCCATTCGGCCGGGGCGAACGACTCCAGCGTGATGAACCGCCGGCCCGCGAAGAGGTTCGTCAGCACGTTGGAGACCGCGGCGATGTGGTACGGGGGCACGCTCATCAGCGCGGCCTCCTCATCGCCTGCGCCGGCGAACTCCACCGTGCCGAGCACGTAGGACACCAGGTTGTGATGGCGGAGCACCACGCCCTTGGGCGTCGAGGTGGTCCCGCTGGTGTAGATCAGGACCGCGGCGGTCTCCGGGTCGGCCGCGTCCGCGTCGAGAGCGGGGTCGCCGCCGGGGGTCCGGCCTGCGTCCGCCAGGAACTCCCCCGGGGTCCGGGTGGACAGCCCCGCCCGGGTGAGCGCACCGGCCTGCTCCGCGCCCGCGATCCCGTAGGCGCCGGGATGGTTGGCCAGCAGCAGGCGCAGCTGGTCCTCGCCGAGCCGGTAGTTGACCGGGACCAGCGGCACGCCCGCGCGGGCCGCCGCGAACATCGCCACCGGGAAGGCCGGGCCGTTCACGCCGAGATAGACCACCGCGTCCGCGCCGGCCGACCGCACCGCCCGGGCCCCGCCGACCGAGAGCTCCTGGAGCCGGGCTGCGCTCAGCCCGTTCTCACGGCGTCCCACGATCACCCGGTCGCCGAACCCCTCGGCGGCCATGTCGAGCAGCATCGTCACGTTCATCACACGCTCCGGTCGGTCGCGGGATCAGTCGGAAGCCGGCAGGGGCTTGCTCTCCTTGAGCTG